>CAYSKI010000026.1:20853-48234 GCA_964431695.1 uncultured Pirellulales bacterium | reverse complement strand
TTAGTGGCATATTACGCAATGGAAGGTGATGCCACAGACAGTTCCGGCAACGGACTGGACGGCACAATAACAATTATTGGAGGTGGTAGCGACGCAGCATTCGTGGCCGGCGTTGCCGGTATGGCGATTGACCTGCTGCCTACTGACGTTGGTACCGTTGGTCCCTATGTGAACTGCAGTGCCGACCCGGCGTTTGACCTGGTGGACGGGATGACCGTTGGGGCATGGATTAACATCCGTTCCATCCCCGACGAATGGCGTGCTATTGTCTGCAAGGGCGACAGCGCCTGGCGACTGGCCACCCAAGGGGCCACCATGGCATTCGAATATGCCATCGCAGGCTACGGCACCCGCCCCGCCTATGGTGTTCCCGGGGCGATAGAGGTCGCGTTTGACGAATGGCACTATGTCTGCGGTACGTACGACACAACGAACGGCGCAGCCCTTTATGTTGACGGCGTGCCCGACGGGACATTAGATGACTTGACCGGTATATCCGTGAACACGTTCGATGTGACAATCGGCGCGAACCTTGAGGACACGGGCTGGAAGCCATATCGTCTGTTTGACGGCATGATCGATGAGGTCATGATTTACGATCGTGCCTTGTCGGCGGATGAAGTAGCGGCTCTTGCCGGTATATAAGAAGTAATGAAGGGATAATAATAGGATTTACATCATCAGTTAAAGAAAACAGGATTATCTCTATAGTAAGATTTGGGGCTTATATCGATTCATTCGGTATAAGCCCCTTTTTTTCATTACCGAACACTTTGTGTTATTCCTGTCATAATTCTTCCGCATGGTTCAGTTCAGAGATATATAAAGGTATATCTCAAACCATTTAATCATAGGAAATCCGAAGCTCCCTGGACTTGTGAAAAACCTGCCTGATCCCAAAGCAGAGAGGCATGTGCATTCGCTGATAGATATTTAAAAGTGAAAAATGGAGCCAATGGGATTCGAACCCACGACCTCTTGCATGCCATGCAAGCGCTCTCCCATCTGAGCTATGGCCCCGATTAACAAACATACTAACGATCACAGCTAATACTGTCAAGCAACTTTTCCTTTCAACAGAATTGGCTTTCCCGTGCCGGTCTGATAACACCGGGCAACCACTGATTGTTTCTTCGCGGACGCTGCATTATAATGCCGTACTGGAACTTTTGGTCTAAACCGGCGTATTAAAAAGTATCGAAAGGACAAAAAACAGGCGTTTTGATGAAAAGACAAAGAATATCCATAACCGGGCGGGTGCAGGGCGTTGGTTTTCGCCCGGCCGTGTATAAAATAGCGACGGCTCTGGGGCTTTCCGGCTTCGTTTATAATCATACCAACGGTGTTACCGTCGAACTGCAGGGTCGGGAGCGGAAAATTGACGAGTTTCTTTCCCGGCTCCAATCCGAAAAAGAAAAACCGCCGTTAGCCGAGATAAGAACCTGTGACATCATTGATATTCCCCTTATGCGGGATGAGGACAAATTCCTTATCAGGACGAGCGATTCGCAGGGAACGCCGCTCTCGCAGGTGACGGCTGATATCGCCACATGCAAAGAATGCCTCAACGAAATGGCGGACAAGGCGGATTTTCGATACGGCTATCCTTTCATCAACTGTACTAACTGCGGGCCGAGGTATTCAATAATCAAAAACATCCCGTACGACAGGCCTAATACGACAATGTCAGCCTTCGAAATGTGCGAGAAATGCTCCGACCAGTACGCGACTGTCGCCGACCGGCGTTTCCACGCCCAGCCCGTGGCCTGCCCGTCTTGTGGACCGAAGATTTGGCTGACGGACAACACTGGCGAAACAATACAAACACAGACTGAAGAAGCAATCGCAGAAGCGGCCCGCCTGCTTTTAGCGGGAAAAATTGTCGCAATAAAAGGTATCGGTGGATTTCATTTAGCCGTCGATGCACTCAACAATAATGCTGTAGAGAGGTTACGGGAGCGGAAAAAGCGAGACCACAAACCGTTCGCCTTAATGGCCGAGACAATTGAAACCATAAGAAATTATGCCGTTGTCGATGAAGTTTCCGAGCTGCTTTTGAAAAGCCCCCAAAGCCCTATTGTTTTATTGCCAAAAAAAGAAAACACACCCATAGCACCGTCGGCGGCCCAGGGAGTAAACACTTACGGATTTATGCTGTGCTATGCGCCGCTGCATTATTTACTCTTTAAGCAGGGACTGAAAGTCATAGTGGCCACAAGCGGCAATATTTCCGATGAGCCGTTGATTTGCACAAACCAAGCGGCGCTGGAGTGTCTGGGAGACGTCGCCGATGTCTTTTTAATACACGACAGGGAAATTTTCAGACAGGTCGATGATTCCATCGTGCATTTTATCGAACAGGAGCCGGTCCTGTTGAGGCGTGCAAGGGGATATGTCCCCACACCTATTACGATTGAACAAAGTTGTTCAAAGGATATTTTTGCTGCCGGAGCCGATTTGAAAAATACGTTCTGCTTCGCAAAACTAAACCAGCTCATTTGCAGCGAGCACATAGGCGACCTCGAAGACGCCGAGGTCTATCATCATTACGTCGATTCGATCCAACACCTGGCTAAACTATTCGAAGTTGCCCCGGAAGTTGTCGCCTGTGACCTTCACCCTGGATATTTTTCCACTCGTTACGCCCAGTTTTTGAACGGCAAAAAATTAATCCAAATCCAGCACCATTGGGCACACGTCGCATCCGTTTTAGCCGAATACAGTATCGGCGGCCCGGTAATCGGTCTCGTGTGTGACGGCACGGGATACGGAACCGACGGCGCAATTTGGGGCTGCGAATGCCTGATTGCATCGCTGGAAAAATTCGAGCGATTCGGTCATCTGGCATATTACCAGTTAGCCGGTGCGGACAAGGCAAGCAAGGAAGCGATAAGGCCGCTACTGTCATTATTAAAAAAGGCATACGGCGAAAATTTCAGTCCGGCTAAATTTGACCGGCTCCTGAGCCGCATCGAGCCGGATATAGACAAGGTACATATTATCTCGGAGCAGCTCGATAAAAACATCAATTGTGTCCAGACATCCAGCTTAGGCAGAGTTTTCGACGCCGTAGCAGCTATGCTCGGATTGGGCGGCTATAACCATTTCGATGCGCAGTTACCGATGGCCCTGGAGGCAGTTGCCGCCGCCGATATTGATGACTGCTACGAACACGCGATGTTTTTTGCGCCGGGACAATCCTGCTGTTTCGATCTCTGTTTAGCGATAAAAGGAATTGTCACAGACGTACAAAACCGGATTGATATCGGCATAATCTCGGCGAAATTTCACAATACAATCGCTGCTGCTTTGCTGGGATTAGCGAAACATGCAAGGGAAAGTACGAAATTAAGCACGGTCGCATTGAGCGGCGGGGTCTTTTGCAATCGATATTTGATAAGTCGCTTGATTAAACTCTTGAAGAAAAACGGTTTTAACGTACTATACAATCGTCAGTTCCCGTCCAACGATGGCGGAATCTCCTTAGGCCAAGCCGCTATCGCCGGAAATAATTGTGAATAAAATACGAATTCAGCCGATCCGAGCAAAAACAAATACCCAATTGAAGTCCTCCTACAAACCAAAGATTGACCCAAAGCGTATCTAACAATAGAATGCGACCTTAAAAGGTCATATATATTAAAAAAACGATATACGGAAAACGAGCGATGTGTTTGGCGATACCGGCAAGAATAGTTGAGTTGGAAGGCGACAGGGCGGTTGTCGATGCGATGGGTAACCGCTTCAGGGCCAAAACCACGCTTCTGCCGAAGGCGAAGTTAGGCGATCTGGTTCTGGTCCACGCCGGATTTGCCATTTCAATGGTCGATGAGGAAGAGGCAAAAAAAACCTGGCAGCTTATTTCGGAAATAAACGAATTTATGGATACGCCGAACAAAGTCTCAGGATAGACAGAAAATATGAAATAATAAGCACGAAATCCTAATTTCTAAACAAAATCAAAATTCAAATGTTCGAAAGGTTTGGGAATTTGAATTTGTTTAGGATTTCGAAATTAGATATTCGGATTTATTGTTTTATGCTCGATAGAATTAATAAAGCGCAAAAGATTATGTCCTCCGCCTGCAAAACATTAGGGCGGCAGATAAATATCATGGAGGTATGCGGCACTCATACTGTCTCGATTTTTCGCAGCGGCATACGTTCGACTCTACCGGAGGGGCTGCGACTCTTGTCCGGACCGGGCTGCCCCGTATGTGTAACAAGCCAGGGCTATATCGACATTATTTTGCAATTAGCGGACCGTAAGGATTGTATTATAGCAACATACGGTGATATGATTCGAGTGCCCGGCAAAACCGGCTCGCTCGAAACAAGGCAGGCAAAATTCAATGTAAAAGTCGTTCTTAGCAGCGAAGATGCACTCCAGTTGGCTAAAGATAATCCCCAAAAAACTATTGTATTTGTCGCCGTCGGTTTCGAGACGACCGCACCGGCTACTGCAGTGGCGGTCAAAGAAGCAGCCACCGAATCCATAGATAATTTCTCCATCCTCGGCGGACATAAACTTGTCGTCCCGGCGATGAAGGCACTGTTGGACGGGAAAAACCATAAAATTGATGCCTTTCTTTGTCCGGGCCATGTAAGTGCCATCATCGGCTCAGGTGCATTTGCCGGGATCGTGGAAGATTTCAAAAGGCCCTGCGTCGTGGCGGGCTTTGAGCCATTGCAGATAATCGAAGCTATTGCCGAAATATGCCGACAACTTTCCGCCGGTACGGCCGAGCTAAAATCGCTGTACGGTGCGGTTGTAACCGAGCAGGGCAATACCGTTGCACAAAAAATCATCGACGAGTGCTTCGAACCGGCCGACGGTTATTGGCGAGGACTGGGAAAAATAGAAAAAAGCACATTGGAGCTCAAAGACAAATACGGCCGCTTCGATGCCTTTAAGCGATTTAATCTAACCGAAACACCGGGGGAAGAGCTGGATGGCTGCCGATGCGGCGAAGTTTTATGCGGCTTGGTCGAGCCGTCTCAGTGCTCTTTGTTTGGCAGAAGCTGTACGCCGTTAAAACCTGTCGGCCCCTGCATGGTAAGTTCCGAAGGCGCCTGTGCCGCATGGTTCAAATACGGAGGACGGGGACACAATTGATGGGAACGGATAAAAACGACAGAATCTTACTCGCACACGGCGGTGGGGGGCAGCTTTCGGACGAGCTTATACGCCGACATATTTTACCGAAGCTTAAAAATGACACTCTGGCCGAATTGGGTGATTCGGCAAAACTGGATGTCGATTCGAAATCCTTGTGTTTTACTACGGACAGCTATGTCGTCAAGCCGTTGTTCTTTAACGGCGGCGATATCGGCAAACTCGCCGTCTGCGGAACAATCAACGACCTTGCCGTTGCCGGTTCGAAGCCTGTCGCTATGTCGCTGTCGCTGATTATCGAAAACGGTTTCGAAATCAAGCTGCTCGACAAAATTCTGGAAAGTATCGGCAAAACCGCCCGCAGGAATAAAGTTGATATCGTCACCGGTGATACCAAGACGGTCGAAGCCGGCGCCGCCGACGGAATTTTTATTAACACCACAGGGATTGGAGTAAGATTGGCCAAAGTAGAATTGGGCGTCGAGGAAATTTCCGTCGGTGACCAAATTATCGTCAACGGCACAATCGGCGACCACGGCATGACAATTATTTCACAGCGGCAAGGGATAAAATTTCAATCCAGGTTAAAGAGCGATTGTGCCGCCTTGGCGGAATTGACTTGCGAACTATTGGAAAAAACCAGCGGCATAAAATTTATGAGGGACCCGACCAGGGGCGGACTGGCCGCGACGTTGAACGAAATCGCAGGAAGCAGCGGAAAGAGTATAGAAATTCGCGAAACCGATATCCCCGTCGATAAAACAGTGCAGGCCGCCGCCGATATGCTCGGATTCGACGTGCTGACAATCGCAAATGAGGGCAAATTTATAGCAATCGTATCGTCCGAATCGGCCCGGGATTGCCTGAAAATCTGCCGGAATCATCCGCTTGGCAAAGAGGCTGCGATTATTGGCAGGGTGATTCAAACTAAAGATGTGCCCTTAGTGGAGCTTATTACCCGGATAGGCGGCAGGAGAATGGTCCAAATGCCGTACGGACGTGAGCTGCCGAGGATATGCTGATGCACGAGATGATAGTGGCACAATACTTGTTGGCGCAAATTACTGATGAGGCGGTAAAACAAAATGCAAGACCAGTCGCGGCAAAAATCAGTTGTGGAAAACTTAACGCCGTCAATGACGAAGTGCTTTGTTTCGCTTTCGAGGCAATTGCAAAAGATACATTATGCCGGGACGTAAAATTGGAAATAGAACATAAGCCTCTGCAGGCGAAATGCAAAGACTGCAATCAGATTTTTAATGTCGAATTTTCGAAACCGCAGTGCAAAAAATGTGAAAGTAGAGATTTTGAACTGTTACCGGATGCCCCATTGATACTGGAGGAAATAGAGTTCCAAACGGAAAAAAATCATGAAAAAAATAAAAATTGAAAAAAAAATTTTAAGCGAAAACCAGAGGTGTTCCATCGAAAATAAGTCCTTTTTGGCCGAGCGAAACAAATTATGTCTGAACATGATTTCATCTCCGGGTTCCGGCAAGACGACCATTCTGGTCAGGACCATAACCGAGCTTCAAGGTAGGATAAAAATCGGCGTGATTGAAGGTGACGTTCAAACAGATATCGATGCCGAACGAATCCGGGCAACCGAGGCGCCCGTTGTCCAGATCAACACCGAAGGCGCGTGTCATTTGTCCGCCGTACAGATCAAAAAAGCATTGAAAAAATTGCCCGTTGATGACCTGGATTTAATTCTCATCGAGAACGTCGGCAATCTGGTTTGTCCATCCGCGTTCGAGTTGGGCGAGGCCGGAAAAGTAGTCGTGCTTTCTGTCGCCGAAGGTGACGACAAGCCAGCAAAATATCCTGCCATTTTTGCAAAATCCAAAGCGCTGCTTATCAACAAAACAGACCTGCTCGGCCATGTCGATTTCGATATCGAACGAGCGAAAACAGACGCCCGCAGGCTTAATAAAACCATCGAAATTTTTCCGGTCTCGGCAAAGACCGGCCAAGGGATGGCCGACTGGTACGACTGGCTGACAAAGACCCTTAAAAGAACAAACTCGCAGCAATAACAAAAAGCTTAACCGCCGGGCTTCGTCGGTTTCGATCCATACAATCCATGTTCGCGTATGTAGCTAAGTACCGCTGGGTGCAGCATTTGCGTAACATTTTGTCCGGAGGCTAATCTGTTCCTTACCTTGGTACTGCTGATATCGACCAGAGGTGTGGGGATAATATTTTGACGGAGTTTTTCGATGCGACCGCGGCCCCAGAGAGGCTCGAATTTTCTAAAATCCGGCCGCTCGCAACCGGCTCTGTACATAGCCGCCAGATTGCATTCATCAATCAGCTCGACGATTTCATGCCAGTGTGCCAGCTCATCAATACCGTCGGCGCCGAGGAGCCAGTAAACGGAAGTTCCTCCGCCGTACTTCGACTGAAATTGCCTGACCGTATCGAGGGTATAGCTCGGGACCGATCTTTTTAACTCACAATCACTGACCTCAAAAAAATCCTCACCTGCTATCGCGAGAGAAAGCATTCTGAATCGATCCATGTCATTTGCTTTAGGCAAAGAACCTTTAAGTGGTGAGAGCTTTGCGGGAATAAAAATTGTTCTCTCGGCTCCGATATATTCGACCGCCTCGCGGGCAACAATCGTATGGCCGAGATGTACCGGATCGAACGTACCGCCGAACAATACTATTTTTCTCCGATTCACCATTAACTTAAAGCTCTTAAATACACTGAAAAAAAGTCAGAAGATAAAAAACAAACAACGATTATTCGAAAAAGAATATCAAATTACAAACTTTTTTCTCTTTTACAATGAAAACATTAAACAATATAACAAGCTGCGTCGAATCCTGATGATGGAAATTTTAATCAAGTATTATTAAACTTTTAGACGATAAAAAAATATAGAAAAATTTTATTTTTTTATGTATTTTTTTTATAATAGTTCTTATTGTTATAAATGTTGTTATGGTTACAAGAATAAATAAAAGGATTTTGTGAGCCAAAAGGAGGTGACACAATCATGGCAAAGAAGAAAGCAAAGAAGAAAAAAGTAGCCAAGAAGAGACCAGCAAGGAAGAAAACAACAAAGAAGAAAGCAAAGAAGAAAAAAGCAGCAAAGAAGAAAAAATAGCGTAGCAGTTTAAAATGAAGCCTGCTAATCGACGGATCATGCGATATAAGCAGGCTGCCGGTTACGGCCGGTTAATTAAGCCGCGATTGAAATCAAGGCTTGGGCGGTTACGCAAAAATGGAAGGTTCGCACACTGCAGTAGAACCTTCCATTTTTTTATATGGAACCGTAAAACTCCCGTCGAACACAATATCAAAAAGCTCCCGATCACCCTGCAAGCCACCACTGGACAGGAATATCCGCTCAATCGCCGTCTTGCATCTGCGTTCCGCCTGTGTGCCGTTACCGACCGTCCACTTGCAATCGTCATACAATTACTTATACTATGCACCTAAACTCATGCTGGCTATTGCAGGATTTATGAACAATTAAAAGGGCACTTAACAAAATGGATTATTTCAATTACAAAAACGGCAGACTTTTTGTTGAAAATATAGATATCGAGGAAATCGCCGAAGCCGTCGGCACACCGGTTTATATTTACAGCAAAGCTACATTCATTGACCATCTGCAAAAAATTCAAAAGGCATATAGCGAGCTCGATACTCTGATATGTTATTCCGTCAAAGCCTGCGGCAATATCAACATCCTCAAATTCATGGCCGAGATGGGAAGCGGATTCGATGTCGTCAGCGGCGGAGAATTATTTCGTGCTACGCAGGCCGGCGCGCATCCGTCAAAAATTGTTTTCGCCGGTGTTGGTAAAACCGATAACGAAATCACCGAAGCACTCGACGCCGGTATAGGATATTTTAATATCGAGTCGGAAGCGGAACTGGAAAACCTCATCGAACTGACCAGACAACGCGGCAAAAAAACCAAAGCGGCCCTGCGCATAAATCCGGACGTCGATTACAAAACGCACGCCTACATCAGAACTGGCAAAAAGGAAACGAAATTCGGTGTCGATATCGAACGTGCCATAAACATTTTCGAGACGTACTGTGGTAACGGAAGTGTTAACCTCTGTGCGGTCCACGTCCACCTCGGTAGCGGCGGAAAGACCATCGATCCCTATGTCGATGCAGTCAAAAAAATCCTGCCGGTTATCGAGAAGCTTCGCAGCAACGGCCACACCATCGAGGCTCTTAATTTAGGCGGAGGCTACGGTGCCGATTACGAATCGGACACGGTCCCGTCCGCGTCCGAGTACGCCGCAGGGATAGTGCCGCTGCTCAGAGATAAAAATTTGAAACTCATTCTGGAGCCGGGTAAAAGTATCTGTGCCAATGCGGGCGTACTGCTGGCCCGCACAATTTATACCAAGCGGGGCGGCAGTAAAAAGTTCGTTATCGTAGATGCGGGAATGAACGATTTGATTCGACCGTCTTTATATCAGGCGTTCCATTTCATCTGGCCCGCGAAGGTCGATGGGAAATTCGTTCCGCCCCAGCGTGAAAAAGACTTACAGATTGACGGTACCGAAACAGTCGATGTGGTCGGCCCGATCTGCGAAGCTTCGGATTTCTTCGCCAAAGACAGGGCTTTACCACCGGTAAAACGGGGCGATTTGCTCTGTGTCTTTACCGCCGGTGCATACGGCTTTACGATGAGCAGCAACTACAACGCTCGCGGCCGGACCGCCGAAGTGCTCGTGGACGGTAAAAACTTCACGATAATCAGAAAACGCGAAACCTACGAGGACCTCATCGCCCCCGAACAATAATCCGCCTGTTGCGGAACTATCTCAGCTTACAATGTTTAAATAGATAAATCACAGCAAACGAACTAAAAGGTTCGTTCGACAAAGCCGGTGTCAATTTTGTTTTTGACAAAAAGATTATGCGAAAGAATGTCTATGCAGACGGGTATCGTAGTTTTGATCGGCTCGATTACAAATTCCCGTAAAGCCCTTTTCATCGTGGTAATGGCTTCGGCCCGTGTACTTTGATGGACGATAAGCTTGGCAATCATTGAATCGTAGGTCGGGGAGATAGTGCAGCCCTGGAATACATGCGTATCTACTCTCACGCCGGGGCCGCCCGGAGGGATATATCGGGTGATTTTACCCGGTGAAGGTGCGAAATTATTTTCAGGGTCCTCGGCGTTTATCCGGCACTCAATCGAGACACCCGTATGTTTGATACTCCTTTGACTGAGCTTGATAGGCTGGCCGGATGCTATTTTCAATTGCCATTTAATCAGATCATGACCTGTGACCATCTCGGTCACCGGGTGCTCGACCTGAATCCGCGTATTTGCCTCGATGAAATAAAACTTCTTATCCCTGTCCAAAAGAAACTCGACCGTTGCGGCATTGACATATTTCGCCTCTTCGATGATTCTCAATGCAGCTTCGCATAACTGTTCTCTGGTCCTTTTATCCAGAACAGGACAAGGCGATTCCTCGATCATCTTTTGATGCCTTCGCTGAATCGAGCAGTCTCTCTCATAGAAATGGAGGGCATTGCCATCGTTGTCAGCGACCACCTGTACCTCGACATGCCGCGGCTCAACGATATATTTTTCCAGATACACGCTGCCGTTACCGAAGGCTATTTCCGCCTCGGCTCGTGCCGCATTGTACGCCGAACGCAGGGAAATATCGTTGTGCACAATTCTCATCCCGCGTCCGCCGCCGCCGGCAGCGGCTTTTATAATCACCGGATAGCCCATTTCATTTGCCAGCTCCAGGGCCTTTGAGTCGTCCTCGATAATACCTTCGGAGCCTGGAACGACCGGTACCCGGGCCTGCTGCGCCACTTTGCGGGCACTGACCTTGTCACCGAGCAATCGCATTGCCTCTACGGGCGGTCCGATGAAAGTTATGCCGCACTCCTGGCATATCTCGGCAAACTCAATATTCTCAGCCAGGAAACCATAGCCGGGATGTATTGCCTCCACGTCCGTAATCTCGGCGGCACTGATTATCCTGGCGATATTAAGATAGCTTTTAGAACAATCGGCCGGCCCTATGCAGACCGCCTCGTCGGCGAGCTGCAGGTATGCGGAATCTCTGTCTGCTTCGGAATAAACCACCACCGCCTCGACATTTAGCTCGTGGCATGCACGAATGATACGCAGTGCTATTTCACCACGGTTTGCTATCAGAATCCTTGAAAACATATCTTCGTATCTCTTATTGCGGGAGCTGTTTAGCGTGCGTCGTAATAAAAACCATAACGCGCAGCTTGCTCGACGCGTCATGGTTAATCCGGTCTGACCTTAAACAACACCTGGCCGTATTCAACCGCCTGACCATCTGTTACAAGTACATCGGCAATCATTCCGCTGGTTTCTGCTTTTATTTCATTCATCACTTTCATCGCCTCGATAATACAAACGATTGTCTGCGGACCGACGGACGAGCCGATCTCCACATAAGGCTCGGAATCAGGGCTGGGTTTCGCATAGAAAGTCCCGACAATGGGCGATTTAATCTCGACCAGGTTTTCATCATGCGGCGGCTGCGAAGCACCGGGCCGTCCCGTCGCTTCAGCACTCTGACCTGCCACAGGTGCAGCACCGAATTCCTGTTTCATAACGGGCAAAGAGGTGATGGTCGGACTTTGAGCCGACTGAGGTTGAGAGCGCTTGAGATAAATCTTGTCGTCATCATGTCGTATCTCAAGCTCTTCAAGCCCGTTTTGCTTCATTATTTCAATGAGTTCTTTTATCTTTTTTAAGTCGATGTCTTTTTGTGCCATCGCCGTATTCCTTCTCGATAAACTCGTACTGCATATCGCCCCTGGTTACGCTAATTATGCACGATACATAACGAAGTTGAAAGGCAAGTATAACCGCGGGAGACCTTTTTTACAAGTATTTTCCAGTTTACCGAGCGATTCGAAAAATCACGGCAAATATATGTAGGGAATAATTTTAGTCCGAAAAAACAATTCGAAACGGGATTTTATCCCGCAAAATATTCCCCTCGAGAATTGATCCTTAATTTATCATATTCTCCATAATTAGCCGGAAGTAATTAGAACTCATCCCAAAACCTGTTTTGTGATGAGTTCTAGAACCTTCAGAACATTTCAGGGTACGGAATGGGCTGGCCGGAGGATTTTAATGTCTTCTATGTATCCTCAACATCGTCTTCCATAATAACCCGTGTGGCCAGCCTGAGGAGTTTGGATCTGATCGTCAATTTCGCCCGTTTGGCACCGACGACATTGATTTCAAAATGTACTTTACTCTTTTCTATGATGAAATTAATGATACCCCCTTTTTCCAGGAAGCCCTCGGTCTCGGCAATCGTCAGAATTTTTTCGTTCCTGAGCGGATCAAGAATCTCATTTGTGTATTGCTGCTCGGAAGAGCACACAAATAATAAATCGCATTTCTTTATTTGGTCTGTTTTGGGATGAACGGTAACATTCTCGTCCTGACTTTTAAGTTTTGAAAATCCTTCGAAGCGCCTGACCTTAATTTTTCTGTCTCTGACCGTCTTTTCCATCAACGGCTTAAAGGCATCTCTGAACGGATCTTTGCCGATAATACCCAGCAGGATTATTTTTTCTTTGTTTTCTTTATTATTGTTATTTTCATTCTTTTCCTGCTGGAATTTCCACCCATCAATGAAATTAACAAACTGGTACATGAAAGTGGCTTTGAGCCGGTACTCATAATTAGACGTAGATTGTGCGGCGGCCGGGGACATACATGAGAATACGTACATGACCGCCAAACCGGCGATTCCCGCCAGGTGTCTCACGAATTTAATGTTTTTACTTTTACGACACATTTTCTGCAATCCTTAAGATGCTTAGAATCCTATAACACACTGTGCGACAAACTCGTCTTCGCGGTCGCCGTAACTATTGTCATGTATAATGCTCTTGATTATTTTAAAATTGAACATCGGATGAAGTCTCGGATTGGGATAATAGACAAGACCGATAGTGCTTCTTCTAACATCATGCCCGGAGGCGCTGTCCAAATCGGCCTGATCATATCTTATCACCGGCTCAAGATGAGAATTTATCCGATACGCCGCTTCTGCATAGAATCCGTTTTTATCAAGGTCCGCTCCGCTTGTCTGCTGGTCTGCTTTGACATATTCACCCCTGAGAGTGAGGTTATTTTTATTATACTCGGCGTGGAAATCCGTAATGGAAAGGTCCCGGTCGCCATCAATTGTATATGGCCCTGTATAGTATGAAACGCCGATTTCCAGCTCTTTGAAGGGTTTGAATCCTATTCTGCCTCCCTAGGCCTTGCTGCTGTTATTGTTGTCTCTGTTGTTCTGACGCATACTCCGGATACTGCCGCCCTCTCCGACCGAGCCGTCGGAATTTGCAGATTGCTCTAAGCCGTTGACGGTATAGAATGCATAGTTCAATGATTGCTTTGATGGAAGATCAAACTCTCCTTTTAACTGCACCCCCGTCTCGGCCCACACGATTGGAACTATTTGCCACAGACAATAAGGCCTGTCTGGGAGTTTATTGATATATTCCGGGCAGAGATACTCGTTGAACCTTCCCATCGGTACCAGGAACTTACCCATACGTAATATTACCGGTTCAGCTATTAAGTAATCAATAATCCCGTATCTAACTCCAGTATCGTCTCCACCATGCTCGTATTCCAATAGGATTTCCGCCGAGAGTCTATCACCCATATTTGCACCTACTATTATATTGAAATAATGCATGTCGAAGGTATCTATTCACCTGCCGCGATTAAAGTCATGCTCTCTATAGTCCATAACAGCATAACCATGGACATACGGTTCAAATCCGAGCTGTTCGAGCTGATTACCGAACCAGCCCGGCTTGCCGGTCCTGATGTCCACCTCCATAAGCTCATCGATGCTCATATCAAAGATATCGTCGGAAGACTCATCGGGACAATCCGACATCAACTCCTGCGCCCGGATTCTCTGAGGCAACAGGACAATTGCGATAAAAGACAAAAGCAATATGTGCTTCACAAAAAAACCCCATATTGGGAAATAATTCCCATGTTGGTTGTGCCACCTTTCACTCATTACCTATAATTTCGGCGGCATCCATAAGGTAGCTTGAATGTTAATGGCCATATAATTCCAATAATTGTAAGATGTTGTGAAGATATATATCCTCTGAAACGAAAGACCGGCCCATTTTTATCCTTTTTCCATATAATTTGGATGTTTCAATTGTGACTGGTGCTATAAGGCCTGAGCGTCCTATAATTCGTGACAAAAAAAGTTAAAAATGCTCAAACCGGATCCATGAGGGAAAAAGAATCGAAGAAACTGAGGCGGCAAAGATTTACTTCAGGATTTCGAGGGCTACCATAGTGATATCGTCGATTTCGGCCTGCTCGATTTCCTGATTTTGGATATGAGAATTGAATTCGTCAAGCATCTCGATTATAGATTGATCTTTCACTCTAAGGAAATCTTCAGTGAAACAGAAACCGGCCCGGTCGTCAAAACCGCCAACCAAAGAATCAGCACCGTCGGAATATAAAAGAAATTTGTCGCCGGGCTGTAGCTGTATTGTCCCCTGAGGGAACTCGGCCTGTTCGAAAACTCCCAGCAGCGAGCCTCGTATTTCAAGTTGTTCCGGATATCCTCCGGATCTGATCAGGATTGGGTATGGATGTCCGGCACGGGCGTATGTCAGCTCCAGCGTATTTATATTCAGAAGACAATAACAACATGTGGCAAATTGATAGCCGGACAGTTTTTGCGCCGCCATTCGTATATTGAGATTTTTTATGACCTCGCCCGGCGCGAAAATACGATAGTTGTTCTCTACGGTTTGACGCATAACCAGGGCCTGTTTCAGAAAAATCGTCAACAACGCCGCAGGCATTCCGTGGCCGACCACGTCGGCCAAATAGAATCCTATATGCTCTTCGTCGAGGCGAACGATGTCATAAATATCACCCGAAACCCATTCCGCCGGTAAATAAACCGTCCCCCATTTCATTTTATCGCTGTTGGGCAGCTTGGAAGGTAAAAAATCCTTTTGAACAAGACCGGCCAAGCGAAGTTGCTCCGCCAGATTATCTACTAATGCCTTGGCCATATTCATTTGCTCCGCCAGTTTGTTTTTATAGATGATTTTAACCTGCCTCGGCCGATTGGCAGGCTCGGCCGCCCGCCCTTTATTATTTTTACGATAAGCAAGGTTGGAATTGATTCTCAACCATAGCTCATCGAGGGAAAAAACCTCCGAAGTGTCTTCCGGGGAAAAGCCTGTTTTCGATACCGAAAGGGAAGAGCTTTCTGCGGGCAGTTCAGGCTGGTCGGTCAGCAGAATCACACCGATATTCTTTGTTTCGAGGGACTCAATAATCTGAATTCCCTGCCTCGAGGAGCGTGCGCCCTCCGCGTCGATAACGACGGTTCCTATCAAATCGAGGCTGTCGCGAATTTTCGAAAAGTCTTTTATATGAAGAACGCGATAAGAAAGCTTCTTTTGGTCGAAAAGCTGCTTGACCTCGAACGGCATCTGATCCCGATTCGTCAGGTACAGAACATCTATGAAGCTTTTTGTCAGCCCGATAGAATTATTTAATTCAACTTTTTCCATCTTTTTATCAACTATATAGGACCTTGAACTGGCGTCCCCATGAGAGGCCGCCGGATTATAGGACCTCTGCCGGTAAAATATCGCATACTGGCGATAGTTTATTACCTATAAGTTAAATTTCGGCTTCTTTGGGGAGGTACTTTGTATTTTCTGGTGTTTTTTTTCGCTTTTAACCGGCAAAAATTGCCGAGCCTATGCGTAAAATGGTAGCGCCTTCTTCGATGGCGACTTCGTAGTCGGAGCTCATACCCATGCTCAGCTCGGTAAACTGCGGGCCTACAATTCTTTCGCCTCGCATCTCGGCAAACAATTCCGCCGCCCGAACAAAACAGGCCCTGACAACGCCCTTGTCACGCGTCAGAGGGGCCATTGTCATCAAACCGGCAAGTTTTATGTGTGATAAAGTCTCTATCTGCTCGGCCAAGTGCGTGGACGCCCCTACCGGAACGCCGTATTTTTGCGGTTCGTTGGATGTATTGACCTGCATGAGAACTCTCGGGTGTAAGTTCATCTTCAAAGAAGCATTGTTGATTTCCTCGGCCAGCCGAAGCGTATCCACCGAATGTATCAGGGTCGCTATGGGCAAAACCTGCCGGACTTTGTTACGCTGAAGATGGCCGATCATGTGCCATTTGACTTTTTTCAGCAGTGAGGAATTCCCGTTATCACCCTGTAAAATTTCGATTATCTGCGAGGAAACCTTCTTAAGCTGCTGGACCCGGTTCTCGCCCAGCTCCGTATAACCTAATCGAATGACCTTTTCCACGGCGTCAATTGCGGCCGATTTTGTCACTACGACAAGCTTAACGTCAACGGGGTCTCGCCCCGAGCGGGCGCAGGCTGATGCGATTGTCTCTTTAATACGCTTTATTCTATCGGAAATTTCTGCCATAAATGATTTTTCAACCAAACATTGAACTGTAAAGCCACCATAAAACACTGGTATAAAGAAAATATCAGGAGAAGGATATTTTTTCCAGTATAAAAAAGAAATCAACGAACAAGTTTTATCGGATTTTTTCTGTAAAGCCGATTCGGATACTATACCGATTCTATATATATGTTATGTAATTGTCTGTGAACCGAAGTTTTTATGGGCCTTGAGATTACTGTGGCCACAGACCGCCGCAGCCTTCATAATCCGGGATCGCTGACTTAGCCGCGGAAACCGGACGAACAATTGCAGGTACGGGAACCCGAGCGGCAGGAAAATTGCTGTTTCAAGGACATAATGTGCAGAAAAAGACTAAAAAAAGCGATTTTAAACTTGATTTTTCGGGATTAAAGTTATATACTGATAATTGCAGTGTGAGGTGTAGGAATATTTTGGGGGAGCTTCTGTATGCTCTCTTATTTTTTCCTTGACATGGTTACGGTATAGTATTACCCTTTGTCGTTATTTGAATTGGGGCGTTGAAATTGTAACCTGACCAGTGAAATAATGCACTTTCAAGTGCTTTTAAACCTCGGCGAGGCAGCGTGGTCCACCGGTCTCCCCCCCAGCCGGAACCACCACCTCGCCTTATTTTATGCGCTTTTCAGGCATTTTTACACGGCCGAATCGTACGCTGTTTCTACTACTGTCCGCTGACCTGTATTAAGACTGTCCTGCTGCGAGGGCCGTCGAACTCACAAAAGAAAATTCCCTGCCAGGTGCCGAGCTGCAAAGTCCCGTCCTTGAGCAGGATTTGCTCGCTGCATCCGACTAAGGTGCTTTTGCAGTGCGAATCGGAATTGCCTTCGAAATGCCGGTAGCCGGGGCGGTGGGGCGGCAGCAATTCTTCCAGCGTCAGGAGAATATCGTGCGGGACGGACGGATCGGCGTTTTCGTTGATGGTAATCGCCGCCGTTGTGTGGGGGCAATATACGACCGCCTGCCCGTCGGAAATGCCGGACTTGCCGACAATCGACTGGACCTGGCCGGTGATATCAACCATCTGGTTGCGGCTCTTCGTGCTCACACTGAATTGTTGTTGAATTATTTTCATTGCTATGGCCATAGAATCCCCAAAGTAAATATGGGGGCTAAACATCAATCCGCATTCGGCGGATTTAATTATTCATTTTACCTTTTACCTTTTTCCTTGTCTATCACATTTGCTCGACAACTTCGATCCCTAACAGTTCGCTCAGGCCGTGCCTGATAGTCCTCGCGGTCAAATCACACAGCAATAACCTTGTGGGCCTTTGGTCCGGCCCAGCCTTGAGCACGGGACAATTTGTATAAAACACGCTGAACTTCTGTGCAAGCTCGTAAAGATATGCAGTCAGGTAGTTCGGCCTGTAATCAGCCACCGCAGCCTGTATCGCCTCGCCGTAACGAATCAGGTATTTTGCAAGGTCCAGTTCCGCCGGCTCGGCCAGATTCAATTCCGTTACGCCGGCAAGCTCCGTCTCGATGTCCACGTCTTTACTCTGTGCCTTTCGCTCGATCGACTTTATCCGGGCGTATGCGTACTGCATATACGGGGCAGTATTGCCGTCCATCGCTAACATCTTGTCGAAGCTGAATACGTAATCGCTCGTGCGGTTGTTGGAATAATCGGCGTACTTGACGGCACCAATTCCCACGGCTTTTGCGATTTGCCCTTTCTTTTCATCAGACAGTTCCGGATTCTTTTGTTCGACGACTTTTTTGGCTCTCTCGATGGCTTCATCAAGTAAATCTTTTAATTTTACATTTTCCCCCGAGCGGGTCTTTAACGGCGAACCATCCTCACCCAAAACAGAGCCGAACATAACATGGTGAAGCATATCTTTGTTTGCCCAACCAGCCAGATCAGCAACTGCAAAAAGCATCTCGAAATGAAGTTTCTGCCGGGAGTCGGTGACATAGATTATCGAATCGGCTTTTAGTTCGTTGACACGATAGCGAATCGCCGCCAGATCCGTCGTGGCATAAAGATAAGCCCCATCTGACTTCTTGATTATAAAAGGCAAAGGCTCACCTTCTTTATTCTTAAATCCCTCCGGGAACACACACACCGCTCCATCAGAATCAACTGCAAGTCCCTTGTCTTTCAAATCCGAAATAACATCCGGCAAATCATCGTTATATTCACTCTCACCATGAACATTTTCTTTTATGAGAGTTACACCCAAGGTTTTATATAATTTCTGACAATACGTAATTGATTGTTTTCGTATTGATCTCCAATTGAACAGGACATGTTTATCTCCCTTCTGCAGTTTCACGACATATTCTCGTGAACGTTCGGCAAACTTGTCGTCCGAATCAAAAAGGCTCTTAGCCTTTTTGTAAAACTGTTCCATATCTGAAATTTCCAAGTAGCTAGCACCTGTTTTGCCTAATCGCATGACGTCTAAATAGCACGTAAGCATTCCAAACTGCGTTCCCCAGTCGCCGATGTGGTTTTGGCGGATGACATTATGGCCTAAGAATTCGAGTGTTCGGCAGATGCAATCGCCGATGATTGTACTTCGCAAATGGCCGACGTGCATCTGCTTTGCAATATTCGGCGCAGAAAAATCAACAACAAATGTCTTTGGATTGGAAACTTTATCTATTCCAAATCTTTCTTCAGGATATGGAAAAGGTGTTCCATCAGGCATGGTCTGTGGCATGCGATGACGGTAAACGTCAAGAATAATATTTTCTAGAAATATACTATTTAGTCGCAGGTTGATAAAACCCGGACCGGCGATTTCCGGCGGCTCGCAAATGTTACTGATGTCGAGATTCTCGACCACCTGTTCGGCTAACTTACGTGGATTGGTTTTGAGCTGCTTGGCAAGGGCCATTATGCCGTTGGCCTGATAATCGCCGAACTTCGCATCCGTAGTCGGCCGAACGATAGCGGCACAATCTTGACGCCCGGTCACGGCGGTCATAGCGGCACTAATCCGCTGCTCAAGTATGTCAACAACAGGCTTCATCTAATTATCTTTCTTGGACACAAAGTCCACAGGGAATTCATATTTTGTTTTTTTTGCAACATAGAACACAGAGTTCACAGAGAGTTTATCATAGGTACTTCCTCAACAGCATCAGGCAATCGCAAGGCTCGATCAAAGTGTCGTAGCGTTCTTTGTAACCGTTCGAGTCCGCTTTTCTGCTGGACCGCACGGTATGCAGAATGTCCTTCACTTCTTTCTCCATTATGCCAAATGCTGTGCCATAGATCTGGCAGCCCGGAGGTATCAAGCCAGGCAGGTTCAGAACACCCATATTCTCTGGCGCGTAACCAAAACCCATAAAGAAAATCCGTTCTGCAGATTTGAGCAACTCATGCGCCTCTTTCAATTCCGGATTTTGCTGTTCCTCATATATTGTTCGGATATTTAACGACGCACTCTGCAAAAGTGATGCTCTAATTGGGGGACGGTAGTCAACACCTTGGGCGGAATCTTGCCATTTCAGTGGTGCAATCTGCCCGTAGATATGCAGAATCTTCAAATTTTTCAGACATTGAACAACCTGGGATTCTGGAACCTCTGTGAAGGAGTTATGAACACTTTCATACAGGAAGTACTCCAGAGACCTGTCATAGTTAAATGTAATGAATGCGGTCTTGCCCTCAGAAAAAGAAAAATCTGGAAGGTCATCTTTATCGACTAATTCTGCTGTAAGGTGGTCAAATAAATATTCGTACCATATATTTCCTTGGAAATCTTTTTTTTTCAAATATTTCTCCAATGTGTTATCACCCTGTCGACTTTCAAACATCTCTCGTACCCATTCTGCCTTTTCTCTAAACAGACTGCGATGTTCGGCATCGAAAATTTCATAGGCAATAATGTTTTTTCCAATTGGTGCAAGCTTGGGATTCCTTGCCATAAAAAGGTCTATCGATTTTGTGCTTGAGTTTTCGAATTTCTTTCTAAAATCACTGTAGCTGCCTTTTGAACCAATAGTTTCCTCTAATATCTTCGCCTTTTCAGGAGGTATGTTTGCGGGTAAGCATATATACTCACGTAGATGCGATCCCGATGGGTAACCATAAGGACAACTTGCTCCAGCGCCTAAGATAAAAACTGTTCTTTTATCTAACATCCTAAACGACCTTTGTGCTCTCTGTGGCTAAATCTTCAATCTCTTCGCATCTCCCCAGAGCAATTCCAAATCGTAATAGCTGCGGTATTCACTATCGAAGATATGGATAACGACATCTATATAATCGAGCAAAATCCATCGCGCCTGCTCGTAGCCGGCCCTGCCGAACCGCTGCAGACCGATTTCCTTCGCCGCCTGGTTAATTTCATCGGCCACGGTGCGCATCTGCCGGTTGCTCGTGCCGGTGGCAATCACGAAATAATCGGTCGCCGGTGACATGCCGGTCAAATCCAGAACCACAATATCGCTGCAATGCCTCTCGGCCGCGATTTTCGCCGCAGCCAGGGCAAATTTCTCTTCATTTGTACTTTTCTTTTTCATTTGTCATTCCCGCGAAAGCGGGAATCCATAAAACCTTCACATTCCTGGTTTCCTGCCTTCGCAGGGATGACAGTGTTCATTTTAATAAAAAAAGGGCGGCCGATTCGGCCACCCCGATAGATTACCTATGTTGGTTGGTTATGTCAACTAATGTGTCTCTAATAACACGCAGGCGTCCTGCAGAACAAATAGCCAAAGACGATGATAGTTGCAAGTGCAAGCAAAAACCTGAACAAAGCAAAGAGCCAATCATCTTTTATTAGATTATGCCTGATAATCATTTTTCACCTCAAGAGCTTTTTCGGCGAAAACGGGCTAACACATTACAAGTTTTATTGTCCGCCAAGGCCAAGCCAGCCGCTTATAACAGGAGCGAACTTTACTATAACGCCTGAGAAGACTACGCTAACCATTGTCATCAGCTTGATCAGAATATTCAAACTCGGACCGGAAGTGTCTTTGCATGGATCACCGACAGTATCGCCGACGACAGCGGCCTTGTGTGCCTCGGAACCTTTGCCGCCGTGAGCACCTTTCTCGATGTACTTCTTGGCGTTATCCCATGCGCCGCCGGCATTGTTCAGCGTGATAGCGAGGACAAAACCGGCTGTTAATCCGCCGACTAAAAGACCCATCACGCCGGCCACACCCAGAAGCAGGCCGGTCACGACGGGGACGATAATCGCCAGCAGGGACGGCAGAAGCATTTCCTTCTGGGCCCCCTTGGTGGAAATAGCAACACAGCGGGCGTAATCAGGCTTGCCTGTGCCTTCCATAATACCGGCGATTTCCTTGAACTGCCGCCGGACCTCGTTGACCATCGCACCGGCCGCTCGACCGACCGCCTTCATTGTCATTGCACTGAAAACGAAGGCCATCATCGCACCGAGGAAGATGCCGCCGATAAGCTTCGGGCTCATAATCGTGAGGTTGTAGGCCTCGACAAAATCCGCCATCGTGGCGGTCTTGACGTTAATGGCATCGGCAACGCCTTCTTTGCCTGAAAACACAATACTGCCGACCTGATAGATTCCATCAGCACTTTCATTGGCCAGTCGGCCGATCCAGATCCGGATCTCTTCGATATAGGCGGCCAGAAGTGCCATGGCTGTCAGGGCCGCCGAACCGATGGCAAAGCCCTTGCCCGTCGCCGCGGTTGTATTACCGAGAGAATCAAGGGCGTCGGTGCGTTTGCGAACCTCCGGTCCCAGACCGCTCATCTCGGCGTTACCGCCGGCATTGTCGGCGATGGGGCCATAAGCGTCGGTTGCCAGCGTGATGCCCAGAGTGGCGAGCATTCCCACGGCAGCAAAGCCGATGCCGTAAAGACCCATAGCTATATTCGAAAAGCCTCCCGCGAAACCGAACGCACAGAGAATACCAATAACAATCGTGATAACCGGAAGGCCGGCAGAATACATTCCCGTAGCTAAACCGTCAATGATCGTGGTGGCAGGGCCCATCTCCGCCTGGTCGGCAATACCCCTGGTCGGTTTGTACTCATCGGAAGTATAGTATTCGGTGAATTGTCCAATCATAACACCGGCTACCAGACCTGAAATAACCGACCCAAACACGCCCCAGGTAATCCAGTGAAAGTAAGCCAGTCCCGCAACGGCCGCAATGATTAAAACGGAACTGCCCAGCGTACCGATCAGCAGGGCTCTGAGGAGATTCTTTTGAGTAGCATCCTCTTTGCACCGGACCATGAACATCCCGGCGATGGAAAGCAGAATTCCGAGTCCGGCTACGACCATCGGCGCCAGCACGGCTTTTAGCGGAGTCAGGCCTTCCGGCAGAGTCCCCAGAGTTAGCGCCGCACCCAGAGCGGCGGTCGCAAGGATCGAGCCGCAATAGCTTTCATAGAGGTCGGCGCCCATACCGGCGACGTCGCCGACGTTATCACCGACATTGTCCGCGATAGTAGCTGGATTTCTCGGGTCGTCTTCCGGAATTCCGGCTTCGACCTTGCCGACCAGGTCGGCTCCGACATCGGCGGCTTTCGTATAGATACCGCCTCCGACACGGGCGAATAACGCCTGGGTCGAAGCGCCCATACCGAATGTAATCATGGTTGTGGTGATTTCCACCAGCTTATGCTCGATTTCCATTCCGGGTTTGACAAGCGTCAGCCCCCAGAACGTTAGCCCGTTCGTCATGTTTTGTGCCGTATAAACTACCTTATCCAAGATCAGATACCACATTGAGATGTCGAAGAGGCCGAAGCCCACGACGACCAGTCCCATGACAGCACCGGAGCGGAAGGCGACCTGCAGGCCGCTGTTGAGGCTCTTGCTGGCGCCTTGAGCGGTTCGCGCTGAGGCATTGGTGGCCGTCTTCATCCCCAGAAATCCGCACAGGCCGCTGAAGAAGCCGCCTGTCAGGAACGCCACCGGTACAAACGGATTCTGGACGCCTTTGTAGGCAAGGAAAGCAAAAATCGCCAGCAACACGATAAACACCAGTGTAACCACGCTGTACTGCCTGAACAGATAGGCGTAGGCGCCCTCGCGCACGTGCCGGGCAATTTCCTTCATTTTGTCCGTGCCTTCAGGAGCTTCCATCATCTTCTTATAGAAGTAATAGGCAAAACCCAGCGCCAGCAAAGACCCGATCGGCGCGATCCACCAGACCAATGTCCCGCCGCCTTGGCCTGCCTGCGTGCCTCCCGCCGCTATGGCTGTCGAGCTAAAGGCTAAAATAAAACCCGGCACTAAAAGTGTAAAAATGCTCATACGACTCTTCACTTTATTGCTCCTTTCGATTTTTTGTACTGTAAAACGCAATTCAAATATAAAACAGTCCGGCCTATGGCATGGCCAGGCCAGTGAAGTTTAACGAAACGTTTTCATTTTTCAACTCTTTTTTGTATGCACTCATTTTTCGCAATAAATATTTTCTTCTTTTATTGAAAAGAGACGGGGATTCCCAATGAATGTAAAACGAGGGCGTTAGGCTCTCAGGCAGACCTTATATAAATGATAATGCCGGCGAGAATCAAAATAACGACGGTGCAAACGCTTATCGCGGCGATAAATATCCACATAAAACGCCTGCTCTGCTTGGATATGATATATTTGAGGTACCTGTCGCTGGCGGCATAAGTCTTGCTCATCTGTGAAATGCCGTTCGTCTGGCTGACGGTGCTCTGGTTGAGCTTGTCTAAGGTCCGGTTAAAGCTGTTGAAATTATCCGCCATCTGGACGTCGATATCCGCTGCGGCGGCGAGCTGGTGGTCGATATCGACTAAGGCATCGGTCTGCTTGGCGGTCTCGGCTGGGATCTTTTCAACGGCATCCATAAACTGCTCGTTCTTGGCCGCCATCGACCGGAGCTGCTCGAGCAACTGCTCGGTGATTTTCTTTTGATTTTCCACCATCGCAGGAAAACTCTCGAGCAATCCCGGCAGTTGTTTAATCCGTTCCATCAAAGCCTCGTGCTGCTCGGCCTGACGGTTCAAATGCCCGTTAATCCCCTGAAGCTGGTTTATTAATTTGTCGAATCCTTCGCGAAACTTCTCGAGTGATTCGTTAGCGTTTCCAGATTCCGCATTCTCGAGCCTGGATACCGGATACTGCACTTTCGATTCTGCATCGGCTTCTGACACAGAATGCTTATCATTTGGTTTTTTCCGCCGCAGGGCTTCCACTTGCGGACTATCAGCCGTACGCTGTTCGCTATCCGCCAATGTTGTTTCAGCCGTTCCGATTGAATCGCTGTCCTGGCTGATAAGACCTTCCTCGTCTATTTCAGGCCGATGGTCCACACGCTTGTAAATCCTGCGGGAACGCAGCCAATTGCTTGTTTCGGCCCAAATGTCTTTGAAAGCCATTGTTGTTACTCCTAATCGAAATCCCGTTTAACGGACTCTATGCAATATTAAAGGCTTTTCCGCAGGTAATTCAAGTTATTTTTAAGATAATTGCCGGAGTAAATCAATACAAAATCAGTTGATTATCAGGCGTAGTTTTGCTATACTCAAATAATCAGAGGTTTTTTGAGGGAATGCCAATTCTCTTTCTTGGTTGATTCCAAAATGAATAATATTACTCTCCCGGAGGGAGCAAAAAATGACCGGACGATTCTCACCATTCAAATTCACACGTACCGACACTATCGTTTTAATATTTGTATGCCTGTTTTCTACGGCTATAGTCCAGCTTGCCCTCAGCAATTCACGCGACCAGGCAAATCGCATCACCTGTCAAAACAATCTATCTGAAATCGGCAGAGCAATGCAAATATATACTAATGACTACGACGGCAAATACCCCCGTTCAGGTGGTCCTACATCCATTTGGTCGAGCATGATAGCCGATTATACGGCTCCAAATAGATATATGGCTTATCGACTGGCCTCAAACGGCAGCGGTGGTTTTGTAACCATATCGTCCAGTCTTTATCTTCTGATTAAATATGCCGGTTTGCTTCCTGATTCGTTTATCTGCCCCGGCGATTATGGAGTGACGACATTCAGTCTCGCCGACGAGGGCATATTCAATAGTACTTTGGTAGAACTTTGGGATTTCGGTCACAAGCCGTCAAGTCATTACAGCTATGCTTATCATCTACCTTTTTATACACACGGATTAAGTACGTTGAGCGAACCTGACATGGCGGTTATCGCCGACAGGAATTCGTGGATGAGCCCGGATGAATCAACCATCAAAGATTTCAGTCTGTTTGATCCGGATGGAGACAGAGAAGCAGTCAAAGCCGGTAACGCTTTTGCTCATGAAGACGAAGGGCAAAACGTCCTGTTCGTGGATGGACATGTCAGTTTCGAACAAAGCCCATGTTGTGGTGTTGAAGATGACAACATATATACCTATTGGAATGGCGGGGATATACGAATCGGCGGTTTACCGACAGCCTTTGTAAGCCAGCCTCAGGATAGCAGGGATTCGCTGCTGGTCAATGATTCCGGAATATACAAAGGAACAAATATCATACAACCAAAAGATGTCAACTCTTCCGACCTGGAGCAAACCTCGATTGTCTCAACGCTCGATTGTCCTGTGCCGGAGCAGCAGAATGTCATATGGTGCTCAACGTTCCAGATAGCCTGGGATAAAATGAAGGATGAGATTATTGGTGAGCCAATTGAAATTATCGGGGCCGAAGAGCTGGCCACACGCCTCAATCAGGCTACCGTCTCAGAGGAGGATCTCGAAGAAGAATCCTACTACGCAAATGCCGGCATAACAGGCGATGGAATCATTGAGCAAATACAGACGGATATGGCACAACATTTCCCCTCAGAACCGATACCTGTTTTTAGTGAAGAACTCGAAGTCAATCCACGTGCGATCCTGTCTTATTCCTATTTGAATATCAATGTTGAGTTCGAGCATCCATTTTTTACGAATGTCAAACCATTTACCTTTAAAGACTCAAATGGGACAAGCACAAATGTCACATCGTTTTGCAGCTTCTCTGAAATCGAAGACCCTAATCAGGAAAAAGTCCGCGAGCAGGTTGAAGTTCTATTTGGTGAATTTGATGAAACAGGCACAAGTACCGCATTTGCAATCGACCTGTGTAAATATACTCAACCTTACCAGGTGATTCTGGCCGCCGTGCCTCTGCACGAGACTCTTAATGAGACGATTTCCTATGTCGAGTCAAAAATCTCTGAGTTCAGCTACGACCCTAATAACACCCATTTACGTGAACTCAATCCACCGGACAAGTTGATTGTCCCTGATGTGCTTTACAAACTGACACACCACTTCCAAGAACTTGAGGGCAAGGGAATCGGTAACCAACCCTGGCAGAGCGAAGGCTATTTCGTCTGGGAGGCGATGCAAAAGATAGACTTTTCTTTGACACGAACCGGTGTTGTCTTAAAATCAAGCGCTCATTTCGTCATCGGCCCGGCCATAGTCATAGGACCACGAAATATTTACTTCAACAGGCCTTTTTTAATTTATGTGAAAAAACGGGGGGATGACTATTCTCCCTTTTTTGTTATGTGGGTGGACAACGCCGAGCTTCTCAATAAATTCAAGTAAACATAAAAGGGATCAGAGTATAAAAAGCTCCATGAGTGCACTGTATTTAATGTCTTTTCAATTTTGTCATTGCCCGCCAGTCCGGTAACGGCCATAATACCCACTGAAGTACTTAAAGTGCCTAAAGTTTGAAGTGAGCTAAAGTGTCTAAAGTCCACCGAACTGATCTTCGTCCAGATGTGATTCTTGATGCTTGATACTCGATTCTTGATATGTTTCGAGTATCTAAAATCGAGAATCGAGCAACGCTTTGAATATATTGGCAA
>CAYSKI010000026.1:0-20843 GCA_964431695.1 uncultured Pirellulales bacterium | reverse complement strand
ATACCCTCGCTATAAATGGGTCCGAAGGAGCGGATAAGATTACAAAATCCCATAGATTAAATAAAAGCCGTCTGAGTGAAGTATGAAACACAACGCTTTGAATATATTGACAACTCTATCTATAAGGCAGGAAAGGTAAAACATGTGGTATTACTATACGAATGATCAGCGATTCGGTCCCGTCAACGAAGATGAAATTATCCGCCTGATTCAAAACGGCACCATAGGACGCGATACCTTTTTATGGACGGAAGGATTTAACGACTGGATGCCGGTGGGCCAGACAAAGTTCACAAATCTGCTGGTCAATGCGCACGCAACCACTATAGCCCGTCCGGCGGCTTATTCTTACCCTATCATCAGATTTCAGCCGCATTCTTTGAGAACGTTATGGCTCTGGCTGGCCTGGCTTATCGCCCTGGGATTTCCTTTGTGTTTTGTATGTATAGGCCTGCCCGCCGTAATTGCCGGAACTGTGCTCGGATATATCCTTCTCTACCGCTCATGGCTTCTGATTCAGGACGGAAATGCGCGCACTACGGCCGGCCTGGCGGTAGGTTTCTGTTTTATCCCATTTTTCAACCTATACTGGATATATGTCGCCTTTGTGGGGCTTTCCAAGGACATGAATTCCTACTGCCGGGAACGACAGATTACCGCTCCGGTTATCAGTGAGGGTATGGCACTGACATATTATATCCTTTCCCTTCTCAATATCCTAAACCTACCGCTGTCCTTCATTCCGTACGTCGGCATCATATTCAGCTTATTGTTAGGAATACCGACCACTGTGTTGTATATTATTCTGATGAAACAATTCACCGATTCCGGAATGAGTATTCTCGAGCACAAAATTCAGGCCGCGGCACAATAATCATTAAGAAAAGGCTCCGGGAGGCATTTTTCTCAAAAAGGGCATTTTTAGGGAAAAAACGGGGATTTTGATTGTCATTTGGCCGAAAGTTGGTAAAATACGTAACGAATGGAATCGCGAGCATCGAGTATTGAATTTCGAATAACGAAGTGAAAAATGGGGGAAAAGCATTCAGAGCAAATACTAAGCACTAAATCCGAAATCCGAAACAATATCAAATGTTCAAAATTTCAAAAATGTTAAAATAAATTTACAAAATCCACGGGTAAAAAATGCAAAACAAAGCCAATTTTTTCGTTCTGGGTAATGCGTTCTGCGTATTGCGTAAGGGAATTTGAAAAAACAAAGCCAATTTGGGCTTGCCCCAAATTGACGTATGCTCTTTGAAAATAATATATTGTGGCAGAAAAGCAGCTTTTTGACGGCAGAAAAACAAACCCAAACAAAGCCAATCCTTCGACTGGTACTCTATTCGGGCCGCCTTCGACATGAGTTGCGGCAAGATGTAGCTTCTGGCCGAGAAAAGGACGGAGTTGGGTGTAAAAATTTTGAAATCCTCATTTTCAGTATTGAAAACGGCGATTCGGCAGGGACCGGCACAAAGAGGATTTTAATCCTTATTGGATTTTTCCGAGGGTGGTCTCTATTACTTCATCCGACTTTTCGGAAAAACCGGCCGGCACAGGTTTCGGATTTAACGGCAGATAAACGGTAAACGTCGTGCCCTGGTCAACCTCGCTTTCAACTTCGATTCTGCCGCCGTGCATCATGACGATTTTATGAACGATGGCAAGGCCAAGACCTGTTCCCTGAATCTGCTTGTTCGGCCGATGAACGCGGTAGAAACGCTCGAATATTTTCGGAAGCGCCTCTTTGGGTATTCCCATGCCCGTATCGTGGACGCTGATAACCAGCTCCTCGTTTTGATGCCGCACATTAACGGAAGCCAGGCCGTTCGCGGGTGTGAATTTGACGGCGTTACTGATAAGGTTCGTAAGGATCTGTGTAATTTTTCCACGATCGAATTTCGCCATAGGCAGATTTTCAGGTAGCTCGGTAACCAGCTCTACTTCGTGTTTCTTGGCATACAAGGTCATTGTCTCGTGCACCTCCGAGACAATCTGGGTGATATTATTATCCTGTATGTCGAGATTCATTTTCCCCGCTTCGAGCTTCTGGAAATCCAGGACGTCGTTAATCAGAGCGGCGAGCCTGTCAACATTTCTTTTCGCGATGTCGAGGAACTTCTTCTGCTTTTCATTAATGTCACCGACTACTCCGTCCAGGACGAGACTTAGGCCTTCTTTCAAAGCTGCCAGAGGCGTACGAAGCTCGTGGGAAACCGTGGATGTAAACTGCGACTTCAGCTCCATCGTCTCTCTAAGCTTTTCCTCGGCCTGCTTGCGTTCGGTGATATCTCTGATGACGCCGATCGAGCCTGTCGTATTGCCGTCGGAATCTTTCAGGACGCTCAGTGAAATATCAACGTCGATTAAACTGCCGTCCTTTTTCATCATTCTGGTTTCGAGATGATGCTGCATTCCCTTTTGCCTTACATCGAAGGTCCTTATCCTATCCCATTCTCCCGGGGGATACAGAGACCGGACCGGCAAAAGATACAATTCCTCGCCATCCATACCAAGGATTCCCTCGGTGAATTTGTTCCAGGAAATCAGCCTCTCCTGTTCGTCCACCAGAGTGATGGCCGCCGCGGAGTTCTCGAAAATCATCCGGTATTTTTCCTCCGCCAGCAATCGCTCGTTTTCCGCTTTCTTTCGTTCGGTGACGTCATCGATTGCTACGATCACGTGTCTGTTGTTGTCTATTTTCACTGGTTTGGCGCTGATTCGGAACCACGGCTGGATTTCTTTGTCATTAATTGTAAGAGTGGGACGAATCTCGAGGCCGTAAATGGATCGCTCCGAATCCAGAACGCCCTGAATAGTCTTTCTGAACGAACACCCCGGGCAGGCCGGCGTATATCCACATCCCTTGTCGCTATTTATGTGGTTGGAGCAACCGAGAGCATCGCCGATACGCCGAGAGATAATTTGAGAAAAATCTCTTTGAAACATCTTCCTGATAGAATCATTGGCGCGGGCGATGGACATGTTTTCATCGACGAGGAACATTCCTATAGGAACCGCGTCAAAAATAGCTTCCAGATTCTTCTGCTTTTTATCGAGTGCCTCTTCAATTTTCCTGCGTCTGATGGCGTTTTCAATGGTTTTGGGGATCGCCCTGAGATAATTCCGCTCGAAATCCTTCGAGAGATAATCATACGCACCGGCCTTCCAGGCTTTCACGGCGACGTCTTCGTCTCGGGCCCCTGTAGTAAGTACGATGGGAATATCCTTAACCGAATCCAGGATATCGAGTGCCGTTCCGTCACCGAGTGTAAAATCAGTGAGAATAATATCGAAAGTTTCGGAACTTAACACACTTTGAGCTTCTGAAATCGAAGGGACGACAACATATTCATAGGGAAGGTTTTCAGCTTTCAAGTGCCGCTTGAAGGCCATCTGATCGAGCTCGTCGTCTTCAATCAGCAAAATCCTGTACGTTGCATTTTCCATATTATCATTAACCGCCTTTGTCTTTTCTTATGATTTGCTTTTCTCCAGCGCACCGGTGATCTTTTCGATTAAATCGGTGTAATCGAAGGGCTTTGTGACATAATCGGCGATGCCGTAGGCGGAGGCGGCAGCGATATCATGGGCCTCGCATAATGCGGTACACATAATTACCGGTATTCCCTTCAAATCCGGACGTTTTTTGATGTGTTCGAGCATCTCATGGCCATTCATTACCGGCATGTTCGTGTCCAACAATATCAGATCAGGCTGCTCGTCGCTCGCTTTCTCCAGCCCTTCCTGTCCGTTCGAGGCGGTAACGACGTCAAAGTTGTTCGCCTCGAGACGACACTGGATGGTGTCAACTATATCAGGCTCGTCGTCCACAAGAAGTATCTTTGCCCGGTCCGTTTTTTGTTTCGACTTAAATAATTTTAACATCTGCACTCACCTTTCTTAATTTCCCCCATGGACAACAAAAATTGTTTTTAAAGCTCTTCGTCAACGGCATTTTTCTCGTTGGCTATGACTTTCTCCGACGAAGTTATCGTCTCATTTATTTCCTGACTTAAAATTTCATCCAATAAAGCCAAAGACGACAATAACTCTTTTGAAGCTTCTCTGTCTTTTCTTTGCTGCAGAATCTTTATTTTATCGAGCAGAATCTTTTTAGTGACATTCCTCTCGGACTGCCCGTGCCCGTCTATTTTCTGCCGAAGTTCTTCGTTCGTACTCATGTGCTCAATAGCATCTTTCTCAAGCAGGTTGCAATATACTTTCAACTCACTCGTCGCCCGCCTGCGTTCTGCAATCTCCTGCCGAAGCTCTTCAACGGCAGTTTCGTATTCCACGGCACGCTGCTCATACCTGTCGCGGTTTGCCTTAGACATACTATCCTCAGGAAACATCAGGACGGGCTTGTCCGTAATCTGCCTGTACTTGGACATCGCATCCTCGGGAACAGATTCATCCCTGTAAATACGGGGCGAGAGAAATACAATCAACTCCGAATTCTTGATGATAGTGTTTGTGCTCCTGAACAGGAACCCGACAATCGGCAAATCTCCCAAAATAGGAATCTGGTCAACTTCTCTCGTTTTTTCCTGCCGTCTCAGACCCCCGAAGATGACAACCTGGCCGTCTTTCAACAAAAGCGACGTGTTGGCTTTTCTGGTATCAACTATAGGTACTTCTGTTTCACTTTGTCCGGTCGCTACATTCTGTTCGGCTACAACCACAAGGAAAATATCATTGCTGTCCGTCAGGGTGGCTTCCACATTCAGTTGAATACCGACGTTTTTAAATTTCGTGGTTGTCAGGGCCGCGGCACCTCCCGCTGCGGCATCCATTATCTCCGTGTAAGGCAGCTCCTCCACCGCTTCTATCGAAGCGGATTCTCCGCTGACCAGCATGACTCTCGGGCTTGCAAGAATCTCAACATCTCTTTTTTGTTGTATCAAATGTATCACATTACGAATATTACCGCTGATAACGGAGAACGAACCGCCGAGCCCGGTGGTATTGAAGGCGCTCGCATCACTAATCGTCGTAGCGTCCTCTACTGTTGATCCGAGTCTTGAACTTGTGAAATTCTGCCTGTAGCTTATGTCGTACATTTTATCGGAAAGTATGTCCCAGTTGAGACCTATTTCGGTATCGTCGTTAAGCTGCACATCGAGAATGACCACCTCTATCATAATCTGCTGCGGCGTTTTGTCGGCTTTTGCAATCTCGCTCACGATTCTTTCGAGGTTTTCCTTGGTGTCGCAGATTATAAGTGAATTGTTTTTCTCGTTAGTCGAAATAGTCCCGTATTCGGAAGTCATATTGCCAATGGCCAGCATGAGACTTTTAGCATCGAGGAATTTGAGCATCACTGTCTGTACGAATAATTCGGGTGGTTCGTAAGTCACAACTTCGACAGGCTCAGGCACAACGGGAGGAGCAGCCGGCTTTGTCAGCCGGGGCAATTGCCCGAAAGGATTGCTTCTGCCTGGTTCCGATTCTTTCTTCGGTTCGTCACTATTTTGTTGTGATCGCGCACTGATACAGAACATGCATACCGCAACTATCACAAAAAACGAGATAATCTTATACAAATTTCTAAGTTTCATGCCTGCGATCTTCCTTTCTCGACATTATGTAAATTGTGACGGACATTTCGCATTTCAGATAATCGGGAAAACTGCTGTCGGAATAAATTTTCACCGATTCTATCCGTACACATTTCGAATTCTCCTGAAGCTTGTTCATTAAGGCGGTAATATTATCGTAGCCGCCCAGTACGGTCAGTTTTGCCCCCTTCGTAGTAATATAAATGTTTACATTCGGGTCGTTTGTGCCGGATTTCGAATCCGCCTGTGTGAATGTCAACGAATACATAATGCAACCGGCTTCTTCCGAGACAGCCTGGATATTGTTAAAGAATTCTTTGGCTTCAAATGGCTCGAAAAGCATTTCGAAGCCCGAATTTAATTGTTCTTTCAACCCCACAAGCTCTTTTTTCCGAATTTTCAGATTATTTGCGATAGTTTGTTTTTTCTTTGTCAGATTGTCGGCGGCCGCCTCATATTTTTGTGCGGCCTGCAGGTAATTTCGGTGAGGTGTTATGATCCGGTTATAAAGACCGATTAATCCTATTATCACAAGTGTTGCAATGATAACATTCTGTTGTGAACTAACCGGTTTAATCCAGCGTTTTGATAACATCTGTAAATTCCTTTTATTGAATCAATATACAACTGACGGAATATTCCACCAGACCTTCCGACTGTCTATCACTTCGTGATCCTATCAAAGAAGCGGAGTCTATGTTTCTGCACTTATTAAGCGCCTCGATGAAGAGATTAACCGCCGGGTATGAAACCGCCTGACCGCTGAGCAATATCTCCGAGTTCTCACTACTGTCAAGTTTCGATATTCGAACTGTATCAGGTGTTGCATCTCTGATGCCATTGAGTATCGGTCCCCAATCCAAAACGGTGTTCGTATCAATTGTATTATTTATTTGTTCGAGATTTGTCAATACATCCGCGATTTGTTTTTGCAGGAGCGATTGTTCGTTCAGCAATGTTTGTGTATCGACACCGGCCTGCAGTTGTTTCTGCCGTTTTATTTCCACACCTGCCTTTTCCATCCCTGCGTTAATAAAAGCGGTGCTTAAGATCATCAGAACCAAAAAAGTCGCGGCGATATTCGATAATACAAGAATCTTTTTCTCCCTCGATCTGGCATTAACCACCTCCGACGGGAGCAAATTGATATTCAGACCTGCGTCCGGTGTGTTAAGAAGTCCCATCGCCAATCCGATGGCCACTGCCGAAGGTTTATTACCGCTGCTGTTTTTGCTCTCATAATTTCCTCGGGCATGTTTTCCGGCGGAAAGCTCGGGGGCAACCGGTGTGTCAAGATAAGCATATTGGGCTGTTTTAATCTGCAAATCGATATTATCGAGCCTGCTTCTTAATAGTTCCGCTTTTGCCTCAATGGATTCATCTTCGGCATCTGTGACCAGAATTGCCTGCCATTTGTTTTTCTTCCTGGAAGCCTTAAGCTCGTAGAATTTCAGAACTTCGTTAATTTCTTCTTCCACCCACTCTAAATAATCTCCGGATTGTGGCGACCTGTACTCAACCGGTTTAACTCTTATGAAGTCCAGAGTGCTGTCTCTAAACACAGATAGTGAAAGAACACCGTCAAAGATCATCGCAAACAATAGATTTGTATCCGCTTTTCCGGAAATTTTTTCTGCATAACACGCTCTTGTATATGCCATCCAGGCCGGCTCAATTACTCCAATATTCAAACCCCTTCTGTTCATGGTCTTCATAGCAGCAGTAAGCTTTTGGCCGTCTGTAGCAACAACAAGAGCACGGCGAGGGCCTGATTTAACCGAAGACTTAATCCCACAAAAATCCACAGCAGCCTTTTTGATCGGCAGCATTGCATAATGCTTCACTTCATTAAAAACAAACTGCCTCACATTGCCTGTGGCATCCTTGGGCAAATCCAGGATTTGCATCAGGGTCGGATTGGCAATCAACGAAATGGCCGTCGGATGAACACGTATTCCATTTTTTGTTTTGAGTTTTTTGATAGCTCCTGCCAAAACCGTCGCGTTTTCAATATTTCCATTCCTGATGGCTCCATCCGGAACGGGACAACCGGCGGCTTTTAGTAATTTGACAGTTTCACCGTGTTTTTTAAGCAGTGCCAGATTGATCCGGCCACCTGAAACATCGATACCTAACGCTGTTCTGAAACCAGGCATTATTCGTTTATCCTCAAATGGTTTATTCTTATTACATAGGGACTTGTACTTCCAATCGTTATATCGGCTTCGACTCTGGCGACAAAACCCTGTGATGAAGTACCCGTCGAAGTAATCGTGGAATCATTAACATCCACTTTGTACGAACCGCCCTCGAAAGCCTTGTCGTTGAATCCGTCGCTCCAGTTTGGATCTGCCCGAAGCTCGCTGAAGGCATCGTTAAGGCCCGCCTCTGCGGTAGCAAGCGCCTGGGCCGCATAAATCTGATTTTGCACAAGCTGTATCTCTTCGGTATTCATCTGGAGCATACCAATGACCAGCGCAGAGAGAAAAGCGATAACAAAGATTGTTACCAGCAAGACTGAGCCGTTATTTTTAAATTTGTTTTTCATAATTTTTTATGGTCGTAGTATCCCACTGACGCTGCCGCCGTCATTAGCCGGGGCTATAGCTGTTGTGAGTGTCCGAGCTTCGTTTGTTGATCCAAGCGAAAAGGACGAAGTACCGCTGCTGCCGCTCGATGACTGCATTACATATCCGGCCCCGCCGGAAACTCCGCCAATGCTGACCATTACGTCGTCTATCCACAAACCTTCGTTGCCGCTATTGATGTCGGATGCCTCGAACTTGATACGGAAGTTGGAACGGCGGTATTGCGCATCGGTGATAACGGCCTCGTAAGGGAGCCACGTGCCTTCTGTAGCGGTGCCGAGCTCGTAATAGTTCACATAGCCGCCGCCGTTGTATAACTGCAGATAGACATTATCACTGCTTTCAGTTCCTTCGACTCTATACCAGAACTCAACCGTGAAGGAATTGTAAGCACTCGTGTTGATATTATCAGATATTAAATCGTTGTCCCATTTGTCGGCCCATGCCGACCAGTTACCGGAATGTGTCTCGGAGTTCGACCGTTCCCAATCCGTGTAGCCGCCGTCGGTCCACTTGCTGAAGCCTGTCTCAAAACCGTCTTCGAACAATATAGCAGTGCTCTTGTCCATCGTAATAGCCGTATGGCCGGAAAGCCCCGGGTCATCTTCGGTTATATCGCCGTCATCGAACGCTCCCAGTCGAAGAATCAGGGAATTTCCGACTGTTGTGGTCACTGCAGGGCTGGTTGGGTTGCTGTCGGATTCGCCGTAGCCGGCGTAAACATCAATCGGGTCGGCCGAGTCATGGCCGGCGAAGCTCATCATCCAGCCATAGGCCTGTCGGCTGCCGGTCCAGGTAAACTGGTGATTGACCGACTCCGAAGCATCTGCGAGTTTCCACCAGGCGCCAAGGGTTACATCATTGCTGTAATCATCGAGGTCGATTTGGTTCCAGCCCTCGCCCATCGGCGGCGCCAGCGACAGAGAAACGTCCCCATCTGTTGCAACCGACGCAATAATAAGGTCGCCCTCATCGGTCTCAGGGGTCTGGATGGTTATGGATGTATCGCCGATAGTGACTTTTTCCTCACTGAACTCTCTGAACCTGAGGATTTCAGCCAACTGAGAGATCTCTGTCGTGCTCAATGCACGATTATAAATACGAACATCGTCCATATCACCGTCGAAGTAATTGGTCGGTCCTTTATTACCGTCAAATGAACTCGCCTCCGAACCCACTCCAATGAAACCATATCGGGTTTTTGTACCTCTTCCGAAGGTGCTGCCTCCGGAGGTTGGTGTCTCCGGATTACCGTCGATGTAGATAGTCAGCGTGCCGTTGTCGAAAACTCCCGCCACATGGTGCCATGTGCCGTCGTCAACGCGAGTGGTGCTGCCGTAATCCACCTGGCCGGTACTGGTGTAAACATCCCAACCTACCTGACCGGGACCGGCGCCGCTTCCGTTAATTTCCAGCCGCCAGTATTCATTACGGTCATAGGACGCAATAATCCGGTTGCCGCTATTGTCGGTACGAATCCAGGCGGTGACACTGACTTCCGCATGTCCGCCACTGTCGTAGTGCAGATTCTGAATGGCCACATAGTCGTTATTGCCGTTGAAGTTTAATGCGCCGCCCACAGCCCCGCCGATCCATTCGTCACCGACCATGTTCATCAAAGTACCGTTATTTCCGTTATTACTGCTGTCCGCCGCCGTCAAACCTGAGGTCTCATCCAGTTTCCACCACCCTACAAGCCCGCTTTCGGAGCTCGAGTTAGTCCGCAGGTAGGCCGATGCGACCAGGGTTTTGTCCCGGCCGGGTGAAGATGAGTTAAAAATTGTTTCGGCCTTAACAAAGCGAATGTCATTAACATCTGCTGTGGATATATCCAAAGGAGCATCCAAATCGCAGGCATCATAGCAGATAAACCGCAGTTGACTAACCGGGCCGGCCAAGTCCGAAAGACTGCCGGTCGAGCCGTATTCGACATAGTCGGTTGCGCTGTTGACATCGTATCGGAAGATTTCGGAGTCATTGTCCTGGAATTCAATATAGCCGCTTTTATCCGAAGAAATGCTGACGGCTGTTACCTTAACAGCTTTTGCCAGATTGCGGGTCATATGGTCTATCAGAATTCTGCCGTTTTGCAATGTCTCGGCGGCAGCTTGTTTGGAATCCCAACTGTCTCTTATTTGCCCGAACAGCGGGAATATCGCTGCAAAAATAATGGTTATGATAGACAATGCTATGATCATTTCCATAAGGGTCAGACCACTGTTCAGCGGTCGATTTCTTTTACCAATAAAGTTTTTTTTGTTTCTATAATTCATCTTTTCCAGCGCATAGAGCTTACACAATCAGTGTTAGTTTCTTCGGCATATAATAAAAGGGTGGTTACCGGAAGTTTGGCATTATCGATGATAGTACGGAGCAGCAGTAAGGGCATTGAAAATGCCGTATTTTCGCCAGCAGGATATGTTCTTATAGGACATAACTTTCCGCCGCCTATAGAAATTTTCAAGTTGGATCACGATGTCCTATAAATGTGTTAGGATACCCAAACGTTAAAGATTGCATTTGAGATTTCTATGATTCCCATCGCTTTGCAATATGCGTCGCCAGAGTAACTTCGATTTCATCCGAATCCAGGATATTATTGCCGTTATAGTCGTAACCGACCGAAACCGTTATTTTCCTGAGATTACTGCCCGCCACCTCGTCGGCGACATTACACAAGTACAAACCGTCAAGAGATAAATTACTTTCGGCGAAAGATTGGCTGTAATGATAAACCGAACGTGCTTTTATTTCATCGAGCCGCCCCTGGGCAAGAACGAGACTCCTGGTTTTCCGCTCAAGAATAACAGTGCCTAAATGCGCGTTGGTCAGGCCTTTAAGAATCGGGACCATCGCAGTAATCAAAAGAGCCGATGCGATTACGACCTCGGTAAGAGTCAGACCGGCATTTACGCGTCTGGTGATTTGTTTCACGCGCTTCGTGACAGGCCCGAAAAGGCCGAACAAGTTGGTTAGTTTTCGGTGCATTTGACTGTGCCCGTAGCTGTAGTCAAAGTAATGGTGAAGGTTTTCCCCGAAGCCGAGACAACGAGCTGGTTACCGCTGCCGGCTAACAAATTTCCCAGCGGACCGAATTTAAACAAGCTTGAGCCGGTGCAGTTAATATTCGAATCGATCGTATGCGAATCCACGATTGCCGAAGTATTGAGGTTCTGTATCTCATAACCCGAATAAGGGGCCGAACCTGTCATATTCAGTGCGAAACCGGCGTTATTTTCCGCCGCATTGGAAATGGCAAGGCTGCGTGTACGGCGAAGATCGGTCACGATTTTCCATGCGATGGTGTCGGCTTTCTGTCCTGAGATGGTGGAAAAATTCAGTCTCGGTACAGCTATTGCCGCAATAACACCGAGAAAAATCACGACAATAACAAGCTCGACCAGACTGTAGGCGGTTCTTTTCTGTGCCATCGTTGCTGCTGACCGGAGAAAAAATTAAAAACATAAAATTGAAATCATGGAATCCCGTGAGATGGTGGCTTTTAATCCATCTCACGGGATGACTTCCGTAATTTCAAATTTTACACTCGAATTTTCAATTAGTGACCGTGAGCACTGTCGTCAACCCTGTTGTTAGACAGAGCGGTCGGATAGTTCGCATCCGTCACGGGACACTGGGGCGGACCATCCGGAAAATAAGTCGTTGAGTTGGTGATTACCGTCAGATTAGCCGGATAAGAGCCGTCGTTCTCAGCAGCATACAACTCTATTTGAGAATTTATCAGATCGATGTTTGTCTTACAGGCATTCTTTTTTGCCGTGTCGGCACTCTGACTCAGCCTCGGAATCGCAATAGCTGCTAGTGCGCCCAAAATCAATACCACAATCAACAACTCTACTAATGTAACACCTCTTTTGGAATTCATTCTTAATACCCCCTTCATTCAAGGACATTATTCTTTCTGTTACACTCATATCTACACGATAAAACACCCTATGCTATCGGCACAAAAAACGGGTCGCTTAAACGTTACTGCCAAAAGATTCTCACTTTATTCCAGGTGACTCATATAGTCGAACATCGGTAGATACACGCTGATAAGTATAAAACCGATAATCAGTCCCATAATCGCCGTCAAGGCGGGCTCGAGCCTGACTAACATAGATTTCAGCATTCGGTCGATATCTTTATCGAGAAAATCAGCGCCTTTATTCAACATCTCCGATAACTTTCCCGCCTCTTCTCCGGAAGCGGCCAGCTGGACAATCAGCGGCGGAAACAAGGAAAAATCCTTCAAAGCGCCTGCAACGGTATTACCGGCCTGTATGGATTGCTGCAACTGAGCAGTTATTTCAGAGACATGCGTATTGCTGACAACTTCTTTTGCAACTTCAAGGGCCTTAACCAACGGGACGCCCGCCGAAGTCATCATAGCAAATGTCCGTATGAATTGAGTAGCCACTACCATCCGGTTAAACTTCGCCAAGATCGGCATATTCAGCTTGAAGGAGTCCCATCTGACTTTGAGACGCGAGTTCTTTCGTAAAAATCTCCAAAGCAAAACAAAAGACCCGCATAACAGCAGTAACACCGGCCACCAATCTCTTAAACAGACACTCAAACCAATAAGAACCTGCGTCGGCATCGGCAGCGGCACGTGCATTTTCTTATATAACTTGGCGAATACCGGAATAACGAATATGACCAGGGCACTAATTACTCCGAAACACATCAGACCGACAATAACAGGATAGGCAAAAGCAGACTTGATTTTACGTCGAAAGTCCGCTCTTTTTTCCAGATAAACCGCACTTGCTTCGAGCGTCTCTGAAAGTTTGCCGCCGGTCTGTCCCGCCTCGAGCATCCCGAGAAAAAAATCGGAAAATATTTCTCTGTGCTTCCCGAATGCGGCTTTTAACGTTGCTCCCGCCGAGATATTTCGCCTGATATCCGAAATTATTTGCTTGAACGAATGGTTCAAAGTCTGCTCTTCGAGTGTTTCGAGGCATCCCGTTATCGACAATCCTGCGGAACACATCCCCGCCAGCTTGAAAGTGAAAGTCACGATCTCATCCTGAGTTATTCTCGCGCGTTTCGATGAGTCGGACTTTTTGCGTTTGGCCCTGAGTAGCGTATCACCCATTTTTGTCAGGTCGTTACGCAGCACGCCAACGTTATCGATATCACTACAAACGCCCGAAAATTTATTTCCGTTTGTATCTTTTGCAGTGTACTCATAGACCGCCATTACTCGGACCTCACATCAACGACTCGCAGCAGCTCGTCGAGTGTAGTACCACCGGCCAGAACCTGCTCGATACCGTCCTGGCACAGCGTTTTCATGCCCTGTGCAATCGCCTGCTGCTTGATAGCTTCGTCGCTGTCGGCGTTGGTTATTAACCCGCGGATTTCCCGTGAAACACACAAAATTTCGTAGATTGCCCCGCGTCCGCTGTAGCCGGAATTGTAACAGTCTTCGCAACCCCGCCCACGATACAACAAAATTTCCTTACCCTTCTTGTTATTTTTCTTACCTCTGCGATTATCTTTAGTCGATGTCTTACTATTAATATTCGATTTTTGATAAGCATCCGGAACCAGGTTTTGAGAATCCAAAAGCTCTATCTCTTCAGGCGAAGGAGTATATGTTTGTTTACATTTGGGACATATTATTCGAACAAGTCTCTGGGCCACTGTCCCAAGAAGCGCCGAAGCAATGAGAAAAGGAGGAATTCCTATGTTAATCAGACGTGATATTGCCCCGGCCGCATCGTTTGTGTGAAGAGTGCTCAATACCAGATGACCGGTTAAAGCGGCACTGACGGCTATTTCGGCGGTTTCGTAATCGCGAATTTCACCGACCAGAACTATGTCAGGGTCCTGCCGTAATATGCTGCGCAGAGCCGAAGCAAAAGTTCTTCCGGCGGACGGCCTGACCTGGACCTGTGTAATACCATCGAGGCGATATTCGACCGGGTCTTCGACAGTAACAATATTTTTTTCAGGCGTATTAAGCAGTTGCAAAATCGCATACAAAGTGGTCGTCTTACCGCTTCCGGTCGGCCCTGTGAGTAAAAGCATGCCGTAAGGATTCTTAACCAAAGACCTGAATTTCTTGTTATTTTCCGGTGAAGTCGCGATTTTGTCGAGGGACCACCTGTCCGCATTCTTATCGAGAATTCTGATTACAATTTTTTCACCGCCGACGGCGGGCAGCGATGAGACTCGCAGGTCATAGCTGCGGTTATTATGCTCGATCGCTATGTGGCCGTCCTGCGGGATGCGCCGTTCCGATATATCCATATCCGACAATATCTTGATATGTGAGACCACCTCCTGCTGAACCGAGGCGGGCACGTCCAGCGTGTCATGAAGCAGGCCGTCAACACGATAGCGAATTCTCATGTCAGGTTCCTGCGGCTCGATATGTATATCGCTTGCTTTGGCGTCGATGCCGCCGGTAATTATCGAATAAACCAGTTTTGAGACCGGATCTTCGGCAACCAGGAAAGATTTTCTCGTAGACTGGATACTGTCCGATTCGTCCTCCCCGTCGCGGTGCTTCAGCCGCATGGAAGCTATGGCCTGGCGAGTGGCATTTCGTACATCGAAGTGATGCCTGATTGCCCCTCTGATAGCACTCGGAGTAGCCGCCAGGGGAATTACCTTACAACCCGTCCTCAATTCTATCTGGTCTCTGACAACGAGATCCAGAGGGTCACTCATCGCAACGAGCAGCTTATTCTCGGTCTTTTTAACCGGGATCAGATTGTGCTGGTTGGTGATCTGGGATGTCACCATGTGGGCCGCTATAGGTTCTACCATATCGGGAGACAGATTAATGAATTCTATTTTGTTACCTGCGGCGTTTATCCTCGCTATCTGCTCCTCGCCGAGAATATTTTCTTCCTGGAGTATGCTTATAATACTCCGTCCGCTGTTCGTATGTTTCTCGATAACGGCACTGACAAGCTGCTCGTCGTCGATCTCCTGACGAAAAGCCGTAATTATCGGGTCCTGTTTATCCATAAGACAATTATCGGCACAAGACAAACACAACTTAACGTCGGAAAAGGCTTCAAACGCACGAAAAACAAACTTCATAACTGCTGCTTAACTCTGACAAACAGTAAGCCCGGCATATAAAGATAATAGTACAGGCGATGCACTCGTTAAGTTCGCTTTATCGATTGCCGATAGATTTTTTCTGTGAGGCATCGTATGACTTCACATTCGAAGAGACATTAAAGGATTTCCTGTAAATGGAAATCAGCCGAAATTTTGGATAAACGTTCAAAAGGGCAGAAATATGAAAGAAACTTCTCAGAAACCCTCGAAAGTAATCACTATTAGAGAAAACGAGAATATTAGAACTGCGGCGGAAAAGATGTTTACTGAAAAAATCGGCTGTCTTATCGTCAACGATGAAAATGGAAAGTTCGTGGGCCTGGTAACAGAAAGGGACATTGCCAACAGGGTGGCGGTTTCTTCGGATACGATTGATAAAACGACCGTCGGCGAGATTATGACGGCACGTGTAGTTTCATGCCCCCCCGGCACTCCGGCAAGTAAAGCCCGTGAGATTATGACCAATAACAAGATTCGTCATTTACCCATCGTTGAAAACGACCAGATATTGGGAATATTATCCGTTCGAGACCTGATGCAGCAGCAGTTGCTCGAGGACCGTGCGGCGGCCAAAGAAGTGGCAATGTTATCAAAATGCCTTAAAAGCATCGATCTTAAGGAAGCGGCCAATATAGTCACCAAAGAAGTACCGAAGCTGTTTCAGGCCAGTAAGTGCGTACTTTGTTTGTTCAAGAAAGGCTCCGATACGGAAAAAGCCGAACTTCTAAGCTATAATAATTGTCCGTGTCCCGAAAGCAGTCTTAAATGTCAAATCCCTTCTGCTTATGTTTTGTCCTTGTCCCCCGCAACCGGGCAACAATCGGAATGCAAAACCACGGATGGTGAGCATGATGAGGAACAATTCACCTACGACAGCATTCCTGATGTCTGCCGTGAGCTGGGTGCGCAAGGCCCTCGATTGGTTATCCCCCTGACGATCGCCGATCACAAAACCAAACATCAAAGCTCGCCGGCCGCACCGATTCTGTTAGGCAAGACGGCCAACGGGACTTTTATGGATCCCAAGTATGCCCTGTCCGATACGAGTAATCATTTATCGGGCTATTTGTGTATGTGCGGATTAAAAAACTGGAGCACCGTCAGCAGAGAGCTAACCGGTTACAAGGCCAAGCTGACAAAAGACATCCTGACATCTCATCTAACCAACGCCAGTCTGTATCAACATGCAAGGCTCACCTCTCTTACAGATGCGCTGACAGGTGTCGGCTCAAGAAAACTTCTCGAGGACAGGCTCCAGGCCGAGGCCGCCCGTGCAAAACGATACAAACGTCCTTTCTCGGTCTCAATCATAGACCTTGACAATTTCAAGACAATCAACGATGTGCTGGGACATGCCACCGGAGACAATGCCCTGCAGGCACTTGCCGCATGTATGAAGAACCAGAAAAGAACGCCGGACGTGCTGGGGCGATATGGCGGCGATGAATTTGTCATACTCATGCCGGAGACCAAAGCCGATGACGCCGTTACGCTTTTGGAGAGGATTCGAACGGAAGTCGAGAAGATAACTGTGGCCGAAAATATCTCCATGACAATCAGTTGTGGTATAGCACAAAGCATTCCGGATAACAAAGATGCTTCCAGCGAGATAATTCGCAGGGCCGATCTGGCGCTGTACGCAGCCAAAAATGCCGGTCGAAACTGTGTTAAGCTCTGGGACAAATCCATGTCGAAGGCTCAGAATGCCGGTGACATAGAGATCGAAAAAATAAAAAGACTCAAAAGACGCATTGCCGGTCTCTCGGAGCAGGCGGAGAAAATGTTTATTCAAAGCATCTGGGGATTGGTTCAGGCCCTCGAAGCCAAGGACCCGTATGCCGGGAAACATTCCGAAAACGTCATGCACTACGCCATGGGCATTGCCCGGACTATGAATATCCCTCCCAAACAAATGGAAATAATCCGTCGGGCCGCCATGATACATGATATCGGGAAAATTGGAGTGCCCGATGCGATTCTTTCCAAACCGAACAGGCTGACAATGCACGAGCGCAGTATTATCGAGCAGCACCCGCTCATAGCCGTTCGCATCCTGGAAAAGATGAGCTTTTTGGAACAAGAGGTAGCTATAGTCAGATACCATCACGAGAAGTGGAGCGGCCAGGGATATCCGGACGGCCTGTCACAGGGTTCGATACCGATTGGCGCGAGAATATTAACAGTGGCCGATGCTCTCGATGCTCTGACCTCGGAGCGGTCTTATCATCAATCGCTGTCTCTTGACGAAGCCATCAAAATTATTATTAATTCATCCGGATACGATTTCGATCCTGATGTAGTCAACGCTCTTATCTCATGGGTCGAGAAAGTCCGTAGTCAATTAGATGAAGCGGAGCAGCTCACGCCGACAGATTTACTAAATTCACAAAAGCAGCTTAATCAAGGCTTCACGGCGGAAATTATCGCCAACCCGGCCGCTGAAAGCGTCACCGTCTCATAAATTTTTTCTCGTCTTTTGCAGGAATCGGTTAATATTGCTGATACGCATTTCAAAGGCCGGATGTGAGGAAAAATAATTACCGGCAACGAACTTACTTTCAGAGAGACTCAGCTTGTTCAACCGTCCGAGTAACTTTATAGAAGCATTAGGATTGTATCCGGCGGCATCAGCTAAACGAATTCCGAGTTTATCAGCCTGAAATTCCAGCTCCTGGGAATAAGCACTTTCAAGAAATTGAATACCCACTTTTCGCAGCCAGGCCGAAAGCTGCCCCCGGATCGGAACAGCACGGGAAGCGACGTTAACGGCAGAGGTACTTACTATACGTTTTATTGCATGTCCCCGAATTACATGAGCCATCTCGTGACCAAGTATAAATGCCAATTCGTCCCGGTCCCGTTCACAAAGTTCCACCAGCGAGCGAGTCACAAAAATAAACCCGCCCGGCAGGGCGAAAGCATTCGGTTCGTCACTTTTGATCACCTCGAAATTGAACGTACGCAGCTTTTTGGCCACACATTTGGAAAGATTTGGACCTATTTCATTTAAAATCTGTGCGATCTTCTGCTTGTTGTCAGGCTCCAACTGTTTTCTGATTTCTCTTGCCAGGTCACGGCCGACCTGGTTTTCCACCCGAATTGCATCAGCTTCGCCGCCGGTCACCGACTGCCATATCCATTTAGCTTTACGAATAGTCGGCCCCGCCTTTTTGCCAAGATTGTAGAATAGAGAGCTCACTACGTTAATTGTCCCTTACCCTGTGCATACATATTAACAGTGATTTTTTTCATTTCTGCCGGTTATTTTCATTTGAGGATTTACTACCGGTTCTCTTGAACAGATTCTTAAACTTGCCTTTATGACGAACCTTAAGAAAAGCAGGCAGCCTGTCTTCCAGCAGGAATCCCAGGCCCAAAAATTCCAAACCTACCAGGATAAGCCATGACCCGGGAGAACAGGGAGTTATCAAAGCAAGAAAACCCAGGATAATCAGAATTATTCCAAGGACTTTCTTAAAATATTTTTTCATCTCGATTAGCTTCCCTTTTATGATCAATCTTCTACCGGAGATCTCTGTCCAAACCGGCGGATATTTTTTTGATATGATACTCCATATACGTACATGCCACGAGAGGAATTTTTCCCGACGGTTATCAAAATCACAGCAAAAATTGTAATTGGAAATTAATGAGATATCTCATATGCAATCTTTAAGCACTAATCGCTGACTGGCGAATCATAGAGAACCTACTCATTCGCTGTTTTTAATTTCCTCCGAAAATGGGTTAACAAACTCGGCCTTGTCAATATTATATCGATATGGTATTTTAATAAAATCAGAAACCTTAATATAATTGCTAAACCGTTTCGCCGGGAAGTTCGGCTAATAAAGTTTTGGATTTCTGTGTGTTTGCCGTCTGAGACTTTAGAGCATCACAGGGCAAGCAAACCACAGATAATCCGAGAACACCTGCAATTGCGAGAAAGACCTTGAAATATGTGCCGGGTTTTGTTTGAGTTCCATGGCCGTCCTATCTACGCATACTGGTTTTTCTATGCCCTTGGCATGTTCATGGCAGGCTCTTTAGGTCTTTACCTGGCGCATCGCCGCTCACAGAACTTATGGAAAGTATGCATTCTGTGTCTGACTATGATTATATTCGCATTTGCCTTTGGCCGAATAAATGCGTTTTGCCTGCAGGGAACATTTTCAGATTTTTTCGACTTGCGGGAAGGTGGACAGATTTCCTTCGGTGGAATCATCGGAGCTCTTTTCGTCATGATAATACTCGCACGAATCTTACGATTGCCCACAGAAGATGCGCTTGACATATCAGCATGCGCAATACCAGTTGCACAGGGAATCCAGAGAATCGGCTGTTTTTGTCATGGTTGTTGCTATGGACCCATCTCGAACTCGATCCTGTCGGTACGCTTTCCAAAATATACAGATAGTAACGGAGAGATTGTCGGGACGCCGTGTTTTATACACCATCTCAACCTGAATTTGATCGAATCATCCGATGCACATTCCCTGCCGGTATTTCCGATCCAGCTTGTTGCGACAGTCGGTTGTCTCCTTATAAGCGGCGTATGTCTCTGGATATTGACACGAAACAAACTCAAAGGTCAATTACTATGGCTTTACTTTACCTTCTATGGCGCATTTCGGTTTGTCCTGCAATGGTTTAGGCCAAACTATGACGGAAACAATGCCGTTTCAGGATGGAATAGTGGACATACGATGAGTTTAGCTATGTTGTTTATAGGCTTGTTTTTTTTGGTTTTATCTAACCGCAATAAGCTTATATCGTACTTGCAGGAACCTCGAAAAGTTTAATGAAAGAATCTGAAAAATGTCCCAAAAACAAGGAGTGACGCTTGTAGAATTATTGCTTGTTGTACTGATTCTCGGCGCCCTGGCTTTTATCGCTATACCCAGATTAACTCAGACTTCTCAAAATGCCAAAGAGAATGCGTGCCAGACCAATCTGGATATAATCAATTCCCAGATTGAAGTGTATTTTGTTAAGACCGGTGCATATCCTTCGGAAATAACGCAAATTACTGAAAATCTAAATTATTTTCCTGACGGAGCTCCGGGATGCCCTTTAGGAGGAACATATTCATTAAACGCACTGAATCGTGCGGAATGTGACCATTCGGATGGCGGCGGAGGAGGAAATGGTGGTTGTGGAGGATAGATTCAATAAAATATCTCTTCTTCGCATTTCGATCTGGTGGCTATGATGAGAACCGGATCATTAATGCCCGCCTGCGAAATGGCCTAAAATCTCGATTTTGCTTTCCCATTTATATGAATCAATACCGGCGGAAATTCCAGGTCCTGAGCCGAGCAGCTTCTGAAACCATTTCCGTATATGTCTTAGCGTTCTCATTTTACTTAAGCTCCTAACTTCTTTTGGCCGCATGTCTCATTTTTTTTCTCTGAATCAGCATTTTTCACGTCTTTCTATATATGAAAGGCAGCAACTTCATAACAGGTAACGCAAATGCATATCGATTTTATCTCAATGTTTGAATGAGTACCTGTAATGAATAATGCGGCGGAAGTGCTGCAGAACCCGCAGAAATGAGAGTGTTGGGACTCGAACCCAAGACCTACGGCTTAAAAGGCCGTTG
>CAYSKI010000025.1:38230-52405 GCA_964431695.1 uncultured Pirellulales bacterium | reverse complement strand
TATCTAACAGGAAGACTTTCGAAACTGGAATTTTCTCGCCTTAGGGATTTTCCATGTCGGATCTTCTTGCCTGCTTTACACAAAACAGCTTTATCAAAGGATACTAATGGTTACTGGGGTAGCGAAATGCAAGTATGATAAAAGATAATAAGAGAAATGTTTACAAAAGTTCAAAAAAACTGTAACATTTGTCTGATGTACCCGTCTTAAATATTAGTGGTAAGATTAAAAAGCCGCTTTCTGTCTAAATTGATAGCTTTACCCAATTTGGAGGCCGAGAAATGGAAAATAGAAAATTTTTCCGGCTCATAGTGGGAATAAGTCTGGCTTTCCTGATAGCAGGGGCAGCAGCACAGGATGAACAGTGGCTGCAATATCACTCGGAGCGCCAGGCATATAGAACAGTTGGCGATATGGGCAGCTCAACATTACGACCATCCACTGATAAACCGGAAGGAGTCGAGCTACCGGACTTTAAAAATGACGATCCATTTTTTTTCCAGTGGTCGTCACCAATGGTTGAGGGCGGCAAGTTATGGATAGCTTTAGACCGAACGAATCCAAAAGGTCATTGGGACCTGTTGTACATCGACTCGAATGGAGACGGGAACCTCAATGATGAAACTGTTGTGAAGCCTTATCAAACCGAGCGGTATTATACATGTTTCGGCCCCGTAAAAGTGGTCTTTAAAAGAGAAGATGGACCGGTCACATACCATCTGGATTTCAGGTTCCTTGACTACGAAGGTCGTGATAAACGGATGTATGTCTATCCCGGCTGCTGGTATGAAGGCCAAATCACGGTAGGGGGGCAGACAAAATATTGTGTCCTTATCGACTGCAATGTCAACGGTGTATTTAACGACAAATCTTTGGAAGCCAGCAAGTGTGACAGGATTAGAATCGGCAAGAAGGGCGACCGGGATACTCGTTATGTCGGTAATTATATCGAAGTTGGCGGAGTATTGTACGAGCCGGAGATTGCCCGGGATGGGGCTTCTATCAAACTTACAAAGGCTGAGAATATAAAGTATGGAAATATTCGGCTGCCCGATTCAATTACAGAATTTTCCGTCGGCGGCGAGAACGGTTTGTTTAACATCACACCCGAAAACGGAAGCGGTAAGTTGCCGGTTGGTAAGTATCGTATTAATTTCTGGGCTATCAGCCGCAAGGACGATAAAGGCAGGCAATGGAAGCTCCAGGGTAACAATTATAGCGACAAGGGCGATTTCGATATCAAAGAAGGCCAGGATACCGAGCAACTATCGTTAGGTGAGCCGATTGTTTCCAACTTAACGGCCCAGGTAAATAAGGGAACATATTCTTTCAGACAGACCCTGGAAGGCAGGCTTAACGAGAGAATTTCATTGTTGCTTAACGGGTCTCGACCACAGGCACCCAAGCTGCATATTAAAAGTGAAGATGGTAAATACGATCGGTCCTATAGTTTCTCGTATGGGTGAGGCGGCACCTGTTCGCTCTCGTGGCGAGAGCCTAAAAACATATCCGGTAAATTGACAGCGAGTATTGAAATCGCCGGACCGTTCAAGATTGAAGGTAAACCCTATACAATAACTATCGCGAGTAAAATGAGTGCTTCTGCTGATGGAAATACGATTGACACCAAAACAAGTGAGCCGGCGGAATCTAAAACTGTTGCTGCAAAACCTGTGGTGGAAAAGGAACCTGCCGAAGAGGCATCGGTTACTGCGGAAGACGAGCCTGTCTCGGAAATGGAACCGGTTGAGGCTACAGCCGCGGCTGCGGTCGGAGAGATTGAAGTTCCTGCAGAAGACAAGGACGGGAATTGGACAGTCGTTTCGGTCGTCATTGGGATATCCGCCGCTGCGGCAGGAATTGCAATCTTAAAGATAACAAAAATACTTTAAGCACATAAACCGAACATTTTTTTTGGCTTTGGGGGGAAATAGAGAGATATTTTTATGCGTAAAAAACAGATATTGTTATTTTACCTTTGCCTTCTTTTTGTTTTAACAAACCATTCAACAGCCCAACAATCAAAAAAAGTCACCTGCACCGGCAAAGTTATAGATGAACAAGGCCGGCCGGTCGCCGGAGCGAAAGTCGCTGCTTATGAAATGCAATTTGATGGAATAGCAGGTAACTTCATGTTACGTAAGGCCGACGAAGTGACAACAACAGAGAATGGAGCATTTCTTTTCAAATCAGAACCTAAACCCGAAAGAAGCACCTTTCATGATTGTAAAATTGTTGCCATAAAAGAAGGATTAGCTCTGGGGTGGACAATCTGGAACATGCGCGAAGATGCGGAGTCAAATATCCAACTCGGTGAGTCTAAAGGGCTTGCCGGTATAATTGTAGATGAAGCTGGAAAACCCATTGTCGGTGCAGATGTCCGTGCCAGTCTATACCGAACAGTTAAAACTCTCGTTGGTAAAGAAGAGAGAGAATGGTTGCCTGGAATTGCACCTTTGCAGGAACTCGGCGCGCAAACCGATACTCAGGGGAAATTTCACTTCAACAACATAACGACAGAAGTTGGCGTTGATCTACTTGTAACCGCGCCGGGCAAGGCCATAATATACACGTATCAATCAGAAATATCGGAACCGGCTTTCAAGGCAGAACAAACTGATATCAAGGTCATCCTGCCCGCCGAAGCGCGAATCAAAGGCAGGATTACCGATCCGGATACGGGCAAGGGAATTGCAGGAACCAGGTTTGCCGTTGTAGCCACTTCTTCAGGCCTGTTTTACTACCGTTTTGTTCATACCACAAACGACGATGGTACATTCAATATCGGGGGACTTCAAACCGGCCAATATCTTCTCCGAAACGGTGGATTCGCTCATACCCTTGTTGATGTGGAATCGGGCAAGACGACAAACATAAATGTACAGGCAGAGAAGTTACCCGATCAACCAAGGATCACAGGTATTGTTCGGGATGAACAAAGAAACCCGTTAAAAGATGTCAAACTGAGCATTTGGCCGATGGGATTACAGGATGTGAAGTCAACTGCCGAAGGGAAATTTGAAATCTCCTGGGACCCGGAAAGGTTACCAGGTAGTCAGAGCGGCAGCTTCTATCTCATCGTTCGGGATAAGGAAAAGAACTTGGCTGCGGCTATGGAAATAGACCAAGAAACGAAGAGCCTTGATATAAAATTGCAACCGGGCGTGATAATTACCGGACAAGCTGTTGATCCCAATAATCATGCGATTGAAGGAGCAGAAATACGTGTATATCTATATGCCTTAAATATTGGCGCTCCGATAGTACGTGATTCGTCAAAAACCAATGCAGAGGGTAATTTCGAAATCAAAGCGATACCAACCGAACAAAGATATCGTATCTATGGAAGGGCGGAAGGATACGGTGTTAAAAATATGGAAATTGATATTTACAAAGCAGTGGATAATCGTCTTGATGTGGGGACAATAAAGTTACCAGTGGCGAATCTTACAGTTACCGGTGTGGTAGTGGATGTAAATGACCGGCCGGTATCTAATGTCAGAATTGTCAGCTATGGTGATAACCAACCGAACCAAAATACACAAACGGATGCCGAAGGTAGATTCGAGCTCAAAGCGTGCGAAGGAAGGATACGAATCAGTGCAAATTCATCGGGTAGAACAAGATTATACAGCCGTATCGAAACGGAGGGCGGGGCTTCCGATGTCAAGATTGTAATAAGTGAAAGTCCAACAACTCGCTATGTGCCGAAACAACCGCCATCGCTTGTGGGTAAATCTTTGCCGGACTTGAAAGGTCTCGGCATTGAATTACCGCCGGATGATATCACCGATAAAATGGTACTTGTCTGCTTTTTCGATATGGAGCAGCGGCCGTCGAGGAATTGCTTAATGCAACTAACCAAGATGGTGCAGGAACTTGCGGCGAAAGATGTAGTTGTTGTCGCCATTCAGGCTTTGAAGATTGACAAAAGCTTGTTAGAAGAGTGGATTAAGGAAAATGATATTTCCTTTCCGGTTGGAATGATTAGATCCAATGAAGAAAAAACACGTTTCACCTGGGGAGTAAAATCTCTGCCCTGGCTGATTTTAACAGATAAAGAACATGTTGTCCGAGCCGAAGGTTTTATGATAAATGAGTTAGATACTAAGATCAAGAAGGCCAGTAAATAGGAAGAAATTGTTATGTTAAAAAATAATATATTATGGCTTAGAAATTACAGATTCGTAATGATTCCTGTTATTACTTTATTTGTTTCTGCTTGTGTTGCCACGGAATCACAGAGAGTTACCCGTTCAGTCTCTAAATCAACAGTGGATGCCGAACTGAAAGTGGCCGGCGTGGTACGGAACCAGGCGGGCAGAGTGGTTGAAGGTGCAGTCCTACAGGTGTTTTCGGCCGGCAATCGTGTGACATCGGATTCTCGAGGCGGATTTGAGGCGCGATGGAGGCGCTCGATGGTCCACACTGAGCAAGAACCGTATCTAATGGCATGGCACATCAAGCGTAACCTAACAGCGACTATTATAATCGATGAATCAGGTGATGACATAGAAGTAACATTGAAACCGGGTATAGTTCTCACCGGTCAGGTTACTAATAATAGTGGAAAGCCTATACCTAATGCAGAGGTGTTTGCTGTGGTTCGACTTGGAAGATGGTCCAGTATAGTCGGCGATACCGTCAAGGCGGACACGAAAGGCCGGTTTGCTGTTAATTCACTGCCTCAGTGGCACGAATTGCAGGTTTATGCGGGGGCAGATGGATATGGCAGAAGTAACGTTGTTGTACCGGAACATACGGCAACCGGAGAGCCACAGGATGTTGGCATACTCAAATTGAATCCGGCAAATCTCTCCGTATCCGGTAAAGTCATCGATGCTAATGATCAGCCGGTTGTTAATGCTACCATACGTGTTGAAGGAAAAGGACAGCCCAAAATAAGAAATATAAGACCGGATAAAGAAGGTAGATTCCTCATCCAGGGTGTGTGTGAAGGTCCGTTGGAATTATATGTAAGTACTCTAACGAAGCCACGCATGTATGCGCGGTTGGAAAGTCATGGTGGAGCTACGGATGCGATGGTAATTCTCGAACCACTGGATGTATCAGAACGTTCGAGTTCAGCGAAACAAGATCCAATTCTCGGAAAGAATTTGCCGGATATCAAGGAATTAGGTATCGATTTAAAAGTGATCAAAGCAAAGAATGTATCGATATTAATATGCTTCTTCGATATGCAACAGCGGCCGTCACGTAATTGCATCATGCAACTGAGCAAAAGGGCACAAGAACTTGCGGCGAAAGATGTAGTTGTTGTTGCCATACAGGCTTCAATAATCGACAAAAGCACTTTGGACGAGTGGATGAAGGAGAACAACATTCCATTTCCTATAGGAATGATACAAGGCGACGAGGAAACAGCACGCTTCGCCTGGGGCATTCGCTCGCTTCCCTGGCTTATTTTGACGGACAAAAGCCATCTGGTCATTTCGAACGGCTTTTCACTGAGCGAGCTCGGTAGCAAAATCGAGGCCTCGCAAAAATGAGAAAGAGTATTCGAATGAAATGTTAATCCGAACAGGGGATTAAAATATCATCTCGATTAGTTTCTTCGGCTCGATTCTAAAAGTTGAGCCTTTTCCCTGGAAAAAACAATGTTCGCCGATTAGGTGAATATTTAAATCCGACCACCGGATTGTTTCGGAAGTATTTATTCGCCTGACTATTGTGACTCTTTTAACGAATCTTCCGGCGTGCGGCCAGGGACACGGCAAAAAGCCTCTGGCCTCATCTGTTTTAGCTTCCAGATTATCTTCTATCTTTTCCCATGTTCCCAGGCCGGTTTTGGCCGTATTAGTAATTTGTTGCATTCGGCTGGCTATCTGTTCGCATGTTATATTAAACTTTGATAGTTCATTTTTATCCGAATCGATAATTTCAGAAACGCTGCGAGTATCGACGCCCATGAATCCACCGGCAACCAGCTTCGATGACCGCAACACCGCTTCGAGCTTTTTATTCTGGGGCGATTCTTTCATTTTCATCCCCTGTTTTTATCATTCGAATTTATCATAAAATATTTTTTCCTCGTCCATTCCAAGATCACGAATAACTTTTATAGCCGCCTCGATCATACCCGGGCTGCCGCAAAGATAGGCTTCGGACTCCGAAGCATTCTTTAGCCCTCTCCGGACCGCATCTGTGACAAGTCCCTTCTCGTATTTGGAATTACCGCCGTTATCCGGCTCGGACAATACCGGCACAAAATGAAAATCCGGCAACTTCTTTTCGAATTCTTTCATCAAATCGAGGAGAAACAAGTCCCGCGACTGGTTTGCGCCAAAGTAGTAGGTGGCCTTTCTTTTGTTTTGGGTATTTATCATGTGGTGTATTATACACTTGATTGGTGCCATACCCGAGCCGCCGGCGATAAAAACTATCGGGGCGTTTGTCTCGGAGAGCCTGAACTCGCCGTACGGCCCATTCATTTTTACTTCGTCACCAATTTTGAGGTATTCGAAACAATATGTCGTACAAATTCCTCCAGGGACAAGTCGGATGATAAGATCGATGATGTCTTTTTGTGACGGATCGGAGGCAATCGAATAAGCCCGATAGACTTCCTCGCTGCTTTTTTTATAAGCCGGTGCTCTCAACTGAACATACTGGCCGGGGACGTAATCCATCGTCTTCGGCTCGATAAGCTCGAATCGAAATTGTTTTATGTCTTGAGTGAGGTCGGTAATCTCCGTGCATTTGCAGGTATATTCCCTGATGGCAAAAAGCTCTTTCGGAATCTCGATTTTCAAATCCCGCCGCACTTTGACCTGGCAGGAAAGCCGTACATTCGATTTCCTTTCTGTTTCATCGAGAAAAGGCTCTTCGGTCGGCAGTAAAGGACCGGCACCTTCGAGAACCTTTAGCTTGCATAATCCGCAGGTGCTTCTACCGCCGCATGCGCTTGGAATAAATATTTTCTCCGCAGTTAGAAGTGAAAGTAAATCCCTGCCTCCTTCGACCTCCAGCTCCCGCTCATCGTTAATTGTAACACGACACTGACCGTAATCGTTCAGGTAGTGCTCGGAAATTACGAGAACACCGGCCAAAGCGGCCCCTATCATGCTGACGACTATAACTGCTGTAAAGATTGTAAGAATCATTCTAAACTCAAATGAATACCGGAATCAATTTCCCGATAGAACGCCGGTAAATCCTATAAATGCCAGTGCCATTAAACCTGCAATAATCAAAGTAATGCCCGGTCCCTGCAGGCCCTTGGGAATCCGGTCGTTGGTAAGTTTTTGCCGGATGCCGGCCATTGCGATGATAGCCAGAAACCAGCCGATACCACTACCGAGACCGTAGCCGATAGTTACAATGAAACTATATTCCCGAATCACCATGAACAGTGAAGCTCCGAGTATGGCACAATTGACGGTAATCAAAGGCAGAAAAACGCCAAGCCTCTGATAAAGGGACGGCGAAAACCGATCAATGACCATTTCGACAAACTGAACGAATGCCGCGATGATAATAATAAAAAGGATAAAGCGAAAGAAATGCAGGCCCAAAGGCTCGATCACATAATAATACGCCAGCCAGTTTAATAGGCAGGTCGAAGTCATTACAAAAATAACCGCCAGCCCCAGGCCGAACGATGTCTTAACTTCGCGTGAGACACCGATGAAGGGACACAATCCCAAAAAGTAGCTTAACAGGATATTCTGTGTGAATATAGCTGAAATAAAAACAATAAAAGCGTGAGAAAACTGCGATGCGCCGTTCATTTTTTCCTGTCCTCCTTAACAGCCTGAATCGATCTGAATATCCATATCACAATAGCCAGCATGAAAAAGGCCCCCGGCGGCATAACCATGATAATCCATTTGTCCCAGTGCGGCCCGCTGAAATAAGGCACGGAAAATCCCAGAAAAGTGCCCATTCCGAGAATCTCCCGAAAAGTGGCGATAATTAAAAGTATGAAAGTGTAACCGACCGCATTGAAAAAGCCATCCATAAATGCTCCGGCCGGCGGATTGGAATTGCCGTAGGCCTCGCATCTGCCCATTACAATGCAATTCGTTATGATAAGCCCGACATAAGGCCCGAGATTGCTGCTCATTTCCGGCCAGTAGGCCTTTAGCATCACGTCCACAATTATTACATAGAAAGCGATAATCAAGGTCTCTATCATCATCCTGATATTACGCGGGGTAAATTCTCTGAGGATGGAGACTGTAAAAGAACTAAGTGACAGAGTGAATATCAGGGCGACGCACATAACAAGGGTATTGAGCACAAGATTTGTGACCGCTAATGTACTGCAAATCCCCAATACCTGTTTGAACACGGGATTATTGTGCCAAAGGCCTTCTGTTATGATACCTTTATTTTGGGATCGGGGAGCATTCTTTGTCATTCTTCGTTACCTTGTTCGACTCTTCCGGATAACCATTCTTTCAATCCGGTGTTGATTATGTTTTCCAGTCGCGTGCTCGTTTGCGTCGCACCAGTGACGGCATGGACGTCACTTTCGCCCAAAGCAGCACCGGGACGTTTGATATTTATCGGCCGGCCGTCAATCGCAATTATTTTGTTACGGAATTGTTCTGTGAATGCAGCTTTGGCAATTTCCGCTCCGAGTCCCGGTGTTTCGTTTTGTTGATAGAAAGCTATGCCGGTAATTGTTTTTTTGTCCGCCTTGATTCCGATGACGCCCTTTATCGGGGCCCAGAATCCCCGGCCGGAAATAGGCAGGGCGTAGGCGATGATTTGCCCGTTTTGTCGAAATGTATATGCGGCACCGGAAGAATCATCCGGAGGATTAACAGATTCCGTAAATCTTTTGTGTAATTCCATCCGGCTTAAATTTTCCTCGTATAATCCCGGCAGTGCGGCCAATACGGCCTTCTCAAAAGCGAGTTTCTCATTCGCCTCGACTCTTCCGCCGGTTACCTGAGTAAAGCCGATAACTATCGTGCTGAAAAAAGCAGTAAGGCAAAACATATAAACTACAGGAAACCATGTTTTTTTTCGTATCATTTGTTTACCACGCTTTGCTTGCCGGGCGTCGCCTCGGCGGAGCCGGGTTTAATTGAATGCACCGCATAATCCAATATCGGGGCGAACATGTTTCCAATTAGAATGGAGAACATCAGCCCGCCGTTGAATATGGAGAAGTTTCTTATGACCGTTGTGCATAGTGCAATGATAATTCCGTAAATAACTTTAGCCGGTTCTGTTCTGGGTGAGCTGATAGGATCGGTGGCCATAAAAAAGGCACCGAATAAAAAACCTCCGCCGAGCATGGCAGGCAAAGCTCCCGGAACCGGTTCCACACCGGCCCAATACAACAATTGATTGAGAACGGCATAAGCTATAATAACCGATAGGATGATAGTTCTGCTTGCTGTCTTTGTAACGAACAGATAAATACCGCCGATTAAAATCAAAAATGCGCTGGTGACGCCCATTGTTCCACTGATACGCCCCCAAAAAAGATTTTTCAGAAGAGTAGATTTTTTTATATTAACAACCTGATTTTTATCGATAACGAAGGGAATACTCATTACGGCATTTTCTTCGCCACTGAGTATGATATTTTTCACCTTCAAATGAGCCATGGGAGTAGCGCTTGTAACCGCATCTGCATTCGGGGCTGTCGTCCAGCGACCAATAGCGCCCCATGTCCCACTTGCTGCCGGTGACCACGTAGCGGTCAGGGCAACCGGAAAACAGATATACACAAAACATCTACCGGCTAATGCGGGATTAAAAATATTACGCCCGAATCCACCGAAAACCTCTTTTGTGAACATGACGGCGAAGATTATTCCTATTGTCAGTACGTGCAAGGGGATTGTCGGAGGCATTACAAGAGCGAATAAAGTTGTTGTAACGAATACTGCTTCGCTGACAGATTCTCCCCGAAGCCGGGTGAAAACCAATTCGACAATAAAACCGGCAACTGCCGAGAAAACTACAATAAAAAGACTCCGCCAGCCGAAAAAATAGACCGCTCCTGCAATACACGGCAATAAAGCAAGTAAGACCCGCCGCATGGCAAGCTGTTTTTTAAGAATCCCTTCATTTTTGCCGGTTTTGCCCATAAGTACATATTCCAGGCGCATAATACTGTCTTAATATATGATAGAGATTGTACTTGTACATTCCCCACCGTCAACATATTCTATTAATCATTCCAACAGATTTCCTCCGAACCATTTGCCGTTTCACCCACGGGATTCCATCCGTTTTTTAAATATTTTTTCCGTAATGTGCTTCGCAATTTAGCGGAATTATTTTGCCTTTTAAAATGCTTGATTTTCTTTATTTGAAGTGTTATTTTTACCATTCAAGCTCCGCACCAACAAAGAGATAAAAGGACATGAAACAATGGCGGTGAAATTGCCGGTCTTAATTGAGGATTAAATGTCAAAAGAGACTGCTTTAGTAATACCAATCGAAAGAATCGAGCAATGTATCTATCTGATTCGTAACCAGAAGATTATGCTTGATAAGGATCTGGCTTCTCTGTACGGCATAAAGCCGATCGCATTGAGGCAGCAGGTTAAACGCAACAAAGACCGTTTTCCTCCGGATTTTATGTTTCAGCTTACCGATAAGGAAGTGGATATTTTGCTATCACAAAATGTGATACCTTCAAGAAAGTCGTTAGGCGGATACAATCCATACGCATTTACCGAGCAGGGCGTGGCAATGCTCTCCAGTGTTCTGCGGAGCAAACGCTCTTTTGCGACGTAAAATCGAATCGTTGGAGCGTAAATACGATGAGCAGTTCCAGCAGGTTTTTAATGTTCTAAAGTATATGATCTCCGAAGAAACCAAGCCCCGAAGACCTTTTGGATTCCATCGCAAAAACAAATAAAATCAGAAAACCGTCAATTCGATTTTCTCCTTGATTTATACTAACCTGAATGCTAAATTAACATTTACTCCGCACCACTTAGAGATACTCTTTTATAGGATTGCCGTTCACATGGCAAAGGTAAGAAAAAACGAATTTGAGACGTTCGCAAGGCGCAAGCCCGAACTGACCGTGCTAACAGACCATCCTCTTACCGACAAACAGACAAAAGAATTTTTTGACCTCGATCCGTTCAATTTCCGCTTCAAGCTCGGCCCGGTTTATGATATCCTCCGCCATCCCGACACAAAAACACCAACGGCAATCCTCATATCCGGCGGATGGGGTACGGGAAAGACCTCCGCAATGAAATGGCTGCACGCACTTTTAGGTGAATGGAATAAACAAAAACCCAGCAATGTTCCTAATAAAGAATATTTAAAGGTTCGCCCCATCTGGTTCTATCCTTGGAAATATGACAATAAAGAAGATGTCCGCCGGGGTCTTATCGCCGAAGTTATAATTAAATCAATCGACGTGGAAAACGTATCCACCAGAACGGTCATAAGTGCAGCGAAAAAGTTCGGCCTTTTCCTCGGTAAAAGTTTTATCCATGCCCTTGCCTCGATTAAATTAAAAGGGAGCATATCCGCTGATGTAGGTGCAACTAAAGCAGAGGCGGGAGCCGACGTCGATTTAGCAAGCATCAAGGAAATCCTCTCGGAATATCAACATGCGGCCCATCCGGAAAAGGCATATCTTAATGAATTCGAAACAACACTGAGAGATTGGGTGAAAGATACGGTCGGCAGATATGGAAAAGAGCGGATGGTCATTTTCATTGATGACCTTGACCGTTGTATGCCGGATATTGCGTTGCAGGTACTGGAGGCTTTGAAGCTTTATCTGAACATTCCGAATCTTATCTTTGTCCTCGGAGTTGATAAACAGGTGGTTGAAACCCTTGTCGTAGAATACTACAAAAAGCTTGGCCTGATTAAGAAAAAGGAGGATAACGAGTCAGATTTAGAAAAAGATAAACGAAAAAAAGCCGAAACAAAGGCCAAGCAATACCTGTCAAAGATGTTCCAGGTTGAGATCGAAATTTCCCCGAGTGAAGAGCAGATAAGCGATTTCTTTGATAAGCAATTAAAAGAGATCCCATATTGGAAAATGAATCTCCCTGATAAGGACCACCAGCGATTGTTCAGAGGTCTTGTCCTGAAGATGGCAGGGCGCAATCCACGAGAGGTAAAACGTATCCTGAATAGCGCTTTAATGAGCGGAATTGGAATACAAAAGATAAAATTAGAAAAAGGCAAAAAGAAGCCAAAATTTGAACAGGGTTTGCAGGACTTTTTCATCCGACAGATACTCCAAAGACCCTATTATGAAAGAGTATCCGGCATGATTGACATGGATCAGGGCAGAAAGTTTTTAGAGGCCTGGTCAAAGTTTGTTCTTGAAAAAAAATCAAAAGAGCCGGATTTGTTAAAGGAAATGCTACCAAACTACATTACTAAATGAAAACTTGTCTGATATAGGTCAATTAAATGAGTAGAATAATAAAATCATCAAAGATAATAGATAAAGAATCACCTGAACGTAAAGGCACTTCCATCATTAGTGATTTTAAGAAATTTCTCAATCAGGATTCAATTTACGAAGAATACGAAGTGCTGCTCTCCGACAAAGATCTTTGGGCCCTCATGCAGATTCCTTTCTCACCTGAGCTTGCGGAAGTAACCGAAGAAATCTCCGAGCCGGTCAAACCTTCTATGGAGAAAAAGGCTGTAGTTAGTTCAAAAGATGAAATGATAATTAGAGAAGCTATCGCCCGTAAGTTGGATAAAGCTCCATCACAGCTTACAAATGAAGATTTTCAAACCGTAACAAATCTTGATTTATCCAAAACATCATTAACTAAACTCGAATATCTAAAAGACCTGACAAACTTGCTAGAGCTTGTTCTTGACGATACTCAGGTATCAAGTCTTGAACCACTAAAAGGCCTGACAAACCTGCAAATGCTTTGGCTAGATCTTACTCAGGTATTCGATTTGGCACCACTAAAAGACCTGATAAACCTGCAAGAGCTTACTCTTATCGGTACCAAGATATCAAACCTTGAGCCCCTAAAAGGCCTGACAAACCTGCAATCGCTTTATCTTAACGGTACTCAGGTATTAAACTTAGAGCCGCTAACAAGCCTGACAAACCTGCAAACGCTTTGGCTCGACCGTACTCAGGCATCAAACCTTGAGCCACTAAAAGGCCTGACAAACCTGCAAGATCTTCGGCTTAACGATACTCAGGTATCAAACCTTGAGCCACTAAAAGGCCTGACAAACCTGCAAGATCTTCGGCTTAACGATACTCAGGTATCAAACCTTGAGCCACTAAAAAGCCTTACAAATCTGAAAGAGCTTTGGCTTAGAGGATGTAAAAATATAACAGACAAGCAGGTGGGGGATTTGCAAAAGGCTTTGCCTCAACTTAAAATTAATCGCTAAGCATCGTGTAGCGGCCATTGAGAAAGCGTGGTTAATAAACATAGAATTTTTTCGCCGACCAGCCAAGGGGGATATTATGCGGAAACGAAACTGGTTAGTTGAGGATAACCTCGTCGCTCTTTATATCGCCTTACATGGATACGAGAAGTTGGAATATAATCTTGAAGAAATTCAGGAAATAATTCCTCACAAGGGATTTCCTATGAGAATCCAGAACTATAGAGCAATTCAAACAGAGGGCAGGAAAGGGCTCGATGCAGCTTTGGAATCACCTTTGTTTAATGAGCTTTACAGGATATTTGAGAATTTTGAGCAGGACAAATTTGCAAGATTAGTCAATTCAATCTTGAAGGTTAAAGCTAAAGTTACCAAAGTCTAACCTTACCGGATTACCAACGGATGATTGCCGCGTCGCTCTGCCCCTGAGGGGCAAGCTCCTCGCAAAGACATTTTTTAATGGATTCCTCGGTTCCGCTTCGCTACACTCGGAATGACGACGTTTTTCTTTTTGATATACGCAATACTCAATACTCATCACGCTAGACGAGTGGCTTGTCATGTACATTTTTCGCTTAAAAACGGGGTTTTTCGTTGCGTTAAGGGGATTTTTGGGGTATAATACGTAACGAATAGAATTATGAATATCGAATATTGAATAACTAATAATGAAGTACCAATGGGGGTAGCTGAAATAAATCAAAGTGCAAAAATCAAAGATTCCATATTTAGCCCTCAAGCCAGCTTGAGGGGACTGGTCATTACCAAAAAAATGCAAAACAAAGCCAATTTAACGGCCTTCCCTGCTCCGGCAACGGCCTTCGCCGTGACGAG
>CAYSKI010000025.1:0-38130 GCA_964431695.1 uncultured Pirellulales bacterium | reverse complement strand
CCTGCTCCGGCAACGGCCTTCGCCGTGACGAGTGGCCGGAAACACGAAATCCGAAAATTGTGGATTTGGAGAAAAAAACAGTTTATCACCGAGCCGCAGGAAAATACCAATCGCACCGATGTAAGGTGGATGAAATTATCGAACGATGTAAACCGTGGTAAATAATCTATAATTAATACTTTAATTCCCTACTATATTGCTTATAATTGAAAGCGCTTTTTCCATTTTTCATAACTTTATTACGAGAATTGAATGGCTAAAGCAGAATTGAAAAAACTTACCGATGCACAGCTTATGGCTCGTTACACCGCCGGTGATGAGGCCGCATTTCGTCTTATCGTAAATCGCTATAAAGATGGTTTGTATTCGTTTCTAAGGCAGTTTTTGAACCGTCAGGACCTTGTTGAGGACGTTTTTCAGGAGACATTTTTACAATTGTTTACCAGCCGGGACAGTTTCGATAATACCCGCCCACTACGGCCCTGGTTATTTACTATTGCAGCCAATAAAGCCAAGGATGCCCTTCGCAAATGGCAGCGAACATCTGCAATTCCAATCGGTACAATCGCCGATGCGCAGGATTTGTCCTTTGATGAAGTTATCAATACTCTTACCGCCTCCGAAATAAGTATGCCGCATGAGGAGATTGAGAAAAATGAAACTGCATTGCGCGTTGGTCGTATTATAATGAATATGCCGGAAAATCTCCGAGAAATATTGATTTTAGCGTATTTTAACAAATTTTCTTACAAACAAATGGCCGAGATTCTAAGTATACCTATAGGAACGGTGAAAAGTAGGTTACATACGGCAGTTGGCCGTTTTGCTAAAGACTGGAAAGCATCGAACGGGAGCAAAGAATCTAAATGAATCCTCTCAGCAACGATCAGAAAAAGCTGTTATTTGATTACTGTTTAGATTTAACCTCAGAAGAACATGCCGAAGAAGCTCAGGAATTAATATCCAATAACACCGAAGCTGCTGAAATTTACTCCAAAATCAAATCCTCTCTCGAACCACTTGAAAACATAGAACTCCAGAGATGTCCGGATGATTTGGTCGAGCGTACAATCTCCCTTGTGAACGAGCATGCAGATTCAAGCCGGCAACAACTCGAGCAACTGCTTGCGGTTGAGCAAACCAAAAAAGTTCCGGTTAGGATTGGTTTCTGGAGTAATCTGGTAGAAATGGCGGCCGTTGCGGCGTCGATTATGCTTATTGTCGGAATTTTAGTACCTACGATGAGCTTTGCTCGTCAGAAGCATATACAGAATAAATGTGGATTGCAGATGAGCAGTTTCTTTGATGGTCTGAACAACTATATTGCCGACCACGATGGTTATCAACCTTCCATTTCGATTGCAACAGGAGCACCATGGTGGAAAGTGGGCTACCAGGGCAATGAGAACCAATCAAATACCCGCCGGATGTATTTATTAGTTCGTTATAGTTACGTAAAGCCGAAAATTTTCATTTGCCCCGGTAATAAGGCCGGTGGAAATCTTCAAATAGAATCCTCAGAAATAGGAAACTATAAAGATTTCCCCGACAGACGTTATGTAACTTATAGCTTCCAGATAAGCTGTAGAACATCACGAAACGGCAAGCTGCGCTGCCGAAAAGTTGTTATGTCTGATTTGAGTCCGCTTTTTGAAAAACTTCCAAATTTTGACAGCACGTTAAGAGTACATTTAGACAAAGAATTATTAACCGTCAACAGTAGCAATCACAACAATCGCGGGCAGAACGTCTTATTTGGTGACGGGCGTGTCGAGTTTCACAAAACACGTCGCACGGGCGATGCTCATGACGACATATTCACTTTACAGGATACCGATATATACCAGGGAGTGGAAGTTCCTTCCTGCGAGACAGACTTTTTCCTTGCCCCGTAATTGAGTTCCCATTTTGCAAAGTTTAGCACAATGGGGACCTATTCATTTCGGTTTTTGTATCTCAGAAATATAAACCGCAATTGATCGGATGATTTTATTCCAATAAGCCGTAATCTCTCAATGTCTGTCTCAGAACGGCTTTTTTATTTTCTTCCAGGAGCGTCATCGGCAGCCGCAATTCTTCCGGCGCCATATTCAGCATCGCCATCGCTGCCTTGATGGGGATGGGATTTGTAGCCAGAGTCAGCATGTTTTTACACAGAGTGAATAATTTGTTGTGCCATTGTCGGGCGGAAGCGAAATCACCTTCGAGGATTAAGTCTGTCATTGCTTTGACATCTGCCGGTACAATATTGGCCGCTACACTGATAACACCTTTTCCGCCGACCGATGCCAACGGCAGCGTAAGTGAATCGTCGCCTGATATAATAGTAATGTCACACTGGACTGCAATTTCACTGGCCTGGTCGAGGCTGCCGGTTGCTTCTTTGATTGCGACGATATTTTCAACCTCCGCCAAACGCGCAATTGTATCCGGTGTCATACCCGCTCCACATCGACCGGGGATATTATACAGAACTATGGGCAAATCAACCTCTTCTGCAATAGCTTTGAAATGTTGATAAAAACCTTCCTGGGTTGGTTTATTATAGTAGGGTGTTACCTGCAAAGTCGCATCGGCTCCGACTTTTTTGGCAAAAGCCGTCAGTTCGATTGCTTCGGCCGTACTGTTTGATCCGGCCCCGGCGATAATGGGAACCTGTCCGTCCACGGTTTCCACTATCCGCTCGATGAGTTGTTTATGTTCGTCGTGGCTTAACGTCGGAGATTCGCCGGTTGTTCCAACCGGAACGATTGCATCTATTCCATTATTTAATTGGAAATCAATCAATTCCTCGAGAGTCTGGAAATCAATTTCACCATCCTGAAAAGGTGTTACCAATGCCACCATTGCCCCTGTAAACATCTTCAATCTCCTAATCTGGGATGCTGGAATTCGACTTCGTGTCGAAGCTCAGCAAAAATTTACCGTGAACTATACCTGTTAATCAATTCTATCATTTCGGCTGTGGCCTGCCTTATACCCACGAAAACCGCACGGGCTATAATACTATGACCAATGTTAAATTCGCTCAGTCCTTTAATTTTCGCCACATCGTCAATATTTCGATACGTCAAGCCGTGTCCGGCGTGAACCACTAATTTGTTTTCCAATGCAAGGTCTCTGCCGAATGCAAGTTCGTCAAGAGCCTTTTTGATGGTTCTTTGTGTCCTGGAATTTGCATATTTTCCCGTGTGCAGTTCAACGGCATCGCAGCCGGTCCGGGCGGAAGCTGTTATCTGCTCTTTATCCGGTCGAATAAAAGTGCTGACCAGGATACCTTTTTTGTGCATTCTTCTTACAACTTCGGCAAGGCGTTTTTTGTTTTTTACACAATCCAGTCCGCCTTCTGTGGTTAGTTCCTGTCTTCTTTCTGGAACGAGCGTAACCTGGTCAGGTCGTATCTTTTCGGCGATTTTAACGATGGATTCGGCCATGCACATTTCCAGATTCAGCTTACAAACGACGGTTTCTTTAAGCAGTCGAACATCCCGGTCGCAAATATGGCGTCTGTCCTGCCTCAGGTGGACCGTAATTCCGTTCGCACCGGCTAACTCACATTCCGCCGCGGCCCAGATGGGGTCCGGCTCATCGGTCAGCCGGGCCTGCCTTACCGTCGCAACGTGGTCAATATTTACATTTAGTACGGCCATTTAATTCCCTCGATAAAACTGCCGCATTATAACAATGTGATACATGAAAACAAGTAAATTAAGCAGGTAAATCTATCTAAATTGTCTATAGTTCCTGCAGGGACCGGAATTGTTGAGAAATTTGGGTGTGATTCTATATAGCAGGGTGTTCTTATATACCTCTCATTGAATAGATATTCGAGTATCCTTTGAATATAATGATAATCATACAAATACAGATCAGAGCGTAAATTATCATCGGGATCCATATGGCACACAAAGACAAAAGGAGATAGGCGTTATCACCGGAAATTTCTGCTATTTTATCCACTGTTTTTTCGAGCTCACCCGTTTCCTCTCCAATCTGCCAAAGATTGATATATTCCGGAGGTAATCGTTTAGATAAACCCTCCCATGCCGCATTTCCTGACGCCGCGTTTATGGCACCGCCTTTAAATAATCCAGACACAACTGTGTTCCCTGTCAATTCTGTTGACTGTGTGAGGCTTTCAGTGATGGGCACACCGGCTTTATACAGCATATTGAACGCCCGACAATACCTGCATATAGAAAGTTGAAACAGGGCCTTGCCTAAGACGGGGAGCCGTAGTAAAAAAATATCCAGAATTTTGTTTAGTCCACGATTGCTTCGCATAAGTTTATAAATGACAAATATTGTGAAAAAGAACATGTAGAAGCTGGCTAAAACTTTGAATACGGCCAGGAAATATCCGAAGAAAGTCAATTTTCCTAAAATCATACGTGGCAGGGGCACAATAAAAGCTGCGATATTGAGAACAAATATGGGCAGTACCAGTCCCTTTATCACAATTCTGTGTAAGCGATTTTTAAATTCGTACCAGCTTGTAAGTGATTTGAAACATTCCGGCAGGTTGCCGGATTTCCCTGCTGCATGAACCAACAGCACGTCTAATTTACCAAAGGCTTTTTTGTGTTTGGCCATTGCTTCCGATATGCTTTCGCCCTCGGATACGGATTTTCTGACATCGGCAAAAACTTTCTTAAAATATCCTTCTAATCCGGACGTCACCGTATCAAGTGACCTCAGAATAGGCAATCCGGCCTCGAGCATAACTGAAAGGTCGTGATAAAATGCCGCACGTTTACCGGTTCTGGTCATAATTTTTTACTTTGTAATAACAAAAAATAATATACAGCTTCAACCTGATAAACATTTTACATTATATAATATTCTGTTGCCATATCCTATTTGGTGATTTACTATATTTATCCGTGAGTTGAAGCGATAGACTTCTGTTAGTACATGAATAAATAATTAATGGTGGGAAATTGATTGACTGAATTCCAACGGAGAACAGCGAATTTATGAAACTTAGCTGGGCTACTCGAATTACAATAGTTCGAATATTACTGGTGGTTCCTTTTGTCAGCTTTATGCTTAAGATCAATGATACTTCGCTTAGTGGAGCGGCACAAAATGCCATGAGGCATGCTTCAATTATTATCTTTCTGATTATGGCGATCAGCGACGGTATTGATGGTTATATGGCGCGCAGAAGAAACCAGATTACCAGGCTCGGGGGATTTCTCGATCCGGTGGCGGACAAATTACTGATTACCAGTGCGTGTCTTTTGTTAGCTACGAATAAAGGACATGTTCATGGCTTTCAACTGCCGCCGACGGTAGTAGTATTAATAATCGGTAAAGATTTGTTATTGGTAATCGGCTTTGTTATCGTTTATTTTATTACCTCGCATTTCCTTATTGCGCCTGCGTTCGCAGGTAAGCTCGCTACTGCACTTCAATTATCAATGGTCGCAGGAATACTGATAGCTCCTGAAGTCTCTGCCGTATTACCCGGCTGGATATGGTTTTTACGATTTCTCTGGTGGTCTGCCGCCGGTACTGCTATTTTAGCAACTCTTATTTACATTCGTAATGGAAGTCGGTATATTGAGGAACATGAACAGGCAGTCGCTTCTAAATAAATATAATATAAAATAAGATATGTTGGGGGACCGCTCAGCGGGATTTCTTCACGAGATCGAATAATGGCTGTAACATTCAGTGAAATACAGGAAATTTTGGAAGAGCTTCGTCAGGGCAGGATGATTGTACTTGTAGATGCGGAGGACCGGGAAAACGAAGGCGACCTTGTCTGTGCGGCCGAAAAAGTAACTCCGGAGATTATTAACTTCATGGCCAAGTTCGGCAGAGGTCTTATCTGCCTGCCCCTGACTCGGGAGAAATGCAGTTCGCTTGGTCTGTACCCTCAGGCGGTCGATAATACCGCCCGGTATGGGACGGCTTTTACGGTCAGCGTGGACGCCGCCGACGGAATAAGCACCGGTATCAGTGCGGCGGACAGGGCACATACTATTCATACGGTTATCGCTGATGACGCCAAACCGGCAGATCTTGCTCGCCCTGGTCACATATTTCCGCTGCAGGCCCGTGACGGCGGAGTATTGGTACGAGCAGGGCAGACGGAAGGGACGGCGGACTTAATGCGTTTGGCTTGTTTGAAACCTGCGGGAGTGATTTGTGAGGTTATGAACGAAGACGGCTCGATGTCGCGAGTGCCGGAGCTTTTGGAATTTTGTGAAAAACATCGTCTTAAAATCACTTCGATCGCCAAGCTTATCGAATATCGCCTGCAGCGTGACAGTCAAATAAAACGGCTCGAATGTGTCAATTTACCTACCGACTACGGGGAATTTAAGCTGATCGGATATGAGAGTATTACTTCGAGCGAGCCGCATCTGGCGCTGTGTAAAGGCAGTGTCGGTCAGGTCGATGAAAAAGGTGTACCGATCGAGCATGAAGAGCCGGTTTTGGTACGGGTTCATTCTGAATGTATGACCGGTGATTTGTTCCATTCGCAGCGGTGCGAATGTGGTTATCAGTTAATCACCGCGATGAAAATGATAGAGCAAGCCGGTCAGGGTGCCTTGATTTATCTGCGTCAGGAAGGCAGAGGTATAGGCCTGACGAATAAACTGCGAGCATACAAGCTTCAGGAGCAGGGTTTGGATACAATTGACGCAAATCTGAAATTGGGTTTTATGGCAGACAAGCGCGATTATGGAATCGGTGCTCAAATCTGCCGCGATTTGGGACTTCGAAACATACGTATCCTGACCAATAATCCCAAGAAAATCAGCCGTCTTGAGGTTTATGGAATAAAGATTACTGAACAGATACCCATAATAGCTAAACCAAGCAAGCATAATATCGATTACCTGCGAGCAAAAAAGTATCGCCTTGGCCATATGCTTGATAAAGATTTATAAAGTTGAAAAACTCAACGGCAAAAATAAAATTAACCGGATGAAATTAGAACGTGGTTTTAAAGTGAAGTTTAAGATAATTAACAAAGTATTTCCTGTTTTATTTTCCGTCTTTTTTCTACTCACTACCGGTTGCGAGCAGGGAGGAGAAAGTTCTAAGATTTCAGACCGGTCAAATAATGAGAAAGAGAAGTTTTCTGTTTATGCCGATTATTGCCCGAAGGAAATTGACATTATACCTTTAACAGGTTTTGTTAAGTTGGGTGATGCTCAACAGTCTCAGATTAATCTATATGTCAGTTTGCTTGACTCATTCAGTTCCGAGATAAAATCGCCCTGTGTGTTTCGTTTCGAGTTATATGAAAAAGTGCAGCGTTCAGCCGAACCGAAGGGAAAAAGGGTAGTTATTTGGCCTGATATTGACTTAACCGAACCGGCTGTGAACAATCAATACTGGCGGAATTTCCTCAGAGCTTACGAGTTCAATTTGCCGTTTGTGCCCGCAAGTAATCAAATCTACATACTTGAAGTGACGTGTTCGTGTCCGAACGGCAAGCGTCTAACATCTGATTTCACTATAAGCGCGCAGAATAGTTCATCAAGTTAAGAGATCCCCTGAAGTTAGATGACATGTGAAGAATGCCGGTGTTTTCTTGCAAATCCAACAAATGGTACTTTACTTTGACGAAGGGCTGGTTTTTTCTTCCTTCGTAATACTACGTCCGTAAGGGCGTGGAAATTTACTTGACGATATCCGGTTATATACTCTTGCTTTTATCGAGCAGTAATGTTGATTCGTATTGAATATATGTCTCTAAGGGCACTGCTCCAAGAGCATAATAATCAGATGCGATAGTGTAGAATAACTACATTTAGGGCCCATGCCTATCGTTTCGGTATAGGCCCCTTTTTTATGGGTACAAAAGTTCTGTATGTTGTGTGATAGCTGTTTTTATATGGTTAAATGATTAGAATTATTTATAGCAACAAATCGAACGTATATTTGTCTTAATTGTAAAATAGATTGACCTGAGAAGCCAAATTTGGGATTATATCTAGGTATTTGGCCTTATTGTTGCTTTATTTTGATAGGAACTCTTTGGATTATTTTTGGTCTAAATTAGGAGAGAACCTGTGACGGAAGCGGCGAATATTGATATCCGTTACGACCGGACTCCAGACAGGAAAATCAGTATTGACGATGCCGATTTGGTTAATCAGTATCGCCATGGCGATTCTAAAGCTTTGGAAAGACTTATTTTAAAGTATCAGAATCGCATTTACAACGTCATCCTGAAAATATGTTCGGATCCTGACGACGCTGCGGAACTTACACAGGAAACGTTTGTCAAAGTAATAGAAAATATCCATAAATTCGAAGGCAGAAGTAAATTTTATACCTGGGCGTTTAGAGTAGCCGTCAATCTGACTTTGAATTACTGCCAAAGGAACGCTAAGCTGACGCTTAGCTCTCTGGATGCCGACAAGGACCAATATAATAGCCGGCAGGTACAGATATTGAAGGAGTTCCTGAGTGATGGGAATTCTCCTGACCCGGAAGCAGTAGCTCAAAATAAGGAATTATGTGCGATGGCTGTTCGGGCGCTAATGAAACTTGACGATGCACAAAGGGCTGTGGTTGTCCTGCGTGATATCGAAGGTATGAATTATGCCCAGATTGCAGATGTTTTGAACATTGAGCTGGGAACCGTTAGAAGCAGGTTAAGCAGAGCAAGGGGCAGGCTGAGAAAAATTTTGGAGGCCAGTTTGCTATGAAAGAAGAAATGAGTATCGACGAATTGCTCAACAGTTTCGTTGACGGGGAACTGACGACAAGGCAGGAAACCGAAGTCCGGCGCCTGATAGAGAATGATCCACAAATTGCCCGGCGAGTGCAGCAACTGCAGAGATGTAAGTTATTGATGAGTTCCTTACCCGTGGCCGAGGCACCGGTCGGGATGTTGGATGATGTAAAAGCCTCAATGGAGACTGTAACTCAGCAAGGCAGGCCGTTTGCTTATCAAAAGCACACAGAAACAAAACATCTACTTTTTCGAAGAATGGCTGCCGTTGCCGCTATGATTGGATTCGTAGTTGTTTTAACAGCCGTAGTTTTCACAATTGCACCACCTGAAAATGCTCCCGAAGGAGCTGAGGGCATACACGTCCCATCCTTCGCGGGCCCTACAGGTTTTAGCGGTAAATTGGAATTCATAACAAAAGAATTGAATGCAGTTGATTCATTTGTAACCAGGACCATAGAGGACAACGGCTACACTGATTTTCTCAGTCCGACTCAAGATGTAAACAGACGTATCTATTTTATCAGTTGCAGCAAAGAAGGCCTGAATCGATTATTGGCTGATCTGGATAATATTTGGGATAAGCTGGATTCGGCTGCTCTGCATGTAAAGACAGGTGACTTGGGTCAAGAGATAGTTGTTAATGCGGTTACTACAAAGCAGATTGCCGATATTGCTAATCAAAACAATACAAGCAGATCGATTGAGGTTGCAGGGGATTATTCGGTCCTGAATGGTGTAGCCAAAGAATTGCCCGGACGAGATATTTTCTCGGCTATTGAGGATCGAACAAGCAGTTTGATGAAAATTAATAAACCTAATCTGACTGAGAAGATAATTGAAAAGCCTGGAATCCAGGAGAACGGCGAGAAGACGATTCATTTAACTATTATCGTAAGTAAGTAGGGATGCTTGATATATTAAAGTCTTTGTTGGTTGTTGTCGATGTGCAGGACAAACTGGCTCAGTTGATGCACGACAAAGACACTTTATTCAAGAATATCCGGATTCTCGTTAAAGCTGCAAACATGCTTGATATTCCAATCCTGTGGTGCCAGCAATGTCCCGATTCCCTGGGACCAACTGTGGCAGAAATTGCCCAGCTTTTAACCGACTGCGAACCAATCAACAAGTCGTCTTTTAGCTGTTGTGGAGCAGAAAATTTTAACATCAGGTTGAATAAGTCATCCCGACAGCAAATTGTACTATGCGGCATAGAAAGCCACGTTTGTATTTGTCAAACCGCGTTCGATTTACTCCGGAAAGGCTTTTATGTGGAAGTGATTGCGGACGCCGTATCTTCGAGAAACTTGGAAAACAAGCAGATTGCGTTGGACAGGATGACGGCAGGGGGGGTAAATATCAGTTGCACAGAGATGGCCTTATTTGAACTATTGAAAACCGCCGAACATCCACAATTCAAACAAATTGCCAAACTTATCAAATAGTCCCTCCATTAAGCCCAATTTTCCTGAAGTTCAGCAGGGAAAATCCTAAAGCTTGATTTTTTGAAAATAATGATACAGAGGGGAAATCATTTTAAAGCTGGAAGCTAAATCATCGACCAGTTTGTCACTGAAAAGTGTCTTATTTATTTTTCTATTGCACACCAGATACATGTTCTTTCTTTGGTACCAGTTCTGAATTTTTTCAGGTTTAGTCTTATCTATTATTCTCTTGTATTTTTCTCCTTCCAAAACAAAAATCTTTTGCTTTTCAAAAAAGGAGATTGCTTTAAGGAATTCCTTGGGATTTTCATCAATAATTTCCCTGAATTTAGCAACGATTGCCGGTGCGGCGTCGTAAAATCCCATGCCGTATCGGTATGAATTAACGGAAAGCTCGAAGAAATAGCCGCTCACGAGTGTTGTCCAGTCTTTGTTTTGATTCTTAAAAGTAATCCAAACAGTGCTTCTATATGGAGATTTGTCCCTGGAAAATCTTGTATCTCTGTAAATTCTCGAAATAGTTTTATTCACAACGGGTGCAATTTCAAAGTGGGGATCGATGTCCAGCATGAATTCACCCAAATCCATAACAAGATTTCGAAGTGGCTGTAATACATAATTCTGGTATTCGCTCTTATGCATTTCAAACCAGGCTTTGTTGTTATTTGCTTCGAGACCTTTGAGAAAATTCAGTGTGTTTCGAGAAAAACCATCAAAGCTTCTCTGCTGTTCATCAATTATTTTTAACCGATTTTTCACTGGTCCATTTTACTTTCATGTTCGGTCAGGTTGTTAAGAATTAGCTCCAAATCCTTCTCGAATCGGTCGATTTGGCTTTCGGAAAATCCCTTATAGAAAAAGGCCGTATGTTCCTGAGAAAGCTCGACGTATTTATTTTCAAGGTTTTTGTCTTTATTCGTGCGTTTTATCAGGATAACTCGCCTGTCTTTTTTGGAGCGTTGCCGCTTGATGTATCCCATCCCTTCGAGTCGGTCGAGCATACTTGTCAGGGTGGATTTTTTCAGTTGGGTCTTTTTGGCAAGCTCATTGATTGAAATATTGTTCTGCTGCCAGAGGGCGAACATAATCCTGCCCTGTGCGGAATTGATCTCGATATTGTACTTGTTGAGCATACGCTCGAATATTCTGCCGGCAACCTGGCGAATCTTGGCCATCAGGAAACCTGCCTGCCGCTGTTCTTTCATTGTCTTTGCCATAGTACGATAGAAAAAAGATAAAACAAAAAGTCTTAATAATATTTGTTGGATTTCTTTTTTATAGAGATTAACTTGCCTGTTATATTTTCACTAAATAAGCTATTTAACCTGTTCTTTGATTTTTATTAGTGTTTTTGTAGAATTCAAATCTATAGGTTTTTTAATTTCTACGGTTATTCCTCTTGTTTTTCCGTATTTTTTTCCATGAATGAATTGGTCGATATATTCTTTCTTCAGTTTGCTTGCTTTTATTAGATCCTCTGCCTTATCGGGAAAATAAAATGTTGTCTTAAACTTGCTGTGATAAACGGAAATCCAGGAAATAGTTTTTTTCTTTTTTGTGAGTTTATAAAGCCAGCTTTTTCCATCGTTATAATAACGCCATTCGCCCGAAAACGTAGGATGACTCTCATTTATATAATCGATAAATGAATCCCAGGTATTTTTCACTTTTCCAAGACAGCGACTCAAAACCTCGTCATTCGGATATTCGTCTTTATCATTTAAGCATGGCTTTTCCATATTTTTCTCCTAAAAGCATAATCGCCTTAAGATTTCCGGTAGTCGGGCACAACTCGATTCTAAAAGCTTATCCTCTAAAATGTTCAATGCCATAGGATTCATCCATGTCACCTTGGATTGGGAACGGAGCGATGCGCATGAAAGACCTTCCACTGGCCGTCTTTTAAGGTAAAAATAATCGTCTCGGCAAATGGGAAGTTTAGTTGACGTCCGTCATCGACTATTGTCACTGCAGTAGTCCCGTCCGCTACCCAAATAGCCGTAGTTGGGGAGATAACGGTAATGTTTTTCCTGTTGAATTTATAAGAGATTTCCGTAAATCCCTGCAATCCCTGTTTGGTTGCATCAAGCGACTCCTGCCGTGTCATCATAATTATGCCGTCCTGTACAATAACGCCTTTGCATCCGTCAACTACATGACTAAAAAGTCCCTCCGGGTCCGAATTTTCCGCCGCTTTGACCATTTCGGCGTGCACTTTCAGAATCTCCTGTTCGATTGCTTTTTGCTGCTCAGAAGATACAGCATTTTTATCCCTTTTTGATGGTAATCCTTCGGATTGAACTGCCCAAACGACAGAAACACAGATCAGGATAAGAATCCCCTTAAAAATATTAGACATTATTTTCTCCTTTATACAGTACAACATTATTGTTTGATTTGTGAATTAAACTTTAACCTCAAACGGCCCATTTTTGCCCCTGCCTTTGGCTATTGAGGGCACAAGTTTTATAACGCCGTATTCCGGTCCTTCCGGACCGTTAGGATAATACATGGTCCAGCCCTTTTGCCAGATCCGTTTTTTAAGCTCCTGATTCGTAATAATTTCAATCTCCCCACCCAGCATCAGACCGACGAGCTGATTCGCATCACAGATATATACCGATACCTTCGGATTGGTCTTCATACGAGCCATCTTGGGAGACAGCATACTGGTTGACAAATAAAGCACGAAGTCGTTGTCTTCTTCTTTATATAAATCGACAAGCGATGGATACTGCCTGGCATATCGCAGGTTGTTCATTGCATTGGTATGCGGAAATCCCTCCGAATCGATGGTAGTCAAATAGCATACAGGCATATTACTCATCAGGCTCAGGCAGGTCTGTTTCACATCGTTAGATACCTGCACTCCCGCTTGCCCTTCCTCCGTCGGGCACTTTTCAATCTGACGCGAACCTGGAATAAGTGTGCGCCAGGCGATTTGCCAATCCTTGTCGTTCCGCACAAACACAAGGATTTCATGGCCTGTATCGTCGAACTTTTTACCCTGAAATTCCCAGATACACTCATACTTGTGACAGGCCACAGCCACATCGCCATACACATCAATATGCTCGTCTAAGGCATCAAGCTTATGGAAGCTCATTTGTGAACAGGCATCTTCATAGCTTTTCAGGCATGTGTCCCTGCCTTGTGCATGGGTAGCCATACCGGGGGAGATCATCACAACATCATCATGGAAATAAGGTTTTAGCTTCTCGAAATCCTTTCCTTCCATACATGTGCGATTAACGATCTGCACAATTTGCCATATCTTATCTTTGGCTTCCTGATTATTCATTTTATTACCCCTTTACTTGTCGGCGGTTTTTAGAAATAAACCTGGCCTAATGACACCGCTCCAGATAAGAAGTCTTTACTTATTACTTTAAATTTCACTTCATAGTTTTTCACTAAATTTTGAATTCGAAAGGTCCTTGTTTATACCATCCCTTTACAAAATTTGGTAATAGCTTGAGCAAAACAAACTCGGGATCATCAGGTCCGCCCGGCCAATGTATTTTCCACTCATCCTGCCATATTTTTTTCTTCAATTCCGGGTCATCGACTTCTTCAATATCACCTACCAACATTATCGTATGAAAATTTGCAAAATCGCCGTAGTAGGCCGACACTTTCGGATTTGCCCTGATTTGTTTCATTTTTGGCGAGGAGCTGCCTGTCAACATATAAATCAAAAAATCTTCATCGTGACCTGCGAATAATTCCTTTGCTATTCTACACTGTTTTTCATTTCGCAGATTGCCCATCATTCGTGTGTGCGGATAACCGTCATCGCCGATTGTACTCAGATATACCGCATCGGCTGTTCCCATTAAGTTCAGACATTCTTGTTTCAGCTCTTTTTCTTCCATTTTTGAATCTCCTTTTATTATGTTTATGTTTTTAGGGCTTCTTAAGGTACTTATCCATAAAAGAAACTATCTTCGCTACCGCTGTCGGATCATTTCTTATGATTTCTGAGCTGTGGCCTTGAGGTACTACGAATAATTCAGATTCTATCTTTTGTGCAGTTAGTGCTTGGTTTAGCCTTTCAGCCTGTAAAAATGGGACGACCGGATCACTTTTAGAATGTATCAACAAGGTTGCAGGATAATCTGAATTAATGTGATTAATGGGCAGCAGTGCATTAACTTTTTCCTGATTTGACTTTGGCTCAAAACCCAAAACCTCCCACGGCCAAAGCCCGTTATCCAGCAGGAAAAAGCAGAGCTTGTATCTATCCTCTCCTCCTTGCGTTAGTATCTCCTTGCCCACAGAATCGTAAAGTTTGTTTTGCTTCAGTATGGATCTATCTGTGCTTGGCTTGGCAAATTCAAAGTCAGCGAAACCGGATATTGCAATCACAGCCTGTGGTCGAGGTTTTACCATATAGCCGCAGGCCGTAGCTAAAAATCCTCCGGCAGAGCCTCCGATTACGGCCAACCTGTTAGGATCTGCGTTGAACAATGATGGGCCCTGGTTTCTGATCCAGATACAGGCATCTCTGGCATCTTTAATAATTTCGGCCAGTTTTATCTCCGGTGCAAGGCGATAATCTATCGAAACAACAGCATAGTTAGCCTCTATTAGCTTGTCCAACAAAGGTTTCCTTGGCCGATCTATCCGGCTGCCGAACATAAAACCACCGCCGTGGATATATAAAACCACGGCACGGACTTCATCTGTAACCGGCAAAAATACATCAGCAAGAATCTCCACGTCGTCAACTTCTTTGTAAGTATAGGTTTCTTTACGATAACCTTGCTCCTCTATTTTTGCGCCTCTAACCGATTCTGTAAACAATCCTGCCCCTAATTTGCTCCCGGCGGAGCCTTCCACGATGTGCATATAATTTCGCGATTTGTGATTTGTCTCAAAAACCAAATTGTCATTAGTAACAACGTCGACTAGTTCGTAACTTACTTCGTCACCGGTTGGACCGGTTGGTCCACTAACTACACCATATCCCGAGAAATGTTTATTTCCGACAATAACGCACTTGTTGATTTTATATTTTTGACGGTCGCCCTGTTTCCTTATCCAGAGATACTCACTGTTTGCCACAATGTTATGGTGAAACTCAAAATCTTCGGCTGTTTGACAAGTCCAGGGTCCTGACATATATCCTTCATCAATGATACAATATCTCATAGCGCAATTTCGTCCGCCAATCTCATCAAGACCATCCCACCAAACTGCACTTGCTCCACATCCCTTAAAGATGCAGTGATCGACGATAAATCCGTCCCCTGTGGCAAGTGTTGCACAATAGATATTCATGCCGTCATTGTCACCTATAAACATACACTGAGTGATAATCAGATCGTCGAGCTTATCACCGATACGCTCAATACAGCAATGCCAGTTATTTGGTAGGGGATTTCCCAGAAATTTTAATCCCTGTATCGTTACGTGGTTGATTTGCACCTTGATAACGTAAGTTTCAGTAAGTGCGCTAAGATTTCCAAGTTTTCGCGGGTCCTCACAGGATAATATGATCGGCATTAAAGCGGGGGTCCAGTTAGGTTCGTCTGGCAGAACGGATGCTCTTATGGTAAGGTGGTTTTCTTTGGTAGTATTATTAAACATTACACATTTATCGAGACAATAGACTCCAGTGGAAATCTCGACAATTGTCGGTCCGGAATCTGATGAGTTGTTAACTAATTCGGCAGCCTTCTGAATCGATTGGAGCGGTTTATCTTTTGTTCCGGGATTTGTGTCATTGCCTAGGTCGCTGCTTACATATATTGTCTCAGCATGTAAAAGGTCGCAGTAAAAGCAAATGGAAACAGCGATGCAAATTATCCCCCGGCTCAATAGTATATTTGCTTTCATCTCTAATTATCCTTTCCTGAAAAAATTTAGTTTTATATAAAATAGTACTATATAGTACTAAATGTCAAGGCAATTTTTTATTATTTTTTTCTGAATTTTTGGCCTAAAAACGGAGAATTCTGGAAAATTCCAAGAAAAGTACGAAAATATTGTTGACATATTCGACATTTGTCGAATATATTCTATATCAATAGAATTAGGAGATTATAGACATGGCAAAATTAAAAGATTTAGACAGAGCAAAAGGGAAAAACCATGCTGTTGAACTGACCGAAGCCGAGTGGGAGATAATGAAAGTAATCTGGGAGAAAGAGCCTTGTGCCGCCGGTACTGTCCAGGAAAAGCTGACCGAAAACCGTAATTGGGCCTATAGCACAGTAAAAACCACGATGGACAGAATGGTCGAGAAAGGATTTCTGGAGATAGATAAAATCCGGAACCTCCAGCTTTTCAAATCCTGCATAAGCGAGATCGATGCCAAGCGGGGAGAATTTCGGAAGATGCTCACTCGTGCCTTTAACGGTGCTCTAACGCCGATGATGCAATTCTTAATCGAGCATGAAGGCCTCTCGAAAAAAGAAGCATCGCAGCTTCGCAATCTTGTTAACTCGGCAAAAAAACAAAAAAAGGGAAAAAGAAATAATTAATGAAAAAGCAGGGAGAGTAATAACATGAACGGACTAATTAACAGTTGTATTACGATGATAAATGATATTGGCCGGGGATTTTGTAATTTTACCGGCAGTATGTTTATCCAGTCCACCATGTTGATTTTATTGCTTCTGGTTATTGATATTCTGATTCGAAAGCGTGTAAGGGCGACTTTTCGATACTGGATATGGATGCTGGTGTTTATCAAGCTTGTTTTACCGCCGACACTATCATCGCCGACAGGGATCGGTAATTTGTTTGGAGAACATTTTTCTGCCGATTCGATTGTCGCTGAACAGCCGGCAAATCCTGTCCGATACGAACATGCAGCAGCAGGGGCAATTCAGAGATTCACAGAACCTGCTGCAGTGCCCCAAATTCAAACCGTTCAGGCTTTTTCCGAGCCTGTTACTCCTGCTGTATCTAATCCTCCAGATGCAACTTCAACTGAGACTATAGCTGCCGCTCCGAGTCTAAAGGCAATGACCTGGCAGGGGATTGTCTTTTTGTTCTGGCTTGTGGGTGTATTTGTAATCGCGGTTTTGCTGATTCAGCGAATATTATTCGTTGAAGGCCTGATTGCACAAAGCAAACCTGCCAAGAACAGGCTGGTCGATATCCTTGATAATTGTCGCCAGCAGGTGGGTGTTCGCCGAAATATCCGGTTGAGACTCTCGCATAATGTCACCAGTCCGGCGGTTTGCGGACTGTTTCGGCCGGTGATTTTAATTCCCGGATCTCTTCTCGAACAATTGTCACGGGAGAAACTCCGGGCGGTATTGATCCATGAGCTGGCTCATATCAAACGGGGGGATTTATGGATTAATTGCGTGCAGACTTTTTTACAGATTGCTTATTTCTATAATCCGTTCCTCTGGCTTGCGAATCTGATAGTCCGTCGTATTCGTGAGCAGGCCGTTGATGAAATGGTACTGGTGACTCTTGGTACAGAGGCGAAAAGTTACAGTAATACCCTTATCGATATAGCCGAGATGGCATTTTCCAGACCGACATTAAGCCTTCGCTTGGTTGGTGTTGTCGAATCCAAAAAAGCCTTATCCTGCCGGATCAGGCATATCCTCAGCCGGCCATTCCCAAAAAGCGCTAAATTAGGAATAGCTGGTTTATTGGCAATAATAGTCACCGCCGTAGTGTTACTTCCCATGGCAAAAGTCCAGATGAGTAGGTCACATACTGCTATTGGTTCAGACAGTGATACGTATAGCATCCTGCTGCTTGATAACACGGATTCTGAATACGAAGGTAAAGACCGATATGATGACCGCCTATATATTTTGGATAGAAAAGGAAACATCAACGGTGCCGTTTCAGGATTGAATATCTGCGAGACAGCTGGTTGCGCCCACATGCTGGCGGTAGATGAAAAGAGAAAAACACTCTGGGTAGCAGAAAACGTAGGTTGTAGATTATGGCATTTCGATCTCACAACCGGAGATATTTTACAAAGAATCTCTGATCTCAAGGCAAGTGCTCTTGCGATTGATCCCCTCACCGGCGATGTTTGGGTCATAACGTCCGGAGGAAAAATTGACGAAGGAAGTGTCAAAGTAGTATCAGTATCAGGTAGAATAAAAGCGGAGTACGAAATTCCCGGATTCGATATTGCATATAATAGTTTCGATAAAAGCTTTTGGATAATTGGAAAAAATATTTATAAAGTAGATAGAGATGGGAAAATCCTTGGCCAAATTACAGGGCAAATACCCTATACAGCCGTCTCCGTTTCAATCGATCCAAAATCTGGCAATGCCTGGACAGTTGTACGCGCTCATTTACAAATACCTGATAGCAAACCAGAACTTTGGATTATCAATAAAGATATGCAAATAGAGCAAAGAATAGATTTAGGAGAACTAAATCCATACTGTGTCTCAGTGGATTCGGATAACGACATCGTATGGGTAGGCTGCCTTAGTACCACACTGCGATTTACAACAAGCGGCGATAAACTAAAGACTGCTCGTCATATTTCCGGCTTCTCAGTTGTTCCAGGTCCATCGCGGGACAGCGTTGTTGCGGCTAGTCAATTCGGCTTGGCGCTTGCAAATGTAAAAGAATCGGGGTATGTAGAGATAGGTGATATGAGTGAACGATTTGGGGCCCAATTAGGTTCAAGCCAAAAATGGCTTGCTGTTGTTCCCTTCGCTAATGCGACACTCAATTCTTCCCAAGAATTGGCTTATTTAACCAAATATAAGAGCAGAGAAGAATATCCAGAGTTGGTTGAGAAGCTCAAGTCATTAGGCAGAGCAATCTTCATGTATGCTAATGACTATGATGACAAATTCCCAGACACACTGCAGGATTTACATGATTTTGTCAATAGTGTGGAATTAAAATGGTTGGTTAAGAATGTCGAATATCTTGGCAAAGGAAAGACTACATCTGATCCTCCTAATATTGTAGTTACTTACGATAAAACAGTACTTAAGAAAGGAGAAGGTACCCTCGTTCTGTATGCGGATGGTCATGTTGCATACGAAAATCCCGATACACTGATAGAGATAGGCATCAAACCTAACCTTAAAACCGATGTGCAGGTTGCAGTTAAAGATAGTGGAATTAAGGCTGAAGAGGAAACCTTACAGGCTAAAAAGATATTTTTGCCGGATGTTGACGAGAAAGGATTAATGCTGGATTTGGAAAGTGGTGAGCTGGTGGATGTCCCGAAGGCCGAAACTAAAGAACAAATAGCACAGGCTCTCAATAAACTAAAGAAGGGCGATATTGTTTTTGATACCTCGGCCTTGATATTAGTAAGGGGGGCTACATCTCCGAGTTTGTCGGGCAATGTTGACGAGCCTTTCAAAACGTACAAAATCGGTCAGAATTTGCCTGAAATACTTAATGTAAGAGCAAAAGATGGCATAGAATATACAATCGAGATACATTCAATCGATAAAGACGGCTGTCAGTTCGAATACTATCCTGTTCATCCAAAGCACTATGTCTCGGCCAGTCCGCTTACAACTCTGGAACGCACATTGATTAAGCAAGTGCTTAATATGGTTCGTCAGGTTGAAGAAAAATACCCTGATGCGGCAACACACTGGCCCGAGGGACCGGGATTGTATCATGTCGATTCGCAGGGAAATGTGACGGTTTGGCATTATCAAAAGCTATGGCACAGAACCAATAATGATTCTGAGGAAAATGAAGTCGGATACGGATCGAGCGAATTGGTTAAAGCAACGGGGATGTATTATCTCCCGGATGGTACGCCGTTGCAGTCTCGCTGGCGGGAACGAGGTGGTGGAATGAAAGATATTCGCGTAAATATTGGTCGCCCTCTTGAAAAGGATGAACGCATCGGTCTTATCAATCGGCACGATTTATCAAGTGATTCCGATTTGTTATCACGTGACGGACGTGAAAGAAATATCGTGCTCCATTCCTATCAAAATCTACCGATAATGGTTGCTGTTCGCATAGACAGACCCTTGCAATTGGGTTCCTGGGGTGTTGGTGATATAGAAGCCGATGTACAACTTTTAGACGATTATGACCAAATTACTCTCTCAGGCTCTCCCGACAGAAGCATCTCTCCTATGCTTGTTTCAGTCAGATCATTGCAAGGTAAGGCTTTCGGACAACAATCTGATACACAGCTTATAACCGAACAAAGTAGTGAAGGAGAAAATGTTCAGTTTGTGCGAAGTACTATCGCAGCTAATACCACCGGGAACAAAGAAACGCAAATTGTTCTTCAGGCGAATGTTTTTTCCGTCAATGCCCCGAAGTCATTGATTACTGATTACTTACACGATGAGTTCGGTATTCAAAATATCACCACAGATCTAACCGAAACACAGGCTGCACAGTTAAAAAAATGGATAACTGCGTTGCCCGATACAACAATGATATCCAGCCCAAAGACACTTGTATATGACGGTGAGCAGACGGATTTGAATGTAACAACTCAACATGAGTTCATAGTAGATTATGAAAAAACTTCTGATTCGCCGCCACAGTATAAGCCGAAGCGGCAAAAATTCATGACTGGTGTCGAACTCGAGCTTACTCCTGAATTAGCAAAGGATAATAGTATCGTTCACCTGATTTTGAAGCTTAATCAAACAGAACTGGAGAAAGTTGAGGAGAAAAAACACGAATCCGGAAATATTATACAGCTTCCTATACGAACAAACACAGAAATGGCTACTCAGGTAGCTGTACCTGTCGGTAAATACTTTTTAGTCCCTGTTGCAGGAATGTACTCGGAGGAAAAAGGTTCCAAACCTGATCAACCGGTCAAACAGACGATTCTGCTGATAAAAGCTGACATTATGAACAAAGAAAGTGAAGGGCTTTCCAGAAGCGAAACTCAGATGAGTCTCCCTGCCCAATTAAAGCATATTACTGATGAAATGATTCAGGCATTCAATGATGGTAACATCGAAAAAATGCTTTCCTATTTCGCGGACGACGCAATTGTTTTGCCGGACCAGCATGAAATTGCTATCGGCAAAGATTCCCTGCGTAATCTGTACCTCGCAAATAAAAAGGAAAATACAAAGATTAACTCAGTCAACTGTCTTGAGCAAAAATTATGGATCTGCAGAGACCTGATATTTGAGACCGGCAAGGTAGTAATGTCTTTCACAATTCCAGAAAGTACGCTTCAACAGAGTTCCTGGTTAAACTATGTTGCGGTCAGGAGCAGGCAACCTGACGGTTCTATTCAAACTTTACTTGATTCCTCTAATCCGGCCCCGATCCCCGAAGATGGAAATATCCCTGAGCCTTCCAAACCTGTTGTAATAAATATTACTTCCGGCGTAAATCCTTCTGAGGAAGATATGGAGGCTGTGTACGGAAAAATCAGGCAATATGAAAGCACCTTCCACAAAGCTTTTATCGACCATGATATTGAAGTAGCGGCGGGATTCTATGCCGATGATGCAATCCTGATGCCTTGGAGACAAAACACTCTCAAAGGCAAAAAAGATATCACAGAATATATTAACAAAAGTTTTGCGGAATTACCTATGGTGGCTATGACACAGAAGGTTTGTCACGTCGAAGGTAATAGCCGGATGCTCTATGCAGTCAATATGTTCACATGGACATTTAAGGATCCTTCATCCGGCCAGGATTCTACTATCCCTGGCAAGGGCGTCCATGTGTGGTCGCTCCAACGGGACGGTTCATGGAAGATTCTTCTTGACTTGAACAACCCCAGCATTCCGGTCGGCGACAACTAAAACCGGTTGTTTTTATATAGAACCCGCCTTTGTATTTAATTCCCTGTTTTATTGTCTTTTATTTGGTAATCCCTTTTTGGATTATACAGACTAAAAAAGTTTGTTATAATCATCGGAAAATAGTTTTATATTTTCCGGACTTATATGTAATAGGCAATGAGGCCCAAATGAAAGTTCAATGCGAATTGTGCCCGAAAGAATGCCTGATTGAACCAGGCCAAAGCGGTGAATGCCGGGTAAGAATCAATCTCGACGGTGTGCTGCGTACTGTTGTTTACGGATACCCATGCTCGATCAATATTGACCCGGTGGAGAAAAAACCTCTCTATCACTTTTTGCCGGGAAGTTCCATCCTCTCGATAGCGACCGTAGGCTGCAACCTCCATTGTAAAAACTGTCAGAACTGGGAAATCTCACAGGCCAATCCTGAAGATGGAAATGTTGCAGCATATTTTTGCCCGCCGGAAAAACTCATATCTCTGGCGAAAACAAATCGTTGTTCCTCACTGGCATATACTTATACCGACCCGGTTATCTATTACGAATATACTTATGATACCTCGAAATTAGCAAAAGAAAACGGGGTACGTAACGTTCTTGTTACCGCCGGCTATATCAACGAGCAGCCGTGGAAGCAACTGCTCCAATATATCGATGCGGCGAATATAGATTTGAAGGGAATCACCGAGGATTTTTACCGTGATGTCTGTTCGGCGACATTAAAGCCCGTCCAGCAGGCACTTGTTCTGGCCAAGGCCTGTGGCGTGCATGTGGAAGTGACAAACCTGGTTATTCCGACGTTGAACGACGATCCGGAAGATATACGTCAACTGGTGCGCTGGGTTAAAGTGAATATGGGTGGTGAGACGCCGTTGCACTTTTCAGGATTTTTCCCCCGGTATAAAATGCGGAATTTACCGCCGACTTCACTGAAGACCTTGGAAACGGCCAGAGAGATTGCAATCTCCGAGGGCATGGACTATGTCTATGTTGGAAATCTTCAAAGCAAAGAGGGATCGAATACATATTGTCCGGGCTGCAAAAGTCTGCTCATCGAGCGAAGCGGCTATACGATATTAAAAAATCGGCTCGGAAGCGGATATTGTCCGAATTGCGGTAAGGAAATTTACGGAGTTTGGAGATGACACGCAGAAAATTTATTCGAAGACTGATAGGAGCGGGCTCAACGATTGTTGTGGGAGCTTCGTGGCTGATAACGAAAGCCTCGCCGCGAAGATTCTTACGGGCCGTTCGTTTAAAAAAATATCCCGGTCCTTTAAGGCCTTTAGGAGATATTTCCAAACCCAGTAAATGGAGTGGTTAACATGAAACGGCGATTGAACAAATCAAAACGGCAGGAACTTGTGTTTCGACTGGTGATTGGGATTTTCTGTGTTTCGGATGTCTTATTAATTAATTCATGCAGAAAAGAAATTCCAGCTAAGCCTGAAAAGGTTGTTCTGCGTTCGGCACTTGCCGGCAGTTGGTATTCTAACGATCCCGAAGAACTTAAACAGCAGTTCGATGAATTCTTCCAGAAAGCCGATCCGAACAAGATAGATAATGTTATCGCTCTGATTCTTCCTCATGCAGGATATTCATGGTCCGGCCAGACAGCCGCCTTTGGACTTAGGACGACTGAGAAAAAATATAAAAGGATTATTGTTATTGGCCCAAGCCATCGAACTGCCATGGAAGAAATCGTCAGTGTTCCCAGAGCAACTCATTTTGAAACTCCTTTGGGACTGATACCGCTCGATACTGAGTTCATAAACAAGCTTTTAAGATTTCCGATGATTCAGAATGTGCCGCCTGCTCATCAGGGTGAGAATAGTATTGAAATGGAACTGCCGTTATTACAATACTGTCAGAATGATTTCAAGCTTGTACCGATTGTAGCCGGGCAATGTTCGTTGGAAACAGTCGAGAAAATCGGGACTGTTTTAAAAAGCATGGTGGATGAAGAAACCCTTGTCATTGCAAGCTCTGATTTTGTGCATTACGGCCGCAGCTATTTTTACGTTCCGTTCACGGAGAACATCCCCGAGAAAATCAAAGAGCTTGATATGGGGGCTTATAAGCATATCGAAAACCTGGATGCCAAAGGCTTTTTGGAATACAGGGATAAGACAGGAGCAACAATTTGCGGTGCAGTCCCAATCGCAATACTGCTTTCCATGCTGAACGAGACATCTGAAGCGCATTTGGTACAATATGCAACTTCCGGCCGGATGACCGGCGATTTTTCAAATTCAGTTAGTTACATGTCCGTTGCCTTTTCAGGAGCGTGGAAGGGTTCTCCTGAAATCGAGCCGCAGGCAAATAATTCTGAATTGACTGCCGAGGACAAAGAGCAGCTTTTACTTTTAGCACGCAGGACGATCGTTTATGCCTTAAAGAATCAGAAAGTGCCGCAAGCCTCCGAGATGGGTATTAAAATCAGTGACGCAATGAATGTTCCACGTGCGGCATTTGTCACGCTGAAGGAAAATTCCCGGCTCAGAGGCTGCATCGGCGATTTAATTCCGCAACGGCCGTTATACAAGTCTGTTATACAGAATACCATAAATGCCTCTTTTAACGATACTCGTTTTTCGCCTGTAGTTGAAGCCAGGATGGAGGACATCACAATCGAAATTTCCGCCCTGACGGCACCGAAGCCTATTACCTCACCGGATGAAATCCGAATCGGTATAGATGGTGTAATCTTAAATAAGCAAGGGCATTCCGCGGTTTTTTTGCCGCAGGTCGCTCCCGAACAGAGCTGGAATGTCGCGCAGATGCTGACGCAATTATCCTTGAAGGCTCGGCTACCCGCGGATGCCTGGAAGGAGGGGGCGAGTTTTTTGGTCTTTCAGGCGGATGTTTTTGGCGAGAATGAGAAATGAGGTACGCCCGCGGCTTGCTGATATTCAGTTACGGAATGTTTTCCATTGCCGCCCAGACCCTGCTTTTCCGGGAATTTGTCACCACCTTCGAAGGTAATGACATCAGCATCGGCATTTTTTTCGGCTCATGGTTCTTGTGGATCGGCTTAGGGGCACTGCTTGTTTACAAGGCGAAAAGTTTTGCCCGGCTCCTTTTACGGAACATCGAACTTTTATTCCTGGCTTATATCCCGGCTTTTATTCTTCAAATGATACTGATTATTCAGGCACGGGAAATCGCCGGTATCGAATCATACACGTTGTGGTCCGTATGGTCGATGCTTGTTTCGGCGATTGTAATCAATGCCCCCGTTAGCCTGGTCACCGGGCTGCTTTTTCCAACGGCCTGCCGATGGATAGGCTCGGATACGGCTCAGCAGGATAAAAGATTTGCCGTCTCAAGTGTGTATATTCTGGAAGCGGCGGGCAGCTTCGTCGGGGGGCTTGGTGTCACTATCCTTTTGGGATTTGGCGCGAGTATAGTAAGGATTTTTTTTATACTTGTTTTTATCTTAACTTTGTCCGTCCTTGTCGTACAGTTTGCTACATTTCATACAAAACGTGCTTCCGGTGTTAAAACTTCCTTAATACAAGGCGCGTCATTTATTTTGTCATTTTTATTTCCTCTTGCCGTATGTCTTTGCTTCTTTTTCCATGTTGACCGGAAATTATTGGATTATAAGAGGGTGATAAAATGGACAAAACTGCTTCCGAAAGATGCATTTGTCGGCTCGTTCCAGACGGCCCAGGCCGAATATCTTTACGGTATATATCAAGGTCAGTGGATTGCAGTACGGGAAGGCAGTGTTGTTGAGACATTGCCTGATGAAAGTTCCGCCGGGCAAATTGCGGCAATAAGTCTATCACAGAAGCCCGACGCAAATCAAGTCCTGGTCATCGGTTCCGGATTGGGACTATGTTATAAGCTTCTGGAACTGCCCCGGATTGAAGGAGTCACCTGGTCTTATTATGATAGTGAATATGTAAATAAGGTTGACGGATTTATTCCGGAGGAACTTAGAGTAACCGACTCGCGATTACATGTTCTTGGTGAGGATATTCGCTCGTTTTTATCGGGGGGGCAACACTCATTTGATATTGTGATTCTTAACCTGCCGGATGCCACCAATTCGATTCTGAATCGATATTACACGCTTGAATTTTACGATATGATAAAGGAATCACTGCTACCTGACGGTATTTTGGCGGTTCGCATCACAGGCGGGGAGAATATTATGGGTACCGAGCTGGTCAATCTCGGCGCCTCGACGAAACTCACACTTGGGAAAGTTTTTTCACGATTTGTCCTGACGCCCGGCGAGGAGACATGGTTTATTGCTTCCGACTCCGAGAAACTTACCGGCGACCCTGCTGTTTTGCGTGACCGTTTTGCTTCAATTAAAGATGCGAGTGGAGTGTTTTCACCACAGGCCTTACTATCAATTTATTTGCCGGATCGCGCTGAGATCGCACTGAAAAACTATGCTTCTGCGGACCTGCCCGAGAACTTGCTGATAAACCATGACGACAGACCACTGACGCATCTATATAGTTTGTTGCTAACGGCAAAACAATCCGGGACACCCTTGGCTCGATTCATAAAAATCCTCGCTCTGGCTGGCTCCTTGGTTTTTTTCGTTCCTATCATTGTTTTAATTACCTTGCGGATTTTTTATATATGGCCGTTTGCAAACCGGGGCTCTGGAATCGAGAACCGAGAAACGAGCTTTGATAGTTCATTTTTGGTTTTTTCCGCCGGCTGGATTGGTATCGGAGTAATGATTGTTCTGATGTACTTATATCAGACACGATTTGGTTCCTTATATCTGCATATCGGGATTGTTTCATCCTTGTTTATGGTGGGATTAACGGCCGGGGCAATTCTAATTTCATTTATTTTGAAGCGATTCTCAAATCTTGTTTCGTGCTTGAACCTTTACAGTAAACTGTTATTTGCGGTCATAATTGTTCAGATAGTGATTCTTGCTTCAATTGCTCTCTGGCACGTCGAACAATCGAACCGGACGGCACAGTCTCTGGTTCTTTTTGTGGAACCAACACATCTGATTTTCGCAGCGGCATTTTTTATCTGCGGTTTATGCAGCGGCTGCTATTTTCCGATTGCCGCCGGTCAGCTCGCTCATATAGGTCTTGAGTCAGGTATGGCCGGAAGCAAGCTTGAAACTACCGACCATATCGGCGCATCGGCAGGGGGGATGGTAACAAGTCTTGCGCTTGTTCCCGTACTTGGGACCAGAGTAACATTGTTTGTGTTTATTGCGTTAATTCTTGCCAATGTGCCGCCTGCTTTAGTGAAAATGTTCAAGGGTGAAAAGATTCTTTCAGGCGATGGTGTTTTTGAGTTTCGAAGGCTTGGTTATATTCTTTTTGGTATTGCAGCAACAATCGTTGTTTGTTCGAATCTGCTTGCCGAAGCCGCTACACGTCTGAAACCGGCTCTTCCGGAGTACGCGGCTAAGGCATTGGCAGGACAATCGGAGCTTGTGGATGTTTCTGCTGGTTTTTCCGACAGCGGTGGGGTAATCAATTATTTCAAAGTGATTGGAGATGATGGAACACTTGCCGGATATATCTTTAGTTCCGAAGACCTGACAACGGAGATTCGCGGTTTTGGAGGGAAGTTGAACCTTGCAATATATATCGATACTAACGGCAGGTTAATTGATTTCCATATTATCAGCTCGAATGAAACACCTTCATATTTGGAGCTTCTTACACAATGGCGTGATTCCTTGAAGGGACATTTTCTTTTTGATTACGAACCATTTGCCGACGTTGATACGGTGACAGGTGCGACCGTAAGCTCGAACGCTATTCTTTCCGCACTAAAAACTTCCGGCGACGGATTTGCTAAGTTGATACTCAAGCTGCCGTCAATACCACTGGTCATCAGGTACAATCGATGGGCCAAATATCTCCCGGACACGAATGGGATATATTTGCTTGTAACCTTCATTGCGACTCTATTCGTAATTTATCGTGGTGGATTTCGGAGCAGATTGGCGGTACTCATATTTAATCTCGTTCTAGGAGGCATTTGGCTAAACGCTCAGTATTCATCCGAACAAATTGCTTCTGTATTATCTTTACATACTCCTGCGATAGGTTTATCCGGCACGTTTTTATTGACTATCGGAATACCGCTTGTGGTTATATTGTTCGGCAATATTTATTGTGGTTATATCTGCCCCTTTGGAGCGATGCAGGAGTTGCTTGGTTATCTTATACCTCGCAGATTCAAGGGAACTTTAACCACCGAATCGATGCGAAAGGCGAGATTTTTCAAATATATCATCCTTCTTGTGTTAATTTTAGTCTTTTTCATATCGAGAGACCGAACGACTCTGGCGGGGGACCCATTGATTTCATTTTTTAGCTTTCGAGTTATTAAAGGCGGTTTTGATTCGTCAGTTCTATTAATTATAGTGGTGGCTTTGACAGGCTCGATTTTCTATACTCGATTCTGGTGCCGTTACCTGTGTCCGGCAGGGGCCTTTTTATCACTGCTGAACAATTTGGCAGTATTAAAAAAATATCTCCCTGTGAAAAGATTCGGCAAGTGCGAGTTCGGTCTGACTCCGGCGGATAAAATGGATTGCTTATATTGCGACAAGTGTCGTTATGAATCAAAAATTGTCTCGGTAAAGAAACATGAACTCCGCACTGGCGATGTGCTGGCAAAATTCTGGAATAAATCTCTGCTGATAGCGGTGGTTATAACAGCGATATTTTTATCTGCCGTATCTCTCAACAGGTTTTCAAAGGTTGTTTCGATTAGCTTCGAACGACCTGTGGTTTCATCGTTTACAGGAGGGCAGCCGCGAGATATTGACGTGCGACGAGTTCGCACGATGATTCAGGAAAATAAACTCTCCGACAAAGAAGCGGAATTTTACAAAAAGGTCGATTAATATCCATTCTTTATTGCCCGGAAACGGTATCTCTCACTAACCGGAACTGCACATCGAATACCAACCTCAACTGTTGATTAGGAACGACGTCTCCGGTGATGCCCATATAAGCATCCGCAAATCGAGAGCCGAATCCAATGGCGGTTACGGTCCCCTTACCGTGACGTACCCTTGCCGCTATCGGCGTATTTGCCACCCACAACAACGGCCGGCCTCCCTCGATCGCACAGGCCGAATCGATTTTTATAACAGGCCAGTTCTCCGGTCCCCTCAGCTGGCCGTTAGGGCGGGAATTGTGATTCACCGTCATTCCGAATGGATATAAAAGACTGTTTGCCGTAGATTGGGTGTTTTCCGGCGAGTCTAAAATGAGCACTTTCCCGCCGGATTCGACGTAATCGATAAGTTCATTGCGAAATTCATTTCCCACAGTTAAATTCGGATGTGTAAATATTAATAAGTTGCCTGTGAATGCATCGCTGCCGCTTCGACGACAAGTAAAGTAACCGAGACGTAAAATCCACCGTTCGAAAATCCCGAAACCATTTTTTTCGCCGGAAGTGAATCCGCTCGTTGGCAGAATTGCATCGCAAACCGTGCGATCCATTACAACCTTAACCATCGGACGCCGGGCTTCCGGAAGGGGCATGGAATACCGGTGGATAGCTCGCGCACTTACAGCAGCAATCGACCAGCCTAACAATCCTGCGCCAATGATGATGAACCAGGCTCCGTTGAAATTTCTTGATAATACCAGAGCGCATGCAAGGAAAATAATCCCAATGACAATAAATAAAGGCTGCGGGTTGAAACTGCTGTTTCGGTGGTTAAGCCATTCGAGCATACCGAGCATCAATTCCACTTTTCCGGGTTCGAATGTGGCAAAATTGGAAAATATCGTCGAGTCGGTAAATGCGATAACCCGGCCGGCGCCGTGACGTGTTGCCCATAACTGTACAAAGGCCCCATATCGCATATCGGCGCGGTCTTCGACCTGTGGATAGAAATTGCTCGCGTGGTAATCGGCCGGCAGATTTTTCAATCCCGTCGAGCGAATTACCGCCCGGCCGAAACTTTTCCCGGGATTGACGGAACAGGAAACGGCAAAGTTCAGCGAAGGCATATTTTGAATGATCGGATGTGGTACCATCGGCAGAGGATAGAACTGGGTAAAAGTTGTATCGATATCGAACAGGCAATCATAACGAAAACTGAAGCCGAAAATCCTCGCTATATCATTGATATACACTCCGGTATTGAAAACGTTCGTATGTTCGCCAATAAGCATCAGGCCTCCGCCGGATTCTACAAACTGTTCAATGGCTGTTATCTCGTCCGGGGTATATCGTGATGTCGGGACTTTAACCATAAGGACATCACAGTTTTTGAGGATGGCAGCATTAATCGAATTATTAAGGCGTGACATATCGTAAAAACGGGAGCAATAATCATAAATGCAGGCGTAATTGTATCCTGAATCGTTACCGTACCAATTCGTATCGAACGGCCTTTCGGTCGCTTCCCAGTCGGAATGATATTCATCAACCAGGACACGCCCGTTTTTCCTTTGTCCCGGCATATCGAGGAATAAGCCCATGACCAGCATAAATATTCCCGCCAGGCTCAGAACGATTACGCCGATACGCTTGAAGACTCTGACGTATGGTTCTACAGCCCAGGAGCGTTCCTTCCTGAAAGGAGTATGTATAAACCGGATGATTAGAAGAATCGGCCCTGTTAAAAGAATCAAATGTAGCCATGGATTCCAGAACTGGTTGATTAATGATAATGTCGATTCGTACTCGGTCCGAAGCGCTCGATGCATATATATTGCTATCAAAACAGCCGCTCTAAAGGGGAGCCATGCAACAATTATTATTACCAGAGCCGCCAGTTTTTTTACGAGGTTCGACCTTTTTTCCCCCTTAAGTTGTGTCGTTTGCTTACTCAAGCACAGGAATACCATTCCGCCGACAAGAAAAGATAATGTCACCGGGTCCAGTAACAGTTCCCATGTGGCGCCGAGAAGATGGACAATTCTCGGAGTATATAATGTCAGATTCGAACCGTCGAATGCCGATGTGATACCCAAGACCTTCGAAATCGCATAAAGCACATCCGGTAAGAGTCTGGGCAGCTCGTGTGATCTTGCAGTGACGGATTCATAACCGAGAATCGACAAAGACTGCGTCAATAGGATCATTCCTGCAAGTACTACCGCCGAGGCAAGAACTCTCGGCCAGCGTCTGGGGATGGGCACAACAAAAAGTACAAGGCCGGCAACGAAAAGAAGCGGGGCCGCACGATACGGCCAGGGGGCAAGATAAATCGCAGGCAGTGACATCATAGCAGCGGCTATGGTTTCGAAGACGGCCGGTTTGCTAATGCGAACACCAATCAACAGTCCGGTTCCGACAACAATAAGAATAATCCATATCGGCCAAACGGTATCTTGATAATAGCTCAATCCGAAAAGCCACGAGGCACTAAGTAAAGCCAGAGAAATCCAGGACCGTTTCAATTTGCCACCTCCTGATCAGAGCTTTTCTCTGCCGATTCGTTCTTTTGGTTTTCTGGCTCGAGTTTCAGAGCGGGGGGGATCCACATTTCCTGATCGCGCAGTTGTGTGATAAACCATCGCCAGAAGTCCGCATTTTCACGCATCCCTTCGAATGGCTGACCGCCTTCCCATTCGAGGTTTTTGTTCATCGCAAAACATGTATCGCCGATAACTACAACCTTTCCTGTGCCGATAGAACGAATGATGATAATTGGCGTTTCATTCTGCCCGTATGCAATAATCCGGGCATTCGGGTCATTGCAATAAACAGGCCAGGCTGCATGGAAACGTACAAAGACCTGCTGCTCCCCGGAGCTAAGATAGGGAGACTTGAAGTGCCCCAACGCCGCAGGCTCGGGCGAATCCGGTTCGGGGGCACCGATAATAAAGCCAAAGAGTAAAAGCAGAGAGCGACTCGGTCCCACACGGTCCAGTCCCACCGTTACAATGAAAATCCCGCCGTTTGTTACGAAGTCTCTTATTAATTCCTGTTCCTTTCCGGAAAAGCTGCGTGAAGGCGCAATCGATATTAAGAGAGCGGCCTTTTTGATTCGCTCGGCTGTAAATTCGGTAAGGGAAAGGGCGAGATAATCGTTTCTCATAAGGGTGAGCACAAGTCCCCCTATACCATCGGGACGCCATGACTCGGGGCTGTATGCTTCCAGGTGAGAAGAATCAACGTAGGCCAGATTGTTCGGTGTTTTATAGCGCCCGTCCGGGAAAATTTCACCGGCATGTTGACTGAGTTTATTAGAAACAATCAGCGAACTCGAAAGACATAATATCGTTATATAGGTTTTCCATTGGCCGGGATTCCAGAGAAGAAATACCGTGAGCAGGACACAGCTTAACATACCAAGTAATTGCCGCCTTATAGAATGAGCATTTCCAACATCGCCGGCCAGATAACCGAACAGGCGGGAAGTGAAAACATACGAGCTGACATTAATACCGTTTGTCAGGCTTGAAGTATCGCCGAATGCAATGACTCGTCCCTTGCCTAAGGATTGCTCGGCCGCAAGAATCAAATCGCCGAGTTTTTCACCGGGATCGTATTGTCCATTACCCATCATGGCCCGGCTGCTTCCCTGGTCTCCCATGTCCGACCAGCCCCATCGGCCGATTAGGATCGGTCGAGCAGGCAATTGTGCTTCGAGAGAAGCACCTATAACTACACCGAATTGATTACGTTCATCCGGCACACCAATTGTTGCCGGGTGCGCAATTGCATCGTATGACTGCAGCCAGCCGCCAACGGCGAAAGTGGCCGAATCGAATTCGACGCGGATATTCGTCGGCTCCAGTACTTCGTTGAATCGATTGCTTCCGTCGTTGTCACGTGTTGTGTGCTCACCCATTACCAAAAGTGAGCCGCCTTCTCTCACAAATTTCCATATACGCTCCAATTGACCGTCGGCCCACGGCTCGTCGGGAAAGAGCAGTACCAGGACGTCGGCATCGTTAAGGTCCTCGGATGATAATTCGGATGAAATGAGACTTTTTGCTCCCATACTTTCGATATAGACAGGGAGCATTCCATACATTCCACTTGAAAGTCTGCCGTACTGGCCATGCTCGGGTTTGAGCCAGTTGAGAAATCCTTTTTCATAGAATACTATCTTTTTACCCTGCAGGGATAATCTGCCGGGGAACAATGTGAGAACAACAGGTGCAAGAATAGCCAGAATGAGGGTAGTGGGTAACAGTATATACTGGATTCGGCGGGTGCGTGTTGGGGCATTCGTGATAGCCTCAGAATTATCTTGAGACCATTGATACCATCTCAACATAGCTACTGCAACAGTCAGGTGTGTAATTAAAGCCAGGACAGGAAGATTCCATGGCACCGCCTTATGGAACAGGCCGGCCCATGTCCAGCCTGCCTGTTCAGCAGGTTCAGGTACTAACTTAAGTATATTGGGAATGAGTGACAATACGATAAGATAGCACAAATGTCCGCCTATGATTCCTGAGAAACTGTATATTGCTCTTGCTTTTCTCGGTTTCGGACCGGAGGCCAGCCATAGAATACATAGCGTCGTTGTGAGCACGAGGAAATCGAGACCGGCTAATGTTGCTCCTGCGTAAACAGAATTGTGTGTTATAAATCCTCCGACATTTCCAAGGGCACGACCGAATCGGTCGGAAATCGTCCAGACTACGGGTATACTCGTGCAAGCCATCCGATAAATACCGAAGACAGCAATAGCAATAGATGTATTCAGTAGTATTTTCCTTGCCTGCTCACGAGATGTGAACGACAAGGTGGCCAAGACAAGAGATACGCCCATTACGTTGATGACCTGCAGGGGTGAAGCTATCATGTAAACGGCAAGGCCAATGGTTACAAGCAGGGCAATAAGCTTGTTGCTTTTTCGGAAGGGAGACGGACGTTGTGCGAAAATGATAATGGCTAATGCAGCCAGCGTTAGGATTCGTCGCAGGGGATGTGATAATAATCCTGTTGAGCCTGCTGCAATCCAGGCGCCTGCTAATCCGGCTATAGCAGCAACTACTATCCCGGTCTTTATTGGAATATCAGGCGGACATTCCTTGATTTCTTGTTTATTTGTTTGATTCACTTCATGGATTATAACCTGGATTGCACCCTTAGCAATAATAAAAATATCATAATGCGTAAGCGGGCATTTATAGTATGGACAGATTTTTATTGAGTCAGCTTGCTGACTTTTACAACTATATTATCCGTCTTTTCAATCCGGGCCTATTCCTTAAGTTTACAATGATTTAGACAGCAGTTTCTTATCGATAACGGTAGGACATTTTACCTTTATCGCCGGACATTCCGCTCTTACAGAAGGAAGCCTTATTCCCGCTTCTTTATCAGACATAATTACTTGATCCCATGGTGGAACCGGAGGTGGATCACAACTACCAGTCGGATTTCTGGGCGGACATTTTGTCTGTTCGTATGGGCACTGAGTCTCGTCATAAGTACACCATGTCTCATACACGGGACATTCAGTTATCATTACCGGACACGAAGTTTCCATTGGGCACTGAGTCGGTGTATTCTCACACTGTGTTACTCCAGGTGGGCATCGTGTTTGGTAAACTGGGCACTCCGTATCATACACGGGACATCTGGTCTCATATGCAGGACATAATGTCGAAATTGTCGGACATTTGGTGTAAACGGCCGGACATGTTGTTTCCGTCGGTGGGCACATCGTTATTAGCTGACATTGTGTTTCCATGGGAGGGCATCGTGTTTGGTAAACTGGGCATACAGTCTGGTCTATCGGGCATTTTGTGTCTTCAGGCGGGCATTGTGTATCTACTACTGTGCACTCGGTTTCCGTCGGCGGACAATATGTATAGGAACGAGGACAGAGCGTTGTTACAACTTGGCATTCGGTTTCCGTCGGTGGGCATTCTGTTTGCTGAGCCGGACACCTCGTTTCATAAACGGGACATTCGGTTAAAGTTATCGGGCACTGTGTTGGAGCGATCGGGCAGGAGGTTTCAGTCGGGGGACACATAGTTATTGCCACGCATTTTGTTTCTGTCGGTGGACACCGTGTTTCATACACAGGACATTCGGTTAAAGTTATAGGGCACTGTGTTGGAGCGACCGGGCAGGAGGTTTCAGTTGGTGGGCAGGTCGTAATAGCTACACACTGCGTTTCTAAAGCAGGACACTTAGTAATTACTACGGGACATTGAGTTTGCGATAGTGGGCATCGTGTTGCTACCGTCGGGCATCGCGTTGCAACGACCGGGCACTGTGTAGGATTGCTCGGCATTATAGTAGGCTTATCGATATTTTCCGGTGTATAGGTCAGGCAGAAGGCCATGTCAATCGAATCTTTCTCCAGACCCTCATAAGGGTGACCTTTCGGATAACGCAGCTCTTTCCAGATTCGCGGCAGTTCCGAGCCGACATCCCAGACGGCATCGTCCATAAAGTGATCGGGCCATCGGCGTGTTTTCCAGCCGAATTCTCCATTGTTTGCATCCACCCGTACATCCAACCAATAGATACGCGGATTATCTATAGAACCTGACTGCAGGAACGCCATGTTGGGATCAATGTCAATATCTATTCGCCATATCTGCTTGTCGCCGCCTTCGGTAAGTTCACCATTAACCGGATCCCACCACCACTCACCAGGCTCGTGAAGTGTATAGTAGAGTGTCTCTTTGAACTGGCTCGGCAGAAAATCCATTTCCCACAATACATCCGGCTCAGGTTTGGAAAACAGATTATTCGGATCGTATCCCGGAAGGCCGGCCGGGTCGTCGTAATGAATACTCAGGTGGATCTTCTCTATTATACCTCTTATATCGTTTTTCCAGGAGCCCCAGAAGTGGACGTCCGTAAGGAGACTCTCGAACCGGCACTCGAAATCATCCGCGAGTGTACGAATACTACCATCATTACTATCCACGCGGATGTCTATGCCGTTCTCGGTAACATCCGGCAGTTGAAACCACTTGGCATACCGGGTAGTAGTTGTACATCCGGGGCAGTAATCGTATTGATTGCAAGTCAGCGTATCGTTAGTAGGGTCGGGGCCGCAGTTCGGGAAAGGTTGCGGTATTACCGGTCCGCCGTTGAGATAGTGCAGGATGAATGTTGCATCGACAATATCGACTATGCCGTTGTCATCGGCATCCGCGGCATCCATACATTTGGGTTTGGGAGCCCCTGTAAGTGCGTATTCCGTTATTAAGGTTACATCGGCGTCATCGACCACACCATCGTTGTTGGCATCTCCACGGATAAATTCCATACCGGTGCACTGCCCGCAGTTCTCGTATATTTTGACTGTATAATCTTCGACCTCTCCGCTTAGGGCCGAACCCCTGGGAGGTAACATTCCCTCGACGCTTATACGGAATCGGGCAAAAGTCTGCCCTAATGCGGCATCATCAGGCACGATAAACGTGATTGTGTGAGTTCCGTCCGGAAGGAACCACCAGCAAATTTGTTCGCTGGAGTCCCAGGTCATATCTTTATTAAAATCTATCCATGCATTGACGACACCTCCTCCACCATTGACCTCAATCGTTATATCCCCCGGTTGTCCAATATACATAGGGGGTATTGATACGCCGTCCTCATCATCATTAGGAGTTCCAAGGGAGAATAATGGTTCAATGTCCAGGTCGTCACCCAGCGCATTCAATTCCGGCTGACCATTCAATTCCGCATCCGGTTGATCGCTATCATCACCCAGCCATGGACCGGCAATAACATGGTTAGCTCCGTTATTGAATGATAGCGTAGGATAGCCTGCTGCTGCCGCTCCGTCAGGTGCATCACCCCAGTCATATAAACGCTGCGAATCTTCGCCGCCGGTTATGACAAATGCTAGATCGATTATTTCGAGCTTATATTCATGCTCATCGGGATATGTCATCTCATTCCACTGCACATATCCATCAATTTGATAGACGGCATTATCGTTCCACTGCAAGTCACGAGTCGTTGTCTTCCACCCAAATTTATAGTCGGCATAGTCCGGTGCAAGCTCATCGACAACGAGCCAGTAAATAGTCCCTTCCTGCTGAACGAAAGGATCACTTTCAATGCAGAAATTGTACTGATAAGCCTGTCTGTGATTATCGGGATAGTAGCGGCTTCTCGGCGGGTCGTACCAATCCTCGGGTCCGTCATAAACCCTTGCGACTGTATATTCACCCGGTTGAAATCTACGAGTCCAAAGACGATTTCCGGGTTTGCTGATCTTGTCCCCCTGGGCGGGGATATCCGAATAAATGCTGATGTCGAATGTCAGGCTGTCCGGTCCGTCTGAGGGTAACGTATCGTTGATGAATGAACCCCAGATATGAATATCATTTATTGGCCCGGTACTCGAGCACTGGAAATCGTCCGCTAATGTCACTATATACATACTGATATCCACACCGGTAGAGCTCAGATCAGGCTCCTGCGGCCAGTGCATCTTGTGCGGATCTCCGCTACTCCAGTTGCAATCATCCCCAAAGCTTTGAGATATACCGACAAGAGTTGTGACTAATGAAATCACCATCAGTACGAGAAATGTCGATTTTAGATTTGTCCTTTTCATGATTATACCCTCCAGACCAAAGGTAAAAGAAAAATTCCTCCTAATTTTCTTTTGAGACTAATTTATGATTCAAAATCTGCTCATCTATACTGCACTAACTTTATTCAACTCAAAGTAACAAATATATTGTGATTATTCAAGATTTTTTTGCTGTTTTGGATGTATTTCCGGTCTTTATCCCGTATTTTCCGCTGAATATAGCCTTTTTGAATAAAAAAAGCCTTGTTGGCATCTGCCGCTGACAAGGCTGTAACGAGGCCGATGGGGCTCGAACCCACAACCTTCGGATCGACAGTCCGATGCAGTATTCAAGTCAAAGTACGAACAATAAAAGACTTACAGAAAAAGAGAAAAACGACTTTGCCATTTACTTGGCCAATTTACTGCCAAAAGAGCCTGAACTTTGCCAGATAATTGAAGCATGGCCGGACCTGCCGGAACAGGTAAAAGAGACGATTAACAAGCTGGTTGAAAAACATACAGCAGGATAATTGATAATAAGCGGCATTGTGTTAAAATTGAGGGCATGGGAGATTTGAATTTGCAAATTGCAAAGCACAACGAGAGTATCGAGGGCTTGCAGGTCGAAATCGACCTGCTTAACGAAGCGGTCGAAATGAAAACCAGCGCCGCAAAAGAAGGGCTGTTGCGATACAGAGAGCTTAAACATGAAGCGGCACTGGCTCTGCAGGAAGTTGCTACAGGCTTTCAAAATGCTCAATCTCTTTATCGCCGGGGTGATAAGCTCATGGAAAATCTTAAAGCGGTTAAGGCCGAACATGA
>CAYSKI010000024.1:0-56197 GCA_964431695.1 uncultured Pirellulales bacterium | reverse complement strand
TTGTTAGAATGAAAACTATCGGTTAAACATTCCAGGATTGTAAAAGGACGTGCCGTGATGAATTTGCAATAAATGTTCTCATTGTCCCAGCGGATTACATCGAACCCGGCGATGTTGTTATCATTCACAAGGAAAAATTTAATTTTGCCGTCGTAAATGTCAACTATCGAAGTTTCAGAGATTTTGCTTCTTAAGTACGAAAAACGATAATTACAATCAATGCTGAGTTTGATTCTATCTTCCATGCCAAGTTCTTCTACCGGCAAGAGAGGTATTGAAAATTCTTTCCGGCGTTCATGATAGTATCCCCAACGGTTTTTTAGCACGTTGCGCTTTTTGTCAATTAGTTTTAATTCTTTCGGATTTGTTGCATCCACCACGATAAAGCTATTATCTATAAGAGTAATTATCTTATTATCAATCAGCCGCATTGCAACTTGGGGATATGAATTATCTGTCAGACAGTCGGATATATCAAGTTCACAGACGGGTCTCCAGTGATTAGTATATTTATAACATCTTAGATAAACCTTCTCATATATATGTTTATATATAGGCTTTTTTTCTTCTCTCTCTATAAGTTCATTACGATAATATATAAGGATATTAAAACAATAAAGATTGTCCCCAACTACTTTGATTAATCTTCCGGTTCCCCGATAGCCCTCACTATAATATCCCTCCATCCTTGTTATAGGGACTGCAATATCATCCGGGCTGCCATTTATGTCACTGAAAGATATTTTGTTGTTATCAATGTCAATATAACTTTGCTCTTGGAATATCACTTTGTCTCCAACGGAATCCAGGGAATCTCTTATCCACTCGCGAGAAACTATTTCTTTTTCCTGTAATACCTTTATATTGGCAACCTGTCTGCTGAAAAGTGTCATCAGAACGAAAACCAATCCGGCTCCCACCCATAGAAGCCCCTTCAGGTTTGTTCTCAGGTGCCAGTCATGTTGTGCCGCAAAAAGAGAGAACACAAATGCAATCACCGATGCGACAGGTATAATCGCAAAATATATGCCCGTCATCTCGAACATATTCATAAAATCTTTATAGTTAAGAGGAAGTATAAACGGCAGCAACAACAGAAACCCTGCCAGCAGCATTCCGACAAGCCATGCACGCGCGGTACTGCGGACAAGCACATTGCCTCCAAAACACAAGCTGTATGTCATTATCGTTAACAGCACAGGAAATGGTAAAAAATATCTTATGTCTGATTCGCTAAGGTATTCGGCTGAAACGCCGCCGCTTATAATCCCAAAAGCGACAGGACAGACGAGGATTACCAAAGACACAATCAATCCTATAAAGAATTTTAGGGTAATGAGCAGTTTTACATTAGCAGGTTTTGAACGCCAGAAGATGTAAAGTTTTTCATTCAAATCTCCCTGTACATTGGCACACGCGATTAAACCGGCAAGCAAAGGCCCAAACATGACAGAGGCAATCACCATAGTGCTGCTGTGAACTCCATCGCCTTCTTTAAGATTGACCAGAGCTTCTTCTATCGGCAGGACCATAATCAGTCCGAAGCAGGCCAGAATGTGCCACTTGAGCTGGCAAATCTGCTGATGAATGATCCCCTGGATTCTCATAAGTATCTCCTGATACTGACATATCTGAAACAGGCAACGGCGAGAACTGCTATAGAGGCAAGAATCTGTGAAAATACTATCCCTGCAAGGCTTATCTCAGTGATATCTGTCAATAGAAGCGAATACGGCACAAAACGCTCGGCCCAGGTGACCTCACATAAGCCGGACCATAGTAGGACGATTCCCCAGCCGATAAAGACGGCAAACATTGCGACAAGGGAGCCGGCCTCGCTGCGGTTCTGACAGCCGAAAGCACAGAACCATGTAAAAAGAGTTAATCCGGAAAATCCGAAAAGTAAATTGGTTTCAAACAGGAAAAAAATCCGGGCTTCTCTGCCCTGTGTCATCAACTCCATCAAAATCCCGCTGATAAGGAATATCAGAATAATCCCGGCCGCCGAAACAAGATACTTACTAAAAAATATCATCCATCTCTTGACCGGTATCTTGAAGAGCAGATGTATCGTACGGTTGCTCACTTCCCCGGAAAAAATATCCAGTGAATAGACTATCGGGATAATAAACATCTGAATGAATGAGATCAATATACAATTCGGAACATCGGGTATGATGCGCATTCTGAAAAGCATAGTCGTGAATACTATACTGACCGCCCCGCAAAACCACAACTTCCAGAGGTTTTCTTTCCACTCTTTCCATAGAAGCATTCGAAACATATTACTTCTCCGATGAGCCGGCTCTGCGGCGATTATCTCTTTGCGAAATAATATTCTCATATTCTTTCTGCAGTAGTTCGAGGACCTGCTCGACCGGCAGCTCCAGTTGAACCGCCTGGACGGCCGCTTCGCGAAGCACGTTTGAGACGGTTTTCCTTCTTTGAGCCGCAGGAATTGTCTGTCTGTTGGAAGAAACGTATGTGCCGTCGCCTCTTTCGATTTTGAGCACATTCTCCCGGCAGAGTTCATTATAGACCTTGAGGATTGTATTTTGATTGACCGCCAGCTTTGCCGCCAGCTCCCTGACACTGGGCACCTTATCACCTTCTTTGAGCATGCCGGTGACTACCTGATATTTTATCTGGTCCATAATCTGTCGGTATATAGGCACCGATGAAGATGGTTCGATTCGTATAAAAATAGTTAGCTCCTTAAAATCTTAACTGTTATATATAACTATAACACTATATCAAAATTGGTCAACAAAAAAATCTCTTTTTTCCAAATATTTTTTTGCCGCTTAAAAGTATCCAGTCCGAAAAGGTGTAAACTTAGGTTTATTGCTTATTTTTATACTGTCTAAAATGTTGCGGGCTGAACTAATTGGGCTTGCATATTCGGGTTGCTATGTCATAATCGCACTATTGTAAGGGATGTTTCAATATTTGAAGCGCGTTTTTTCAATAATATGATAAGGAGACATAATCCATGAGAGGTAAAAATCTCATTTTTATCCTGCTTGTTGTGCTTATCTCTATTGTTCCTGCCGGTTGTAGCTCTATGAAACCGTCGTTCGAGGCAAAAGGCAATAATCCGACATTGATACTGCCGTCCGACGATTTATCAAAGCCTGGTGCGCTGAATCTCAATGGTATGTTCTTCGAGACTTCCGAGGGCAGGACGATGTTACCTTCTCAATTAGAAATAAAATCGAACATGATTGATTTGTCTTTTGAAGCATTAGCGATAGTGTCTAATGGTCGGAAGGTTATTGTGTCGGTTCGGCCGCAGGGAGATAATTATATCATTCAATTCAATGCATCGCCCAACGGAGACATCGTCAAATGGGGATTTGCCGTCGATGCCGCTGAGAATGAATATTATACCGGCTTAATGGAGCGTGTCGTGGATGGGCCGCAGCAGGCCTCATGGGCTCCCGGCATTGAAGATGCGATGGACCTGCGCGGCCAGACAGTCGAAATGATACTCAAGCCCACAACTTCGGTGTATGCGCCTTTTTACCTGTCGAGCCGCGGATATTCCGTCTTCGTAAAGACCGACTGGCCGGGCTTTTTTGATTTTTGTGTCAGTGACCCGAAGCGGGTAAAAATCGAATTCGAGGGGCCGTCACTCGAAGTCAAAATTTATACGTCGAATGAACCGGCCCAGCTCGTCCGGGAACATGCAATGGATGCCGGCCCTCCCGTTCTGCCGCCGAAGTGGATATATGGTCCGTGGCGGTGGCGGGACGAGCACAGAATCCGTTCGGAATATTACGACGGCACACTGTGGACCGGGCCGTTCAATGCGGAAGTTATGGAAGATATTATGATGATGGATGCTTTCGGGATTCCATGCAGCATTTACTGGATAGACCGTCCGTATGGTCCGGGACGTTTGGGCTATGACGATTTTGAAATTGATCCGCAACGTCTGCCGAATTTCTCCCGGATGATTCAATGGCTAAACGGCCAGGGAATACAAATAGTACTGTGGATAGCACCGTTTTTCCAGGGCAGGATGGAGCAGGAAGCTATTACCAATAATTACACTTTAGCCGGCCAGAAACCACAGCGTAATAATTACCCCTTGTGCGATTTTACTAATCCTAAGGCGAAGGCTTACTGGCAAAACGGCTTTTCAAAGCTGTTGAAGCTGGGCGTGGCCGGATACAAGCTGGACAGGGCCGAGGAAGGAATACCTGAGAGCGGACCTTTTAAGGTGCATGATGGGCGCACGATTCGCGAAAACCGAAATGCCTATCCGCCTATGTACCTCAAGGCGGCTTATGAAACGGCTGTAAAATATCGTGGTAATGATTTCGTGCTCATGCCTCGGGCCGCATATACGGGAAGTTCACCTTACGGCGTGTTCTGGGGTGGTGACATAGGAGGTACGCAGGAGGGTCTGCGGGCTTCGATCATTGCCGTACAGCGCTCGGCGGTAATGGGTTATCCCAATTGGGGTTCGGACACGTGCGGCTACAACCAGCAACTGATGGAGCAGGAAGTGTGCGGCAGGTGGCTGGCTTTTAGCTGCTTTACGCCGATTATGGAGGTCGGCCCGACAAGGGACAAGGGTTTCTGGAATATTCCTCGCGACGGACAAACGGTGTACGATGAGGAGCTTATCGCGATTTGGCGGCTTTATGCCAGGCTGCACTCGCGTCTGGCTGATTATAGTTACAGATGTGCTCAGGAAGCGCATAGGACCGGTATGTCGATTGTTCGGCCGCTTTTTATCGTCGATCCTCATGCTCCCGAGGCGTGGTCGAACTGGTGGACTTATCAATATGGACCGGACATACTGGTTTCACCTGTATGGGAAAAACAGAAACGTACTCAGGAGGTTTATCTGCCTGCAGGACAGCAATGGCGTGACGCATGGCAGCCTGACAAAATTTATAAGGGTGGTCAAACAATCATCGTTGGGGCCGAGTTGTACCAGATGCCGTTGTTCATTCGGGTTGGTTCTGATGTTGTACTTGGCAATTTGAATCAGGAATACGTCGATTCCAAAGCCATTGCACAGAAACGGCCCGACCTGAAAACTCTGGAAGCGGAAGTTAAAGCATGGTTTGAAAGCAAATAGTCAGACATCACCGGGAAGACCATGATGCAAATACTTACAACGTGCCGCATACAGGCCGCAGCGGCAAGAAGTCCGGACGGGGAAAGATTTGCTTAATCTTTCGTGGTCGTAGCAGCTCGTTCGAATGTATGCGTCCCCGAACCGATATTTTCCACATATACGTACTTTCCCTCCCCGGTGCCTGTTGTCTGAGTTCCATCGACTTTTATTGTGGCACCTGTTGTTCCGCATTTGGGAACGTAAACTTTTGCCTGCATATTATCCGGGATTGTTAAAGTCATTAAAAACCGGCTGTTGTTTCTGTCCCATTCGACCGTAATGTCACCTCGATCGGTAGGCAATGTCCCGCTGACACTGCTTAGACTGTTATGAAAATCCAGTGGTTTGATTTGGATTAGCTCATGTTGAGGTTTCAAAGGTTTGATTCCCAGAATATATTGTTGAATGCCATGCAAGCCTGCGGCTCCCCACGGATGTGACATGCTTTGCCCGTTGGTAAGGGCATCCCAAGATTCCCATGTGGCGGTTCCTCCCAGAGTAATAGTTTTGGCCCAGCCGTCCCAGTCGGCGTTGGTGTATAAATCGATTAAATGAGGACCCTGCTCCGCCCGGCCAATGGCTTCCGGCAGCCATCTTACCGTTACCATCCCGACGCTCATTTGCCGTTCTTTAATTGCGGCAATAACGGCTTCAATATTAGCTTTGGGAACAATTCCCATTGCCATAGGGAACATATTGGCGTGCTGGGAGATATGTGCACTTTGGAATTGATCGGACATCAGGCCGTCGATATATACGCCCTGGTCGTTGAGCAACTGCGAGTTGATTGCTTCTTTCATGTCACGGGCTTTGGCTCGATATGTGTCCCGATCAGTCGTGTTGCCCAGTACCTCGGCGATTTTCGAGATGATATCAAAATCGATATAGGCATAAGCATTGATCACGGTGCGAGCCTCGGCGGACATGTCATAACCGTATCTCATCTGTGCCGGCCAGTCGATAATGCCGTATTTGTAGGCTCCGCTGCCGCCGGCCAGGTTGTGAATTAATCCGGTTGTTTCATTTTTGTAGGAATCGACATAATCGGCGACCTTTTTTAGCTTGTTATAGTTGTCACTTAAAAACCTGATATTGCCGCTTTGTATATAATAATCCCAGACCCACACAAGATATGACTGGGTATAATCGGGAATATCTCTTTTGCCGTCGGCGTTCGGATATACGGCGTTCAACCTGCCGTCCGGCCAGTATTGGTCCTGGGAGTCGAGAAACTCGAGGAGGATACGCAGGTTCATGGCTCTGTCACCCATTGTATTCATCGCGGCAACTCCCTGTGACCAGGCGTCGCCGAGAAATCCACCCTTTTCCCGCGTGGGAGTATCCACAAATTCTTCCTGCGCTCCGACAATCAGTGAATGTTTCATAAGGTCCCAGACCTGATTCAGTATGTTATCGGAAGATACGAAGCTCGAGCGCGAGGAATCCAGCTCGTAATGCCTAAAAATGAATTGGATGTTTTCAGCGGTCAAGGCGTTGGGGGAATTATCAACCTGGAAATAGCGCATTCCCAGATAGACCGTAGGCTCGAAAACCGCCGTGCCTCCATCAAGGATAAAATAATAACTCATGTTGGTATTTTGGGTCGTGCTTATAGAGACGGTGCCGTCGTCGTCAAGGGTATATCCTCCACGCATGTTCACGGTGGTTCCTGCTTCTCCGCCGGAGAAGGTGATTCTGGGCGTTCCGGGATAGACTTTCCCAAAATCTATAACGTATTTTCCTTCGCCAAGGTCGGTGATGGAAACCGGGGTGATTTCCTCCTCAATTAACCGGGTAAGGTCGGGTTGTAGATTTTCCGTCCAGGGTGAGACTGTGGGAGCTCCGATTTCCACTGCTGCCGGCCAGGAAGAATCGTCATAATTAAGTGTGTTCCAGTCCGGAATGATTTTACCGGCATCGATTTTATCTATATAACCGACTCCTTCGCCGTTCCTTTGGCGCTGCCCGGTCACCCATGCCTCTGCTTGTTTATGTTTCCATGTGCCGTCGGTCCCGATTGTGGTGGAGGTCGAGTCGGTATATTCGATTACGACCTTCATGAGAAAGCCACGGCTGCCTGTAGCTCTTCCTTGCCCTCCTCCGAACCAGTGGGTCAGGCAGGCAATAACATTGTCCGCATTGGAAGTTAAAGCTGAGCCGACATCGTAAGCGTTGTAATAATGGTATTGCGGGTAATGATAGGCAAGTCCTTTGCCTATCAGGTTCCCATTGATATACAATTCGTAATTATGACCCGCAGTGACATAAACAATGGCTCGCCGGATGGTTTTGTTCGGCAGGGTGACTTTCTTGCGAAAATAGGTGTAGTCATCGGCATCGGTGGTATCCCGCTTTATCCATTTGGCTCCGGACCAGTCGCTGCCAGCAAAAAGTCCCGTGTCAAAAATTGCCGTAGCGGAGTAAGGGCCTACATTAGCATCTTTGTCCCATGTACGTACTTTCCAGTAAAAGCGTGTTGCCGCAGTAAGCTGTTTTCCTTCGTAATCGATGTAGTTCTGCATTCCGGAATTAATCCGGCCGCTGTCCCACAGGTCCCCTTTATTTGCATCGAGATTCCCTTCGCTTGAAGAGACAAGGATTTGGTAAGCACTCTGGATTTCGTTATCGTCTGGATCGTTCATGTACCAGCCGAAATATGGCTTGTCGTCGGTCCCGACAGGATTGACTTTATCGCAACACCTCAAATTGTCCGGTGCGCTGGGAGAAAGGGCATATAAATACAACGGTTGGAGGAGAAGCAATAGTAGGCATAGTATGATGAATCTCACTTTTATATGTATGGCGGGATTTATTTCCATGGTAACTCCTGGTTTTTTTATAAGACGGCCCAAATTTTTTTGGTTGCCCTTTTTAGTCGCTATTATAGAAAATTAATACGTTTCGGTACATAGTCTTTCGTCGAATAAAAATTGTTCGGTGTAATGTTTGGAAATGTGTTATGCAGTAAACATATATAATAGTGAGACTCCAAAAACCTTCCCCGGCAATATTCCGACCTGCAGCGGCGGGGCACTGGCAGTTGGAATTGAGTACTCGAATAGAGTTCAGCTTGGTATTCCTCGGTTATTTAGCTGTTATTAATGTTTTTATTGTACAGTTCCTTCTCTTATCGGAAATGTCCCATAAGTCTGATTAAGTCCGTAAACATATTTTTCTTTTTACAGAATATTTACTATATTTTATATGGGCACAAAGATATTGTCTGTGGTATTTTTAAGTAGATTTTCCAACGGGAGAGAAAGTGTTAACCCTCTGCAAATTAGCGCGTTTAAAGCAACGGGGCGTCGTTCTTGTTGTCGCCATGATTTTTTTGATAATATTTTCTGCCCTGGCTGTCTCGATATCAACATTAGCCGGTACAAATGTCCAAATTGCCTCAAACCAGCACAAGGTCAACTCCGCATTCTTAGCTGCTCAATCCGGCCTGGAATGTGGAAAATATATTGTAGCCAACACTCTTCTGCCAAGCACACCGTATAACACTGTCACTATCGACCAGGCCGACCAAACATGGACCACTCTGTGCAAACAAGTTCAGATTCAACCCTGGATATTCGGACAGGCACAGCAAAAATCTAAAGAGATTCTCACACCAGCCACAAGATTTGGAGATACCGGTGCATCTTTTCAAATTAGGTTTTCTCGAACAGGTATAAATACGATCAGGCTTGAAGGAATTGGAATCGATGGTCAGGTATCAAGACAAGTCGGTGTGAACATGATCATCCAGAAGGAAAAGGACGTATTGAATTATGCCGTTGCCAGTCGAGGTCGAATATGGATTACTGGTCTATCGACGATTAACGGGAGCATCTTCAGTACCTGGAATCGCACGGAGATATCTCCGTATAACATATCAGGCAGCTCAGTTATACTTGGCACCATTAACACAGTCTTGACCCTGGAGCAGATTAGACAGGAGGGGTACCGGTTAGAAACACTCGATGTAAATGATAATCCGATTAGTTCTAACGGCGCACCTTTAGGCAGCAACTACAAAGAACGTTACTATAGTCCTTTAGATAAAATTCGCGCCTATCACGCAGGTATCGTTTATGGGCAGCAATACGGGAATATAGCGGGCATGAACATCTCTGACTATAACACCAATATGTATAATTCAGGCCTTAAAGTTATATCTCCATGTCCGGGTGTGCTTAGAAAAGTCGAATACTTCCCTCATGCACTGCTGTCTAATGGGGGCTATGGTATGCCGAGAGATGGAACTGTGCACAACACACCCAACAGGAAGCTCATACGACATGTTTACGAGAACCAGACTTTTGAAAATGCGCTTTTGCCTTGTAATTATAATGCATTATTTAAAAACTGTATATTTGAAGAAATTCTGTATATCGATTGCTCCAAGACAGACAGACCGTACTATAATAACGTTCGGTTCGAAGATTGCACTTTCAACGGTGTGATTGTCAGCGATGTCCCGGAAGTATTCAGGTGGATGCATAATTGTCTGTACTTTACGGGAGAGGCCACTTTCAAGAATCAGTCCAATATACAGGAAGCCACTATCCTGGCGCCGCATTTCAACGTGAATTTTGGAAATACTAATCCGAAGAAAACCGAGAACAATGTGATCACCGGGGCGATAGTGGGAGGCATTGTTGATGTGCGTGGTAGTGCGCAAATTTACGGCACTATTATTTCGATGTGCGACACAACCCAGTGGTTGTTTGGAAATGTAACCAATATCGGTGCTACACTTGATGACGGCGGCTCGGAAACAACTGAGTTGAGTGATATCGAAGTGATTAGTATTACACCTGACCCGAATCAGATGCTGCCAAGTGGTATTATGAGCCCCATTATTATCAAGCCTTTAAAAGAAACTTATTCCGAGGGAGTATAATCCAAGAAGAATTTGTAAAAGTAAATGTTGGAATAAACTACTAAACTTTTTGAAAAAGTAAAAAACGAATTCCGTTGCAGTTAACCCTGTTAACAGGATTCCTTTGTGCGTATTTCTACCGGAGAATCTTTCTTCTGCAATAGTGCAGACATTATCGATTTATGTTACCTTGCTTATAATTTCTGCCGGAGAATTTCTACTATTCGCCTGGCGGCCTGTCCGTCCCACAAAGGAGGTATTTGTGGGATGCGCCACTTGCCGTTTAATACGTTTATATATGCAGCGATAATTTTCTCCGTGTCTGTTCCAACGACCTGATTCGAGCCGATGACTGTGGTGACGGGGCGTTCGGTATTGTGGCGTAGAGTGATACATGGCACTTTTAAAATAGTTGCTTCTTCCTGGATACCGCCGGAATCTGTTAATATAACTTTGGCATCGGCCTGGAGTTTCAGGAAGTCCAGATAACCGACGGGATTCATCATATGGAGATTATTAAGGTTATCCACCTTGGCCTGTAAGCCCAGAGATAAGATTTTTTTTCGCGTTCGTGGGTGGACCGGAAAAAGAATAGGCATGTCCTTTTGAATAACCTCCAGGGCATCGAGAATTCTCGAAAAGACTACAGGGTCGTCCACGTTAGACGGACGATGAAGGGTCAGCACCGCAAAACTATTACCATCGAGGTATCCCTGCTGTTGTAAATCATCCACAATTGTGGACTGTCTGGCCCTGTCTAAATGACTTAGCAGGGTGTCGATCATAACGTTCCCAACCATGTGTATCTTATCGGATTTAATACCTTCAGCCAGCAGATTATCCATGCCTGCCTGTTCTGTGCAGAACAACAAATCACTGATCGCATCAGTAAGGATACGGTTAATCTCTTCCGGCATCGAACGGTCAAAACTCCGCAGGCCGGCCTCGACATGTGCAAGTTTTATATGGAGCTGTACGGTAATAAAACCACAGGCAATTGTACTGTTGACATCGCCTACTACCACAACCACATCCGGTTGATAGTCGATTAGAACCGGCTCGAATCTCTTCATGATTTCGGCAGTCTGAACGGCATGACTGCCGGAACCCACCTCCAGATTGATATCGGGTTCGGGAATACCCAGTTCGCTGAAGAACAATTTGCTCATTGCCCGGTCATAATGTTGTCCCGTATGTACGAGAATCGCATGAATATCTTTGTACTGGTTATACCGTGCCATTAACGGAGCTATTTTCATGAAATTCGGTCTGGCGCCAACTACGTTTAATATTTTCATAACAGCCCTTGCGAAAAAGAAGATTGTTTTGTCGGCGGATTGATATTAAATCAGCGTGAAACCTTTGCAATACTTTATCTTTTTGGGATAGTGCCGTCTTGCGGCGGATTAATTTTATATTACGTTTTTTATATCGACTATTGTATCCTGCATTATGCAGTACAGCATATCACAGGTTTTTTTATTGAGTTATGCTTTTTATCTCCGCTCGCTCGGCTGGTGTGAACACATCAATTTTACGGTCTATTTCCGAAGCGCTTTCCAGCCGCCGTTTTGCGGAAACCATATCGTCGAGTTTTACATAAATGCGGCCGAGTTTGAGCAGTGCCTTTGCTTTTTGCTGTGTATCGGAGGATGACAATTCGACAACTTTTTCGAAATCTTTTGCTGCATCTCCAAGCCGAGTAGGCATCTTAGATAAAATAGTTCCTCTTGTATCAAGCAGATGTAATTCGTTGGGTGCAAGATTTAGGCCTTTATTTGCCATCTCCAGTGCCTCGTCATATCTTTCGGAATGCTCCTGGATAATCCAGGCCAGGTCATTGAGAACCTGTGTATTATCTGATTGTTGCACCAGTAATTCCCTGTACAGTTTCTCTGCTTGTTCGATCTTTCCCAGCTGATAAGTAATTGAAGCCAAGCCTATGCGAGCATTTACAGATGCAGGCAACAGACTCACAACCTGCTCAAACAGTTTCAGTCCCTCCTCCTTGAGTTTTGTCGAATCCAAGCCGGCCAAGGTTGTTGCCGCCTCCATAAGTATTTCAGGATTCTGCTCTTTGGCCGAGAGATATGCGGAACTGATTTGTTCCAGTTCCTCGAAACGCTTTTGTGCCACCAGCAATAAAAGCTTTGAGTGAACAAGGGCTTGATTGTTCGGGGCCAGACCTTCTGCCTGTTCGATGGTTCGTTTTGCCATGTTCATATTGTCTGTGAGACGATACAGATTAGCGAGTGTCACTATAGCTGAGATACTCTTGCTTCCCTGCTCTGTTTTGCAATAAGCCTCCAGCGCAGGAATCGCATCTCCCGGGAGTTTCATAGAAGCCAAAACATGTGCCCGCGAAATCAAGAGTTTTTCGTCTGTAGGATTTTTGTCGATTGCAGATTCAATCAACGCCCTGACCTCCCTGAGAAGGCTATTATCACCGCTATTCAGTGCGGCTTTAATTAGGACGTCCCTGGCCTCGTTATTATCCGGGTCTTTTTGAAGAACCATATGAGCCAGTTTGGCCGCCATTTGGGGATTGCCGATTGCAAGCTCAGCCCTACCCCTTGCGGAAAGCAATGACGGATTATTCGGGTTGGCTCCGAGGGCCTGAATAGCATAATCGCGGGCGCTGCTGTATTCTCCAGTTTGCATTATAATGCCAATCAGTACAAGATGCGATTCGATTGCGGTAGGTTTGAGTTGAATAACATTTTCCAGTATGCCTTTTGCAGTTTTCAATGACTGCGGCGTCGGGTTTTTAAGTAATTGTGCTACTCTGAACTTCATTATTTCAAGGTCCTGAGGGAGTTTTTCTTCAAGTGATTCAAGAATGTCCAGTGCTCTTGCGCGGTCCTGTAGGGGGCCGGGTGAGAAAAGTAATTTCATCAGCGTGCGCTGCAGGCTCAAATCCTCGGCATATTTTTTTATGCCCTCCTCGAGAGTTGCTATGGCCTTGTCGTTTTTCTCCCTGCTTAGATAGAAGTTGCATAACAGTCCATAACCGGATGCGCCCGCCTCGGTAAATGTTGTAAGCTTTTTGTAATCATTTTCGGCGCGTTCATATTCACCTTCGTTGGCCAGGTATAACGCACGCATCCAATAGGCATTGAAATTATCGTGTCTCGTTACATATTCATTTATGACCTGCATGGCCTCTTTGGTTCGGCCCTCCTCTTTTAAAATGGATACTTTTACCCCTGTTGCCGCCGACGAACCGGAAGTTATTGCCTCTGCTTCATTTAGGTATGCGAAAGCCTGGTTGGGGTCTCTTGTTTGCTGGTATATTAGCCGAGCCAAATGTATTCGTGAGACAACATCTTTGTCGTCGTTGGATGCCCTGAGCTTCAGCTCATTAATTGCGAGGGAGATGTCCCCCGTTCGAAGGGCAAATCTGATCTGCCAGGCGCTGGCGATCTTCCAGTTAACCTCGACTTGCCGAAGAATGTTCTCGGCGTCGGTGAGGCGACCCTGTTTCTCAAGCAGCAGTATCAATTTATCTGCGATATCGGCCGCCGAGGGATTCCTGGCAAGTGCCTGTCTGGCAGTATCTTCAATCTTTTGAGAATCATTAAGTTTCTCGTACATATTCATCAGGACAAGCACAGGGACCGACCATTTGGGATCCGCACTAATACAATATTGGAGTATTTCTGTAATATCACGCTGCTTCGCACGCCACTTCGGAGATGAGAGCCATAGTGCCCCCTGGTGCAGTCGCCACCAGAGCCCGCTCTGCCCCTCAATGTGTTTTAATTCCTCGATCAGCTTCTGGGCTTTTATCGGGTCATTTTTGATTTCTCGAATACCCAGAAGCAACAGGCGAGCATGGATTTCCTGTTCATTCTGTGTTGCCAGCTTGGTAAGTATATCGATTCCGTCTGTCCTGTTGCCGTTAAGAAGTTCCAGCAATGCAAGCCTGATAAAAAGTAAACGTTTCTGCTTTTCTGCAGTGATAGTATTCAGCCCCTGTTTGAGGCAACTGCGGGCCAAATCATAACCTTGTTGGGCTGTATAAAGCTCCGACAGGTACAGCCATGGCTCGGCAACATCGGGATGTCTCTTGCAGGCAGACATACAGAGGTTTACGGCTTCAGTGATTTGTTTAGCTTGATAATAGTAGTTTGTAAGCTGCATCTCAGCTTTTAGCGGCTCATTGCACTCTTCGATGGCCAGTTTTAGTTCTCTTTCAACCATGTCATATTGTTTAAGATTGAGGGCAATAACTGCCTGTAATGTACGAATATTGACATTGTCGGGCTGCCTCTGGCGAAGTTCCTGTAATTCGGCTGACAACTTTTCGAGTTTAGTTGTATCTATCCTGCTTGACTGCTCTACAACTATATGAATATCTGCTTCAATACGAAGAAGTTTAGCAGTAATGTCGGAAGGATTGAGAGATTCCGCTTGTTGTGCTGCCGCAAGCATACCTTTCCAGTCTTGCAATTTGGCATACTCTTGCGCTAGTTGCAGGGACAATTGCTCATCCTGTGGATAAAAGTTTTGATATCTGATCAGGGCGTTGACTGCTCGCCTGGTCTGGTCGGCTTGAGCATAGGCTTTTGCAAGCAGCCGCCATAGCGGGGGCAATGAGGGATTATTTACTATAACAGGTTGTAAAAGATCGATAACTACATACGGTTTGTTTTCAGCCAAAGCCACTATTGCCTGCAGGTAGGTGTTTCTGAGAGTGGATGCCTGTGTTTTTCCCAGTTTATGCAGGCTCTCAAGATATTCGTCGAGATAACGGCGTGCCTCCGTGACTTTTCCTGCATCTGTGTAAATACTTATGGCGGTTGGAAGTATCTGCACTCTGTGTCTTTCTTCGGTCAGCATTTTCAGAGCTTCGTCGGCCAGAGAAACGGCCTGTGGTATATTGCCTCTTCGCATCGTCAGTTCAGAAGTTAATACAAATCTGGCTGATTTTAAGCTTTCTACGTCCAGGAAGTATTTTGTTATAATTTCCTGTGGGAGGTTGTCAATTGCTTGTATTTCGGCGGCTGCTTTGTCCAGTTCTCCCAGCGCTATCCATTGCGAACCTGCTAAAAAGAGAATCTTTGGATTTTCCGTGCCGAGCTTGTCGGCTGCATCGAGGTCTTTACGAGCGGCCGTCAATCGGTCGGTTTGACTGACACCGGAGATAACGGGTGTCTGACAGTAGAAACTGGCACGATTTACTAAAGCCTCGGCAGATTCGGGTGCATAGTCCACGGCTCTGTTAAGCCATTCGAGGGCTTTGGCGGCGGCTTGAGGGGAGCTGTCCGCGCTTGTAGTAATATTACTCATCCGCAGGCAGGCCTGTATATACTCGGGGTATTTGTCTGAAAGCGTCTCGATATTGTCTATGAGCTTCAATAGTGTTTCTTGAGCCATATCAGGTTTGTTCAGGTTGATTAAGGCGTCAGCCAGCCACACCATGGCTGTTTTATCATTCGGATCATTCTCAAGTTTCATTCTTGCGATGTAGGCAAGCTCCTCGAAGTTTTCTATGCCGGTATAGAGCATCGCGAGTTTTTCATAAGCGGTTTCATCCAGGGGATTCAATCGTATGACTCTGCGATATGCAGAAACTGCCCCGGCAATGGCATTGCTTTCAAGCGGCCGAATTAGAAGCCTTGTTTCGGCGTACTTTTTAAGAATTTCGATGTCGTCCGGATTTCGGCCTAGATATTCTTTGAAGTGCTCATACGCACCAGTCCAGTCTTTGTTTTCAAAGGCCTTTTGCCCGGCCTCTAAATTTATTTTCGAAAATATGCTTCTTCGTATCTGACGGGCGGCAAATAAAGAAGTTACAATCGCTGCCATTATAATTATCAGAATAATAAGCACCTTCATGTTAACCTTAGCATATCTTTTGCCGTTAAGCATGATATACCTCCCAGGAAATTTTATTGAATTATAATTACTGTCCACCGGGCTTTTGTATAATTCCCTATTAATAATCGGCCGGATTTAGCAATCTGTTTAATCTAATTTATCGCACCTAATCAATTGATTATGCTCTTAAAGATAAGCCTTTGCAAGGGTATAAAAAGAAAATAGTGGACATCCTATGGAATTCATAATTGAACCTCGCCGAACTTCTCTCAAGTCAATAGCCCGGTAATCCTGTGGCTATTGGGACGATCGGCGACCGGTACGGGATAATCGATGAGATAGGACTGGTACGAATAGTTCCTCAGCTTGTTAACGCAGGAAAGGCCAGGTAATGTTTGGATGTGGTAACAAAGGCAGCATATTATATTCCAAAGACCGAAATATCCTGCAGGGTGCTCTTGATGATATCAGCGAAATGTTTACTTCAATACAAAAGGCGGGAAGGTAATATGCTGCGAACGAATGAGGAAAGTAAAGATGAAATTATAAATAATACTAACTTGACAATCGGCATGCTTTCGGAATGAAAAGTCAAATTATCACTGCGAGCGAAGCGAAACAATTTCTGGGTACTAAAATCATATTATATTTTAAAAAATGCTCAGGTTAATTTGAATGCTCAAATTGACCGCGTGTATAGTATTCCAAAAACCGCTTTCCGGTATGTATAGACATTCAATCTGACTGCCTGTTATGATACCCCGCCTGGGACAGATATATCAAACCAATTCTGTTTATCCTGAGGTATCTTCCCCGCCTGTGCGCAAACACAAAGAACTGCTGCCGCAAAGCTCCTCTGCAGCAGCAATTCCCTTGCTGATAATAAACTACAATCCGCGCGTTGTAGTAATTTCTTATGCAAACCTGCGTAATTTCAAACCGGCGGCACCCAAACCGAGCATACCGAGCAGAACAGCGCCGGGTACGGGAACGAGAGTGATCTCACCCCACAGCAAGGTTGCATTGTCTTTACCTTCCACCGACTCGAATTCGTCAAGTATATTGCCCGCATCCGGACCAAAGCCCAGTATCTCTAAGGTGTAAGGATCTGATCCAATATAGAATGTTGATGAAGTATATGAACTGGGAAAGAAAATATGGTCATTGCTCAACGGAAACCCAGGGGAATTGGGAGTCTCATCAATCCCTAATGTAAATGTAAAATACTCGGTGGTATCGAACGTCAGTGCAACAGTTAAGTCCACACCCGAAGCCGCATCACCTACTATCGGCCGATTGAAGTGAACCAATTGCCCGATGGCAAATGGGCTTCCCTCTGGAATAGTACCGGCTGCAACACCTTCAAAGCCTAATCCACTCCTTCCATCTCCTGTGGAGGTACCCCAACGAATCTGGGCTTGTGTATCATTGCCAGTTGGGTAGTCAGGTCCTACAGGAGGACTAGCGTCGTAAATAGTGTAATCTGTTGTACCTGTGGGAGTGCCCCAGTCTCCATCGACAGAATTCAACATCAGGTCTGCTTGCGCGCTATTGAGTAAGAATAAAAGCAGGCAAGCCACAATAGTAATTTTCAACTTCCTCATGATTTTGTCCTTTCAATTTTAATCACTAACTGTCACTGAATTGTTATTCTATTAACAACGTCTTTACTATACATAAGGATAGATTGTATCTGTTCCAGTCTTTTGTTTTTACATCCATGAGAAAATCGCATAATTGCATGTAACCGAGCTTCCTGCTGTCAGGTCAACCATACCCGCCCTTACAGAAGGTGAGTTTTTGATAAAAAATGCCGCAACTATAGATATTACATTTCTCTTCATCACCGCAACTTCTCTGTCCTAAAAGGCGTATTAATTTACTAACATCCTGATTGCGCCTATTTTAAAAGGGGACTCCATCCACAATAGTCTAATCCCATATCTAAATTACCTAAATTTAATATTGATAGAGTATCAAAATTGTATTTGGGGGTCAAGTTAAAATTAGAAAAAATTTCGTGAGTGCTGATATGTGAAGAGTATGAAATGGACACAAGCCGTAAAACGGCTAAAAAACGAGGTTTTTATCGGGGGTTTGACGTGTTGTGGAGTGGTATTTATTTGTTACGAATAATAAGATTTTTTTGGTGTATCGGCTCAGTTGTGACTAATATTTTCATAATCCAGAGTTCACCGAACATCAGAAGGACGGCTGCCGGCATCATAACTATGCCGGCAAAATCGTGGAAGAATTTCTCCGCTGCCTCTGTGCTTACAAGCATAAACAAAATGGCTGTTATGCAAAGTCTGATAATATTACATATCACTGCCACAGGAATGCTCGATAAAAGCAGAACAGCTTTCTGAATGCGAGAGCGTTTTATCATATATGCTATGAATGCCGAGACAATAATGAATGCTGTGAGCATTCGCAGGCCGCTGCATGCTTCTTCCACGGCCATCGTGGTCTCTGCGTTTAGTGTTACGACATTTCCCTGCTGGCTTACACTGGTACCGAATGCTTCCAGGAAGAATACCGAGCCTGTTGTTGCTATTTTCTGCAACGGTCCGCTGATAAGGTTATGGATACGTCCGGGCAGCGGGACCATAAGAAAAAGGAACAGCAGTATCCAGAAGACTCTGCGAAAAACCTGCCAGCCGGCAACCATAAGAGTAAGTGCAGCTATTGTCAACACCAGTGAGTAACGCTCTGCTGATTCATACATAAACAGCAATCCGAAGGTGCGCGCCATTTGTGCCAGAATAAGTAATGCGATACTGCACCACCAGCATGGTGACAAAGAGCTTTCTCTAAGTCTTTTTCTCTCATGCCAAACTAAAAAAAGAGCAGTCAGGGGGACAAGCTGACCTGCTGAATAGTCATCGTTTCTCTGCCATTCATTGAAAAGGTCTGTAATTGTAGGCCAGTACGCCCAGATGGTCACTAACAGCGGCAGGATAATGATTGGAATAAGGACATGCAGATTACTTTGTATCGGTTCTGTGTCGCAGATCTGTGAGGCGCCTTTGTTGTGATTATGAATATCAGTCACCGGCGGAGTCTCCGGAATAATCGTTAGCGGGAAGTTGTTCTGTATCCGGGTCATTAGTCTCTGAGACTCGTTCGAGAACATGGAATATTGACCAGGCTGATTCTCCGGCAAAATTAGAGACTATTTTAACTGCTGCGTCGGCTGTCCTCTCCGCTGTAATGTCTGTAACGATTTGTACCTGAGCCACGTAATCGATCGAACCTGAGCCTTGCCAGATTTTAGAACGCATCAGTGAAATGTCACGGCAGAACTGTCCATCAACAATGTAGTAATCTAAAATTATAACATTTTTAGTATTCAAGGCGCCTTTTGAAAACTGGAAAACGCTGCACGGCAGCGTCATCTTATCGTCCAGCGGCAGTTCCACAGAATTACTGTTGACACGTGTCCAGCCTGCGCCTGTGTAGCAGACCTCCGGGCGGTGTGGCATCAGATCACGTGCTCTTATACCCGCAGCGATATATAACCAGACCTGCTCCGATGCGTTATATCTGGAATACCTGCGGCTGATATGGGCATCGGTGTCGGTGGCCTCAATTATAGCTTCGTCCAGCGGCTCTTCCTGACCTGTCCAATCGCCGATTTGCAAAGGCAGTTTGTCCAGGGCATCGGGTGACATGTGAGAGATACCTGCCGGATTCATCAGCCGGGCAGTAAGAGTGCGATGTGCGACGCCGAAAACAAATATAATAAAAGCAGCCGTCACAGCAGCTATAATTATCGACCGGTTATGTGATCTGTTACGTTCTGTCATCTGTTCAATTATTTCGGCTTATTCGGCCGCTTACTTCAAGCAACCAATTTTAACTATACATACCAGAGATGTGCTGCCTTTACAACTGCATCGTCCGATAAGAGTCGATGCCGGTTCTTTTTGATGATAACCCCGGCTGATCCATCCGTAAATCGGGTCCGTACTGCCTTTGAACGACTCAACCTGAAGGTGTCTATCCAGTTCGATTTCAATTGTCCCCGGTCCCATATCGACAAGGTAATGATTCTGACCCGACGGATTTAGGACACAATGCTCGGCAAAATGAAAAAAAATGGTTATGTTGTGCTCTTTGCAGGCAATAATGTTGTCCTGTATAGTTAATTCCCGCTTGCAGGCGTCCAGTTCAAGCATGCGCCTGTGAATAACCGGGTCGCTCAAAGTGGAGTATCCATTGTGTTCTCCGACTACCTTACCGCCTGTATCAGATGGTTCCCAACTGAGACATTGTGCTTGTGCCTTTCTTCCCCAGAGAAATAGCCCCAGCATTTCGGATTGGTTATTTTCATCCACGACAACCGTGTTATGTGCCCGTGTCCCGCGGAAATATTCCCGCCATTGCGGGTAGCTGAAGTAGTCGTATGTCCCGGGGTCAACCAATACGTCATTGCCGAAGGCCCGCAGGGTGAAACTAAGGGCGTCGGCGTGTCCGTGTCCCGCAAGGGACCCCATCCCCAGCGGGCCGCAGTCAAACACAACACTGATGCGATCCTGTGAATTCAAGTCACCGTGCTGCAGCAGATAATAGCCGCTTTGGCTCATGGCGATACTGTAGCACTTTCTGTTTTCGGGCGCCGGGCTTGAATCTCGCCTCGACAATCCGGGTAGCCATTCGAGAGGCTCGTTATGTTCGGACGACGTATTGAATTCGCCTCTTTTAAATAGAGCTGCCCCGATTGCCAGCCATTCCTTTACGTTGCGCGGATTGCTGCCGATATCCAGAACGTAACCGTCATCGCAGTCGCCGAACATTGGAAGGTTGTCACCGCCCTGGCTGAGTTTATCTATGAATTCAAACATTTTTTCCAATTGCGACCAGTAGGATTCGGGGAAATCCGGCCCCGTCGCACGAGCGGCCAGGCCTGCTGTTACAAAAAATTGCAGCACAAAAAGATGATAGCCGACAGCCTGTTCTTTGGTGCCGCCGTCGGGATATGTCTGATTGATAATTTCCCGGACGAGGATTTCTCTGCTTCTGTCCCGCCATACAGTGGCATTCTTGATGTAGTTGAAGTAGCTTGTTGCTACGAATACACCCGCCGCTTCTCCAATCAGATGATTATTGACAGACGAGCCGCATGAATATTTCCTGTCGATTTCCCAGATATGACGCGATACGGAGTCCGAAAGCCCTAGATATAAATCCTCGTCGATAACCTGTGATTCCCGAATCAGGTCAATAGCCCACACCCAGTTGATAAGCCTTATTCCCAGTTCCAGGCCGCTGCGCCAGTTCATTCCAAGGCCGTAAGGATTCTGTGCAAGCCAGCTGTCTAATTGCTCCGCTATCGCCTGAGCAAAACGTATATCCTTGCTTAAACGATAGGCTCGGCCCAGTACAACAAGGTGATGATGGCGATTCGGTTCCCAGACGAATTTACAGTCTCCGGCCTCGTTAACGTCGCGGTAATCCAGAGCAGGACTGAAAACCATCGGTGTATCCTGCCCGCGTTTATGGTCGCGATTCCAGACAATCGGCTCGCCGAGATGTATATCCTGCAGATCGAAAAAACTGAGCCGATGTTCGGCAATTTTTTTCGCCCGGGCTATCAGGGAATTGTATTTTTGTTTTTGAGCATCGTTTTCGGTTTTATTTCCTGCGGAGATATTGCATACGTGAAAACCCTCTCTCTTTCCGCTGTGGTCTGTGTTCAGAAATTCCGAAGGCTTTCTCGGTCTCTGCCGTCGGCCAATAAGAAATCTGTCTGCACTGTCTCTGATAGATGACCGCATTCGCCATACAATCTCATTGGCAGACATCGCTTTGAGACGATGATAATACCAGTTAAGTGTCTGCATTGTGTTTCAGGATACTACTTTTTGGTAAATCCGGTATGGTTCAAACTATCCGGCTCAATTCGCTGTTCAACATATATTGCTTTGCCCCTTGGTGAAAGATCAATAGTATCAACGAGCTTGATATCGAATGTAATCCTGCCGTCGAGTTTACACCCAAGGTTTTTCTGTATTCTTATAGCATCTTCCCTGCTGAAACCGGCAGCCGGTATGACACGCAGAATGGCCTTACCGGGTTTTTCCTGCATAAACTGAAACTGTCTTACTCGTAAAAATGTATCATCGTGCATATTCAGGGCCGTCCATGAAATTTCAGAACCGTCGGCTGCTATCAATACTTCCTGGATTCGATGACCCCGAATATCACGAATAATTGTGTGTTCACGTCCGCACGCCCGGCAGCGGTCGCCGACATAAGTGGCCCAGTCGCCGGTGCGATATCGGATAAAAGGCATTGCTGTATTGATAAATCCTGTTCCGACTATCTCTCCCCTTTGCCCCGGTGTAGTTACAGGATTATTATTTTCATCGAGCAGCTCGAAGTAACCATAGGTAGGCCAGATATGGTAATCGTCCGACTTTTCACAACCCACGGCAAGAATCAGTTTTTCCGAATGGCCGTAGCAGGAAAAAAGGCGGCAACCGAAGACTTTTTCGATCATCTTTCGTTGCATAGGATAGACAATTTCGGACTCGGCAATTATTCCCTGAATGTTCCCTGGGGGCTGTTGTCCGCTTCTGAGAATAAACCTCGCCAGGGCCGCTGCGCTAGAAGGATACACATGTAAAAAGCACGGGCCGACAGTCGCAATATGCTTAAGGTATCGTGACATTTCTTCGTCGGATAAATGAAAGGTGCTGTAATAATGATGCTTCAGAACAGGATCGTATTCGTAATGCAGGCCGTTTCGCACAGTCCGCACCACTCGCCCGCGAAGCACGGTCATAGGCATCCTGAGTTTATAGCCGACTCGTTCCCAGCTTGTCGTCAAATAGGCGTATTCAATTGCCGAGCGGCCTGCATCTATATAAAAATGCAGTGGCGAGCCACCAGTCCCGCCGGTTGATGCGAAATCGACATTTCTGCTCGTGACAGACCTGGTGCACATCTCTGCAAGGTTTTCAACTACAACTTGCCTGTCAATCACGGGAAGACGACTAATATAGTCCAGTGATTGAAAATCATTCGGGTGAAATCCAACAGAGTCAAATATTCGATGGTAGAATTTTGTTTTTTCATAAGCAAGTTTTAGAATACTCTGCAAACTTTTTAACTGATGTTCTCGTGAACGTTCCGCCGGCCACCATTGAGCCTCTCGAACAAACCTGCAGTTGGCCCTGAATTTTGTGCCTAACAGCCACGCAATCGGAAATAATCCCAATCCTCTTCCCAGTGTAGCTTTAACCAGTGACTGAGTCTGGTCCCACAGATTTTTTTTTGAAAATGCCTTTTTCATTTTTCAATTTCTATGTGGTTTCGCCAGCCGAAATGTGGTGTAAAATCCAGAGATGTATTGTTGAATTCAAATAAGGCACGAGATAACTGCTGGTTATTCGATTTACAAATAACATCGCTATATTTGCCTGCGAAAAGCGGCAGAGGTTCGTCTTTCAGCGGTTTGTATAATATCGGCAGTCGCATATAATCAAAACCCATTAATTTTGCACACGTCAAATCCACCGCAACGAGATTCCCGCCTGCCGCAACGATTCCCGCCGGTTTTGGTGTGGGATCGAGCGGCCCGTTGCCTTGTCCGCCGACAATCCCGTCAACGATGCAGAATACGCGTCTTGCTGGGCTGGTAACAAGATGACCATCTTTGTCTGCATACATAAGAATTCGGTCCAGGTCGGTTACCATTCGCCACGTTGTATCGTTGCCGTACCAGTTGCCGGAACGAATCGTATCCGTGTTCGTATCACCGAAGATACTTTTGCCGATGGCTTTTAACGGCCTGGCCATAATTGCCCTGGCGGGACCGAGCAAGGGAAACAGACGCCTGAAGCATATCATAGTCTTTCGCTCCATTCGATGTCTTATGCCGTCATCGGCAAACTGATCGCCACCCTGTGCCGGTGTGCCTTCCCTGTGGTGCGGCAGCCAGTTCTTATTGCCGTTAATCCCAACCATATTTTTCATACATATTGTAATGCCGGTTTTTTTGTGGGTCTTGAGCTTGGGCAGGTTAATCACGCAGTCAGCTTCCATAACAGTCTTCGAAATTAAGTATTCGTGGATATCATCATGGTGGTGAGAGCGAATTTCGCTGGTATCGTATTCAGACCCATATAACAGATGGCACAGGTGTGAGATTTCATTAAAAGCTGAATGTCGTCCTAAATTAACTTTGACATAACCGGCAGGGTCGCCGGGCAGTTTATCGTGGCCGACGATTACACCATTTATTTTCCTGGCTTTTTCCGGCCTGAGGTCGTAAATTTCCACTTCAAAGCCTGCCTGTTTCCGATAAAACTCCTGAATTTCATCTAATCCCGCCAACCGGCGGATCACATTAAAATCGGCATCGTTCTGAGGAGCGTCGGCAATTATGATTCGACCTTTACCCCTGATGGCGAGATAAACGAAATCAAGGGCTGCACGGATTATAGAGCCGTGCGTTATCAGGCAATCTTCATCACCCGGCTGCGTCTCGCGAAAATCGCGGATAAAGTTGGGCTTCAGCACCACTGTATTACCGGGGCTGATAATCTCACCCAGCGGATTCCAGTCTTTTCGGCCGTAATGCTCTGCATCGAGTTCCAGCAGCCGCAAAGTCTCGCGAACTGCCTCGTATGCAAAATTAGTGTCGTCCACCGGAGTTTGAAAGTGAAAAGGATACTCCGGATAGGATGTTCCCGGCGAATATGGGGGCTGCGAAGGATAGCCTTCATGCCCTGTGGAAACAGCAACAAGGAATGAATTTACAGTTTCAATCAATTCTGCGCATCCTGTATAAAATAATCCGATGCCTGCGACACAACTTTCTGAAGGTTACGTTGCCACTTTTCTGTTATTATCTCGATACTGCAGTGCTTTTTTGCCGCCTCTATTGCTCTACCGGAATATTGAGTCCATAATGTGTCATTCTGCAAGAGAGACACAACCTTTTTAGTGTATTCACCGATGTTGTTTTTTTCGATAAGATAGCCGTTAACGCCGTCGTTTACCAGCTCGCCAAGTTCGCCGACATCGGCAACGACAGGTACAACGCCGGTAGTCATCGCCTCGGCCATTGCAATGGACAATCCTTCTGATTTCGAGGTCAATATAAAAATTTTCGAGTTCGCAAGGATTCCTTCTATATCTTTTTTCTTGCCGAGAAATTCTATATTGCTGCTAAGCCCCAGTTCAGCGGCGTATTTTTTCATATCTGCTAGCAATGGACCGTCACCAACCACTACAGCCCGAATATTTGGCATTATATGTGCAATAGCAGCCACAATCTCAATAAATTGATTAACTTGTTTTATTGGAGATAAACGTCCGACAAATATTAGATGAGTATCTCGGTTGTTTTGAACCGGCTGCAAAGAGCCGTTTACGCTTCCGGTGATAACGGCTACGGTCTCTTTTATATTTTTTTCAGCAAAAAATTCTTTGGCCTTGTTACCACGGACAACGACAAGGTCGAATTGCCTGGCAACTTTAACAGCCATCGCTTCAATAAGTTTTGAAGGACGACCGAGGGCGCCGCCGACACTTTCAATCGCATCTATGCCGCCACCGATTATTTCGACAGGTCCACCGGTCATTTGGTAACAGGATGGTCGCCCCAAAATCTTGCCTGCAATCAGCGCCGAGCATGCGCCCGGTGCAAGGTGGTACCCCATATACAAATCGGGCTTATAGCGAAGTCCGGCCAAAAACATCCAGACCGCTTTTGCACCCGCACGAGTCAGCAATCCTGCAATCCATTTTGGCGGACAAACGAATCTTACTTTTTCTATCGGGATCTGAGGTTCATCGACAATAAGGATTACCTCTTTAATGCCGCTGCGAGCCAGAGGAGTAATGTGCGACAAATACCAGTTGGGATTGTGGAATGTCCCCGTGACCATTATTCGTCCGCCCGGCTTCCATCGCCGATGCGGAATGAGCCTGCCAATCAACGCTATGAGGTATGTCACGCTATATACGCTTAGTAACAGGATGTAAGCAGTTATTCTTCTTATACGCATATCAGTCAAGCAAACTCATTTAGAATCTTCACAGGTGTTTACAAACAAATCGATTGCTCTACAACAACACATACTATAATCAAATGTTTGGAAAAACGAGGGGTTGCCAAGGAATGCTCGCGAATGTTTTGCCACCACAACTTTCAATCTTGCAATTTAAATTGTTCGGACTTCCATACAGCCTTAACTCAACCGGTCTTATCCCATCTACTTCAAAGGTGATTCCCTGTAGCTCTTCCGACGAGGGCAAATGAGCTCCTTTGATTGGGTCGTCAATCGCATCGATCGTAATACGCAGCACATTTTGTACTTTTTCCGTTCGATATCGCAAATGATCGCGTGTCACGAGATACCGAAGCAGCCGGTGCGTAGTAACGAGTAGTATCCTGCCGCTATTGTGATATTCTGCCAATAAGAGAAAGGCATCCTTTGTTGGCTTACTAAAGGGAATGTGATGATTATCTATCTTTCCGAGATGGGTATAAAGAATACACAATCCGCCCCTTTTAATAAGCCTGTTTAGCATATCTTTTGTCAGGACTTCACCAATATGCCTTCCCTGATCGCAGGAACTCACACCACCCCAATGTGGATTGCTACGAATGAATTCATATACCTTGTTGTTGTCCCGTAAAACTGCCGGTCGCATCAATTCATTTAAACCATGAATAGAATATTTCTGATTTCCGGTGCGCGCCAGCAAACACTTGGCGGCTTCCTTTAGAATTGTTAATCCGGAAGCAGCAGGATGGTTTATCTTGAATAGGCCGCCAAAACTATGAGTTACATTCTGTCCTATAATGCTTGTAACTCTCCCTCGCCAGATATATTTTACACCAAAGCTTGTCGTCAGATCGGCATGATACGCTTCGTGTCCGGGTTCATCGCCGTGCCCCTGCATTATATCGCAGCCAAAGTTCGTTGCAGCGGTCCCATGATCCACCCAAATTTCCAGCTTGCAGCCGTATCGATCAAGCTCATCCAATGTTCGTGCCGCATGTTCGCGCTTTACTGCTAAATCTCCGAACGAGTGCAGACAATCAATATGACCGCTTTGAATAAGTGTCCTAACCATTTCTCTACCGGTATCATCTGTATTCCAGTAAGCAAACTGATCCTGTGGCATATCAAAATAAATTGAATTCCCTACTTCAAGATTAACACCAGGCCCCATGGCTGTGTCTTCGGATGTATTTAAATACCGCATTATTTCCAAATATGTATTTCTATTCGGAGTCTCATCCAGGTCACTACATATTGACATTGCTGCTTCATAGGGATACGTAAACAGCCTTAGTGTTACTTCAAGACCATCCACCGCCATCTCCGTCACTTGGGACAAGGTACCATTTTGAAGCCTGATTAGCTAAATTGCTGTAGGCCTTGTTTCTCGAATAGATTAAAAACGGATTTTCGCTTAGATTCCTTCGCCATGCTCCGGCTGAAATTAATCGCGAAATAAGATCATTTGGGATATTATAAAATTCCAAACAATCCATCCCATCCTCTAAGGATTCTTTGAGTAATTTTTTTACTAAGACATCGAATACAAGGGGATTGTCTCTCTCATAAAAAATATCCCTAACATTACGATATTTTAGATTGCTTCCGTTAATATTTCGATCCTGAGTCACAGCATATCCACAAAGGTTATTTTCCTTGTAAGCATTAAAAATTAACGTATTGGAGCGTTCTATCGGGCCATCCACAAAGAGCCAGTTCAATCTCTTGGAGTCTCTATAACTAGTCACCTTATTATACAATCGATTCTTCTCATAAAGTTGATTCACTTTATCGTTAAAGCGCATCACTTTTTTGATTGTTATAGTATCATCCCACACTAATTTTCTCTGAAAACTTCGCTTAAACCAGTTTCCAAATCCAAATCCTTTCCTTAATAAGGCGTTAAGTAATTCATTGGTATAATTTTTCTTTTTTAAATAGTAAGACATAACGGAAGCAGAATTAAAAATAAAAACGGCTGCTCTGTCCGCTTCCATTATTTGATGAGCGCCGAATCTTTTTAGAATCTTAATGCTGTTATCACTTCCGCTTGAGCATAAAAGAAAGTTTATTTTATCCTGATTCATAAAAACTTCTGCTAATTTTAAGCCATGGAACCGATGAGATTGATCCACTACATAATTGGATGTATAGGCAACAAGAAAATCCTGTCCAAAGAAAGACATCCTACGTATCACATTCGCAAGAAAACCTACAACCACATTTTGATCTTTAAGAATCCAGCCTTTGGGAATATTTTCATCAGCATCAGGATTGGAGAAAAGCATCCATCTTAACTTTTCAACATTATTAGCTCGAAACGGCTTGTTGAAAACCAGAGAGATCAATTTCGAAACTTCGAGCAAATCTTTTTCAGTGACTTCGAGGATATCGATATCCATTTTAGCTTTTATTATTATAGTGTTTTAGAACATCCTTAATTTTCTTCACGCTCGTCATCTCAACCATTTCTTCAGTAGTAAACCTTACGTCAAAATGAGATTCTATAGCTTCGACCATCGCTATGTGCGCAACCGAATCCCATCCTGGTACGGACGAAGGATTCAAATCATCTTCCAATTCCCCTTTAAAATTGAAAACTTCACGAAAAATGTCACTCAAACTTTGACTCAAAGACATTTGTATATCTCCTTAGTTCGTTTATATTTCGTAACGTTCCATTATTCTCACAGCTGGCGTCTCAGGTAAAGCAGACTTTATATCGAGTTTCCACCATTGGGAACTGGAGCCTTTCATAATTGAAGGACCATTAAACCCGAAAGACCTGTAAAAGTCTGCTACCGGTTTGTTTCTCTCGGTTGGAACATACTCGCCCAGCAACGTATGAACTTCACATGATATGGCTTGCATTCCTATGTACCTCAGAAAAGACACGTCAATATCTCTTTTCATAACCCGACAACTCATCAGGAAAGAATCTATCTTCCAAATGTCTTTTTCCGGTATGATAACTGCGACCACAACTATTCCCTGATCCCCGAAACAATCTTCCAGAGAGCCAGTATAAATCCTGCTTCCTTTCGAGCAAATGTCGTGCAGATCAGTTTCGCTGTATCTACGAGTTGTCATGTTGAACTGGTTTGTTCTCAAATGCATTTGAGCAACTCTTTTCCATTCGTGATTTGCGATCAGGCCTACTTGAAGAACCTGTTTTAGATTTATAAGATATTTTTCGTAATCTTCATATTCTGCTTTAAGGTACTTTCTTTTCTTATCAGCTATATAAAACTCCGTACGTTTTATATCACTTTCTGTTATTGACAACGGCCACAGTTCTCGAAGTGACTTCAAGAACGCCGGCCTTTCTACAGGATCGCGCGGCAAATCAGGTACAAGGACTTCCGGGAGAATTTGTCTTACAGACGCTCTCTCTTGTGGAGAGTCATCTATAAATACAAATGAATTCAGACCCAGGTTGAGGTCCATTGCTATTTGCTTTAAGCCCTCAGGTTTCGGTTCCCACCCAATCTGGCAGGAAACAATGTCATCTAAATGAATGGCAATGTATGGATGAGATTTAAATACCGATAAGGCTGTTTCCTTCTCATTCTTACTGCAAACAGCAAGAAGAATACCTTGTGACTTCAGATCAAGTAAATTCCGCTGGAATTCAAGGTATGAATTACCCGGGTATTGCGGTCCAATATCCACTCCCAGCGGCCCTACTTCTCCTACAATACCTCCCCATAGAGTATCATCAAGGTCAAGAACAATGACTTTTCTAGGGCCTTTCTTAATGGTATGAATACAATCAGAAATCAAGATACCCCACGATGCCATCGCGTTAGCAGATGCAGGATATGAAGCAAAAAATCGCCTCCGCTCATCACTAAAATTTCTATAGCCTATTTCCTCGGCTAATCTTGACAAATCAATAACGTACACGCCATCTAAGCTCCGGCATAGATCGGTTATTTTTCGGTTAAGATATGTATGTAAATCCATACTATTACTTGCAGATGTCCCATCGGAATACCATAATTCAGGAAAATCTCCTTTAGGTAAAGTGTGAATCAGGATATCAGCAGATGATTTTTCTCTAAAAGAAGTTAGACTGCCCTGCAGTCTTTCAATACCTTGGTCTATATATTTATATGCTTGTAGTAAGTTACGCCGAGGCGCCACAACTTCGGGAGCTAAATGAGAAATATCATAGGCTAAAACCACAAAGTCAGGATTAAATTTAAATAAGTCACTGTCATTATTGAGCAAGTCATGATGAAGTGTGTCAAATCCGCCACACGCCACAAATGGTTTGAATCTGTGATGAATGAGTCCAACTTCAATAGCTGGTATTAATGGATGGAGCGATACTGTTCCGCCAAGCCATATTCTAACGTCAGCCAAGTCTATGTGGTCAAGGTCAATATGTTTCCGAATTTGTATTATCTCACTGTGATTAGCTGCCTCTAATTCACAATACTTAATAATGTCCTCAGCCAACCTATAGTAGCCATGTGAAAAGACAGTTTCGCATAAAAGGGATGCTTCAATCGGGAATAGATTTCTTTTAAATCTTACTTTTTCCAGGCAGGAAAAAAACTCTTCTTTATTTCCTTCTTTGCATGTCGTCAATAAATCCTGAATTTCCTTAGAATCTGAACCACTAAGAAATTCTACCATATTCAGTCCTCAGAAATCCTGAGTCTCCAAAGTTTTTCTATATACCTCGGCAGTTTTGGCTGCTACTATATTAGCGTCAAATTTACTAAAGGCAATTTGTTTTGATTTAACACTCATTTCGTGCCGAAGAGCATCGTCGTTTAGAATTAAGGATAACTTGTCTGTTATATCCGAATTGTCTGTTGGATTAATAAGAAAGCCCGAATGTCCGTCTTCTATCATATAAGGCATTCCGCAGCGATTCGAAGTTATTACAGGAACACCCGCAGCCATTGCTTCCGCAATTGCCATAGGAGCAGTTTCTTGTAGAGATGGCATTAAAAGTACACTTGCTTTTGATAATTGTAAGAACAAATCATCTCTGCTTATATATTTGAGAAATTCTATTTTTGATCCCAAATTGTGTGTTTCTATGAAGTCTATAATATTTTTATAGTATTCTCTATCTTTGATGTGCCCCGCGATCACCAGATGCAAGTTCAGTCCCTGTTTAATCAGTTCGCTAAAAGCTTGAACAGAAGCAAATATATTCTTTCGTTTTATTATCCAACCAACACATAATACGCGCCCTCGCTCTTCGTTCCTTTTGATGTCGAAGAACCTCTTATCGACAGGATTTTCGATATCATAGAGGTGCCCGGATACAATTGGCTGAATAGTCTTTCTAACATAGGGATTAATACAAATAATGTGTTTTAGTCTTGATAAACCATACTTCTCGATCATCTTCCAGATTACAGATCGTGGTTTTGAAAGAACTGAATTCTTTAACAGCACCTCTTCATGGTCGAAGCCATGTAAAGTGAATATATGTGGAAATGGTGTCCGGCCAAACGTCAGTCCATATACTTCTGTTGAATGAAACACATCCGGCTCCATATTCAGAACATAATTTTTTAATCGAGATTTTCCCGGCCCAAAAAGAATATCAGGAATTTGCGGCCAGTGGGGACCTGGTAATCGATGAATGGTCAAATCCCCGTCTTGCTCAACAGAAATTTTAGTTTTATTTTGTTCGAGAGTCACCAGATGAACATCCAAATCATCCATCTGGGCAAGAGCTTTTACTAGAACAACTGTAACGGATTCAACCCCACCTTTAGGTTGCTCGGGATTATATGGATAGCGGCTGAAAAGAACAACTTTCATTTCTGTATCTTTCCCTGCGTTGAATGTGGTTCGTTAATACCCTGAAAGATTCGGACGAATTTCTCCATACAGGAATCGGTCGTATGATTTTTCAAATAATATTCTCTGGCTGATTCCGAGACAGCCTGCCATTTTTCCGGCTGTTTCATTGACGCTCTGATGGCATTTACCAATTCGTTAACGGTTGATACCGTCCATCCGAGATTATGTTCAGCTATCACGCCGTCAGGGTCGAAGGTCGAAACGACCGGAATTCCACAGCTCCAGGCCTCCAGGAACGTGTTGGGAAATCCTTCGTATGAGGATGTACAGCAAAGCAGCCTTGAGTTATGATAATATGAAGACATCTGGTTGTGAGGCACCCGTCCGTGTATTTTTATATTGGGAACAGCGGCGCTTTGCTTTATTAAAGTGTTGCTGTATTCAGAATCACTATTGGCCATGCCTACCACGTCAAAGGTAATATCCGGGCATCTTTTGGCGATATCAAGGAGCCATTCGAATCGTTTCTCTCTGCTGATTCGGCCGACCCATAGAATACTGGAATTTTCTTGTGGCAGATCTGTCCGAGTTGCGTTCGAATCCAGTCCTTCACAAGGCATTGGAATTATAGTTGCTTTAATTCCGAATCCTTCCTGTAACATATTTTGCTGACGCCTGGTCTGAACAATGACCGCATCTGCGTGCTTCAAACCATAACGATACAGCAGCTTGTCACGCCGCGTACGCATCGCAGGCAGTCTTTCGTCGCAGTCCGGCTCGCTTGCCACGGAATAGACAAATTTCCGGCCGTGTCTGCGGCACCATATTGCCACCTGTCCCGTCTCATAACCGCCGCAGTTCTGATAATAAATATCGGCGTCTGCGCGTTTCATTGCGGCGTTCAGGCTTGTCCACTTCGGCCAGAAGAATCGCAGGCCCTTGATACCTGCTTCTTTGCGGCACATCTTGAAGACTTTCACGCCGTCTATCTCGATACCATCTTGCTGACCTTCATCCAGTGTAAGCATACTGGATTCGTATCCTCGCTTGGCCAGCCATTTGGCCATCAGCGACGTTTGCCTCTCTACGCCTCCTATATGGCCCGTATCGACAGAGGCCAGCTCACCATAGGCAAAATGTGCCACAAAACAAATGGACGTTTTTTTCTTTTTGGAGGAGCTATTTTTCATATACATCATTCGCCCCTGCCAGGCCGCGTTTGGCAAGCAGCTCGTCGTATATTTTTAAGACGTTCTTTTTCTGATACTCGAGGGAAAACACTTCCAGTGATGATGGTGCCTTCTCACTTAATTTTGAACGGAGTGCCTGATCTGTTGCCAACCTTGTCAAGCCCGCGGCAAACGCATCGATGTCTTCGCTTGCTACCAGAAGGCCATTGACGTTATCTTTGATAACCTCCGGTGCTCCACCCACAGATGTTGCTATACAAGGCAGACCTGCAGCCATTGCCTCCACAAGAGCAAGAGGCAAACCCTCCGCCCGGGATGGGAATGCGAATATGTCACCGGCCGATAGTATATCGCCAATATCCTTTCGGACTCCCGTAAATTGAACACGGTCCTGAATCTTCAGGTTGTCAATCAGCTTTAGCAGTTCCTTTTGGTATGCATCAGGCTCGCCCACTCCTGACTTTGCGGTTGCCCCTACCAACAAAAGGCGCATCTGCGGGACCTGTTCCAGTGCCCGGGCAAATGCCCGAACGAGAATATCCCAGCCTTTGCGATAAATAGCCTGACCCACAGAACATACCAGTATATCTTGATCGGAATATCTGAGCGAATTGCGTACAGATGCCCTTGCCTGTGGTCTTGCCACATATCGGCCGACATCTATTGGCACCGGTGCCACGGACATTTTTTCTTTAGGGACACCATAGCGAAGAAGTTCCTTGCTTATGCCCTCGGATACCGGAAGCATCTTATGGGCAAGAAGACTTGTTATTCGAGTGCTCAGCCCTAACCTGTGTATAAGACTCAGTTTCCTGCCGTCGTCTCTGTACTCCGACGAATGATTTGACCATATACGAATGGGAACACGTGCAAGAGCCGCCCCGATGATCGGACTTGTATGTACACAATGAAAATGTGCGATCATACAGCCTGTATTCTTGAACATTCGATATGAATCGTATATACATCGCAGGTCAAATTGACCCTTCGGACGTTCGATGTAAAGACATTGAATATTGCTTTCTGTCAGTGCTTTTTGGATTTCCTCGTTTTGCGGGGCCGACGAAAAAACAATTATGGAGCGCCACCCCTTCCGACGGCACCCATCGAGAATTGCACGGTGCCAGTCGAACCGGGATGTCCGAACTTTAGGCTGACCGCCCCAGTAATGAACAATCGAAGGCATTATGACTTGTCAACTCCGTGAAAGGTATGCTTTATGCCGATCTTAATCGATTCTATGTTGTATGCCATATCACTGATCGGGGGTATGCTGTAACCTAATCGTTTGTGTGATGAAATATGTAATTGTGAAATTACGAGCCTCAGTACGGCAAATAACAATGCGGAAAACCTCCGAAAAAGCCAGTAGAAAGGATGCCTGTTAAGCAAATCTGGCTTATATAGTCCGGTTGTCCTTGGGAATTGCAGGCCGTTCGCCCAGGCCTTTCTTCGTATTTTTCCCGGTTCCTTCAGTTGATCTTGCAAACGGTGCTTAACCCATGCATCCGGGCAGTAAATTATCTCATACCCTTCGTTTTTGAGCTTAAGCAGCATTGACATTTCCGTACCTCTTCTCTCAATTGTCGGGTGCGGTCCAACCGACTCATCGTATCGCCTGCCACTATCGAAGATCTCCCTTCTAATCCAGTAATTTGGCCCGGGCGGTCTGGCGGATCCCGGAGGATATGGGCATTCCTTCTCGAACGGAAAATGATCGCCGTAGCCCAGGCCCATTGTCGAGCATCCCGGAAGCCTTGCCCAGCCCGGGGCCTCTCCTCCCGGCCATACAATCTTGGAACCGCCGCCGAATATCTTGTGGTCGGGCCATCGCCGTGCGCATTCCCAGATTGCCTGTAGCCAGCCTTCCGAAGGTGCAATATCATCATCTGTGAACACTACAATCTGACCTAAGGCAACTGTGTCCAATGCGCAGTTAAGCGCACAGTGTTTTCCGGGGCGGTGCTCGAAGAGATAACGTAAAGGCAGTTTATCGAAAAATGACTTTACTACCTCTTTTGTGTTATCTTTCGAATTATTATCAATTACAACAAATTCCACGGAAAGGCCGTCTCTGTCCACGATAGACATAGCATCAAGCGTCTCTCGCAGAATTTCCGCCCGATTGTATGTAGGTATTAGAACCGTAATATCAAGGTTGTTCTGACTATTATTACTCATTTTCAGTGTTTTTCCTCTATCTTAAAAGCTCTTTATTCTTACAAAAGCCTCTCACGGACAAATCCCAGCCTCACAGTCGTTGAGTATAATGACTTCATTTTGAGAGACCAGCACAATGGATTATCGCTCAGGCTTTGTCACGAAGTAAACATATTCTTTCTCGTTCAGGCCGAATCTGTTTCTTTGACCACCGAAATATCTGTCATCGTCAGTCCATTTGAATACATTTACCCTGAAGCCTACTTGTTCGAGTTTGTCCTTATAGTCTTTTGCATAGATTCTTACGTGATTTGCCTGACCGAAGTTTTTTTCTCTACCTTTTCCGGTTTTTACCGAGGAATTTTCATAAGTACTTTCCAATAACATTGATAAAGGTACTTGTAAGATTCCCCATCCTCCCGGAATTAAAATGCGATATAATTCTTTTAATGCCTTCCTATCATCAGGTATATGTTCCAGAACATGACAGCACAAAACGGCATCGAAGGAACAGTCGGGGAATGGAATGTCCGTTATGTCCATTTTCACCATGACGTTTTTTGAGCAGAGATCCGCCGTCATATAGTCTATAGTCGGCTGGTTCCTGATTAGATCTGACAATCTTTTTTCAGGGGCTACGTGCAATAATTTCTGTGGTTTCTTAAATATGTCTGTTTTGAGTAGAAGATAAAGATATAGGAGTCGTTCCCTATCCAAACAGCTACATACCGGACAAACCGCTTTTTCGCGGTGGCCACCGCCAGCGACTTGTTTCTGTTTGAAAACCGGTAAGCTTAGACCAAACGGCCGAAACGTTCGTAAATGAGAATTGCACAGCGGACATTTGTATCTGAATCCAAAGTAATATACCCTCCTGTATATTGCTCGAAGTCTCGGCTTAAACTTCGCTGGTATCAATGCTCTTAGAAGTGCCTTGATTTTTCTTTTCATTATTTCTTTTTTTATATAGACCTTGGTATGACTGAAATGCTTCTAATAATTGTTCAATTCTTTAGGTGTTGCAATGAGAAGATGAACTCCGGACTTTAGTCTATCAAGATATTTGTCAATAAAATCAAGAAGCTCTTTATTATGATAATATTCAATGAGATTGATCATTAGCGGGATGTCAACTTACAGCCATATCATAAAATATGGTATGTCTTGATTATAGTCTCCACTTAAACCTTTGGCGTTAAGTCCACGATGTTGATATTTTTTATCTTTCCGGGAATAGTATTCCTGTTCGCATTTGGTCCATATTTCTGGTCAAATAGTCCGAATGTCAGGATCATTTCCCACAGTTTGCTTAGTCTTGGTCGGGTAGTGTTAAGATCATGATTGAGTAATTCAATAATGATTTTTTTGTCGAAAAAGTTTTCATCAAGATTATTTACTGTCTTCTCAACAATTGAACGGTATTTCTGAGACAATCGTAACAATCCGTTCATATCATGCCATGAGCTGTTTTCAAGAAAAATCTTGCAATCTCTCTTCGACTGCCGAGAGCGTGTAACAATTTTCGAATAGTGTGATATATATCGGATTGCATTCCTTAGTTTTCTTCGTGATCCTAACAAGAAACCTCTCCATGGTGGGCGCAATCCTGCCGGTAGCCCGGTATTCGCATCAGCGATCCATGCAAGTTTAGGATTGACTAATTTAAGTGACCTTTGCACAATCTTTCCGCCTTTCTTCCAGCTTAACGGAATACTCAAGGCAAGTGTAAATAAATCATTGTCATAGGCTGGCGACCTGTCTGGAAAAACTGTACGCAGTCCATACTGGAAACCTGTATCTTGGTCAGATTGCAAATCAAGAATTGTGAAATATTCGGAGCAGTTTTGAATGTCTTTGTATTTCAATAATAGCATAGAGAACTTATTGATTACTTTTTCTCTTGCTGCAGCGGCTCTTGCTTTCATCCGACCATTTAATGCAAGCATCAACAAATCCTGATTATGCGGCTTTTGAAAAATCATTGAGTTATAAACACACTGAGCAATCCTTCTTGCTTTCAGAACATCCGGCTCATTAAGATGAACATGATATGCAGGATACATATAGTTGGCTAAATTACCAATCGTAAAATATCCTTTGAACAGCGTATCCCACCATTGTGCCGTTAATATAACTCGAATTCCATTATCTAACATTTTTTTGTGTAGCCCCAGTGAATGACAAGCTATAAAAGCCCTCTGTGATTCATTAACATCCACTGCTAACTCGGCAACATCAGCATAGTGGTCGCTATCTCGTTCAATCAACATATGTTCATGTCCAAGTAACTTTGCGATTTTTACTGCTAAACGTGCATCTGAAAGTTCCGGATGGTTTTTATTGGAAAAGGTAACTGCAATAGTTGATTTGGATTTTGGGCATAAACCGAGCAAGAGACGGGAGTCAGTGCCTCCACTTAAGAGAATAGCAGCAGGAGCATTATCAGATGTCCTTTTGTGGACACTATTTTTAAGTCTTGTACATAATTCCACAGCGGCATCTTTCCAATTATTCAATCCTTCGACCTTGTTATTGAGATCAATATTCCAGTATTTCTCGATCCTTAGCTGCCTGCCGTCCCAGATTGCATGAGAAGCTGGAACCAATCTGCGAATATCCTGAAACAGTGTTTTATCTCCGAATATTCGAGCGGACAGAATTAACTCTGACAGTGCATCTTCATCATATTTTTGCCCGATATCATCACGGTAATTCAGAAGCGATCTCTGGCTTGTCGAAAATACACATTCCTCTGACGAGGTCCATATATATATCGGCTCCGAACCAAACCGGTCATTGTAGAGGTGAACCTTATGATCGCGACTATCCAAAACTGCTATCACAAATGTACCGTTAAGACGTTCTACAAATTTTGGGCCATACTTCAGGTAAAGAAACAGACAATATTCTGCTCGCTGAATTGTCGGAGCATAGGCAGCCAGTTCCTGTGGTACATCTTCTGCATCCGGAAAAACTTCACCGTCCATAATTAACAGAACGTCATCTTTGAACGCAGATGCCTTCTTGAGAAAAGAGAAAGACTTACCATACCCGACCGTACCTGCATAGTACCATTTATTCCTGAATAATTCTGCATCCTGTTCGGCAGTAAAAACCAGTGGGTACGCCATCGCAGTCAGCTTATTCGTGTAATCTGAATCTAATATGTTTTTACTGATTAAACCGAATATTCCCGGCATTTTTTGCCCTTTTCAATAATAAAGAATCGATGGTAAGGATTCTCGCTAACCCGCCAGGTGCGAGAGATTCTTAATCCATTTTCTGTAATTACTCTAACGACACGATTCAACGGTGTTTCAATGTAACCTATTGCCCAATAATGCCCGTCTTCTTGCCAACATTTGTCTCTCTCTTTTTTAGATATTCGATACCGTCTGGTGCCGGTCCATTGGTATAAGCCAAATTTCGGCAGGCGAAGTCGAACCTCATAATATGGTGTTATATCCGGCAGGCTCAGTACGATACCCTTAGTTGCTACTCGATCCAATTCTCTGATTGCGGTCTCGAACTGATCGAACGGCAGATGTTCGAGAACCTGGCAACATAAGGATACATCCACTGAATTATCTTGCAAAGGCAACTTTGTAACCGATGCAATAATATCCGGTTTCAACTCCTCCTGACGATCCGCTGTGATAACTTCAATTCCAACAGTACGTAATATTGAAGAAACTATACCATTTCCGATGCCAACCTCCAGTACCAGGTTTGGTTCAAATGACAGGATACTATCTATCTGGTGAGCATAACTGAACACACGACCTTTATATAGATAACTATGCGAGTAATGCTCACGACCTGGAATTTTAGAGATATTCTGTTTGGGTTTCTTCAAGTTGTTACCTTAAGATTTTTGCTATTGTTTGGTTTTTCTCGTTTGCTGGATTGAGTATATCGCTCCTACTAATACATCATACTCAGGCCATCATCCAGCCGCTTCGACAACACGTTTCAGATCCGTATTAGGTTTAACACAGTTATAAATAAGCGCAAATATCTCTCCTAATCCTTCTTTGTCAAGTTCAGGATTTTGATGTTCTCGATTTTACCGGTAAAAGTTTTTCTGTTCGAATTTGGCCCGTATTTTTGATCAAATAGTCCGAATGTTAGAATTATTTCCCACAGTTTACTTAGCCTTGGACAAGTAAGATCAGTATCGTGACTAAAAAATTTTGTAATAACTTTTTTGTCAAAGATTTCTTCATCAAGATTATTTATTGTATTCTCAACTATAGAACGATATCTGTCGGATTGTTTCAATAAAGCATTCATATTATGCCATGAGCTGTTTTGCGCGAACACTTCTGTCTTGCTTTCGGATTGAGCGGTATTGAAATAGCTTGACAAACAACGTGTCGCTTTGCGCAATCTCCATAAGATCCCACTCCATGGCGGGCACAAACCGGCCGGTATACCAGTATTTGCATCGGTAATTCTCGCCAGTTCGGGATTCGATAGCTTTAGTGCCCTTCGGACAATCTTTCCATTTTTTTTCCACGATACCGGAATATTTAGAGCAAGTGAAAACAAATCATTGTCATAAGCGGGTGACCTGTCGGGGAAAACCGTATTGATAGAACGTTGAAAACCCATAACTGCCCAGGATTGTAAATCAGGTATTATAAAATAATCGGAACAGCTTTCGATCTCTTGGTGGTGCAGCATTAACGTAGATAGCTCACTGAGTATTTTTTCTTTAACTACACCTGTTTTCTCTTTCATCTGCTTACTTAGTGCAAGTAGCAGCAAATCCTGATTACGTGGTTTTTGAATAATCTTAGAATAGTAGCAACACTTAGCAAGATATCTGGCTTTCAATAACTCAGGTTCATTATGATTGACGTTATATACATAACCTGAATACTTGGCTGAATTCTGAATCGAATAACACGCTTTAAAAAGTGTTCCCCACCAGTTACCTGTTAATACTACCTGGATGCCAGCGTCTAACATCTGTTGATGCAGACCTAATGAGTGGCAGTGTATAAATGTTCTCGTTGATTCATTTACGTCCACTGCTAACTCAGCGACTTTTGCATAGTGGTCAATCTCCCGTTCAATCAGTACATGTTCATGTCCGAGTAACTTCGCAATTTTTACTGCTAAACGCGTATCTAAAGAATGTGGATGATTTTTATTGGAAAAAGTGGCCGCAATAGTTGACGCAGGAGACAAATCAAGTAAAAGCCGGGAGTCTATTCCTCCGCTGATCAGGGCACCAGCCTTAGCGTTATCAGCTAATCTTTTGGATACGCTTCGTTTTATTTTTTGGAGTAGTTCTGCTGCGGCATCCTGCCAGTTTTTAAGACTGGTGTTCTGTGGATTATCAGATATACTCCAGTAGTTCTCAATCCTAAGTTGCTTGCCATCCCAGATTGCATGAGAGGCTGGAACCAATCTGCGAATGTCCTGAAATAGTGTTTTTTCTCCCAAGATACGGTCAAACAAAATCAACTCGCATAGTGCATCTTCGTCGTATTTTCGCCCGATATCGTCTCGATAATTCAAAAGGGATCTCTGGCTTGTCGAAAAAGCGAATTCCTCTCCGGAAGTCCATATATATATCGGCTCCGAACCGAACCGGTCATTGTAGAGATGGACCGTATGATCGCGATTATCAAACACTGCTATTACAAATGCGCCGTCGAGACGTTCCACAAATTTCGGGCCGTATCGAAGGTAAAGATACAGACAATACTCTGCTCGCTGTATTGTCGGTGCTTCAACAGCCAGTTCCCGTGGTACATCTTCTGCATCCGGAAAAATTTCGCCGTCCATAATTAACAGAACGTCATCTTTGAACGCAGATGCCTTCTTGAGAAAAGAGAAAGACTTACCATACCCGACCGTACCTGTATAGTACCATTTATTCCTGAATAGTTCCGCGTCCTGCTCGGCGGTAAAAACTAATGGATACGCCATTGCAGTCAGCTTATTCGTGTAATCCGAATCTAAGATATTTTTATTGATTAAGCCGAATATTCCCGGCATTTTTTGCCCTTTTCAATAATTCCTAATTATTGTTTTAAACCTCATGGGTTGCCTTTATTGTGTGTGGTTTCTGCAGTCCGGATGCAGCCGACAGAATTCTATTAACATGTTCATCCCAGGAATTCTTTTCCAGCCATATTTTGTTGTCCATATCCAGCCCTTCATCCATCCGCCTGACGATTGCATCAAGAGCGACAAGAGCACTTTTTGTGTCGCCACATTGATAGCTCTCGCCAATCCAGCCTTCCATTTGCTCTCGGAAATTGCCTATATTCGGATAAACGACGGGCTTGCCGTAAGTTGCCGCCATTGACAGAACGCCCGAAGTCAATCCTTCTTTATGCGAGAGCAGCAGCAAATCTGCGGTTGCAAAATAGTAGCCGATATCATGTGTTTTAATTCTCTTGAAGTGAAACCGTTCATTGCGGGCATATCGACCGACAAGTTCCATGCCTTTACGCCGTAGTCTTGACAGAGGACTTTCTTTGTAGTTATATTCTCCGGCAACCAGCAGCAGCTTATCTGGGTGTTTCCATTTCTTGAATATCTTTCTGAGCAACTCGAAGCCCTTGTAGGGCCAGACGCTCCCGAAGTTCAAAATTACAAAAGCATGCTGCGGCAGTTTCAGGTAATTCCGTGCTTCGCTTTTCGGCACGGCCCGATAGTGAATGAGATAGTGACCATGCGGGCATACAATGTGCGTCTTTTTAACAATTTTTGGGTACTCCTTCTTCATTAGCCTGATGGATGCCTGACCATGATGAATGATAATATCCGTATGTTCGAGAACTGACTCGTAGATATTACGCCTGGTCTTTCGCTTGATTTCATCGTGTGGTTGGAGATTATGGACGGTCAAAAAAATCCTGGTACCTTGTTCCTTATACCACTTTATTCGCTTTTTGATTACATTGTCAGGTTTTTCGAAAGGAACACATTCTTTATCGTACAGGTATTCAGGCCAGTGAATATGTAAAATATCCGGCTTATGGTTGGACAAATAAAAATTGATCTTCCCAACAACTACCTCGCATTGTGCATTCTGATATCCCTTAACCAATGAAGGTATATATCCGTTTATGATGTCATTGTGTGGAATTAGAATTTTCATCCGCTTATTAGTTGTTTCGATAGTCAATCAATATTGTCAATATCGCATCCTTTGCTTAGTGCTTGCTTCTATATTATTCTGTTATTATTGCCATTGGTTTTTTTCGCAGTATAGATATTACGCTTATCAACGAACGAACAATCTGTCGGCCTGTTGAGGTAGCCATTACGCAGGTGAAGTAGCAGACGGCAAACGCCATGCTGCACACCGCAAAGCGAATGATAATATTAGATTCTGATAAAATTCTTCCTATCAAGGCAGCGGTCAGCCCCGCCGGCAGCGAGCCGAGTACGGGAACCGTAAGAGCCTGAACGATATCGTAAAAACTTACGGGCGATTTGTGTGTTGCCCAATAGATATATAGCACGAACATCGCAGAATAAGTTATGCTAAAGGATGCGGCAACGCCGTTGATGCCCCAGTTAACACCGATGAGAAATCCGATTACGGTAACCGGTGTGCTGAGCAAAGCCCAGCGAAACTGAGCACGAGCTCGCCCTGTTGTAATAAAGAGCCAGCCTGGCACAAAACTAATTGCGCTGAAAAACGCCGCCGGCGCCAGATACCGAAATGCAGTAATTGCTGCGGACCATTGACTGCCGAGAATAATATTTACAATTTCATCCGCCGAGACGAAAAGAAATGTCACCATAGGTATTGTTATCAAAAGAATGGCTGACAGCACCTGCAGAAAAAACCTGCGATATTGCTTGGGCTCATCCTGCAGCCTGCTCAAAGCCGGAATCATAATGCTGCGCAGAGGCACACTGAATTGAATCAACGGCAGTGTGAGCAGACCGTATGCCTTTGTATAAATTCCCAATGAGGTCTCACCGAGCGCGTAACCGATGATAACGTTATCTGAGTTGCGAGAAAAATAACCAAGAACGTTGGAGCCGGTCAGGTTACCTCCGAAGGCCAGCATCGGCCTAACACCACTGCCGCGAACAGGTCTGCCGGGCCGCCAGTGGCTTTGTGACCAGACCATCACGACGTTGACACAACCCCGAACGGCTGTCATAATCACAAGCGACCAGTAAGAAAGTCCCGACAAGGCGGCAATAATTGCGGCTACAATTCCCGCGGCCATTGAGACGATTTCTATGATAGCCAGAATACGGAATCGCATCTGCCTGCGCATTAATGCCGTGTGCTGAGCTATAAGACCGCCGAAGATAAATGTACTGCCTATGGCGATTGTGAGCGGGATCAGTTGTGGTTTACCATAGAACCAGGCGACAAAAGGAGAGATGGCGGCAACAATAAGCATAAGCAGGCAGCTAATGGCAATGTTGACCCAGAATAATGTTGAGACCTGCTGATGATTGATATCCTCTTTTTGAATGGTGGCCATGGACAGGCCGAGGTCTTTGAAAAGATTGACAAACTCGGTAAAGACTTTGACCATCGCAATCAGGCCGAACTCCGCCGGTGTCAGCAAATGTGCTAAAACGGCAGTTGAGGCGATATGCAGGATAAACTTGGCGGCCTGTGCGCCGACGGTTACCACTCCACCTCGAACCGATCGGCCTTTTATATCGGCCTTGAGATGCGATGTGTCGAAGAAACCGACTGCTGGCTTGTCGGCTGTGATGAATGAAGAACTCGTATCGTCTGTATTAGGGGGTGATTGTGATGTCATTGATATTGTAATGATACTCAAACCGACCGGTGGTCGGTTTGAGTATGCACAATTCTAATGTATAAAATCTAAAACCGTGGAATCTCGAACTTCTCGAGATTAACTATTTTTATTCATAAATCACTTTATTATCATTAGGTTTGCCGCTGGCTTCCCAAGGATACAATTGCTCGGACCTCTCGAAAATTCTCCGTATCCTGATTTTCCTGCCCTTGAAGACAGTTATTGTCTTTTTCTTGCCGTTTCCAGTATCTGCTTTACTGTTTTCCTTTTCTTGTTTTTCCTGTGTGGATTTAGTATCGGCCGGGTGGCCTGGATCTTCAGTTTTAGAGGCTGCGGTTTGTTCTTCCAGTGTATTCGGTGTGGCATCAATACTTTCCGGAGGAGCCGGATCGTTTACCTCTCCGTTATCCGGTACGGTTGTTTGAGCTTCTGTAGCATCGGTAGCAGCGCTATCTGAGGAACCCGTATCGCTTTCCTCTCCGTTATCCGATACAGCGGTTTGTTCTTCTTCTGCTGTGTCGGAAGTAGTACTAACCGAAGGGCTTGTATAGCTTGTATCTTCGGTATCCGGCATAGGAGGCGGTGAGGAAGTCCTTTCTATCCCTTCGATGTCTTCTGCTAAATCTATACCATAAAGCCCCAGAAATGAATCGAAGATTTCCTGAGTTTTATCAGATGTTTCCATAGTATTAATGGGGCTTTCCGGCAATAGTCGGAAATCACCGTTTTGAGGATCAACAAAAAGCGGATTTGCCTCAATACAACCTTTTACCTGATCAGGCTCACGATAAGCAAGTATTCCAACAGTATCGTGATTGTTCTGTGAACCCCAGTGAAAGCCGCCACCGTTATAAAATATATTGTTTTCAAGAAGTGTTTTATTTGCAGAACTACCGTTACCAATAAAAATGTAGTCATCAGGGTAAGTGCGATGTCCGTCTGAATACCCGCCGTTTATTTTACAGAATATATTATTGTAGAAACCGTGTTTTGATTGGCCTTCGGAAGCATCTGAACCTCGATAAGACCAGAATCCCACACCTACGTCATAAATAGTATTTGCCACGACATAATCATTCTGTTTGCTATATACGAAGAAACCCTGACCTTCGATACGATGTATTAAGTTACCAACTATATAAATATCATGCGGACTGACATCCTCTTCGTCAGCCAGCCTGAAAGCTGATCTGTTATCGTGGATATCGTTAAATATGAACCATGATAACATTCCACCTTCATTGCATGGCAATACTGCAGTCCCGTCGGATCCGTGAATGCCTCTGGGGTTCGGATCACATCCGAATACTCTGGCGTTTAAGTTATAACCATATATCTCGTTCTGAGAGACTATTATATGTTTGCAATATTTCAAATCTATTGCATTTTCTCTGTCGTTATATAACTTATTTCTACCTATATAGATGTAAGAAGGATATACTCCTATTGTGCCTATCCCGCCCGGGCCGTCATCAATCTGTATGGAATCGCCGTCATTACCGTTAATTTCATTGTCCACAATCCATATTCTTTGAGCGGTTCCTACCACTACCAGACCGTGATAATCGTGACCGTCTCCGTAAGGAATAAGACCGTTATGATGTATGTGATTGTTATAGACGACAATATTATTTGAAGTTGCGATTGAAACAGCTCTGCCGCTCGGGGCATCCGAACCGTGTATCTCATTGTATCTTATTGAAATATAAGATATATTCGGATTGACAGCGTTACTCCAGGTTGACAAAGTTGTGTCGAGATATTCGAATCCCTCTACAATCGTATATGTCCCGCCGATCCTGCCGAACATGTGCTGAAAAATCGGTTTGCCTATTCCTCTGACAAAGATGGGATGATTGGCCGTACCTGATCCGATAATATAAAAGTAATTGTTTCCGTAAGGAGTTCTTCCACCCGAATAAGGTCCACCATGTATCTCAACGACACTGCCTGCCGGTAAATTTTGCGGTATGGTTCTTCGAGGCTTTGTCCTGCTGCCGTTAGGATTGCCCGAATCTGTGGCGCCGTCGGCCGTCCAGTCAACGTAGTGAGTATAATACCCGCCTGATTCACTTTCCTTATAGACAAGAGTCGGATTCCTTGCAGATTCTTCGTCGTACATTCGGTACGTTTCTTTGATACCGAACGATGGTACGGGAATTCCGATTGGTGGTTTCCATGTCTCAGATATTTCGTCTCCGATGCCGGCCAACATACTTGCCTGAGCGATCGAAATAATCAGTATAAATACAGTTTCCATTATTTTACCCCATTAGACTTTTTCGCTTAACATTTAAATAAATTCTCATACATCATTGTTTAACTATTTTAGCGAGAGTTCTCCGTACTACAAAATGGGGATTGAGAACAATTCCCGGCAATGAAGCTGCGGGACAAATAATTTTTTAAAAAATAAAAACGCACGATAATACTCGCTGTGTATCAATTATCCACCCCACTTAGTTCTACTACCATAAAATTTAAGAAATCTATCCTGGAAATACAAATGCCGCAGGTTATTTCTTATTCTTTTTGCCGTTTCGCCAATATACACTGTTTTATTATAAGACTTTCGGAGTTATTTATATCCATACCGGCGGTTTATTGCACCGGCGATGTGGTCGAAGGTTCTTAAATCATCCTTTGTTAATACAGTTCTCCATCGTTCGTCGAGAACTATCTGCGTTGTGCTATCCAGTCTCATTCCATTGCCGATGACGTGCTGTTCGACGGCGCGAAAATCCATTACTTTGTTTCCGGGTTCGAGGCCGAGAAAAGTAAATAATCGACCCAGGACAGCTTCGGTGTCCCTGCATAAATCTTCGTACCGCACCTCGATCCCTTGCGATTTATCCAGCCGTTTCAGTGCATGCTGCGCCTCTTCCATGCCTCGCCGCCATTGATATGCCGCTTTTTCCATCGACAGCCGCTCGTTGCTCCGGTCGCCGCCCGTTCCGCCGGCCCGCAATGCCGGGTCTTTGGCGTCGGCAAAATCGGCTGGGTTCATATATGTCAGGGCAACAGCCCGGCCGTCACGTATTAAACGGATAACCTTGACATTGAGTTCGGGATTTTTCAGCAGGTATTTCAGACGCAAGCCTATTTTCGAGGAGTCCACAACAAACTGTGCTTTTGACAGTTCGGCTATTGTGGAAACCAGTGCGGCATTTCGTTTATGGATTTGAGGCAATTGTTTTCGCCACGCGGCGGATAAACCAAGTGCCGCATCCCGGCAATTTTCGAGAAGTTTACCCCTGACCATCGAATTTAACAAACGCCGGGCAAAAAACGACTCGACCGTTCTGTAATCGGTTCCTGCGTTAGCTATATCAAATTCGTAACCTCTCCGGGCCATACCTGCCGTAATATTTTGCCAGAAATCGCACCGGCGAATGAACTGTCCGCAGGAGCAACGGTAGCGGTCAAAATTTCCGATTGCTTTGGTGGAAAGTTTCAATTCACCTACCGTTGCAATCTGCCGGTGAGAGCCGAGCAGCATGCTCAGAAGTGTCGAGCCGGAATGGCTGGCTGCCAAAATATATGCCAGTTTGTTCATCAATTGTTCGGTTGATACGTATGTGTTGCCATAATTACAGCCTGCTGATGTAATAATTGTCCATCCCAGTCATTTTCAACTGCTAACGAATGCTGTCGTGCTTTAGCCTGTTCAAGATGAACTCGCATCATAAGAAACATTGCAGCCCAGACGCCGAGCGTGCTTTCTTCCGGATAGAAATGCTGAGAGCCGAGGCCCGCGACCAACTGGGTAAGCATCAAAGCCAGGGCTGTGCCTCCAGCCGCCGAGCACAGGCGATTCTCGCTTTTAAATAACCTACCTGCGTATATAACCAAAATTCCCCAGAATAATAAAATCGGAATCGAGCCTAATATCCCATTGTCGAGCAAGGTTTCGAGGTACATATTGTGTGGTTGCGCGGCCCCTATACCGGGATGTTCGGTTTCTATGGTTGCTACCAGGCCGGTGCGGTTCATCCCAAGCCGTCCATGACCGATAATCGGCGATTTGCTGATTTTATGGATAACATACGGCCAGATGATCATTCTGCCCGAAGTTATGGCATTTCTGTCTGCGGTACTCTGACCGGTTATATCGGTGGCGCCGAATCCGGTGAACATTCTCTGGACAGCGCCGGGCATTATTATCGGCAGCAGTATCGCAACAACCGGCGCAAGGAGCAGGTACTTTCGCCACTTCAAAATACACAAAACAAAACCGGTCGCCCCCCATGCCACGTATCCTGCCCTGCCGCCCGTAAGTGCCTGGGCGAACACTACCAGTCCGGCCGCCGCCAGTAAGGTTGCTTTGTATTTTTTTTGTGTTAACATTGGTAAAGTGGCTATCATCGCCCAAAATGCACCTGCAAGGAATACGGACGTATCAACGGCGCTGTAGCCGATATCGGAGCATTTATTTCGTGCAATCTCGATTGCGTCTCCGCTGAGAATCGTACTTGCCGGAATACGTCTGGCTACCTGCACGCCTATCAGGAAATACATGGCCAGCAAACAGGCAAGGACCATCAATACCTGTCTGCGGCTCCGGCAGCCCTCAAACAGCAGTACGCCCGGCAGAACCCACTTGATTGTATTAATCAATTGTTCGCTGAGCAGGCTCTTTAAGGGATAGTTACTGTAGGAACCCCTATCAAAGGCGGCCCGAAATATACCTGCCAGTATCACCGCAAGATATATCAACAGCAGTATATTAATATGCCGGGGCATGTCCCAGTGGAGGCCCTGCCTGTGGCGATTTGCCACCCAGGCAAAGAAAATCACGACGAATAAGATATTCCACATATTCAGGCCCTGAATGCCTAACATAGATTTGGGCATATCCGAATGTTCAATGATAGCCATTAACAGGACAAGACCACAGAGACTCTTAAACCAGTCTTTCCATGCGTAGATGGAAAGACCCGAGACCAATACATACAAAGCAATGTGACGAAGACTCATATTGTTATTTGTCTCTCATCATTCGTTCGCCGGGCCATGCGTAGAGGATCCAGCCCATGTGATATGGTCGGCTTTCATAATCGATTGAAACGGCGGGGAAAAAAAGGTCCGCTCCGGGAACCCGGAAAGCCGGGTGTAAGTAACTGGCGGTTGCCTGCAGCTTTCGCACCAGTTTGAAAGGTTCACGCCGGGCAATTTTGCGCCAGATAATATTTCGTTCTCTGTCAATTAGTGAGTCCGGGATTTCCGGTGGATTAGTCAACCAGCGCAGACTTTTCTCTATCGCTTCGAAATAATCTTTGCCGCACGCATTAGCCAAGGCGAATAGTGCCATAGGAGCCATAGCATCCTGATGAACCGAATAAACGGGGTAGCGCTCCACAACCCTGCCTGTTCGCACATCGTAATGCCACCACCACTGGCCTTGCGGGCCCTGAAGTTTGCACATACACTCGGCACATCGGTTGGCTATTTCAGCGGCATTCGAATCTGCTGTCTTCTTGTAGTAGTAAGAAAGTGCCTGGATAGGATACACGAAATCTGCAAAACAGCTAACATGAGAGCGAAGCGATGACAGACCTTTTCTTATGGGTGCGTGTGGGAAAAGGGCTGATTGACTGTTGAAGGAATCCGTAAGTGTATCGGCAATTTTTTTGGCAAGGGGGGCCTCTGCAGGCTCGCCGTCTCCGGCGACCAGAGCCGTCAATGCCCAGGAAAGCTCAACGGTTCGATATAAGCCTTTGGCCGGTTCCATAAGTTTCAACGCCGTCACAGCTTTGTGAGCATGTTTATGTCGAAGCACTCTTGCCGCCCATGTTGTCAGGGCTACTTCACCCAGTTCCTGTGATTGTCCGCAGTCGTCAAGCAATCGTTCGCAGACATCCTGCAAATTATGTTTTCTTAGCACCTCTGATGTGATATGCCGGTCCTCGCCTGCCATGCCTATCAGTGCTATAGCCGTATATCGCCGGCTTATCCCTTCGATAACTTCACCCCGGCCGTTTTTTCGCAATCGAAAGGAAAACAGTTTCTCTTCGGGGCGGTACATCCTTGCCAGCGAATCAACGGCAATCGAGCGCAATGCCACGATGACTTCTGAAATGCCGGATATGTCAGATTTAGTTATTTGTTTCACTATCTGTAAGATTATGACCGACGGTCCGGTTTATAATAATAGTTCGTGTACATGTTTTTCTGGTAATTAACCGAACCGACGAAGGCAAATCCGAAAAGGCGTCCGCCGGTGGAATTGATGCGTGAGATTGCATTTGTTATATCACCGCGGTGCGATATAAGTTCCCTCTCAACGAAAATGGTGCCATCTACCTGGTTCGCCATGATTGTCGCATCTGCTACCGGCAGAATAGGAGAGCAGTCCAGCAGTATAATCTGGTATTGATTGCGCAATTGTTCAATACAGGTCTTGAAAGAACCCTTGGCAATCTCCTCAAACACGGCATTGCCATTGCTTTGTTCACCGGCAGGCATGATACTAAGACCGAGTGTTTCTGTCTGATATATGCACTGTTTGTCTATGGATCCGGCGTTCAAACAATCCATGAATCCGGGCTTATCGAGCAGGTCGTACCATTCCGATAGGGACATTTTATGGAAGTCGGTATCTATCATAAGGACATTCTTGCCGGCCTGGGCCATAGAATGGCCCAGAGTATTCGTAAAGCTTGACTTACCGGTTCCCGTAACAGAGCTGGTTATCAGAACGGTGGCTGAATTGTGACTGTCCAGCCGGGACAGTAATGCCGTTCGCATAAATCTGATGGATTCGGTCAATACAAATTGTTTTTGTTTGATATCTTCGGATAGCGCTCTTCCTAAGGTTTTTCTAAGATTCACCAACGGTATGTACCCCAGGAACGGCAGTTGTATTGGTCGTTGTATGTCTTGAGGGGTATAAACAACTTGATTTCTACCGGCTCTGAGAAATGCCACTCCGCTACCCATGCATAGACCCAGTGCCATCACCATTGCTGAGAAAACAATACGACGGTCATTGTAAGGTTTGGATGGTACGAAGCCCCACATTAATACCTTAATCGAACCGGGAACGTTACGCTCCATATTCTTTTGGTCCAGACGCTGTTGCACGGAATTAAACAGTTTGCGCTTGTGAAGTAGTTCGTTGTTTTCCTTTTCGTATAATTGAGCGCTTTCGAAAAGTTTTTCAAACTCTTCCTTTTTATTGTTGACATCTTCAACTATAAGCTGTTCCTCGCGCTGTAACTGTTCCAGTTGTTGTTTCGCAGATCCCACCACTTTCGAACCGGTATAGCCGGCATCGGCTGTTAGAGGTAAATTAGTTGTATCTTCAGGTAGTTTCTGCCATTGCTCATCCAGTTGTGATTCCCGCATTCGAAGCAATTCTTCCGCGAATGCCAGGTCCTTTTTCGCTCTGATCAAATTAGGATTCTTGTCGGTATAAACACTGTTTTCGATTTGATGCTGAAGAGTTCTGACGTTCATGTCCAGCTCCCGCCATTCCGCATCCTCGTAGTATTTCGATTTAAGCTGGTCCTCGAAAGCAAGCGTCGCGTCATTGCTATCGCTTGTAACAGCCCGCTTCATTCTCCATTCCAATATGGCGATTCTTTGTCGCAGCTTGCTTAAGTTTGCTTCTGCTTCGTCAAGGCGGGTTCTCTTGTTGGATACCAAATTCTGCGGGGTTTCTGTACCGAGCGACCTACAAAGGTCTGCAATGATCTTCTCGCGTCCCAGGATCTCATTTTCCAGAGATTTGTACAGGTCGGTCAATTGGCGATAGAGCTTGTCATCGGTCGCATTAGACATTTCCCCGATATATTTTATATACTGCTCTAAAACAGTATCGACAATAAGCTTGGCTTCTTTAGGGTTGTAAGTTACAAAAGATACGTCGATTATCTCTGTCCTGCCCCGGGGACGCACATTAATTGCATCCAGAAGCCTTTCCATGGGAGTGTCCGGATTTCCGTGTAGTCGCTCTATCGGTGATTTATGAGGCGATCGGTACCATTTGGTTTGCTGAATTTCCGGCCGCTCCAGAACGCGCTGAAGAACTGTCAATCCCCTTATAATGGATATCTGAGTATTAAGGATTGAGCTATTTAGGGGAATCATCCCGCTGTCTTCTGTTCGAAAGACCAGAAATGGGATAATAGGTCGAACCCGGACCTCGGCTCTGGCTCGGTACTTAGGGACAATCAGAGTCCAGATTGCAACAATTAATGGCGCTGAAACTAAAATGAATACTGCAAGAATCGTCCACTTGAATCGGAGTATTGATCCTATCATATTATATGCCGATTGAACAGGTTCCTGTATTCCCATTAACCTCTTGGATAGCGGTGTTACATCGGTGATCGGCACCGGTTTGTCGGCACTAAGCACGACCGCTTCGCTCGGTTCATCCGACTTGGGCTTGCCGGATTCATCGCGTGCCTGGATTATAGGATCCGGATTGTTTTGGCTGCTGTTATTTACCGGATTCTCATTATATCTGATCTGGTCATTCTGGTTATCCACTTTTTAGCTCACCTCCAGTCGGCTTAATCTATACCATTTACGATACACATTTTGTGCATTGTAAGAAATTATCATATTATTTATGCTGTTTAAAGATTTCCTTTGAATATTTAACACACAGCGGCTCGGACATAAACTATTGTTTCGGTTCCTCTTGTAAATCCTCATCCGTAAGTGTGACGTCAACCATTTTTTTCCCGATGATTCGGAAGAAATATGGGAAAAGAACTTTTTGAATTTTCCATCTTTTGCGAGGTTCCTTCGCAAGACGAAATAAAAACTCGGTCCCCGTTGCGCGTAAAATCTTCGGTGCTCTTCCAATTCTGCCGGAGGCGATATCGAAACTACCCCCTACACCCATACAAAATTTCGCATTAATGGATTGCCAGTTGTCCAGTATCCAGTATTCCTGTTTCGGGGAACCCATTGCCACAAAAAGCATATCTGCCCCGCTGGCATTAATTTTTTCTATGACCGCATGTGAATCCTTGAAATATCCGTCTTGACAACCGACGATTCGCAGCTTGGGATACCTTTTCTGCAGTCTTGCACATGCTGTAGTGTTGGATTCAGTGGAAGCTCCAAGAAAATAAACAGACCAGTTTTTCCGAGACGCCATAGAAAGAAGTTTGAAGAACAAGTCACATCCGGTACACCTGTTTATACTACGTCCATGAAGTATCCAGGAAGCAATAGAGACGCCAATACCGTCGCAAATGCCGATGTTCGACCGTCTAAGAAGGTTGAGCAGATCGAGTTCTCGCCAGGCTTGGTAAATTTTGATGGGATTAATGGCAAAGCACGATGTTTTCTGGCCGGACTCAATTATCTCCTCGATGCATCCGACGGCTTGCTCATACGATTCAAACGGCACCACCGGGATTCCCATTATGTTAAGAGGTGATGGCATACGTTCCGGTTTATCAAATGTCTGTGTATTTATTGAGCTGCCGTCTTCTTCCTCGACCATAGATTGATGTGTCGTACGGGAAGATTGGTTCGATATTTCAGCTTTTATCTGCAGATCCGGGGGCGGGAACTCGTCCATAAGCCGTGTCAGTAACATAGCCTGTCGGCCGCTTAGCTCCAGATAGCCGTTTACCAAAATACTTGCTCTTATCTCCCATTCTGTTGATTCTTTTCCATGCAGCGGCAGGACAACCTTCATTGTTTTGACTGTCGCTGACTTCTGGTCCGGTGAGTTCCATGTATGGACATTGACATAATTGTCATTAGAATGACGCCATAATTCTATGCTTTGAAAATGCATTTGCTCGCCCATCGCACATATCGCTTCCCACCACTCATGCAGAGATGTGGATTCGCAAATTCTCACTTGAGAATTCTCAAAATTACGCTTTACTGTCCGTGCCTTGTGTATGATGGTCCAGTTACGTTTTAAAGCCCCCCGGATTTTCTGGTAATGTCCTCTGTATATGAATACGAACATGGAAAACAATAGCAGTAGGCCGAGCACGAGCAGTCCTATCGACCAGCCACCTTCAGCGGTCAACATAAACACACCGATACTGGCACTTATGATTGTTATCGCATAAATAACTATGACTACGGTACCCTGACGTAAACCAAGGTCTAACAGGCGATGATGCAAATGACTCTTGTCGGGGGTGAATATCGAACGTCGCTCAAAAACGGAGCGTCGAACGACAACATAACCCAGATCGAGGATCGGCACACCCAGTACCAGAAACGGCAGCGTCAGCCCGACCAGTGCGGATGTTTTTGTCTGACAGATAAGACTACCTGCTCCGATTAAAAAACCCAGAAACATGGAACCACTGTCGCCCATAAAAATCTTTGCGGGATGGAAATTGAAAAATAGAAAACCGGTAACACTGCCCAACAATGCCAGCATTAGGACAGCCATAGCTTTCTGGTCGCTCCAGATGGCAAACAGGACAATTGAGCTGCATACAATTGCAGCTATCCCTGCGGCAAGACCGTCGAGACCGTCGATTAAGTTTATACAAACCGTGACCATTAATATCCAAAATATCGCGAGCGGCCAGGCCGCCCAGGCAGTCTCAAGTTCGAACCATTTGCCAATGGAGATCGAACGCAATGTTGCTCCTGAAGCGCATATCACCAGTGAGGCTGCAATCAGACATATCAGTTTGATATATCCTCGCAGAGGATGCAGGTCATCGATAAGGCCGACGGCAAAAACGAAACAGGCGGATGCAAGCAATGCGATGAGTTTGGTCTGGTTTTCTCTGAAAGATTGGCCGATCTCATTATCAAGAAAGAAAACGGGCAATACTGTGGCAAGTGTGGAAATTACAAAAACTACTCCCCCTATACGCGGGATGGGTGTCCGATGAACTTTTCTCGGACCCGGAGCATCAACCAAATGATACTTCTTCGCCAGCCGCGAGACAATTGGTATAAAGAACATCACTACCAACGCTGCGCCAAAATAAACTGTCACGTAAGTTTTCATTTGCTAAATTAGTGGTAGTTCACTTCCTGCCAATACTAAGTTTGAAAGCGTTTTTACATACCCAGTTATCGGATAAGCATACTCTAAAGTTAAATAACACCTTCGTACGGGTACGGATTACGCCCTAATTATATAACTGTCAACACCAATCGCAGCGCAGACTCCGTTCTCGTGGGGCGCAGCAATAAAAACTTGCATATTTCCTTGTACCACAAGTACTTATATTTATTATTATATCCCCTGTTTAACCAATGCAGCTCGTATTTTTACGAAGTGCATTGGAGTAATAAAATGTCATACAATATCGTCGCACCGTACAAATCAGTAGTTAATTCCATAATATTACATATACCCGAATCAAATGGTGCAAAGCACCTTGTTTGGCAAACATACTCCATTGGTCCGCACCTGTTACCCATATTATGCCTCTACAGAGAAATGCTCCATAATTACTGTCTCTCCATAAATTATTGCTGTAAGGGATATGTTAACTTCCACACCTTTTAGGCGGCCAATTTCGATGAATTATTATAGTAAACATACCAATCCTCCGATGAAATTCTTAAAGAACACAAGATAAGAAGGTCGGTATAAACACTAATAATATTTCGATACAAACGTATATAATTCAGTATCTTATTCCAGGAATCCGCCCTTGCATGAAAGGCAGACAGCTTACATCTCCAAAAAACCTCGCTGAAATAATTACATGCTGTTAACGGATTCAAACTCTCAAGCGGGGCGAAGAGAAAGACGCTTTCTTCTTTACCACACATTTGAGCCTTAATCTCGCCGATCTGACAAACGGTTTTGCAGATACATTGAGCTTCCTTTGCCGTGTGTTTTGGCAAAATAGAAATAAATTTCTTTTTGGTAAAAAATTCGTACATAACAAAAATATCGAGTTCTTAAAAAAAAGCCGTTAGCTTAGGCAGTTTAAATACTTACAAAATTTTTGAAAGCCAAAAAAACATTATACAAGCCTGTTGTTTGGTAGTCAATTAACGCTTATATATTTTCTACCTCTGCACTCGTATCTAATACTAATACACTTCGGATAGTAAGTCTTTATGGTTAATGAAGATAAAATTTTTTTTTACCCAGCTTCCGATAAACCTGCCTAAAAAGACACAATAGCAGGATTGGTACGTAAACAGATGTTTTCGATCCGGTATTAGATACGATAAAATACTGCTTTTCGAAATCTTTATAGGTCTGTTTTTATATAGACCTGCGCTTTTACACGCATCCGTGTCTGTTTTGTACGGGTGCTCAGGGATTATCGGATCCGGCAGCCACAGGGATATCCTTTTGTTCCAATCGCAATATATGCCTATATTCGGAATATGTTCAGGCAGAAAAGTAAAGCGTCACTTTTGAAACGGAAAAATGGTTGACAGAATGACAATGAAATCATTAAAGTAAAATGACTTAAATCATAAACGCCCGTAGCTCAGCAGGATAGAGCAACGGATTTCTAATCCGTAGGTCGCAGGTT
>CAYSKI010000023.1:0-57307 GCA_964431695.1 uncultured Pirellulales bacterium | reverse complement strand
AAACCAAGAGTTAAAGAGAATTTGTGAATATCTCAACGAAATCAAAAAATAGGGCTATTAAATTTATATGATTTTATGTCAACTCATTCAATTTAAGGAGCATGATTATGAAAAAATTTAAGACAGAAACCATCTTATTATCAATTATTTCAATACTGATTTTGACACTTCAAACAGGTGCAAAAGAAAGGTCCATTGAAAACCTTGCTCAGCCGGACTGGAATTTTGATCTTTTCCAGAAATTCTATAAGACCGACCAGTATGTCTTTGTAATCGCTGACGTTGTGGATTCGGAGACATATAAGGACATCTGGATGAGGTGTAAAGGCATAAAGCCGGATGTTGAGGCGATCGTGAAGCACGAGGACCAGCTTGATGAAGAAGATTTCGGTAAGCATATATTCTTGTGCGGCCCAATCGATAGTTTTAACAAATGGGAATCTTTCGGATTGCCGATAAAGAAGATTGAAGGGGGATTTAAGTTCGGACCATATACCTTTACTGATGCCAATGATGGGATTCTTTTTCTTGGCAGTGATGCACGCCGAGTCGTATATACAGGAAATTCTCTCAATTCTTTAGATAAGCTGTTAAGAACGTTAGGTGGATTGTTCCAGTATACAATTGTCCAGAATGATGTTCCTGCATACTTTGGCAATTTTGTGAATAATCGATTCAATAGACGTAGTAATATCGATCTGAAAAAAGAAAGAAGGAGATATCTCAATCGAAAAGTGATTTCCAGTTACTATGTGTTTCATTATTCGGACAAGATTGGTGACGCCAAGACGCTTAAAGCTAAGGCTAAGCATTTTGATCAATACTGTGATGATGCTATTGCCAAGCTTGAGCTTGACAGTCCGGATTATAAAATCGATTGTTATATATATGCGGATGAGAACGAGAAATTCATTTTGTCGGGAACGCCCGGTCCAGGAGGCGTTACGTACGGAAAGGAGATTCATACGTTGGGCTTTGACCTTGTTGAGCATGAATCCATTCATGTGCTTTTTAATAACGCAGTGGCTCAGGGTATCAGCAACTTTTTCGGCGAAGGTATCCGACAATATTATGAATATATCACTGACTCGAAAAGCCTGGCGGCAGGCAGAAAAACCGTCAGGAAATATCTCAATGAGCCGATAGAGAAATGGGCAAATGGTTCGATATACTTTTTCGGTACTCCTACCGAAAATAAATGGCCAGTGGCTTATCCTGCCTCCGGACTCTTCGTCAAATACTTGATCGACAATCATGGGTTGGATAAGTTTAAACAGTTTTATAGGAAGCTCGATGTAGAAGCCGGATTCCTGGAGATTTATGGAAAGCCTCTGGCAGATATGGTCAAAGAATGGAAAGTGTCTGAACAGGTGTAATGGTTTTCCACCGACCGGAATGACATAGGAAAGAAATTAGACTTTTCCGACGACGAGGCAGGCGTTATGTCCGCCGAAGCCGAAGGAATTGCTCAAAGCGATATTGACTTTCGCTTCGCGGGCTTCGAGGGGAACGAAATCCATTTTCAAGTCGCAACGGGGATCCTGGTTTTCCAGGTTTATTGTCGGAGGGACGGTCGATTCGTTAATCACCTTGACGCAGACAATCAGCTCGACCGCACCGCTGGCTCCGAGCAGGTGGCCTAAGCAACTCTTGGTGGAGCTGACGGGAATTTCGTACGCATGTTTGCCGAATACGTGCTTGATGGCCGAGCTTTCGGCGATATCGTTCAGCTCGGTCCCCGTGCCGTGAGCATTGATATAGTCAATCTTTTCCGGCTCAACTTCGGCATCGGCAAGAGCAGTCTTCATCGCCGCTGCGGCGCCGTTTCCATCCGGCAAGGGCGCGGTAATATGATAACCGTCGTCGGTGGCGCTATAGCCGAGGAATTCGGCGTATATCGGGGCATTGCGTTTTTTGGCGTGTGAGAGCTCCTCAAGAATCAGGATCCCGGCGCCTTCGGAAAGTACGAAACCGTCCCGGTCTTTGTCGAAAGGCCTCGATGCCGCTGGCGGATCGTCGTTTCGAGTGCTGAGCGACCTTGCGGCACAAAACGAGGCCAGGCCGATGGGTGTCAGAGCGGCTTCGGAACCGCCGGTAATCATAATGTCGCTCCGGCCGGTGACAATATTGGAATACGCCTCGCCGATAGCATGATTGCCGGATGCGCAGGCGCTGGAAACGCAAAAGTTGGGTCCGCGCAGGCCGTACTGGATGGCGATATTGCCGCTGGCCGCGTTAGACATAAGCCTCGGTACACAGAACGGCGAGACTTTCGTCGGGCCTTTGTCCAGCAGTCGCAGGTGCTGGTCTTCGATTTCCTTGATGCCGCCGATGCCGGTGCCGACGATGACCCCGGCACGTGAGAGGTCTTCCTTGGAAAAGTCCAGACCGCTGTCTTTGACCGCCTGACTCGACGCGGCAATCGCGAACTGGGTGAAGCGATCCATTCGCTTGCTTTCCCGCTGATCGATGTAGCGGGTAACGTCGAAGGTTCGGATTTCACCTCCGAACCTTACGGGATATGCGCTGGCATCGAATAGTTCTATGGTAGAAATACCACTTTTACCGGCACATAAAGCAACGAAAAGCTCGTCAGCGGACTCAGCCAGGGCTGTGACACAACCCAGGCCTGTAATAACAACTCGCCGTTTATTCATGCTAAACTTTTTCGTTATTTCTGGCTTCTGGATTGAATAGCATTGACAATGTGATCGATTGCGGCACCGACCGTTTGGATTTTCTCAGCCTCCTCATCGGGTATACTCATATCAAATTCATCCTCGAATTCCATCACAAGCTCAACCGTATCCAACGAGTCCGCATTCAAATCATTAATAAAGGATGTCTCACGCGTTATTTCAGATTTATCCGCGCCCATTTGCTCACTAATTATATCGATCACTCTCTTCTGAATAGCCTGAACATCTACGCCGTCAGCAGTCACTTTGTATTCCTCCCTAAATCAAACAGGAATTAATTTCGCTACCTTACAATACAACATCCGACAACAACATCTACATTTCGGCGGGTATATTACCGGCAAAAGGGCGTCTCTACAAATATATTTTATTTTTTTTTACATGGCCATCCCGCCGTCCACGCACAGGACCTGCCCGGTGATATACCCGGCCCCGTCACCGGCTAAAAATGCCACCGCCCTTGCGACATCCTCGACCCGGCCGAATCGCTTCACCGGAATTATCTGTTTTGCAGCCTCTTTTACAGCATCCGGCAATACATCGGTCATTTCGGTCATAATAAATCCCGGAGCAATGCAATTGGCCGTAACGTTCTTTTTGCCGACCTCCCTCGCCACCGACTTGGTCATCCCGATAAGTCCGGCTTTGCTCGCGGCGTAATTGCTCGAACCGGCCTGCCCCATAACACCCGCTACTGAGCTTAAGTTTATGATTCGCCCGAACTTATTGCGAACCATCGACCGCACGGCAATACTGGTAGCAATAAAAGCCGCACGCAAATTAACGTTGATTACCCTGTCGAAATCCTCCTCGTTCATCTGCATCATCAGTTTATCGCGGGTAATACCGGCATTATTCACCAAAATGCCTATTCCCCCATATTCAGCAGCCAGCGATTCGAGAATTTCGGTTAATTGACCCGTATTGGTTATATCCACGCACTTAGTGATGACTTCAAAACCGGCTTCTTTAACGACTTCCTCAAGCTCGCCGAGCTGGTCTTTATTTATATCCAATCCGGCGACAATCCGCCCCTGTTTGAGCAATTCGAGGACAATCGCCCTTCCAATCCCCCTTGCGGCTCCGGTTACTACTGCCAACCTCTTTTCCGACATCTTATCGTCTCCATACAATTCCGTCTTATCTGGTCCTCGATTTTATGAGGGACTGATTTACAGACGCGATACCCTATACGATAAACGCCGATTTTGCAATCTTTTTTTTGACCTTTTTTACTCCATGAGATGATGGTTTTTATAGCTTATCTAAGTAGTTGAACCAAAACTCTAATATTTCGCGAGTGGACGCCTCTGAACCTTATCGAATGATTAGCCTTGTGTGTTCCACAATTTAGAATATAATCCAGGGAATCGACCAAATGAAAGAATATTATTTTACAATTATAATCATCCTCTCTATTACCTCGTATTCAATCGGATTGGCGTCCGAACACGCAGAGTCTGTCGATAGTACGGAGATCGCACTCGTCCTGTCTTATGAAATCTCCCCCCAAAAGAAAACTTCATCCGGTTCTAAAAATGCTGCGATTGATAAATTCAAACTGACGGTCAATCTGCCACAAACAATCGCAGGCAGGCAGGAAATAACAAAGATCGCATTCGAACCACAACCGTCACGAACCTTCATAGAAAACGGCAACAAATACGCCGAATACGACTTCCAAATACCCAAAGAAAAAACAGTAATAAAAATCAGGATCGAAGCAATGGCCTTCCGGTATGACCTAACAGCAGCTATGAAAAAACAAAACAGGGATTCTGTAAGTAAGGCCGAGCTAAAACTGTTCCTTATGCACGAAAGGATGATTGAAAAGGATGATCCGGCCATCCGAAAGATTGCACGAACCATAGAAGGCAAGACCAAACTCGATATTGTAAATAAAATCTATAAATATGTGATTCTAAATCTAACTCCCGATGTTTCAAAATCCAAAGGCGTCGGTGCCGCCGAAACAGCTAAGACAAAAAAGGGAAAGTGCATCGATTACTGCGACCTGTTCGTCGCCCTTTGCAGGGCCAAAAATATTCCCGCCAGAGTAGTAGCAGGCTACAAAGCAAACTTTAGTATAAGCCCGAAACATTCCTTGGTGGAAGTCTATTTTAACGAGTACGGCTGGATTCCGTTCGACGTATCGTTGCGAAACGATACGCCGGATCAACTGTTAGACAAGCGTTTTTACAACCTGCCGGCACAATATTTATACTTCACAAACCTGCGAAACGACCCCGTTCTTCATAACAATTATTACTTCTGTTACCCGACCTGGGACATGAATTTAAGAAAAGTAATAAATCCGATAGTCGAGAAGATAGAATTCGAAAAACCCGTGCAAAAGAAACACGACTCGCTCAAACTCGAAAAAGCACGAAAGTCTATTCCTACTAAAAAATAATCCACCAGTTAAATTCCAGCCAATTAGACACTTGATTTTGTCATGTTGTCCTTGGGACTCCTTATGGAGAGAGCAGTCACGATGTAAATCGTGACGAAGTCGAAACATCTGGCTATAAAATTGTAAAATCACCAACAATATCAAACGAAAACCTATCGGATTTATTCTGTTAGCTCGTTAGGCAAAAAAATTTTTAAAAAATCTCACAAAACCAATCAATATTTTCCATTCGAGAAACGCCTATTAGTTAGTGGATTGTCGCTGGTGATTAGCCGTTGCTCACCATATTTGGATGTATGATTTTGTCAGGCATGTTAAAATGGAGAATTTAAGTGAAGATGAGTTGAGCATTTTGCTTGCCGTAGCCCGTTCTGACGACAGCGAGTGTGATTACGAAACCTTGGTTCGGACCCTGAACTTATCCGAAACCAGGGCACACTATTATCTTAGCAGGCTCTCTTTCGGGAAAAAATATCTCTTTTGGATCGGAAGTCCCGGCGAGCCGGATCGCTACATACTGACAGACCGCGGCCGACAGTTCCTCCTCGAAGGTAGTTATATTTGAAATATTTACTCCGTGAGATAGGCCTAAGCCCAGTCGAAGGCTCGGCGGGCTAAATATTTAGCCCGTAAATTTATTTGCGGGTTCCGGCTTTACCCCGTGAAACGGCAGCTTTTATTTTTTATTATTGAGTTTTATCTATCCCCCTTGTCTTTTTTCAGCCGTAAAGGGATATATTTTCTTTTCTTCTCAAAAAGTGTGTGAATTGATTCTATCCCTTTTTTATATAAAAGTTTCATAATATTCTTGCTATAGCCAAAAAAATCCGATATATTGATAGTAATTGGGGACTATATTATAGTTGTTTTTTCTAGAAAAAATGTGTTCGTAATGCGTATATTCGGAAAATTCAGGATGCATGCATCAATGGTAAATCTCATCTAAGAAGAAGGAGTAAAGTATGTTCAAGACAATGTTTAGCAACAGGGTACTGGTGTGTGTTTTATTGATTGTAATGGCCAGCGGAGTGGGCCTGGCAGAGACGGTCAATATCAATCCGCATAAGATAGTATTGAATGCGCAGGGGGCCGCAGACGATGTACAGGCGAACGTTCATATCATCCTGGACGGGGCCTGGGTCGTGGATTTTGATGTGACTCTAGCGCTCGATGGTATCGTAGTGGCTGATGCAGAGTCGGCTTACTACTGCGCGCTGGATGATATTTTGATTGTCGGTTTTGATCGGACGAGCCTGCAGGAAAACCCAGACGTACAAGCCCTGGCGAATGAGATCGTGACGGCGACGGTTATTGGGACCGTAACGATGGAAAACGCCGACGGTGACCAGACGACCGTTAGTTTCGGCGGTTCGGATTTGGTAGAAATCGTTGCCCCAGGTAAACAAGGGCGGTAACAACTTTGGGACCAGCCGGTTAATACTGCCGATGGTTCTTCTATCGACTATAAAAAAAGGGCTGTGAGTACAATATTAACAGCCCTTTTTTATTGTTTCAGTTTAGCACACAGTATTTCTCAGAGTAGCCATCAGAGGTGTTCTGAACTCGTAGAATGGGCTCGACATGACAAAAGGACTTTAAAAATATTTAGCCCCTTAATTCATTAAGGGGTTTAAACAAACGCACAAATTTAATACATAAAAATCCATTCAACCAAATTCTCTTTAAATCCTGCAATATTTGCTGGCATGTTACGACATAATTAATAAGATATACTAAACAGGCGCGGTTTTTAACGCGGAAGTGGGAATAGTTAATATTAATAAAAGAAAGGTAGAGACATGAAGAACATTTGCTTTTTAGCCATTGTTTTACTGTCGGCGGGACTAATTATCCACGGCTGCGGCGGTTCGGAGGATTCCGCTAAAAAGGATCAGCAGCTTATCCAGGGCACATGGGTAGGAACCGCCGCCGGTATGGATACCGAGATCACAATGACAATCTCCGGCAGTAATTTCGACATGAAAACAACAGATTCAACTGTATGGTACAAAGGGACATTCGTACTAAACGAAAAGGTCACTCCAAAACAGGCTGATTTCAAAATCAATGAATGCAATATCGAACAATATGTCGGAACTACCGCCAAAGGCATCTATAAGATTGAAAACGACACCCTGACAATCGCCGCCAACGAGCCTGGAGCTGAGGCAAGACCAACCGACTTTGTAGCAAATGAGCAGATCCAGGTCTTTACTCTCAAAAGAAAATAAGACAAAAAATCCCGTATAAATTTCTACATAAAGCGCATGCCCATCACATAGCTGCGCTTTAAGTATATTAATTATCATCTACAATCCCTTTCGAATCTTAAACTACGAGCACCAAATGATGAACTTTTTAAACGAACTGATTCTTGCAAAAAATCAGGCACGGCGGTAAGCTTGAAGGATAAAATCCGGAATTTACGCCGATTTAATTACCTCTGAAAAGTTAGGGGAGCACTGATACTCTTTTGAAAAGGGACATAAAATGAAAAATCACCGACATACCAACCATACATATCTTATTTTGATTTTATTTCTTTCGATTTTCACAGGGCAAGTCATCGCCCAATCCTCTGTGGTTTCGGTGAATGTGGACGCCACCAGACCGGGTAAGCCGCTCAAACACATCTGGCAGTATTACGGTTACGATGAGTGCAATTATACCACCACGCCCGACTGCATCGACCTGATGAAAACAGTGGCACAAATTAATACCGAGCAGGTATATCTTCGTCAGCACTTTCTGCTCAACAGCGGCGACGGCAAGGCAACCCTGAAATGGGGTTCGACAAATGTCTATACCGAAAACGCCGACGGCGAGCCGGTCTATTACTGGCCGATTATGGACGGGATATTCGATGCCGTGACATCGTCCGGCTGCCGGCCGCTCGTGGAAATAGGATTCATGCCGAAGGACCTTTCCGTCAGGCCGGACCCATACAGGCCGCCCCAGCCGTTCGGACCGAACGAAGGAATGGGAGTTTTTTTCCCCCCGAAGGATTACGAAAAATGGGCCGAGCTTATCCGACAGTGGGCGCGTCACGCGAAGGAAAGGTACGACAACGTCGAGCAGACCTGGCTGTGGGAGCTGTGGAATGAGCCGGACATTTTTTACTTCCAGGGCACTTACGACGACTACGTCAAGCTCTTCGAATACACCGAGCAGGCGCTCCACGAAGTAATGCCGAATGCACAGTTCGGCGGCCCACATGCGGCGAATGCCCGCGGCAAGTTTCTGAGAAGGTTCCTGCGGCACTGCGCTGAAGAGAAGAATTCACTGACCGGCGAAATCGGCACCCGGCTCGATTACATCGGATTTCACGCCAAAGGAGGCGTTGCATTCAGGGACGGCCACGTGGAGATGAGTATGCGCGGCCAGCTCAATTTGCACCGGAGCGGATTTTCTGCCGTGGCTGATGTCCCCAAATTTAAAAATACTCCCATCATCATCGGCGAAGCGGACCCGGACGGAGCCGCGGCGATGCCCGCCTCGAAATCGCCGGAGCGGGGCTATCGCAACGTCCCCGCCTATGGCTCTTATGTCGCCGCTATGATGAAATACAGCCTGGACCTGGCCGAGCGGGAAGGTGTCAACCTCAAGGGCGTGCTGTCCTGGGCCTTCATGTTCGACGGCCGGCCCTGGTTCGCAGGCTATCGCACGCTGGCGACCAACGGTGTACACAAACCGGTCCTGAACGCTTTCAAAATGTTAGGACAATTAAAGGGCAACCAACTGCCGTTAGTAAGCGACGGAGCAGTGCCGGTGGACGAAATTCTCAAGGCAAGCGTTCGAGAACGGCCGGACATCAACGGGATGGCCGTAGCCGACGGCCAGGTAATAAAAGTCCTTCTCTGGAACTATCACGACATCCTCGTCCCTGCAGAACCCGCCTCGATTCGATTGAGCGTACAGCTACCGGCGGATTTCGGAAACAAAGTCCGTCTGACACATTATCGTATTGATGATACCCACAGCAACGCATATACAAAATGGCTCGAATTAGGCAGCCCGCAAGAACCAACTCCGGAAATGATTACACAGATGAAAGAGGCGATGCAACTGCAACCGCTGGAACTATCGAAAACTATAGACGCAATTAACAGTCAGGCGATACTCAACTTCGAACTGCCGCGCTCCGCCCTTTCACTGATCATCATGGAAAAGCCCAAATCATAAGGGAACTTATTACATAAGCCTCTGTGCTGCTTCTATCCTGTTCGGGAGACTATCGCGTCAGTCGTCCACTATCCATTGCCTATCAAATCTCATAAGCCATCAGGGAATCGCCGTGGCGAATATACAGGCGTCCGCCGGCAATTGTCGGGTGTGCCCAGTGCTCGTCTGTCCCTTCTGTTATGGCAAACTTACTGACCGGCTCGAACGCACTGGGATTAGGCTTGACCAGATGGACATTTCCATCGCCATCATAAATATACAACATACCATCGGCACAAATTACAATCCCCTGCCGGATTGAGCTTTCATTCCACATGACTTTGCCGGTTTTTAATTCAAGGCAGACAAGCCCTTTTTCTCCCGACTGAGCCGCACCATAGATATAGCCGTTAACAAGAACGGTGCCCTGCATCTGGCAATCCAGAGTTCGGTCGGTCCATTTCGATGTCACGCTCATGCCGTCATCTGCAATCTCCAGCATTTCGCCTCCCGCTCCCATACCCGAAGAGATATAGATCATCCCGTCTGCATATAGTGGTGGGTTCGGCTGGACTGCAGCACGATGTTTATGCTCGGCCTGCCACAACAAATCGCCGGTTTGAGGATCGACGGCGACGACACTGTCGGCAAGCATTGTCACTATCTGCTTTTTACCTGCATGATTTATAATCCTTGCCGAGCAGCAGGCCGACTGCTGGCTCAGATCCTTTGTCTTCCAGATAACTTCCCCCGTATTTCTATTGAGGGCCACCAGCGAGGCATTCGGTCCGCCGGGCGTGCATATAACTTTTTCGCCGTCCACAAGCACACATTCGGCAAAACCGAATTGCGCCTGTTCGGCACCGAACATCTCCGGCAAATCGACTGATCTGACAGCCTGCCCCTTTGTAGTCTCTAAAGTGATTAACTTGCCGAAACCGGTCATAATAAAAATCCGGTCTTTATCGACGGTCGGCGTACCGCGTGTCCCGGCAACGGCCGGGCCTTTCTGCGGCAACTCTTCTCCGTATGCCATTTTCCATTTCGGCGTGCCGTCCAGGTTGAAAGCAAAAAGATACCCCTGCTGCTTGTCGTCCATTCCGGTAACGTAAACTGTGCCGTCAGCTACAACCGCCGATGAATATCCCTTTCCAAGCTCACCAACTGACCAGGTAAGCTTCGGCCCGCCTTCCGGCCATTTTTTCATTAATCCGGTCTCGGCGAACCGGCCGTCACCATTCGGGCCACGAAAACGCGGACAATCCCCACTATAAACGTTCGCTGTCAATGCCAGAAGCGTTAAAATAGGTAAAAAATTCCTCATAATAGACCTCCATCGATTTTTCAGGTTAATTGCTACATAATACCTTACAAAACACCATGTTTTGTTAAAACATCATATCAGTACTATTTTTAATTTCAAAAATATTTTAAAAATCCTTGACAAAGTTAGGCTAACCTAACTATATTAGGTTAGGCTTAAAAAATACGAGAGTTAAATGATATGACAACGGCAAAAAAGGCAAAATTAAGTGCTTCTTTGGAAGATTACTTAGAGGCGATTTTCAACTTAGCGGGAGAAAATAATATCGCCCGCAGTAAAGATATCGCCGAGCAGCTTAGTGTTTCCCGTGCATCGGTTACCGGAGCACTGCGTACCCTGAAGAAAAAAGGCCTGTGCAATTATAAGCCCTATGATTATATCAGCCTGACCGAACCGGGAAAGACAGCCGCGGCGGAGATTGCAAACCGGCACGAAATTCTCGAATCCTTTTTCGCCGATGTATTAAGCGTCAAGCCGGAGATCGCGCAGAAGGCTGCCTGCAAAGCCGAACATGCACTCGGACCGGAGATCATCGCCAGACTGTTGTATTTTATAAAGTTCGTTAATCATAATAGTAACAATGGGCACGATCTGACCGATGAATTTCGCAGATTCTGCAAAACAATGAAAAAAACTAAAAAAGTCCGTCACGGATATAATTGAAGGAGCAAGTGAGATTTTACGAATGGAGCCTCAGCAAACAAAGCCACTATCAGCGGTACGTTCCGGGGAAAAAGTCCGGCTGGTGAGCATAGAAGCAGGGCGCGGATTAAACAGCCGGCTTGCCTCGATGGGGCTTTTACCTAATGTGGAAATAACCGTAGTAAATAACAGGCATCCCGGCCCCTTCGTCATCAGCGCCAAAGGCTCCAGAATGATGTTAGGCAGAGGGATGGCTCATAAAATAATGGTACGTAGCTGTAATGATAAAGAAAATAACAGCGGCTCTGGCCGGCAATCCTAACAGCGGAAAAACATCCATCTTTAACCAGCTCACCGGTGCGCGCCAGCACGTGGGAAATTATCCCGGCGTGACGGTTGAGAAGAAACAGGGCCTATGCCGGTATAAAGATTATGAAATCACATTCGTGGACCTGCCGGGGACGTATAGCCTGACCGCCTATACGAGCGAGGAGCTTCTCGCCCGCAACTTTATCATCGACGAACATCCGGACGTTGTCGTAGATATCGTCGATGCCTCCGGTATCGAGAGGAACCTGTATCTGGCGACGCAATTGATCGAGCTAAATGTCCCACTTGTTTTGGCGTTCAACATGAGTGACATCGCCGAGCAGAAAGGGATGGTCTTCGATATCGGGCAGTTGTCGAGGCTCCTGGAGGCGAAAATCGTTAAAACCGTCGGCAATAAGGGCAAAGGCAAAACCGAATTGCTCGATGCTATTATCGAAACCGCGGAGCAAGCTGGAAAAAAACGCACGCATAAAATCAATTACGGCGAGGAAATCGAGCACGAGCTGGAACAAATTGAAAAAGTTATTACCGATAAAGAAAATCTCCTGACGCAAAAATACGAATCAAGATGGCTGGCCCTCAAGCTGCTGGAGCAGGACGAGGAAATTATAGCAAAGATTCGCAATCGGGAAGTACACAATGCAGTCGCCGCTTCAACCGAGCATCTCAAAGGTATATTCGGCGACAATCCGGAAGTGATTATGGCCGACAGGCGATACGGATTCATTTCCGGTGCCTGTCAGGAGACAATCAAAACCACCGTCGAATTGCGACATAATTACAGCGACATAATCGACACCGTCGTAACACATCGTGTCTTCGGTCTTCCGATTTTTCTGCTGTTAATGTATCTGACTTTCGTCCTGACATTCAAAATCGGCGACTATCCGATGGGCTGGCTGGAATGGTTTTTCGGCTGGCTGACAAATGCCGTAGTGGGACTTTGGCCGGCTGGTAGTGACAGTTGGTTCAAATCGCTCCTGATTGACGGCATCATCAGCGGTGTCGGAGGAGTGTTGGTATTTTTGCCCAATATTTTGTTGCTGTTTCTGATGATTGCCCTGCTGGAAGATTCCGGATACATGGCACGTGCGGCTTTTATCATGGACCGCATCATGCACAAAATTGGCCTGCACGGTAAAAGTTTTATCCCTATGCTCATCGGATTCGGCTGTTCGGTGCCGGCAATTATGGCCACTCGAATCCTCGAAAACAAACGCAGCAGACTTACGACAATCATGGTGATTCCGCTGATGAGTTGCGGTGCCAAACTGACGATTTACGCGCTTATAATACCGGCTTTTTTTCCCAAACACTGGTACGGGCCGATGATGTGGCTGATTTATCTGATAGGCATTATCCTGGCCGTCATTTGCATCAAAATTTTGCGCCTGACGGTTTTCAAAGGCGACACCATACCATTTGTTATGGAGCTGCCGCCTTACCGCGTACCGACATTCAAATCGATCTGCATACACATGTGGCAACGAGGCTGGATGTATCTAAGAAAGGCCGGAACGATTATACTCGCCGTCTCGATCGTGCTCTGGTTTTTAATGAGTTATCCGAAACCCAGTCCGGATTCGCTCGCAGATTTAACGCCACAACAGTTCAGGCACGAAAAACTGCAACATTCGGTCATCGGCAGATTGGGACAAACGATTGAGCCGGCACTGAAACCGCTTGGATTCGATTGGAAGATAGGAACGGCCCTAATCGGCGCCACCGCGGCGAAGGAAGTCTTCGTATCGCAGCTATCGATCATTTATGCCGTGGATAGCGAGGATGAATCGGATTTGACGCTCCGGCAAAAATTACATGCGAATTATACTCCGTTGACAGGCTTTTGCATTATGCTGTTCTGTCTGATTTACGCGCCGTGTATTGCGACGGTCGCTATGACTAAACAGGAAACACGTTCCTGGCGATGGGCGATAGTGCAGTTCTTCGGTTTGACCGCTCTTGCATACGTGGTTACACTTATAGTTTATCAAATCGGCAGCAGGATTTTTTAGCACCTGACGAAAGGTCGAGAGGTTAAAAGTCGAATCCCAAACAATAATCCAGGGGATTTTCCTTGACTTAAAGGGATTGGCATTGTACAAATAGAAAAAGGTGATAGCTGTTGATTTCTGACTTTTCAGCAGGACAAAATTCCTCAAAATATCAATTATGATAAATCAGTTATTGTAAGGAGGACCGTCATGTGTAAAAGATCTGCTTATAGAACCTGTTTGATTCTGGTATTTTGCCTGTTTCTTGTAAATATTTCCAATGCCCAGTTAGATCCGAGTCTCATGGGCTGGTGGAAGCTGGATGAGACATCCGGTACCGTTGTATCCGACTCATCCGGCAATAGTCTCGACGGGACAACTTCTGGTGGTCCGCAATGGATTACAGGCCAGTTGAGCGGTGGATTGCAGTTTGATGGCGAAAACGATTACGTCCAATTGCCCATCGATTCTGTTATCGGCTCGCCGGCTAATATCAGTTGCTCCGTATGGGTGAACTTTACCGGTCAACTTGGAGGTTACTGGTCACGCGTTTTTGACTTCGGAAGCGGTCCGGAAATTTACATGTTCCTCACAGCAAGAGGCCAGCTTGGTACGGGAGAAGAACCGCTAATTTTTGGTCTTGGACAAGCCGGCTGGCAGGACGAGGACCGTGTGACTTCTCAATTTTCATACCCCGAAGGATTGCCCACCGGATGGCATCATGTGGCTGTAACCGTGGATTCGGAAAACCTTGTGGCAATACTCTATGTCGATGGTGAAGTTGCCGGAGAGAATACTACTATGCGATACGGGCCGCAGAATCTCGGGGTAACTAACCAGAACTGGCTCGGCAGGTCACAGTACGAAGATGATGCATACTTTTCCGGATCCCTGGACGACTTCCGCATCTACGACTTTGCTATGACACCAAAGGATGTTCAGACCGTCATGGACGGCGGAATATTGATTTTTGAAATCGCCTCTCGCCCCAACCCCTTTGATGGTAAAGATGAAGTATCCCGAGCTCCGGTTCTGAGCTGGAAGAAGGGCCTTTACAGCGATTCTCGTAACATCTATCTGGGGACAAATTTTAACGACGTCAACGAAGCAAGTGTGTCAGATCCGCGTGACGTGCTCGTCGAAACAAATTATGAAACGACTTCCTTCCGGCCGGACACTCTCGACTATGGAAAAACTTATTACTGGCGAGTCGATGAAGTCAATACGGCAGGCGATTCGACAATATATAAAGGTGACGTCTGGAGTTTCACGGTCGTTAACTTCATTTTGGTTGAAAACTTCGAAGATTACGAAGACACTAACAATATCATATATTATACATGGGGTGACTATGCTGTAAACAATACCGGCATGACAGTCGGCTATTTTGAACCTCCGTACGCCGAGCAGGATATAATCCACAGCGGCAAACAATCAATGCCGTTGTATTACGACAACGATGGTACCGTCAATGAGGGAACCGCTCTTGAGAAAACCGGAACATTGTTCTACTCCGAAGCCGAGCGACAGTGGGTGGATGCTCAGGATTGGACCATAGACGAGCTTGAAACACTGTCGATATGGTTCATGGGTCAGCGGCCTTATATGGGCTATTTTTTGGAAGATCCGGCAGAAACTTACACTTTAAGAGGTGCGGGCGAGGATATCTATGGCTTTGAAGACCAGTTTCATTTTGCTTACAAAGAGCTAACCGACAGCGTCAAGATTATTGCCAAGGTTGAGAGTCTGGATAACGCCGACCCGTTTGCAAAGGCAGGTGTGATGATCCGTGATACACTCGATGCGAACTCGCGGAACATGGCAGTGCTCATTACACCTGAAAACGGCGTTCGATTCCAGTTTCGTACGGTCGGCGAAGATGTGACGGACAGGGAATTCGCAGAGGGCCTGACCACACCATATTGGGTCAGGCTGGAACGGACATCAGGAGGACTGATAAGGGCGTATCACTCTGCAAATGGAAGTGATTGGACATCGTTTTCTCTGAAACAATTGTCAGTAAGTGCACCGATGTATGTCGGACTGGCCGTTACCAGCCATAATCCCGATGTCGCAGCCCAAGCCGTATTCTCCAATGTAACCATTACGGGCACCGGCAGCGAACAACCATGGAAACATCAGGATATAGGGCTGATTAACAATTCTTCTGAGCAGTTATATGTGTCACTAAACGATTTAGGAGTAGTTTATTACACCGATCCAGATCCTAATGCCACGTTTAGCGGAGTACTGAATCCCGGCTGGACACAATGGAAAATCAATCTGCAGGACTTTGCAAGCCAGGGTGTTGACTTAGCCAATATCAGCAAATTATCTATCGGCGTTGGAACAAAAGACAATACGACAACACCGAACGGCTCAGGTAAATTGTACATTGATGATATCCGGCTGTATAGGCCTGCGGTAGAGTAAGCCGGCTAATCTATATTTGCTCTGCCGATATAATTAAATGATGTTATTTGCGGCTTTTCGACGTGTTCGAGATAAGATGTTCTGTGCAGTCTTAACGATGAGGTTCTGAGTCTCGTATCGAAGTCTCGCCGCACTATCTATTACTTTTAATTGGCGGTTGTTACAGTCGGCTTCTAATTTTCTTTCCGCTTTCGCAGCTTACTGACCGTTTCCGGCGAAATATTGGAGCGTTTGAATTCGATTAACTGCTCGATGCTAACCCGCTCATATTCCGGATCGAAGAAAGCCTCTCCATACGAAGAATGAATGTTATTCTGCCTAAGGCGATGCAAATCCTCGATCGATAAATTATATCCCAACTTCTTCCATCGTGAAGCCTCCTGAGGATTCAAATTTCGCTGCTCGCTCCAGAACAATTGTTCCAGCGAAAGCTCATATCCTGCATTATTCCAGGCCACAAAATCCTCCGGATGTATATTTCGCTGCTTTGCCCATTGAAGTTGTTCTAACGAAAGTTCCCGTCCCGCTTCTTTCCATTTCACCGCATCCCGTGGATGTATATTTCTTTGTTTTACCCACTGCATTTGATCCAGGGAAAGGTCCCGCCCTGCTTTATTCCATTCAACAAACTCTTCCGGCCGGATGTTTCGCTGCTTTACCCAATGCAACTGTTCCAACGAAAGCTCTCGCCCTGCCTCCTGCCACTTTATTGCTTCCTGCGGACGGAGATTCCGCTGCTTGGCCCAGTGCAATTGTTCCAGCGAAAGTTCATACCCTGCATTCTCCCATTCCAACGATTCCTGTGGACGGAGGTTTCGCTGCTTAGCCCAGTGTAATTGCTCCAATGAAAGCTCACGCCTGGTTTTCTGCCATTCCATCGCTGTATCAAAATCGAGATTCCGCTGTTTGGCATACACTAATTGCTCTGCAGAAAGGTCGTAATCCGTTTTTTTCCAGCCTATCGCATAATCACCGGAAACATGGCCTCTCGCAAGACTAACAAAATCTTTGCCGTCAAATTTATAACCTGCGTCAACAAGCCTGCTGACTGTTTCAGCCTTGAAATCATTGGCGGCAAGCTCACCGGCGTGATTTATGCCGAGCTCAATACCACAATCGGCATACTCAATTAACATCTCGGCGCTGATATCCTTTATAATCAATGATATCAAAATATCGAGCGGAAGTTCCTGTCCGAACGCTTTTTTTATCGTATCAATCTGTTCGCGGTTGATTTCAATTACCACTATTCCGAAAGCACTGACATCATGTCCGTATTCACCCGAACCAAGCTCCCCTTCGAATGAAAGTTCCCCAAGGTCACTCGATATAAAAATATCTACCGGCTCTCCCGGCCAGTATGATTCCGGCAAAGAAGCATTGAATCCATATTCGCCTATGCGGATATTTTCCGATCTGATGCTTTCTTTTAAATCATCTTCTGTAAACGAGATGTTGATATACTCAGAGGAAGGATTAGGATACCATTTACTTTGGCTAATCCAATGCCTTTGTATTACATCCTCATCTTCAGGCAGCTTGTCCCTATCGCCTTCATGCAGAATTATTTTCAGAGATATTAAATTTGTAACATGTCTTCTGTTATATGAACTTTCGACATATACGCATCCTTCCACCCAAAAGCAAATCGTGACAAAAAGATACAGGATTAGATTTCTCACACTTAAATACCGCCGCATGAAATTCTCCTTTATCGAATAAATTCCGATTCATTCGTGTATTTTTGTTTAATTGTTGTTATAGACGGACCTGATTTTCAAATGTTACAGGAAAATTTCCTTTTTATCCAATAAAATAAAAAAAGCCGGACTAACACGGCAATTGTCTAAATTACCAAATCCGCACAATCATGCCTGTTTATCACCAAAGTGATTTTTATCCCGATTAAAGTCGAAGAGGATTTCTTCGTCCGCCATCTTCCGGGCATCACTCCCCCAGACCACAATGCCGAAGAATAAGATTGCATAAATTCATAAAAACAATTAGCTTGCATTACTAATCAAGGATAGCATATACTCAATGCGCGACATGCAATAGATATCCAGTTCCGAACACCGATGGCGAAAAGGAAGTAAAATATATATAACCGGGCTTAGCCGGGGGAATTCCACGGAGCCTAAATATGAAAGCTGAAGGCAGAAGCAATAAAAAGCTCAACAGCAATGAAAAGCATATCAGGGAAGAGCTTGAAGAATATAAGGCAAAATTCAAAATCCTCTTCGATAACGTCAGCAGCGGCGTTGCCATATACGAAGCAATCAACGACGGCGAAGACTTCGTATTTGTCGATTTCAACCCGGCAGCCGAGGAGATCGAACATACCAGTAAAGAAAATTTGATAGGTAAAGCTGTCACGGAGGTTTTTCCCGGAGTCAGGAAGTTTGGTCTTTTCGAGGTTTTTCAGCGTGTATATAAGACCGGCACACCCGAACATCACCCTGTTTCAATCTATAAAGACCAAAGGGTCGCAGGCTGGCGTGAAAACTATGTTTTCAAATTGCCATCGGGACAGATTGTCGCCGTTTACGACGATATCGGCGTGCGCAAGCGGACCGAATTAGTTACTCAAATGACCGACCAGTGCTTCCGGGCAATTGCGGATTACACTTACGATTGGGAGGTCTGGGTAGGTCCATCCGGCCGAATTTTATGGACAAATCCGGCGGTAAAACGCCTGACCGGATATAATATCAAAGAGGCCATGTCAATGTTGGATTATCCGGGAGCCGTCATTTTCGAACAGGACCGCGAGCGAATGGTGAAAGCTTTTAAATCGGCTCTGGAAGGAAGTACCGGAAACGACGTAGAGTTCAGGATAATTCAAAAAGACGGGAAAATCATCTGGGCAGCGATGTCCTGGCAGCCGATCTACGATAATAAAGGTGTTTCTTTGGGACATCGCGAGAGTATTCGTGACATCACTGCCCGCAAAGAAGCCGAAGGAGCACTGGAAAAAGCAAAAAGACAGAATAAAATAATAAAAAACAAATCCTGAACTTTCTCTATTCTCAACATTTCCATAGAATTCCATCATAAAAACATTGTAAGACTATCTCCCCCTTACAGTTATGGCACAGAAAATGGGATTTTCCTTGACATATTAGCAGGACATCTGTTATTAATAGATTAGGATAAGTTAGATTTTTTAGTCTTTTTTGATAAGTGATATATTTACTATCAGGCTAATCTTACATAATGAAAGACGGCTTTTTTCACTAAATAACTCGTTACCTGTGAACGAGCCTATCACTTATTATTTGTACAATAGCTGTTTGAAGGAAGGAGGCACAAGCGACTCACAAACAGCACGATTGAGTTATTACATATCAATTACGAATATCATTTAATCAACATGAGTCATGGCTTATAGCCATGATGGATTAACAATACTCTATATATTACGAGGAGAAAGATTATGTGTAGAAAATTGAATTATTCCGTCTATTTTCTTTTGGTACTTGCTTTTGCCGGAGCCGGTGTGGCACAGGGAATTGATCCCAATCTGGTCGGCTGGTGGAAGCTGGACGAAGGTACAGACTCAATTACACTCGACGAAACCGATTACTGGAACGACGGAACTTTATATGGAGGGCCATTGTGGATCGACGGCCGGATAGGTGGGGCACTGGATTTCGACGGAATTGATGACTACGTTGATTGCGGTAACAGTGACAGCCTGAACATCACCGGACAGATTACAATGGCTGCATGGATTAATACACGCACCGCGGCAAATAGTCAGCACCAACATTATTTAGGTAAAGGAAATAACAGCTATTGCATCAAACAAAATTCCGGGAATAATTTAGAGGTGGTGGTTTACATCGGTGGCTGGAAGGTCGCTACATATAGGATTGACGAATCTTTCGGCAACGAATGGCATCATATGGTCGGAACTTATGACGGCAGTAGTATCAAGCTATACCTCGATGGTGAGCTGCTTGCAACTACAAATCAGACAGGTGCAATCGGTACAAATGCCGATTCGGTCAAAATAGGAACAAGAGATGGTACACGCTGGTACCACACTGGTGGAATAGATGATGCCCGTATCTATAACCGCGCGATATCGGCCGTTGAGGTAAAGAAACTGGCAAGTCCGGAAAGAGCTTCTAATCCGATACCGGCTGACGGTAGTGTAACCATCGATACACAGATAAATCTCCAATGGGATGCGGGACTTAACGCAGTTACCCACAATTTGTATTTCAGTGACGACGAGCAGGCCGTAATCGACGGCACGGCACCGCTAACAACCCTCGACCAGACAAGTTACGGTCCATTGACGCTCGAATTAGGAAAAACTTATTCCTGGCGGGTTGATGAAGTCGAAGCCGATGGAACCACTGTAAATACCGGCGAAGTCTGGAGCTTCACGATTCAGCCGCTCTCGGCTTATAATCCCAGTCCTGCAAATGGAGCAAAATACGTGGATATCAATGCCGACCTCGCCTGGAATGTCGGCTTTCTGGCAGAATCACATGATGTGTATTTCGGCACTGATCGAACCGCTATGCTCAACGCGGATTCCACATCACCAGAATTTAAAGGTAACCATACAGAACTGACCCTTGAACTCGACACTCTTGAATATAATACCGTCTATTATTGGCAAGTTAATGAGCGTAATAGTAATATGACGTTAACAAACGGCGATCTCTGGAGCTTCAGGACGATCCCTGAAACCCCGATAATCGATCCGAATCTTGTCGGCTGGTGGAAACTGGATGATGAAGAAGGTAAAATCGCGCTTGACTGGTCCGGTTATGGAAATAACGGCTCGATTGTCGGAGAACCGGAATGGATCATCGGTCAATTTGAAGGCGCACTGGCTCTTGACGGCCTTGACGATTGTGTGGATATCGGGAATCCTGCAAGTCTTGACATTAACGATGTTATTACAGTGATGGCCTGGGTCAAGACAGACACGGCCGGTAACAGTGAAGACCAATCCTTTGTTACAAAGGGCAACGACAGTTACGGTTTGAGACATCCGGAATCAAATAATATTCAATTCCGTATCAATGCAGATATATTCGTTGATACACCTGTGGATAATTCTTTCAATGACGTATGGCACAATTTGGTCGGAACTTGCGATGGAAACCAGCTTCAATTATTTATCGATGGCATATTGATGAACACAACGGTTAACTCCGGTACTGTCTCGAGCAGTATTTACAATGTTAATATAGGAAGAGAATCTGTTGGGAATCGATTTCTTTATACAGGTGCGATAGACGATGTAAAAATATACGACCGTGTTTTAACACTCGAGGAGATCCAGGGTGCTGTCAGAGGCAATCCGCTTCTTGCCTGGAATCCAAGCCCCGGTAACGGAGCACTCCTTGACCTAATCGCCTTTGACGAGCTAAGCTGGTCACCGGGAGATGCAGCGGCTGAGCATGATGTATATTTTGGAACTGATAAAGAAAGTGTTGCTAATGCTGATACATCGACTGCGGACATTTACCGCCGTCGTCAACAGGGCACAACCTTTACGATAGACGAAGGCGTAAAGGCGAATCAGGTTTACTTCTGGCGAATCGACGAAATCAATAACGATGCAGCGATAATCAAAGGTGGAATCTGGACCTTTACAATAGCCGACTATCTCATCTTGGATGATTTCGAGTCATACAACGACCTTAATATCGATGAGGAAGGAAACAACAGGATTTACCTGACGTGGCTCGATGGATTCGAAAATCCATCAACAAACGGCTCAACAATGGGATATCCTGAACCTGACTTTGCCGAAGGCGAACATTTCGTAGAAAACGCGATTGTTCACGGAGGCGGTCAATCTGCACCGATATTCTACGACAATACGACGGCAGGCTTCTCCGAGGTAACCGCCAATACAAGCGACCTGCCGATTGGCACGGATTGGACCGTCGGCTCTCCGGATACTTTGTCATTGTGGATTTACGGCGATCCGAACAATTCCACAACGGAGCAGATGTATGTGAAGATAAATAATGTCAAAGTAGTCTATGACGGCGACCTGACTGTTGCTGAGTGGCAGCAATGGACTATAGATTTAGCGACTCTTGGTGTGAATCTGAACAACGTAACGACATTGAGCATAGGCTTCGAAAAGACCGGTGCGACCGGCGGTTCCGGTATGGTCTTTGTCGATGATATAAGGTTGCTTTTTCCGGCCGATGAGCAGGCCGTCCTTGAACAATAAATCAGGATTTGAACAAACCATAGTTGAAAGATGAACGAGTGCCTAAAGTGACTAAAGTTGAAAGTGCCTAAAATTAAAACTCAATGCACTTTAGTTCACTTTAGGCATTTAACATTCTTTTATGATTATTTTGCTTCTATTAATTCAATGCCTTCACCGGTTTCCAGATTGCGGGAATATTTCCTGTCCTTCGGATTATTCCAGTGCTCGTGCACACCGAGGCTTTCAAGAACAGTCCCGTCACCTTCAGGATCGTATTTCGTTCCCGACGGCGGATTATTCGCCATCGCAGCCTCATGTAGATAATTGTCGGGATTGCCGGTGACACGGGTCGCTCGCGGCTCGGACCTCAGGATGTCCAGACCGACCGAATCAATAGCCACAGGGTCCTGTGAAACAAGTATGCTGGAGGCCCAGTCGTTACCGAGAGACTCGAAACGAAATACCTGTCCCTCGTTGTCTATCGCCGTGTACAGACTATCTATCACGTAAAGTATTGTTTTGCCGCCCAAATGTTCATGGCCTATCAGGTCAACCAGATTATTATATGTGCCCATAGGATTTCTTGCGGAGCTGGATCGATGCAGCGGTCGAGGTGTCCAGCCGTTGTTCGGGAAGTACGTTGAGCCGTAATGGTTCTTCGCTGTCAGGGTGACACCGCATATACTATGTGGTCGCAATAGTGCAAGATTAATCATGTATTTCGCCCCGGTGACACATTTCGGCAAAAACGCAGCCGGCAGGTCCGACTGAGCAAACCTGATTGGATTATCCTGATCAACAACAGGAGCAGCCCGTCCTTCAGGAGTGGGCTGGATTCCCACTACGAACTTGACAGCCTGGAAGTTTTTATCCGGATTGCCCCTGATCTTGTTAAAAATAGGGGCGCCGATGTTCCGCCTGCCCGTTGCGTCGTAAATTGTGATATCTTCGCCGGAAATACCTGCATTGACAATCAATTGAGCCATAAGCGAATACACGACTTGAGGGCTGTGTAAACCCGCTCCGCTGCGCCAATGGTCCGAGCGATCCTGATTGGAGTTGACTTTGATAACGATTTTTTCACCCTTCTTATAGCCGACATCCCCGAAATCCTTGGTTTTGTTGAAGTGCTTAAAAAGGGCATCCCATGCGAGTGAGTCACTCGACTGACCGGTCAGTTGTTGTATTGATTTCGATATCATTTCATCAACCTTACTCTGGTCTGTATTGCCGTCATCCCACCAGTTGCCGTTCTGCTGGTCCCAGCTTGTTGCATCGGGGTCGCGAATCCATACGACCCGGCCGGGATAAATTCCCTTTGCCACGCCCATCGGACTATTCACCGGCTCGGACGGTGAAAATGACGCATCCGCGGGATTATTAGCTGTCAGGCTAAGCGAACCCCATATAACCAGTACGGAAAAAACTATCAAGATACCGGCCATTGAATATCGAGATTTTTTCAGTAACAATTTCGCCCTGCAATATAGAAAAGCCGAGCCGACTAATCCGGCCATCCATACAACAAAACCGCCCGCTAACGGTGCAGCCAACCTCTGACAGGGATACGTCGCACGCGAGGGTTTGGGAATTACACGGACAAGAAACCAAATAAATGACACAAGTCCGATTACAGGCAATATCCACTTTAGCCACAGGTGACTATTACACCATGCCTTGAACCTGCCGGTTCTCTGATGGTGGTTGAAGCTGCTATGCGTACGAGGCTTATCATTTATCGTATGATGATTTTCCGATGCTTGTCTTTTCGCCATGCGTGCCATTCAATACACCTCCAACTTACTTATACCTGCGTAAGGCATGATCCAGAACAGTGTCAATGAACTGTTCGTAAGACAAGCCGCTTTTTTCGGCCGCTTCTGCCACTTCCTCACCGTATGCGAGATCGGGATTCGGATTCGCTTCGAGAATCACAACCTTATTGTCATCGGTCAGCCTAAGATCAATTCGGCCGTAGTCCTGAATATGAAGTACACGGTACACCCTCTTGCATATATGGCTGATATTCTTGACGACTACCGGGTCAAGCTCGGCGTATCCGAATTTGATATTCCACTTTTCCCTGTATTCAGTATTCCATTTCACACGATAAGTGGCCAGTTGGGGACCTTCCTTGTTATCAAAGTCAAAAAGACATTCCCGGATCGGGAGCACGACTAATCTTTTATTGCCCATAATACTAACATACAGTTCCCGTCCCTTGATGTATTCTTCGGCAATTGCGGGTTGCTCCCAACGCTGGTGCATAAAACGGACACGTTCGGCCAATTCCGAGTCATCGTTGACTAAAGAAGCGTTTGAAATACCTTCGGAGCCGTCTTCCAGCGCGGGCTTGACAACCAGCGGATACCGGGCTGTTTTGGCAACACGAAATTTTCGACCGTGAGGCAGAGAGAAAAAATTCGGAACGCGGATCTTATGCAAACTCAACAGCTCCTTGCACAACCGCTTGTCTCTGCACAACAACAAACCCATTGCTCCGGTACCGGTAAACGGAATACGTAACATTTCCAGAAGTCCGGCTATATTTTTGTCAAATCGACGGTCTCCGTTGAAAGATTCGGTGAGGTTAAACACTATATCTGGATTTTGTTCGGTTAAAGTTCCGACTATAGTCTCAATGTTACTAACCGCTCCGAGTACCGAGACTTTATAACCCAAATCCCGCAGTGCCTCGATAACATGATATTCCGTCGTGGGAATCTCAGGAGAAATCTCAAAATTCGGGTCATCGTCTTTGACCTCTGTTGCATCGACTAAAACCGTTATATTCAATTTTCGACTCATTAACGTGTATGCCTCCCGACAATTCTGAGTGTATTACTTGCAATAGCTGTTAGAAAAGCCGTAATTCCTATTATATCATCCATCTGACTCGATTTCGCATAAAGATTAAGCGCATCGCAACGAAGAATCAAAGTATTGACTAACTGATGGATATCGTGTTTTCGATGTCCGGTCCACCGAGTCAGACTATCTACAAGTACTCGTCGATGATGACGTAAGATCCTGGAAGCTTTCGGATTCGTAGAAGCGCTTTGTTTTAACGAAAACAGACTAATCAGACTATCGTCATAAAAACCCTGGAACTCGCTGCCCAGTGCCTTTCGCTTACGTTCGTAATGAGCGGCAAGCGTCGAAGTCATCCGAGAGGCGGGCCACGGCGGCTGTCCCTGGGCTGTTTTTACCGGTGCCATTGTTGAAATACGTTTCATCAAACCATCCACATACCATAGCTTCTTGATTACCGGCCAGTTTCGATACTTCTGCTGCCAGCAACTCTGCGGAGCCAGCCAGACTGCAAATGTCTCGGCGAAGTCTTCGTCGGGATGCGACTGGGCGTAATTGTCCTGCAGGTTGATGACAAAACGTCGGGAATAAGGCCAATAGTAATAGGAATCCGAGTACTTTGAGGAGAAAGGTCCGAACAATTCCCGCCACCTGGTCTTCTTGTACAGTTCGTACGCGTAGTTCAAGGCGTGGCCGCACTCATGACGCAAAAGTTTCATACAGGACTCTTCAGTCCCACCTTCCACCTCGTACATCATTTTCTGCTCGATATTTTTCAATCGCGGATGAGCAAGATAAAAAGGTATCCCGATGATAGGAATTTTGTCGGGACAGAGCCATTCATCAGTAAGATAGCACGTCGGATGAAAGCAAATTCCTCTGGAATCCAGCTCCTCATATAACCTCTCTATCAGTGGCTGGAGTTCGGAGCCCTGAATTTGTACTCCAAAATCGCGAACACGCATCTGCAGGATATCCTCGTCCGGCAGTTTTTCCCAATCTTTGATTTTCACAATTTTCGCCATAGGCTTTTTTAGCCCGTATAGTCCACATACTTCTTAAGTGCGAACCGACAGACACTCTATTATAGATTTTTAATGATATTAACAAAAAAATCCCGCGCAGACAAGTATTAGTACCCGAATAAAAAGAGACTATCCGGCCCGCTCAGTTCCCAAAAAGCCCCCGGATAAATCCAGGGGCAAAATACCATCTATCGTCACCGATACATTTTTTTATTCTATAACGTGGATGTTTTTCTTTTTGCACATTTGTTTCAGTATTTTAGGCCAGACGGTCGCACTGACTTCCCCGATATGGGCCTTTTTCAATAATAGCATAAATGTCCGGGACTGACCTATACCACCGCCTATACTAAGCGGTATTTCATTATTGACTATAGCTTGATGATAGGGAAATTCAAGCATATTCAACTGATCTGAAAGCTCCAGTTGCTGAACAAGGGTATCGGCGTTAACACGGATGCCCATCGACGTCAGCTCATGGCGGCGTTTCGTTACCGGATTCCATACGAGAATATCACCGTTCAGGCCGTGCATAGGCCGACCGTCGGCAGATTGAGTTGGAGTCACCCAATCGTCATAATCAGCCGCACGCATTTCATGCGGATAGCCGTCCTCGAGCACCCAGCCTATACCGATTATGAAAATTGCTGGATATTCCTGTAATATCTCCATCTCTCGCTGCTTTCGAGGCAAGTCGGGGAACTTTTCCAGTATCTCCTCGGCGTGCAGGAAAGTCAATTCATCCGGCAAATCGGGATATTTGTCGTTCTTCAATTTGGGAAAAAGCTCCTGAACATGGATTTCGGCACCTTTGATAACCTTCCATAACTTCCGGACAACTTCGCGAAGGAAATCGAGATTTCGCTGCTTGGCTGTCATAGTCAGCTCCCAGTCCCACTGGTCCACATAGGCACTATGGTCATGGTCAAGGAAATAGTCTTTCCGTATGGCACGCATATCGGTCAGCAATCCTTCGCCGATGTCCATTCCGAATTGCTTGAGAGCCATGCGTTTCCATTTGGTGGCAGCCTGTACGACCTGAACGTCGATCGGATTTTTGCCGTTATCGTTCGAGATATGAAACTGGATTGGAGTTCGTGAGCCGTCACGGTCGAGCATGTCGTTAACACCGCTTTCGACATCGACAATCAAAGGAACTGTCACTCGTATAAGATTCAATTCCTTGCACATATTTTCCTCGATGTAGTCCTTAGCAGCATAGGTTGCTATCTGAGTTTCCTTCGGTGACAACAGGGAGTTGTAATCCTGCGGCAGAATTTTATCCAGCTCTGCATAGTCGCCGATACCGGGACCGGCTAAATCCGCTTTTTTTTCGTCTGTCATTGTGCTTTCTCCTATGTTTTTTAATTTATTGTTGAAAATTTCCAATCACATGTTATCAACGGCGAGGTCAATAAATTTGCCTCCACGTATTACTTTCAGCTTTCGATGTTGTCTTATCCTGCCGGTCAGCGATTGTACCTGCCAGCCTAAATTATGCCAGTTCATTACTACATCATTAACACGTTCATAATTTACGATAATGTCTCCTGCTTGAAGTCCAATATTACTATGCTCATCAGATATACTCTCGACTTTCAATCCCGAAAGTATCAGATTATCAGTCAATAATTTTTCATTCGCCGTACTAATAATAAAACCGAAATCTTTTATAATTTCTTTTTTGGATGACTCGGGTGTGTTATCTAACCGTTCTTCATATTCACGTACTTCAGGGAGCATCTCTTTTGCTGATTCTCGAAGATAATCGAAGCTGTAGTCCGTAGTACGACCAATCTCCAAATCTCGAATTTTTTCTCCAAGATCAAATTTATATAATAACTTGAGGTTTTCAGGGGGGATTTTCTCTTTAGCGAGGCGAAACTCTGTCAGTGATTTGCTATTTACCAGGACTTCTAACACGGGCCAAAGCTTGGGTTTTTCAGGTAAAGGTTTGTTAAGTTTTATGTCCAGACGCAATGCGAATCTTTCCAGCCATTCATACCAACGATAAGTTACTACTTGCGCGAATGTCCGAACTACTAACGAGTCTGGATCGACTCTGCTGACAAGTGTTTTAAATTCCTCATCCTGATTTGCATGGAACATCACATTCAAAGCACGCTCGCCCTTTTCAAATATCACGGCAAGGCGTTCTTTTTTACCTTCATCGAACTGCGTCCTGCTCTCGGAAACAATCTCCTGAAGCGCCTGGTCAATCGCGCACCAGGCTTTAATCCAATCTGCACTAATTAACTCGGCGCTCAATAAGTCTGCTTCGACAATTTCGTAGTAATCCGGCCAATTCGAAAAACTTTTTGATTCAACATCTTTAAATTCTTTATCATAAACGGATTGAAATTTGGAATTCAAAGAAACCAATATTAAACTTCCTTCTTGTTTACGTAATACATCTTCGGAAGTATAGAATCGCTTTGCCGCTTGTCCTTCACCATCGTTGATTTTGCTGATTAGTGGTTTTAGCTTCGTGGATATATTCTCACTCAAACAAAACGGAGGAGTCGCCATCACCCCCCACATACCCAAATACACCATTGGTTTCTGAATCCATATTTTACCATCAGCCTCACGCAGTATGCAATCTTCGAATAATTTTACTTTGAGCTCACTCTGATTTCCTGCAGCTATGCTTACGAAAGACAAGATTGTGACCAGGAATACAGATAGATAGTTTCTTTCTACCATAAAAGCTCCTTTGTCAAGCTTAATGAATTCCGGTAATTTCCAGCCGCAATATCTTCACTCAGCAATGATAAATTTGATTTTTCGTCTGTCAGAAGAACTGCATTGAGTGTATTTATATCACAAAATTCCTCACCGGTGAAACCATATTTACTCAGCTCATAACTTTTACCTGCTGTCAATTCCAGGTTCGTCCTGCTTGCAAAAATAAATATATGCTGTAATTCATTCGCAATACCGCTTTGTAATGCCACTATATATGGAAAAACATCCGTAATGGTACGAGCTACTGCCTGAATTGCCGGATGCTCCGGATGGCCGATTAACCGAACAACAAAAACACCACCCGGTTTTAGATGTTCTTCTACCAGCTTAAAGGATTCCCTTGTATATAAATGCTCGGGAACAGTTCCACCTATGAATGCATCTATGATAATAGTGTCATACTTCTGCTTGTCTCGTAAAAGAAAATCCCTGCCGTCAGCTATTTTAATTTCTGCCGCAAGGTCGAAATACTTTTCAGCAAGTCGAATTACTTCCGGCTCGATTTCGACCCCCTGGATATCAATACTATAAAGCGCAAGTGAGCGAATATGCAATCCGGCACCTGTTCCTATAAGCAATCCAGTCTGGGTCTTAGGTCGAAAGTATGGAATTAATTCAATATAGTCGCGACTGCTAATAAGTGACCCTCTTATTATACCCAAGCCGGAAAAAGGGATAATCGTTTGAAAAATTCCATCGCTTATAAGAGCACGAGTTCCATGATATTCAATTACTTTCAGGTGGCTATATAAACCATCAGCTTCCTCCAGCACATGCATTTCTCCGAGCGGTCGAGATGCTTTTTCAACATACAATCCATTAACAATGGCCAAAATTAAGATGATAATTGAGACGACTGCTAAATAAATGTACTTCATCATACCATATAGGCTTTCAAATATTTATCTCCCGAACAAGCTAAAAAACTTTACCTATGTTTTTCTCTGAGCCAGGTGACGAATTTACTCAAACCGTCCTGGATGGATGTCGAAGGTTTATAATCCAGTTCTTTTGCGGCCAAAGCCACGTCGGCAAAGGTGCGTTCGACGTCGCCAGGCTGCACGGGCTTGTATTCTCTGATTGCTTTTTTACCGAGTGCTTTTTCAATCTCATCGATTAAATCATTAACCGTTATCGGCTGAGATTCGCCGAGATTATATACATGGAAACCATTGCATTTTCCCATCGCCGAAACTGTACCGTCGATAATGTCGTCGATATATGTAAAGTCCCGCATCATGGAGCCGTCACCGAAGACAGGAATGGGTTTATCCTGCTCGATTAGAGTTGCGAACTTATGGATGGCCAAATCCGGCCTCTGTCTGGGGCCGTAAACAGTGAAAAAACGCAAACAGCTTATGGAAATGCCCCAAAGATGATGATAGGTATGGCAAATTAACTCGCCCGCCTTTTTCGTAGCGGCATAGGGTGAAATGGGGAAATCCACATTGTCGTCTTCGGAGAAAGGGACTTTTTTATTGTTGCCATAGACACTCGAGCTCGACGCGAATATGAACTTATCGATTTTCTGTTTTTTTGCCGCTTCGAGTAAGATCGTTGTCCCGTTTATATTTACATCGGCATAAAGCAAAGGTTGCTCTATCGAAGGTCGAACGCCTGCTTTGGCGGCTAAATGCACAATTATATCGAAGCCTTCGCCGACTACTCTGTTCATAGCGGTGTTGTCACGAATGTCGGCTTCAACGAGACGGAAATTGTCACCCTTAAGACAATTTTCGATGTTACCACGCTTGATACCGGGATCGTAAAAATCATCGAAATTATCGATTCCGACAACCGTCCAACCTTCTTGAAGCAAACGCTCGCTCAAATGCGAGCCGATAAAACCTGCTGCTCCTGTTATCAGTGCTTTCATAAGCTTCACTCTATTTTCTGGAATTAAATATCATGTCGAAAAAACTACGATCACACCTATCACTCCAATCAATAGACCAATAAACCGGTATAGTTCATCAGATTGCTCCAGGCCCCAATCGAGAATAACACTTGTTTTTTTCGATCCAAGCCCAAAAATCATCAAAGCCTCTGCCATAAAAATAATCCCACAGACAAGTATTACCCATGGGTATCTGCATTGATTCGCACCGGCAAAAAATACCGCTGCTAAGGATAAATTTACAATACCATCAAAGTATATTCGTCTGCCCTTTTGAAAAATAATCATTAACTTTTTTGCAATATCCGGCCATAGCATATATACAACCGCTATCAGAGCCAGGACTACGCCCAAACTCTTAATAACAATTTGCATTTCCATCATATCTCACTGAACGATCCGGACTTCACGGAAATTTTATTTATGAACCGGAGTTCTTCCGACACTGTGATATTCGATTCCCGCCGCATGGACAACTCCGGGATTGTACAGATTTCTGCCGTCGAAAATAACCGGTTTTTTTAGCTTTGCGGCAACTGTTTTAAAATCGGGATTCCTGAATTCCTGCCAGTCGGTGAAAATAACGAGGGCATCGGCGTTATCCAGAGCATCGTAGCCGTTCTGGAATATCTGAATTTTGTCACCCAGAACTTTCTGTGCCGAAGCAGCAGCTTCAGGGTCGTATGCCCTGATATTCATTCGGCAGTTGAGGAATTTGTTTATGCAGCTAATCGCCGGTGACTCTCTGATATCGTCGGTTCTCGCCTTAAAAGCCAGCCCCCAAACCGCTAAGGTAATCTGGTCCTGCCTTCCGGCAAAATAGTCTATAATACGCTGTGCAAAACGCTCCTGCTGATTTATGTTTACCTGCTGTACGGATTTTGCAATAGTCATCTCGACACCGTGCTCGGAGCCGGTATGAATAAGTGCGCGAATGTCTTTCGGAAAACAGGCTCCGCCGTAACCGACTCCCGGAAACAAAAACGCCGAGCCTATTCTCGAGTCACTGCCGAGACCGTGCCTGATCATTTCGATGTCCGCCCCGACCCTTTCGCAAAGTGCTGAAAGCTCGTTCATAAAAGAGATTCGAGTCGCCAGCATCGCATTAGCGGCATACTTCGCCATCTCGGCCGAAGCCGGATCCATAAAAAGTATTCGGCTGCTCTTTCTCATAAACGGGCTGTATAATTGCTCCATAATCTCCCGAACTTTGGGACTGGTTACCCCTATGATTATCCTGTCGGGACTCATAAAATCTTCGACGGCCGCACCTTCTTTGAGAAATTCCGGATTGCTGACATAATCGAAAGGCACATCGGTTTTCGACTTGATAATCTCCGTAATCTTTTCGCATGTCCCCACCGGCACCGTGCTTTTAGTCGCAATGATCCGGTAGTCACTGAGATTTTCGGCGATTCCGTTAGTCACCGAAAAGATCGCCGACATATCCGAAGAGCCGTCTTCCGCCGATGGCGTTCCCACTGCGAGAAAAATAATTAGCGAATTATTCACGCCGTACTTCAGCTCAGTCGTAAAATGCAACCGACCGAGCTTTGCGTTATGTCTTACAATCTCAGTCAGGCCCGGTTCATAGATGGGAATGACTCCGTCTTTAAGAGAGGCAATTTTCTCGCTGTCGTTATCTACGCAAATTACATCGTTGCCGGCTTCGGCCAAACACGCTCCCGTTACCAGACCGACGTAACCAACACCGGTCACACATATTTTCATACAAAAACCTCCTGTTGTTTAACGCCTCAACTTTTGGTTCGGTATTAATCAACAAGCTCTATCATATCTATATCTATCTCGACGCTTGCCGCCTGTCCAAGCATATCCACCTGCAGGACCAGGCGCATCGTTCCCTTGGTCTTGACCACGATACCCTGTAAACCCATAAGAGGTCCGGCGATAACCCGGCACTTCTGACCCACCTTGATATATTTGTGCGGCACCAGTGGAGCACCGGTCTGGAGAACCCTTTCGATCTGTACCAGCTCATTAAGGAATTTTTCCTGGTCTATAACTTCGATAAAGTTCGCCACGCGGTCGGTCCTGAGTATCTCCGTCCGCTGGTTTTCGTTACCGCAAAAAAAAATGTATCCACTGAACAAAGGCAGCAGTGATTTTATCGTCCTGCGGCTTTTTCGCCTGACCTTCCAGGTCATCGGGAGAAAGTAACAGATGTCCCTGCTGATCAAATCGTGGGCAAGGGCCTTTTCATTCCTGCTTTTCGTATGGGCAACCCACCATTGGCCGGTATATTCACGTATCGATCCAACTTCGGGCCACATGATAGGGGGATTTTCGCTTACACTCAGCAATTTTATTATCCTGTAATATTTCTTAATTCATGTCAAAAAAATTTCAGTACGGTTCCGGCAACGTACTCGATCTGCTCCTGAGATAATTCAGGATAAACCGGCAGCGATAAAACTTCCTCGCAAATGCGTTCGGTAACCGGCAAATCACCCTGCTTGTAACCAAGCTCACTGAAGCACTCCTGAAGATGCAGCGGCTGCGGATAAAATATAGCCGAACCGATATTATTTCCTGCCAAAAAATTCTGCAGCCGGTCCCTTTCCGGCACCGCTATAGTGTACTGGTGATATATGCTGACATTGTTTTCTTCTATCTTCGGAGTTTTAATCGGCGAACCGGCAAAAATATCATCGTAAAAAGCCGCATTCTTTCTTCGCTTCTCGTTCCAGGAATCAATGTACTTTAATTTGACGTTTAAAACAGCCGCCTGGATACCATCGAGGCGGAAATTACCGCCGATCATCTTGTAAAAGTATCGAGGATTCTGTCCGTGGTCGCGAAGCACTCTCAGCTTTAGTGCAATATTCTCCGAATTGGTTGTGACCAATCCGCCGTCACCGAAGGCATTGAGATTCTTGGTCGGATAAAACGAGAAGCAGCCGCAGTGGCCGAAATTACCGCACATTATATCATCCTGACTCGCACCTATTGCCTGAGCGGCATCCTCGATAACGGCGAGATTATGATGTTGAGCGATCTCGTTGATGGCTTTCATCTGTGCCGCCTGCCCGAATAAATGGACCGGTATAATTGCCCGTGTCTCTTCGGTAATTTTCTCTTCGATGCAGACCGGGTTGATGTTGTACGAATCGGGATCTATATCTACAAAAACAGGCTTTGCCCCGACTCTGACAATGCAGCCGGCGGTGGAAAAGAATGTAAAGGCTGTGGTAATGACCTCATCGCCCGGCTTAATGTCCAGAGCCATCAGGCTCACGAGCAGCGCATCGGTGCCGCTGGAGACTCCGACGGCATATTTGCTCCTCAAATACGTGGAAATCTTCTGTTCGAAATCAGCCACCGCCGGGCCGAGAGCAAACATCTGACTCTCACAAACATCTGCTATTGCCGGCAGAACTTCATCCTTGATTGTGGCATACTGTGCCTTCAAATCCAAAAGTGGGACATTCATCATAACTCCCGTCTGAATCGCATCCTGCATATTCATTTCCTCAATTACGAAATTCCATTCGTTAATCCAAATTCTGCCCAGTTTGACAACTGAGCTTGTTAGTGTATAACCGTACGGTTAAAATGTCAAAAGATTTGACAAAATTGTTTCCCTTTCTATTTGAAGATTGAAAATTAGATATTGACTATTTATCAATAATCGTATATCGGTTGTGGTTGGAAAACTCACTATGTAGGACGTATTACGTAAGACGAGAATTTGAAAAGTGAGCTAAAGTGAACTAAAGTGTAAAGTTAGAACTTTAGTCACTTATGACAGTAGGCACTTATAAAGAATGAAAACTAAAAATAATTTGAATGTTCTGTTCACATGTATCGGCAGGCGCGTTTCGTTACTGAACAGTTTTCGCCGGGCGGCAAAGCAATTGAAAATCAAGGCATCATTTTTCGGTACGGATACCACTCAATTAAGTCCCGCCCTGCAATTATGCGATAAAGGGCTTCTGGTCAAACCGATAAAACATCCCGGTTATATTAAACAACTGCTCTCTATCGTCAAAAACAACCGGATCAAGCTGCTTATCCCGACAGTTGACCTGGACCTGAAACTATTGGCTCAAAACAATTCGAAATTCACGGCTCTCGGCTGCCGTGTTCTTGTGTCTTCGCCGGAAGTGCTGGATATTTGCCAGGACAAAAGGCTAACCTACCGCTTCTTAATCAAAAACGGATTCGATACGCCGGTGACTATGAGCATTCGTTCGGCACTTTCCGAAAGAAAGCTCGACTGGCCCTGTTTTTTAAAACCCTGGGATGGTTACGCCGGTAGAGGAAACGCCGTAGTTCATAACAAAAAAGAATTGTCCTTTTATGCCAAAAAAATCCCGAACCCAATCTGTCAGGAGTACGTTCAGGGCACCGAATTCACATGTGACGTTTACGTCGATTTCGAGATGTTGGTTCGCTGTGTGGTTCCGAGAAAACGTATCGAAATAAGGGCCGGTGAAGTCAGCAAGGGACAGGTCGTAAAAGACCGGCATATTATGAGCCGCGCGAAAAAACTTGTGGAGACTCTCGGCGCCGGCCCGGGCCTGATTACACTGCAATTATTCCAGGATAAAAAAGGCAAGCTCAAATTTACCGAGATAAATCCACGATTCGGCGGCGGTGTACCACTATCCATCCGAGCCGGAGCCGACTTTCCAAAATGGATTCTACAGGAGACGCTCGGCAGAAAGACAAATATCAGGTTCGTCGGCTTCAAAGACGGCCTTGTCATGCTCCGTTACGACAGCGAAGTATGGCTCGAAAATCCAAAGCCCACCAAATCCTGAATTTCGTTTCTATCCCAAGCAGCTACTATATTACTATTTACTGCTATTAAAGCAGTATATCACCTCTTTCAACGACCCTCCAGAGTACGCCCGCCGGTTCGAAATCGTATCGTCTAAGCAAAAAGTCGGGACAATATCCTTGAGCCGGCGTAACCACGTAAACTGCTCTTTCAGAAAACAGTTTTTTTATTGTTTGTCTGTCGAACACAGGAGAATTTTCGCTGCTTCCTATACTCGATATAATCTTTATGTCACTTCCCTGCCGCTCTTTCATCACTTCCTGCGCGTACAGCAACGGCGGGGCTGTTGTCGCATCGGCATAAATTATCGCCGGCGGCTTGACACTGAATAGCGCTTCGACCGCAAACCGCTCGGCTCCTTTATTACCGGTCTTCCAGGGCCACAGGAAATATGTTTCATTGTTCCGATAATAGATTCTTCTGCCGCTGCCTATTTTAATATCGAGCTTTTCGGCAATTTTAGGCGCCATATAATAGACAGGAACAACAGCCACACAAAATATCGCAAATATATAAATCAATATCCCATTACCCCCGGTGAGACATCTGTAAGCCCCCAGGCTGATCAATAGCGAGACTATACAATAGAAAGGGATAAAAAAAGCGTAACGATCCTGCACGGTATAGCGAAAGGCAAAAGCAAAATATAATATTAGCAAGGCCAATATCACGTTTGCAAACCAGCGCTTCGGAGAAAGCTTATACAAACTCCATACTCCGACAATCGACAGCAAGAGATTCGGCGTAGGAAAATTCAAAACGATGTACATAAAATTCTCTTTGGCTATTTGGACACTTAAAGTGGTATTAAGAACATCTCCCTGCCATCTTTCGCCGAAAGCCGCCGAAGCCAGTGTGCCCAGAAAATCACCGCTCTGTAAAGTATTCTTTACGATCAAATACTCATAGGGCAACGCTCCGGCTATCCAAAGAACCGCCATAACAAGCAGATTTTGAAATTTAATCTGTCTTTTGACAAGCAGAAACAAGGCAAGAACCACATAGCAGACAAATGCAATCGAGGCCAGCATGTGATTGGCAGTCGCAAGGCCGTTGATAAGGGCCAAAAGATATAAATAACCTTTTCGGGAGGTTTTTGCATATTGCAGCAGCACAATCAATTCGAATAAAAGCAGTGCCGCCGCCAGGCCGTATGTTTCCGGGATGGTCGAATGCCGCCAGAAGGTGTGTGACAAAGCTAGTGACGCGGCGCCGAGCAAGGCAGCGAAAGTCTCGCCAAGCCATAGCCGCAACAGCAAAAAAATATTCGCGACGGCCAATGCCGAGATTATCGCCGTCATTATATTTATTCTATAGGCAAGTTCACCGAATGGGATATTTTTGACGGCGATCGCAAGGATATAATACAAGGGATGTGACAATGCCAGACCGAATCGGCCTTCAATATCATTATGAAAGACCCTGTATTGAATTACGCCGCTATCCTGCCAGACAACACCGGGCGCACACGTCGTGACATATAGCAAAGCGGCCGCCAAAAAGACAAAAATATAGCTTAATTTAAGATTGCTACCTGTTTTGGACATCATCCGTTGGTTAAATTGTTACAGTAAGATATTCAGTATCGTCAACAAACAGAATCGCTCCTTCGTACGCAGCGGGAACAAGCAGGCAATCGCCCGCTGTGAACTCAAGATTGTCACCCCCTGTGCCGAGAATTGTGCCGCAGCCGGAGAGAACTATCAGTGTTTTCATTTCGCCCGGCGAAAGGAGCGCCTCGCAGTTTTTAGCCTGATGACCTTTGTCTATGACGAAATAACCACAATTAACAAGCCGCCCTATCGTAGTAACCGGAAGCTGGTCGTCGGACATGTCAAAGTTGATACTCTCTAAGGCCTCCTCGATGTGTAGCTCCCTCGGCCTGCCGGTCTCGTCCACTCTGTTCCAGTCGAAGACGCGGTACGTCGTATCCGAAGGCAATTGAATTTCCGCTATCACAAGTCCCGGCCCGATAGCATGTGCCGTACCGGCCAGCAGAAAGTGGCACTGCCCCACTTCGACCGGAATCTTGTTCAATAAATCCGCGACGTTCCCTTTTTCTATCGCTTCTGCGAACTGCCGTTTCGTGACTCCTTGTTTCAGCCCTTTATAAATAACAGCTCCCGGCTCGGCGGAAATTATATACCAGCACTCGGTTTTTGGCTGCCCCCGGCCCATTCGCCTGACCGTCTGCTCGTCCGGATGGACCTGAACGCTCAGAAAATCCTGGGCATCCAGAAATTTTATAAGTAACGGAAACGGACCTTCGAAAAACGGTTCGCCGGTGATTTCTACCGGATATTGTTCAATCGCCGAAGCGAGGGTTCGGCCTTTTAGCTCGCCGTTGATGATGACGGATTTATCCTCCGGCAGATCGGCCAACTCCCAGCTTTCGCCGATCTTCTCGCCCGGCGGAAGGTCTTTGCCGAAAACCTCATGAAGCTTCCGACCACCCCATATCCGTTGTTTGTATATCGGCCTAAACTTTAACGGGTACGCTTTCACGCCGCGTATTTTACAAATAATCCACCGCCCCGTCCAACACTCAATTTATCATTTTTTTCGATCAAAAGGACATCTGAATCCTACTCGTATGTGGAGTAGCATTCCTTTTGCCTGTCTATCAGGTATTCAAAACTTCAAGAATCTTCCTATCGGTTATATCTGCCAACTGCTTTTTCACTATGCCCTGCCATCTTTTAGGCATTGTCAGGAATGCATTTCTGATTGTACTGCCTTGCCCTGAATCCACCAGGGCGTCAAGTATTTTAACCGCTGCGTCCTTGTCTTTTACCTGTTTTTCCGCTTTAGGTCTTCTGCCCATAACAAGCAATTTATGCAAAGCAAAATTAACCGGGTGAGGAAGTCTAACTGTTATTAAACCAACTTTGAGCTTAATAGTATTTTCAGAGAGAAACTCAAGAAATCGAAGAGCCTGAGCATTCAAACCAAGCAGTGACAAAGGATAAGGCTTACTTGAATCCCTGCCTCGTTCAGGAACCAGGAATTCAATGATAAGCTGCGGATGTTCCAATCTGATATATCCCTGTTTCCCGGTGAATCCGACAACAAAGCCCAGATCCTTCAGCAATTCAGCGACATCAACCCTCACTTTGATAGCTCGGGGCTGAGGAATTAGTAAGTCCATATCTCGCGTTGTCAGCGAGGTCATATACTTCCTGCCGGCAAAAAAATCCTTATAAAAAAAGGTGCACCAACTACCCACAATAACAATATCTTTTAATATGCCCGCTTTATCCAGCCGATGCAGAACTTCCACACACAAATCATACTGGCTTTTTTCCACGTAATGTGCTCCTCAGAAATTTTATCTGTTTCTTGACCTCAGAAAGGAGTTTTCTGTATTTTGCCCGGAATTCTTTAGCCTGTTTATACTTCTGTATTTCTTTCTTACTGACTTTTTTACCTTTATAAATGAATTTCACTTTGCCCTTTTCCCGGACCACCAAATAATAGTACTCATGCCCTTTGACGCTCTTTTTTATCAACGAGCCTTTGGGCAATTTAGCCAGCTCCTTTTCATAATCTTTTTTCATTACCAAAGAATTGGCCAGCTCCTCTTTTAACACGCTTTTTATGACTTTCATTTTATTTGCCTCGAACTCACAGTAGTTACCATACAATTTGTGGTATATTATACTTTGTATGGTAACAAAGGTCAATGGGTTGTCATACAATTATGCAATTCTTCGCATTTGTATGATAACTTAATAAAACGTTTTTATACGGGAAAATTTAGAACGGGTACGCTTTCACGCCGGGTATTTTACAAATAACTCTCCGCAACGTCCACAATACAATCCATTGTTTAGAGCAAAAAATTTATTCCCCCTCTTTACCCCCTGCGGCTTTGATTAGTGTGTCAATTTGAACCGGCCGGATTGTTCGGTGGTCGGTTGCGGTCCACAGGATGGCCAGGCCCATTGTGAAGCTGCTACTCTGCGAAGCTCCGTTCTCCGTAGTACAACTACGAAGGATGAATCGCTACCTGTGGCACAAGTACCTACGGCATAAACGACGAAGCATGAGAAATCGCACCAATTTGACTATGATCCAAAGTCAGAGGGCTTCCCTATCTTTCGATATGTAAGTTCGGAAGAGCTTTCTTTAAATCATCAATCTGCTGATCAGTTATTTCTTTACATCCTGATATATAGAGTTCCTTTAAATTGGTTAGCGTCTTTAAAGGCTCGATGTTTTTGATAGGAGTATTGTTCATCTTGATCGTCTGCAAAATAGTTAATTCGGATAAAGGTTCCAGATCAAAAATATCTGTATTCTGAAAACTTAGAACTCTTAATTTCTTCAATGTTTTTAATTGTTCAAGAGATTCAATTTGTAATCCAGATATAAAAAGAGCATCTAAATTAACCAAATCTTTTAATGGCTTGAGGTCTGTTACGTTTGTATTTGTTATACCTAATAACCTTATGTTTGTGAGATCCTTTAATGGTTCAATATTACTGATTTCAGTTGATGAGATGTAGAGGTGTGTGAGTTGTTTCAATCCTTGAAGTGGAGAAATATCATTCACTTGCGTATTATTAAGATTAAGAAAAATTAAGTTGTTTGAATCCTTCAATGGTTCAACATCGACAATATCATTATATGCCAGATATAGCTGTCTAATTAAAACCAAGTCTTTCAAGACCGCAATATCAATGATGTCATTTTTTGATAAAGAAAGCCGTTCAAGTTTTGTTAAATTCTTTAGAGCTGTTATATCACGTATCTGGTTATTATAAAGGTTAAGTTCAGTGACGTTTGTTAGATTCGCAAGAGGTGATATATCAATGATATGGTTATCACTTAGTAGAAGAACTTTCATATTCGTCAGATTCATCAATGGTGATATGTCGCTGATTTGGTTTAAGTGCAAAGAAAGAGTACGAATCTCTTTGAGCTCTGAAAGTTCCGAAATATCTATTATTTGATTATCATGAAGCCATAATTCAACGATATTTGTAAGTCTTTTAAGAGGTGAGATATCAGCTATGTTATTGCTACGAAGATACAATTCCACAACATTTCTCATTTTGGAAATTTCTGTTATATCACTGATTCTTTTACCCAATAAGTCAAAAACAGTTATTGAATTATAATCATTTTCTTCAATATCTTCAGGATTCTTTGAAAGTCGACGGGCTACTTCTTGTCTAATTATTGTAGAATCATCCTGCTTTGCAGCAGATTGTTCGGCCTCTTTTGTGATCTCCGCAATTTCGGCGGAGAATGGTATCTTCATTAGCTGCCCAAGTTCTTCATTTGAAAGTAAGTATAAGAGATTAACATATGCAAGGTTATTAAGAATTGTAGAATAAAATTGTGAAGCCGTGTCTGTCATAAAATCTGCCAATTCTTCGTTATGACTAACATTAATATTAATTTCTTTTTTATGAAAGTCACGCAAGTATCTGGCAATAGTTACTTTCGAAAGTGTTACAGCAAATCCCTCTTTTTCCTTATTGTATTGCACAATCTTTGACCACTCGCTGAAAAAATCATTACCTTGCTCACTGCCAAGTAATCGGGGCATGTTATATTTTTCGGATTCAAGTATCCTTCTTATGAAAAATACCTGTAATCCCTGGGCAAAGGTGTAGTTTGTTTCGTGACCTGTAGCTTTTTTCATCATCTCAGCACCTGCACCTGACATGACGGCACTGTTTATAAGACGCTTGACTTCTCGCGGATTGCGGTCTGCAAGGTTATTTATCAATTCCTTAAAAAGCTCAACCTGCCAATCCTCTAAGTACGGCTTTTTGAAATACTCAATATTATCAAGATGGTAATCCAGATACTCGACTATCTGCTTTTCGCTTGGTCCTACAGTTACTTCTGTCTGGAACATCTTGGCGAGATAGTTGTCGGACTTGTATTTATCGAGGCCGAGCTTTTCGTAGTGATTCTTGACCAGAGGATTGATAACATTTTTATCAACCCCTACTACAAATATCAGCTTCTTTACATTGAGATATAGTTTCAGCGCTTCCAGTACACGAAGCGCCACGTGTGGCATACACCTGTCAAGATCGTCTATGAATATTACCATTCGCTCTTTGTCTGAAAGTGTCTCTTGTAGCCACTGCTCAAAAGAGTTTTCGAACTCGTTAAGAAATGCTTTCTCCGGATGAATGTTCTTGTCGTATTCACTTATAACATCCTTGAGACAAGCAAGGTCGAATTCAGCTTCGCCGGTTGTTTTGGCATCGCCCGCTTTTAGTGTAAGAGCAGAGAGCGTATGGATAAAGCCTTTGCCAAGGAATAAGCCGAACTGCTTGGCGGCTTTTGTGACTCTCTGAATGTTTGCTCCTTTTATTTCGGTTCCCTTGATAATGACTTCGGAGATAAGGCCACGCCAGACATCATCCTTGTTATGATACTTCCAGGGGTAGAACCATATTGTTCGGATCTCTGTTTTATTTTTGTCAGTGATGTTGTTATTCCATTCGTTGATAAGTCCTTCGAGCCATCGCATGGCGCTGGTTTTTCCCGTGCCCCAATCACCATAGATGGCTATGGATGTAGGAGTTGGTGTATCTTTATGTCGTATTATATCGAATATTGGACCGAGCTTGTAGCAAAGTTCAAATCGGTCGTCAAAAGCCGTATCTTTGGCCAGTGGATGATCGCTTAGTACGGGCAAGACCGGCTCGCTAGTTGCCAGGACCCTGAACTGCTCTTTCAGGTTTGTACCTTCTTTCGATCTTTTTGTCATGAAAAGACCTCAATAATATATCTTCAATTTGATTTCAATAGATTATACAAAATGTTTTCAGGTTTCGCATATTTCCCTTTCTGTCTTCTTAGTCTCGCTCAAAATTGCTTGCTTGAAATTATATGTTTACACGGCTAACCTACAAGCCGTTTTTAGCGTTTAGCGTTTAGCGGATAGGGTTTAGGGTTCAGGGTATAGAAAATCACGAGAAACGAATCACAAATCACATAAATCCTGTACGCTGTACGCAATACCCTATCTGTCATACCCTATCCCCTATATAAATAAGGCGATTCTCGCATCTCGAATCTTGATTGTTTTGGTGAGAATTTTTTAAAAAAAACGCGGATACCTATGGCATAAATTTCAAAGATTTTTCTTATTTATGGAAGATTGCCCCCGCAGTTTTGCTATTCAAAACTATACAGCGGGGGAAAAGTCATGGACATTTTTAACCACGGATTTCGCGGAATAAATGGGGATTTTCGTTGCTTTGAGGGGGAAATTCTATAAAATAGTTCTTAGTTTTGAATTATGAGTTTTAAGTTATAAATGGGGGAAAGTAAAAAAACACGTAAATTCAATATTTAGCCCGGCAATTTATTGGCGGGTTCAAAAAGAAGGGGATTCGACAAATGTAGAGCGTTCTCTACAAATTGACCCTTTTTGAAAAAACAAAGCCAATGTTAAAATAGGCAAAATATCATAAGTTCTTTGAAAACAGTATAATATGGCAAATCCGGCGCTAATCCGTGAAATCTGCGGTTGAAAACGAAGCCAATTTGCTGGCCTTTCCTGCTCCGGCAACGGCCTCCGCCGTGACGAGCGGCCGGAAGCCCGAAATTCTAAACTCGAAATCCGAAACTTATGGATTCTGAAGAAAAAAATCGAAAACGAACCCAATTTTGGTCAAGCCCAAATTGGCGTAAGCTCTTTTATGACAAGTAAATATGGCAAATCCGGCGTCAATCTGCGAAATCTGCGATTGAAAAACGAACCCAATCCATTCGACTTCGCTCAGGACAAGTTTTCTCGTATTGAGTGATGTGGGATGTGTATTGCGTAAAGGAATTTGAAAAAACACCCGGCTTCACCGGTACAATTCCGGCATCATTTTCGACGGGGGTTTATTCCTTCAACGGACTTTTTTGATCCCGGACAAAATTGAGAGGATTTAGAACAGCTTGGTTTTGATTCCCTTTTCTCGCAATTCCTCGATGAATTTTTTCGTCTCTTCCAGCAACTGCTGAAGCTGTTCTGTGTTTTCAAGCAGATTCTCATAGAACCTGCCGTCGTTGATTAATTTTCCGGCCGAGCCCTGGCCGGTATTGACTTTAACCAGAATCAAATTAAGCTCGCTCATTGCCTTGCTGAGCTGCTCACTCGTATCGACCATTGCAACAACGAGCCTTTCGGCTTTTTCATCGACGCTTTCCAGAGTCTTCGTCCCGGTCGTGGCTAATTTCCGGATGTCCTCAGTGGTAGTGACAACAGCGGTGACCGCCTGGTCTATTTTCACATCGGCCTTTTCCAGAGTAGAAGTACCTGTTGCAGCTAACTTTTGGATTTCATCCAGGGTTTGCTGTACCTGCTCCGTCGAATCCGCAAGATTTGTCAGGATTTCTTTGAAGTGGTCCTTGTTGGCCTGGTCGCCGAAAATATCGTTCGCATTGGCGACCAGCTCATTAATTCCTTCGACTAATGTGTCCAGCTTCTGCTGGCTTTCCTCCGGGAAGAACTCGCTGGTCATGCCGGTCGAACCCTGAAGCCACATATTATTCATAAGGAATTTTGATTCGGGTAAATTAGGATCTTGTGGAATCTCTTCTCTTCCGGGGGTCTGTTTGATTTCGATAAAGCTGCTTCCAAGACCTCGCGTCATTAATTTCACTTCAACGTTCGAAGGAATGGTCTTGTATGTTTTATCGATACTGAGAACGACGACCGTCTGATAATACTTAAGGTCGGTTTTTTTGCCGTTGCTCATTTCGTTTCGTGGTTCAGGCGCCATCACCTTGGTGACTCGGCCTATCTGATAGCCGCAAAACTGAACGGGAGTATCTCTCTGCACACCGGAAGCCGTCGGGAACTGAACAAAAACCTGATAGGAATCGAGTTTCGTCACAAACATCGGCAGATCCCCGAACTTGAATATCAACCATACTAACGCACAGGCTCCTATAACCACAAAAAAGCCTACAATAATATTCCGCCTTTTCTGTGTTGTTTCGTAATCGCTCACTGTTCGCATCCTTTCGTATCAGTGCGGCCTTCCATGAACAGTTCCCTTATGGCACGCAAAGGGTAGCCGCTGTCGTTTAGTTTTCTTATCAGTTTAATTCGCTCTATCGCTTTCTGGTCGAACATACGTCTGCCGGTATCGGTTACCTGCGTCGGCTCAAGCAGCCCGACCATCAGGTAATATTGCAGAGATTGGCGGGAAATGCCAGCTTTTTTTGCCGCTGCTCCTATCGGAATTAATTTATTCTGCTTAGACAAGATTAATCCCTGAACCGATCATAATGTTCAACCATAATATAAAAACTATAATTACATGAATTATGATAATTCTACCAGATAGACTGTATTTCGACCAGAAAGAATGGTGTAATTATAAATCAAAAAAATTAAGCTTTGGGACATGGGCTGATACTGCAAACAGTGTTTTTTTTCGCCGGATGAATATCTACATGCTCAAAATATTGATATCAACCCGAAAAAGCCACAAATTCATCGTCAACAGATATAAAAAGATAATTACAAATACCGCCTGACCGCGGTTTTTGCAATTGCGAGCTATTTGTGACTACTGAATGAAATTCCGATAATATCAAAAATAAAAGATACCGGAATGCATAAAAATAGGACTGACATAAAGAATTTTTAACTTGTCAGGCCGACATAAAGAAACATTAGCAAAGGTAACACAGTAACAACGGTAGCTATAACGGTGGGTAATTTGTCATGATCGAAAATCATACCTGTTATACCGAACATAAGAGAGACGGAATAAAAGAATATAAAAAAGCACTCTCCAAGAGCGTAGCTTGGGTCACTTCAGCCGGGTTGAATCAAAAACATTATCAGGAGCACCAAACCGGCGGCAAGTAGCATGAAAAGTGATAATATCCCGAATCGCATTTTTTATATCCTTTAAGATACAAGACAGAACTACTATGAATCCAAATCAATCACTTCAATGGCGGTGTCCTTAAATAGCGGGTATAGCCGGACCGTCGCGTCAGGCCGATACGGTCGAAATAATCCAGCAGCGGGATAGCATATTTTCGCGTGGTATCCAGCAGGTACTTGAACTTTACGCTTTCCAGAGAGCCCTGCTCCCGAATATAGGTTACTAAAGTCTCCCGGGCCTGCTCGACGGCATCCCGGTGAAAAAACAGGTCTTTATCGACGCGGACAAGGCGCTGCTGCTCGATAAGTATCTTGAAGATTTTCTGAACTTTGTCCCGTGAAGCTTTGGTATGTTCGATAACTTCCTGCAAATTCGGCGGATTAAAATATCTTTCTGTAAAAACCGATTCGACACTCCTGATGAGTTTCTGCTCATCGTCACTGAAAGACTCACTATGTCCCGGCAAAGCAATGCGATTTTTCTTCTCGATAAGTTTACTTTCTGCAAGCAACAGTTTAAGCAGGCCGTAAAAAACATCCTTCCTTAATCCGGAGGTTTCGCAGAGCTGCTCAACAGCAATTCCCGGACTTTCAGGCTTTTTTTGATGATAATCATCTACTATATCAACTAAACGCTTCTGAATTTTTCCCAGCGTGTCACGATGTACAAACAGCTTCGAGCCTATATCGACAACATTATTCCGGTCGATGAGTTCCCGGATCACTTCGTTCAGTTGCTTCGGAAGCATTTTCGTTCGAACGGCCAACTCACTCCGGCCGGCTGCGAAAGCTTCGATAGTTTTTATCGCATATTCGACGAAATCTTCACCGGAGAGTATTGCCTTTGCCCGGCTTTGAGCATCCTGAAGCACGCCGGGATGATTTCTTTTAAGCTTGCGTGGGATTGCTTCTATAATCATTCCGCCGCCGAGAGTCTGGACCGGCGAGAGGCTGCGCAAAATGAAACGGTCGCCCGGGCCGGCAACAACAGACTCATTTAATCTGACCTGGACTATCGATTCTTCGCCGGCGGAAATATTGTCACCCTGTAACAAATATATCGAGGAAACAATTTCAGATGTGCCTGTATGAAATTTTATACTGGCACCATTTTTAAGCGGTGATTTTATATGTGGAAGAATCCTCAGCGTACAGAGAAACCACTGCTGCGGCGAAAAATACTCTCCGAGCGTCAAACAACAGCCGCGTCTGATTGTTTTATAATCCCATTGCGGAACATTTAGTGCTGCGCATTGTCCGACCATCGCCGTGTCACTCTGACGTTTGTAAACCTGTATGGCTTTGATACGGCCTTTCACTCCGTGTGGAAACAGCGTCACTTCGTCGCCGATTTTCACAGTGCCGCTGACGGGAATGCCGGAGACGACCGTCCCGTAGCCCTTCACGGAAAAAACTCTTTCGATCGGCAGGCGGAATACGCCGTCTGTTCTTTTAGGCTCGATGGAATTGACAAGCTCTTTGAGGGCTTCGTAAAAAATATCGAAGCCCTGGCCCGTTATACTCGATACCGGACAAATCGGGGCTTTTTCAAGGAAAGTTCCTGCAAGAAATTCTTTGATTTCGGCAGTGACTTTATCAACCTGCTCCTGACCAACACAATCGATTTTGGTCAAAGCCACAATGCCGTATTTGACACCCAGCAGCGTAAGGATATCGAAATGCTCGCGCGTCTGCGGCATTACGCCGTCGTCCGCAGCAATTACGAAAATAACGCCGTCGATACCGCTTGCCCCGGCAACCATTGTCTTGATAAAATTTTCATGCCCGGGGACATCCACGATTCCCACTTCCAGATCAGAGACCGTGCATGGTGCGAAACCAAGGTCGATGGACATTCCGCGTTCCTTTTCGTCTTTAAGCCGGTCGGTATCGCATCCTGTCAGGCATTTAATCAATGCCGTCTTGCCATGGTCTATATGACCGGCCGTCCCTAATGTGATGTTATATTGCACCGTATCCATAGATATTATTGTCCCCTGCCGAGAATCAAAAGCAGCGCTTTGAGAAGTATCTCATCATCCCCGGCAAGCAAGGTTCTGGGATCGAAAAGGACCTGGTCGTTCTGAATGCGGGCGAAAATCGGTGTGCTGTATTGCCGTAGCTGTTTGGCAAGCGATTCGGCACTGATTTTCGCCGGCCGTACCGCCACTAAAGTAGTAGCCAGGTTCTGGGCGGGAAGTGAGCCGCTGCCCATTTGCGAAAAACCGCATAAGGTCGTGACCGTCGCGTTGGAGATTCCTTCTTTCAACTGCATAACCAAACGCTCCGCCTGCTCTTTGATTTCCGAACCGTCACGCATCAACATCCGGAAGGTCGGGATTTCACGAAGAGCAACGGACTGGTCGAGAAACAGCTTTAGGGTCGCTTCCAGAACGGCAAGGGTCATCTTTCCTACGCGGACAATCCTGGCGAACTGATTTTTTCTTACCGCCTCTATCAGTTTGGCTCTACCCAGAATGATTCCTCCCTGAGATGCGCCTATAAGCTTGTCGGCGCTCGAAGTTACAATATCAGCGCCCGTGCGGATAGAATCGGCTAAGGTCGGTTCCGGCTCGAATCCGAACTGTGAGAAATCAATCAATGCCCCCGCTCCGACGTCGTCGATCATAACAAGCTCGTGTGAATGTGCTATTTCGACAAGCTCGTCGAGCGGCACCTCCGAGGAGAATCCCTGAATCTTATAATTGCTCGGATGGACGCGCAATATGGCAGCGGTATTTTCCGTAATTGCACTGATGTAGTCACGCGCATGTGTTTTATTTGTTGTCCCGACCTCAACGAGTTTGGCGCCGCTGAAAGCCATCACATCCGGCAGACGAAATGAGCCGCCGATTTCAACGAGCTGGCCGCGGGAGACAATCACCTCTTTGTCTTTGGCAACGGTATTCAACACGATACTGGTCGCGGCGGCATTATTATTGACAACAGTAGCCGCTTCGGCCCCGGTTAGCTGCTGCAATAGCTGCTCGATACGTTCATCCCGCTTCGAACGCTTACCGGTCTCAATGCCGATCTGGAGAAGCGAATATCCGGACAATTCCTGCTGAATTTGCTGTAGTGCCTTGGCCGACAGGACAGCCCTGCCAAAACCGGTATGTAAAATTATACCGGTTGCATTAACAACTTTGCGAAAATAAGGCCTCATTACCGCTTTCAAGGAATTTTTTGTGGCGTCTATGATTTTTCTATAAATCTCCTTTTGGTCCATATCGGCATCCGGCTTGGCGACTAAAAGCTGCCGAACCTGCTCGACCGCCCCACGCAGAGTTTCGACAACGACCTGTCTGCCCACCTCGGCGATTAATCCCTCCAGCTCAGGCTCTTTCAAGAGAGTATCAATCGAGGGCAGTTTTTGAAATATTGCCGGGCCGGACTCATTCTGCTTTGCCATAAGTTACCTCGCATATCTTAAAATGGGTATATTCAATGCTTTTATTAATTTTAATTGATAGAGATATAAAATCAAGAAGATTGCAGCAGAATTGAACCACCAACCCAGTTGATTGCTTTAAAATATCCCCAAAATACAAATTTGTCTTTTTTTGAAAAAAACTTCAAAAAAAACGCAACGAAATCCCCCTCTTTGCGTCTATTATACTGATGAATACGGGCGGAAGCAGTGTATTCAGTTTTTTAGCTGTATAAATTTTCCGGCTCAGTTACAATCAAAATTCTGTAATTGCCTATTTTAATCTCAGGATTAGCGACTCAAATATGAAAAAAAAAGATATATGGATATCTCTCGCGATAATTACCGCCTCGGTTTTCGTAATATACTTCTATACGCAACGCAAAGGTTATATCGAAATTGACACCGGCGGCGCCAATGCGACATTAGAGCTTCGCAATAATTTATTCGGCAATGCAACAATCAGAACCGGTGCCGGACCGACCGAAATAAGAGCAATACCGCACAGGCCAAAACTTCTGAGAATAACCGGTATGCAGGGCGGCCCCGATTTCCGGCTTGATAGTTACGGCCCCTGGGGGAAGCTTTCAAAAATCAATGTAGAAAACAACAAGACAACGGTTCTGAGAATGGGACCACCGTTTGTTATCAAACCCGCTATTCACAATAGCGGTTCAAAGATTCGGACAATAGATTTTACCATTACCGGCCAGGCCGGTGAACAATACAGATTCAGCAGGAGCGCCCCCGTGCCAAAGATAAAGATAATTGACGAACAGGGAAATACTCTTGCCTCGGGCAGTTTCGGATTTGGTTGAGGCAGCAGCATATGCCGGTACTCGTGGCGAGTGCCAAAAGATTTCGAAGGCAAGTACCAGGTGCTGATTGACGTTAACCTTGGACAGTTTGAAACAAAATTAGAGGAGACCTGGCACTTGATTTGAGAAAAGAAATACAGCCACGAATACCGGCGGGTATAGAGACGAATTCTCTTGCCCGCCTTTTTTATTGGTTAAAAACAGATGAAAGGAGACAAAGAAATAAAAATATTTGTGCCGTCTAAAGAAGCCGGGGGACAAAAAATTACTTGAAAGGAATGCAAAATGAAAAAAATGTTAATCCTGTTGGTTATTTCAACAATGCTTAGTGTCGTGACCCCGCCGTTTTGCTTCGCAAAAACGAAGCAGCGGGGTTCAGAAATCCAGGCGAGTAGCCCGGACAAGATAAAGGCTGAAAAAGATCCATGGATAGGCAAGTATTGCATGAGCTTTTTTACAAAAACAAGAAGTGCAAAAACAGTCGGTAAGGACCATGTGTCCGTATCTCTGAAAGTCCAGCACTTCGACTGGGACCAGGTAAAAAGAACCGGCGGAGGCTATCATAGTCGAACGTCAGGCCAGGAAAAGCAAAGATGGACAGCTACACTGTGCACCAAATACGGCTGGGCTGAAAACCATCATATCGCCATCGGGGTGCCCTTCTGGTTCAACGATTTCGATACCAGCTCGCCAAACGACAGCAAAGGATTAGCTAACGCTTTTGTTTTTGAGAAATGGAACTGCATAAAAGAGACTAACAATCTGCCGGGAGTAGCGGTCGATTTCTGGTATTATTTCCCGACAGGCGAGGCGGATCGAAAATTAGGTACCGACGATGGTGCGTATAAAATCACCACTGAAATTTCAAAAGCCTGGAAAGATTTTTCGTTGCATTTCAATCCGGGTTATGTATGGAGCGAGAATGACGACGCCGAAGTGGGAGAAATCAACGGCGCCCTTCTATTAACGCCCAGTCCAAATTTCTGGCCGGCAATCGAGTACAACTACTATCAAAAAGAAAGTAGCGGACATCGTAACGATATAATCCCCGGTTTTATCTGGAAATTTGCCAAAGGATGGTCCTTCAAAGCCGGTGCAACAATTAATGTCGATTCTACATTCACCGACAGAGACAGAGTCGGAGTCATTTTCAAGCTTTTTCGCAAATGGTAATAAGTAGTGCCCACGTAAGATAGAACCGGCACAATTGAAAGGACTTAAAGATGAGAAAATTCGGATATTTATTCCTTACTCTGCTTTTAATTTCGGCGTTTTTGTTCGGTTGTAAACAGAAGGAAGCCGAATCTACCAAGTCAACCACGCCCGTCACAATAAAAGTAGGTCACGTGGGACACGATCATCATACCGCGTTATTCGTTGCTTTGGACAACGCCGAGCAGTTCGCCGCACAAAGCGGCATTAACGTTAAGACGATCGCAGAATTCAAGTTTTACGAGCTTTTCGACAAGGGACAAAAAATCGCCGATATCCAGATCGTGAAAGTCGGCGGCGGCTCAAAGATGCCTACGGCACTGGCTCAAAATGTCATCGAAATCGGTTTCGGCGGAGTTGCCCCGGTGCTTGCATGTGTTGACAGCGGCGCTCCGGTGAAATTAATTTCGCCGCTACATTACAAAGGTGACATGTTTGTTGTCAAACCCGATTTCAAGGCCAAAACATGGGAAGAATTCGTAGCGATGGCCAAAGCAGCCGAAAAGCCGATTCGCATTGGCTACAAAAATCCCGTCGCTGTTGCTAAAATAGTTTTCGAAGAAGCGCTAAAACACGAGGGAATCACTTTCGGAGGAGATTTATCACAGCAGGACTTAAAAGTGCATATGATTAACGTCCAGGGCGGCGGTAAATTGAACGTGGCACTCTCCGGCGACCTGGTCGATGGTTACGTCGGCAATAATCCGTTCCCGGCAATTGCCGTAGAAAAAGGACTCGGCAGAATTATCTGCGACCTCGAGGAGCTTCCCCCGGGAACTTTCCGAAATCATCCCTGTTGTTGTATCGCCGCAAATTCTCAAATCATGCAGGAAAAATCCGAGGCTATTATCGACCTGCTTGTTTTGTTTTTGCAGGCTACCGAAACAATCAACAAAGACACCGATATTGCAGTCGCATCGGCCGTAAAATGGATAGGGACTAGTGAGCAAGTCGAGAAAATGAGCATTCCAACCAGCGGCTACTCGATGGAACCATCAGAGATGTGGCATCAAACAATGGCTCAGTGGATAAAAGCAATGCAAGGCATGGAAATATTCAAGGATAAACTTCAGGGATTGGAACCGGAGCAGGTTGCCGCAATTGCTTATGATTTTTCACTATTAGAAAAGGCGAGAAAGAAACTTGAGTAAAGAAGAATTGAAAATCAGTAAGTCCCGGAACTATTCGAAGCTGATTCGATGGGTCGCCGGGCCGGTAATCCTGCTGTTGATATGGCAGGCCGCCGCACATTATTATAATCAGCCGTGGATTTTTCCTTCGGTCACAAGGGTCCTGTCACAGCTCGCGCACCCGCTCCGGCAGCATTATGCATCCGGGTCGCTTTTAAGTAACACTCTTATCAGCTTATTGAGAGTCATCCTCGGATTCTCCCTTGCAGCGGTTGTCGGAGTGACACTTGGTATCGTTATGGGTTCGGTTACATTTATCAGGGATATCATCGAACCTGTGATAGAGCTGCTCCGACCTTTATGCCCGATTGCATGGCTGCCCTTTGCAATTGTCGTATTTAAGCTGCGAACGCTGCCGCAATTGTTCGGCATCGATTACAGCCATACAATCTTCGACCAGGTCCAACTGGGAATGATTTTCGTAATTTTTGTCGGCGGTTTCTTCCCCGTGCTGACCAATACCCTCGACGGTGTCACCGGGGTCCGGCGTAATTATTTGCTGCTTGCAAAAACTCTCGGCGCTTCACGGAGGCAAATATTCTTTCATGTTTACCTGCCAGCATCGATGCCGATGATACTGACAGGATTAAGACAGGGACTTGGTTTGTGCTGGTTCGTGATTATCGCAGCGGAAATGATGACAGGTGGTGACAGCGGCATTGGTTATCTGCTCATATACGCTTCGGACAATTCCGCGATGGATATCGTAATTGCCGCAATGCTGATAATCGGTGCCGTCGGCGCCCTGCTTGCATTTCTGATGCGCCGAATCATGCATTCATTTGTCAGTTGGAAGCCAAAGGAGGTATGATAAAGTGACATCCAGACCGAACAAACAAAAACTTCCGGAAAAACAAGCAGCACTTGAAATCCGCGGACTTGGCAGGATATTTCACTCGGACCTCGGCTCAACGGTCCGAGCACTGCAGGATATCGACCTCACTGTGTGCAGCGGCGAATTTTTGACTCTTGTGGGCGCAACCGGGTGCGGCAAAACCACCCTACTTAATCTGATAGCGGGATTCGAGACCCCCGATGAAGGTTTTATCCGGCTAAGTGACAACCTGCAATTCGGCGAAAATATCGCATACGTATTCCAGCACTATACATTATTCCCATGGCGAACGGTTTCGAGGAATGTCGGTTTCGCTATGGAAATGCACGGCATCTCCAGACGCAGACGGAAACAAAAAACGATTGAATTACTCTCCAAAGTGGGCCTTACCGGATTCGAGAACGCTTATGCACATGAGCTGTCCGGCGGGATGCGCCAACGGGCCGCTATCGCTCAGGCTCTTGCTATGCAGCCGAAGCTGTTGTTGATGGACGAACCATTCGGGGCGGTGGACGATTCCACCCGGACTGAACTACAGCAGATGATAACCGAACTGTGGCAGGAAAATCACACGACTATAATTTTCGTCACACACAATATCGATGAAGCCATAGTATTGGGTAGCAGAGTTCTTGTGCTCAGCGAACGTCCCGGCAGAATTGCACATGAATATAAAATCGACCTGCCCCGGCCAAGAAACCGATTGGCAAAGGAATTCACAAATTTATTCATAGAAATCCGAACGGCATTGTCCGGGCAGTTGGATTAGAAAATGCCGGATGGATGAATAACTCGAGAAAGGAGTATCACAAAATGAAAATACCTCATGATGCAAAAGAACTTATGGAACAGCAAAAGGTAATCGCGCTGGCAACAGCCACAAAAAATGCTGTCCCGAACGTTGTTTATATGCTGCAGTACTGGTGGTACCGGCCGGACGTCCTTGTCATCGGAGATCTATTTATGAACGCAACACGCAGAAATATACAGGAAAACGGGTACGCTTCACTTTGTGTCTGGGACGAAGACACTGACAGGTCTTATAAATTCATCGGTACGGCAAAATATGAAACATCGGGCGAGGCTTACGAATTTGCCAACGAGAACCTGCATAAGAAAAAACCTGACAAGAACTTCAAGGGTGTAGTCGTTATAAATGTCACCGAGGTATATGATGCTTCACGCGGTGAAAACGCAGGAAAGATGATTGCCGGCGAGCAAATAATGTAATACATTCAATAAAAAGTAAAGAGGTACTCGAACATGATAAATACCGAAAGACGAAAACGTGTCATGCAGCGTTCCATAAAGCTCGGCCACTGTATATGCGATCACAGGTTACCCTGCCCGTGCGACGTCTTTAAGGAACAGAATATATGCACGTGTGCGGGAGAACGACCCGAAGCCCCTACCGGGCCGGTACATCTGACTAAGCTGGTTGAGAAGGCCGGCTGCGCTTCCAAAATCGACCAGGCATTTTTGAAGCAGGTCTTAAAGGATTTGCCCGCTGTTGACGACCCCCGTGTGATTGTCGGTGTCCCGGCAGGTGACGATGCCGGCGTCTATGACATGGGCAACGGCCGGGCCCTCGTCCTGACCGTGGATGTATTCACACCTTCGGTGGACGATCCATACATGTTCGGACAGGTCGCGGCGGCAAATTCAGTCAGTGACATTTACGCTATGGGAGGAAAACCAATCACGGCCGTTTCGGTACTTGGTTTTCCCGTACGAAAAATCCCCGATAAAGCGATGAACGATATTCTCTCCGGCGGTATTGATAAGATGAACGAGGCCGGCGTGGCCATTATCGGCGGCCACAGCATTAACGACAGTGAAATCAAGGCCGGCTTCGCCGTCACCGGAACCATCGATAAGGACAAGATCGTGACAAATGCCAACGCGCAGCCCGGCGATTTACTCGTCCTGACCAAGCCGCTCGGTACGGGAATCGTCGCCTTTGCCTCACAAATTGGCAGGGCCGAAACCGGTAGTGTCGAAGCGGCGACAAAGTCGATGACCACACTCAACAAAAAAGCTGCAGAGCTTATGATAAAATTCGGAGCGCATGCCTGCACGGATGTCACTGGTTTTTCTCTATGCGGTCACCTGGCGGAGATGGCTTTATCAAGCGGCGTTGACGTCGAAGTAATCTGGGATGAAATTCCGCTATTTCCCGGCGTGCTCGAAAATGCAGCGGCTGGAATCTTACCGGGAGCTATCGAGCGAAACAAGGAATCGTGCGGTAATCGCATTATCACTTCCGATGACCTGCCGCAGGAGATGGTTGATATATGTTACGACGCTCAGACATCCGGCGGACTTTTAATTGCCATCGCGGCAAAAGACGCCGATAAGTTACTCAAGGCCCTTCACAATGATGGAATCTCCGCCGCAGCAATTATCGGAAAAATTACCGGCAAAGGTTCGGGACTTGTCCATATAAACACTAACGACAAACGTAAAATTCCATCGCCGCGTTTAGCCGGCACACCTGCTGTGCCGGTTGATGAAGGACGAGAGACGATAGACGAGGGACGAAAAACGAACAGTAAACAAGAAGAAACCGAAGAAGTCCCTTGTTGTGCCGATGCAGTTACTCCCGGCGAATCCGCTGTAAGTCAGAAATCAGAGATTGATCAGATTAAGGCAAAATTTAATGCTTTTCTGGGCGCTGCGAGTTCGCCGCACGGCCTGGACGCCTACACCAAGCAGGCGATGGCTATCGCCTTGTCAGTCGCCACGCGTTGCGAGCCGTGTCTGAAAATGCACCTGAAAAAGGCAAAAGAAAAAGGCTTCACCCAGGATGAAATCGACGAGGCCGCATGGATGGGCATCAGCTTCGCTGGCTCACCGGCAATGGTCTTTTACGAGCAGCACCTTAATACATATGATTCGTAAATGATCCGCTCTTAGGCTGCATATGGACAAACATACAGCTTCTTTCATTGTGATCTCATACCAGTTCATGCTAACGCAAAAGATGAGCGGCGGCAATTTAACCGTTCGCTCAATCGGTTTGTTAAACGTAAATTAATACGCATTAAAAATAATATTCCATTCTGTCAAATGCCGTATTGATTATTTCTTCAGAAACACAGAACGACATTCGTAAATGTGATTCGCCCTCAAAAGCCACACCGGGTGTAGTAGAAACGCAAGCTTCCTTTAAGAGGCGCTTTGCAAAAGCAAGTGAATCCTTGCCCTCCTCGAGTTTTATTTTCGGAAACATTAGATATGAACCTTTGGGTCTCTGGTATTTAAATATGTGACTGAGGCGGTCCAGCCTTCGGCACATCAAATCCCGCATGTTCTGGTAATGCTCGCGGAAATTCTCGATACATTCCTGAGAACTTTTAAGTGCCTCAAGTACGGCATATTGAGAAACGACAGGTGCACAAATTGCAAGCGGTATATGTCCCTTTTTAATTTGAGGTATAAATTCTTTTGACGAATGAACATAACCAATTCTCCATCCTGTCATTGCATAAGTTTTTGTAAAAGTGAACGCGCTAATAACCCGTTCTTTCATGTCAGGAAAAGAAGCTATACTATAGTGCTTGTATCCATCAAACGTGAAATATTCATAGGCTTCATCAGTAATAATAATAAGATTATTTTTACGTGCAATCTCAGCAACATCTTCCAGTTCTTCATGAGAATAAACGGAACCTGTGGGATTATTAGGATCGCTGAACAAAATAGCTTTTGTCTTTTCCGTAATGGCATCATTTATCCTTTCAATATCCAGGCTGAAGCTCTCCTCCTCAATAGTAGGGACACAGACAGGCTTACCGGAGGCCATTATAACCTGCCTGATATGAGTGGAATATCCAGGTATGGGAATGATTACCTCATCTCCCGGATCAATAACAGCCATTACTGAAGCAGCAAGACCTTCTATAGCTCCTACAGTAACGATGATTTCCTCAGGAGATGCTTCAATATGATTTACTTTTTTTAATTTTTTCGCTATTTCTTCTCGTAATTCATAAATACCTTCTGGTTCAGAATAACCCCCTGTTTTTCCTTCCTCTATTGCTTTGATAGCTGCTTTCTTTATATGTTCCGGAGTACCGGAAGTTGGTTTTGCCCACGACAAAAATGCTACATCATCTACTTCTTTGGATAAACGTGTCATTTCATGGATGGCAGACTTTGGCATTTGTGAAACACGATTTGAAATTAGTATTGACATTTTTTTCTTTTTATCCATGTTAACCTCCTTTCAATTTATTATATCATTTCGTCTAACGTTGTAACTCATCAGTTGGAAACACGCAACGTTTACAATCCGCTGAAGCGAATTGTTAGAAGGTGTTATTAGAAAAATTCATTCGATCCCAAATTCCCATTTTATATCTTCAGACAAGCCTTCAAGGCCAGGAAATAACATTCCTTCTGTAATACCCATACTATGTAATTGCCCTTTGATGCATCCCGCACTTGTTGTAGAAAATCGAAGTTTTGC
>CAYSKI010000022.1:0-58231 GCA_964431695.1 uncultured Pirellulales bacterium | reverse complement strand
GCTAACATTGTCTCCACCGCCCCTTGCGGATCGAACTCTTCCAGTAATTTCTCCCGGAAAATCTCGTAATCTTCCCTGTTTTCGCCTTTTATCAGCGTCTCCAGTGCAAAAAGCCCGTGTTTTATGGCATTTTTCGCCACGACTTCCTTTCCCTCTGCACTCTTCGGCCCAGTCGATTTCTGCGCATTTTGACGGTTGGCAAGTATTTGAGCTATGCTTGACATGATGTTTCTCCCCATATAAAGATTTGTTGTAAATTAATTGTTTAGCCGTTGACGGTACGGCTACGGTGACCCCCAGACAAGTCTGGGGGCTAAATATATTTGAATTCCGCTATACGTTAAATCCTATTGTTTTCCGCTACGAACTCTCCATAGTTCGTTAAGTATTATACTAACTTTCCCTTGGATTGCAATAAATATCTTACTTTTTTATAAGAATTTATCCAAAAATGCTCCTGACCCCTTTTAACCCTTTTAACAAAAAATCAATACTTTTTGTTTAAGTGATTTGGTATAATACTTTCATGACCAGTAAAGAGATTGCGATAAAGACGATAGAGAATTTACCTGCAGATGCGTCATGGGAAGATATTCAGGAGCGCATAAATTTTATTGCTGCAGTCCGTAAAGGTCTTCGTGAGCTTGATGACGGCAAAGGAATATCCCATGACAGAGTCAAGGAGGAGTTTGCCGAATGGCTTACAAATTAATCTGGGCTCCTTCGGCACGTTTTGATCTGAAAGACATCGCATCCTATATCGCAGAAGCCAATCCCGGGAATGCCATTCGTTTTGTTAAAAGCATTTTTAAGAATATTGAACGTCTAATTGATTTTCCTGAATCCGGCCGTATTGTTCCCGAATTTGACGATCCCTACATCAGAGAAATAATTCGCAAACCATGCAGAATTATTTACCGTCTCAAATCCAAGGATAAGACAATCGAGATAGTAAGAATCTGGCATGCCGCACGGGGAATACCTCAAATATAAATGGCTACAGGTCATATCCTACCAAGCCAACTATTGACATTTTTTCTGTGAAATCCGCGGTTTTTTTTCATTTTGTAATCAATATTTACCCTACCACATACGCCTTATATTTATAGGGTATAGGTTATGGCGTATAGGGTTTAGGATTTTTGTGATTTGTGTGTCCCCAATACCCTAAATCCTATCCCCTAAAAACGGCTTGCTGTTTAGCCGTGGAAAGATATAATTTTAACCAGCAACCTTGAGCGAGCGACAAAAGAAAGAAGTATTAAAGCGAGTTTTTCAATGGATTATTTAGAGGATGTCAGGCTTTTGCGAGTGGGAATTTTAATAGGTGACTATCCCCTAGTTTCCATTATTTGGAAAGGAGCTTAAAAACTTACATGGAACCTAATAAGGAATAAATGATGGAATTGATAAAACTTTTCGTAGAATCTATTGTGGAGATTATTCACTATACCATTTGGCCTGCTGTTGCTTTAATCATCTTGCTTATTTTCCGAAAAGAACTTACGTCTCTAATAGGTCGCCTCAAAGAATATGAGGGGCGTCACGGAATCTTTCGGTTTGGCGATACAAAAGAGCAACCTGTTCCGGCGCTTGCAGAAAAAACTGAAATACCTACTGAGCTATCAAATGAAGCAAACAGAATATTAGCAACGCTTTGGAACCGTCAAACGTATCACTTCAAAGATGATTATAGTAGACGATGGAGTTTCCGAATCATCCCTAACGCTGATCAATATGGTGTTTTTATACTAGGCTTTGCTGAACTTCTTAAGTTAGGCCTTATAGGTTGGACACGCAAAGATGGTCAAGCTCTTCTGACTGACAAGGGCATAGATTATATTAAGGATCATCCCGAAATACGAGATTATGAGGACATTTACAGATTCTGATAGAAACTAGGGATAGCCACCCCCAAAAAATTAACAAGCGAACAGTTCGCCTTCGCTTAGGCTTAGCAAGAAAACAGTGAGTGGGCCTAATAAATAAAGTCCCTAATAAATATTTATTAATTCATTTTAAAATATTATAAAGTGCTGACATGAATAAAATGCAAAAAATTGTTTTTCTAACCGGAATTCTTGTTTTTGTTCTAATGGGGCTTTATCCACCTTGAATTTATAGAATTGATTCTTTAAATATTCACCAAGATACTGATTTTGGATATCATTTTATAACTAACGCACCAAGGAAAAGTGCTCCGCCCCATGCCGGTTCTTCTATAATTAATATAAGGCGTCTTTGTGTTCAATGGAGTTTGGTTGCAGTTGTTACTTGTGGGCTTGTTGTAACTCTTAAAGACATAAAGAAAGATAAAGAAACTGGAAAAACTAGTTCCAGCCAATGAACTTGTGGAAAGAAAACGGTGAGCGGTACTAATAAAACCGAAAGAGGAAGATATGATTGAATATAGAGAATACTTATTTACTGCTATTAACAACATCTCTCTGAAAAATACCAAAGAAATTTACAACAAAGTCCTTAATGTCTTGCTGTTTATCAATGATCGGTCAAAGGGGGAGCATAATTTACTCCTCGTGCAACCACGTATAGTTCGCCCAGAAGAAGTAGGTTGGCCTGAGATAGAGAATATGCTTAATTCCAAATCAACTAACTCAGTAGAACTAATCCCAACCAATAATGAAAATAAAACATGGCTTGTCGAAATAAACCAAGAGGGAGAGTCAAACGAAAACGAATTTAATATAGTAATGAGCTGTAGAGAAATTAAAAATTAGGGACAGCCACTATAAACGATAAATGATAGACGATGGACGAGCTAAAATATATATATTTACAAATGCGGATGAGAGGAGTCGAACCTCCACTCCCATAAGGGAACAGGCACCTGAAGCCTGCGCGTCTGCCAATTCCGCCACATCCGCGGCGATAATCCCAAATGCCATTACTAAATAGGGACGGACCCTATTAAAAGTAGTTCTTTTATATCATTCATTGAAGATTGCCGCCCATTCGACACTTCGACCTTGCTCAGTGCAGGCTTTGCTCAGTGCAGGCAGCCTACTCCGCCGAAGTAGTTAGGGCTACGAAGGCCGGAAAGCTACGAAGCCTCGCAAAGACAGAGTGACATCATCTCGGTGCGATTTCATCGCACCCTACCGCTAAGGAGGAGTTATTCGACAAGTTATTTCGAATGCCTCCACTAAATAAATTACCAAAGGACGAGCTTTTAAAAATTCGACACCGATACCCAAGTCCAAAACAGGCATTTTTGTTTTTGGATCGTAATTTTTCAGAATACAAACGGTATTTTAGACCAAAAATGGAGAAAAACTAAGTAATATAATAATGAATAATAGGGACGGACCCTATTAGAATTTTATGAATAGAAAACCAAGGAGGTTTACCAATATGTGTTTTGAAGATTGCCGCCCATTCGACACTTCGACCTTGCTCAGTGCAGGCTTTGCTCAGTGCAGGCAGCCTACTCCGCCGAAGTAGTTAGGGCTACGAAGGCCGGAAAGCTACGAAGCCTCGCAAAGACAGAGTGACATCATCTCGGTGCGATTTCATCGCACCCTACCGCATATTGCTTCCCAATGTTTCATATTAAAAAAATGCTAATACGTAAAGCGCGTACGCGCTTTACGTATTGAGATTATGTTGGAAAGGTGATTTATTTTAGAAAAGGAGGACGTTTACCGTAAATTTACGAATGACGATGGGGGATGGATGAAGGACGAAAAAAAATAGCGGATTTATATTAATGGAGGATTGCTGCCCATTCGACACTTCGACCTTGCTCAGTGCAGGCTTTGCTCAGAGCAGGCTGTTCGGCAAGCTCAGGATGACGATGAAGGATTGTCACTCGCCGGCCGTAGAGCCATCCCTGCCACGGTCGGAGTTGATTTACCGGTCTTCATCAAGACGTCGTTGAAATGATGAAGGTCCTTGCAGGAGATATAGTTCCATCCAAATAGAGATTATTTCAGGGCTTGACTTCCAGGCACACCACAGAAGCAATGGGGTCCGGTGCCTCATCAGGGAGTTTAATCGCAAAGGTGGTCTGGTCGCCCTCGGTCGTCACGCTACCGTCCAGCACCGTCCCGGGATCCGCCAGAAGGCAGGCCTTTACGAGTTGGGCCTTGAAGGACGAGGACACGATAAACTTGCCATCGGCCGGCCATTGGAAGATATGAAGGTAGATCTTGCCCGAGCCGTCGGCGTTGAGCTTGCTCGTCGCACGCCAGTCCCACACTACGGGCGTGCGGCCGCGGCCGCGACTCCGTCCCGCTCCCGATCCCTGTGCCGGGGCACGCGGAAAGGGATTGGGCCCGGTGGCGTAGATGGCTTCTCCGTTGACCTTCAGCCACTTGCCCATTTCGAGCAGGCGGTCGATTTCCGGCTGCGGGATAAGGCCTTCGGCGGTCGGGCCGACGTTCAGGAGGTAATTGCCGCCCTTGCTGGCGATGTCGATGAGATTGCGCAGAAGTGTTTCGGTCGATTTAAAATTGGTGTCGGTTGACTTGTAGCCCCAGGTGTCATTGATGGTCATGCACGTTTCCCAGTCGCGGCCACCGGGGTAGCCGGTTGCGGGAATGTTCTGCTCCGGGGTTTCAGTGTCACCGCGATATCCGGCGCCAAGGCGGTTGTTGGTAATGATACCCGGCTGCAACGAAAGAAGCGGCAGCAGCATGTCCGCCCGCTCTTTATTCATGTTTATCGGCGTGTCCCACCACAGAATACCAAGCTTGCCGTAGTTGGACAGAATCTCCTTCACCTGCGGTACTGCAATCTTGCGAATGTACTCGTCCATGGAGCCATCCTGGGCCGTATCCCAATGCCCGCCGGCGGCGGCCCCGCCCGGATGATTCCAGTCCTGGGCCTGTGAATAGTAAAATCCCAATACGATGCCGTGCTTGCGGCAGGCCTCCGCCAGTGGCTTGAGGATATCTTTGCCGTAGGGCGTCGCATCGACCACGTCCCAGTCTGTCACCGCGGAATCGAACAGGGCAAAGCCATCGTGGTGCTTGGACGTGATGACGATGTACTTCATACCCGCCTCTTTGGCCAATTGGACCCATGCATCGGGATCGTATTTCACGGGATTGAACTGTTTGGCGTATTCCTTATATGTGGCCACCGGGATCTTGGCGCGGTTCATTATCCACTCGCCGATTCCCGGGATGTTTCGGCCTTCGTAAACGCCCGCAGGTACGCTATATACACCCCAGTGGATAAACATGCCGAAGCGTGCCTCACGCCACCACTTCATGCGGGCATTATGCTGCTCCCTGGTTTCTGTCGCAGCAGATGCCGCGGAATTCATTTGTGCCTGCGTGTTATATACCGGGACAATGCCTAATATAACACAGGCAACAAATGTTAATATCATTTTCCTTATCATTACCAATCTCCTTTTGTAATAAATGTTAAAAGCTGTATGCGTTTAATTTATTGCGTCACCTTAACGACACCTGCCGAAAGCGGGGGCATTGTGAATTTGACATTGCGGTTTTCGATGGTGACGGTGGCGGGGATTACTTTGATGTTGTCGGGCTTGTCGAGGGAATTCTTGGCCGTCAAGGCACCCGGAGCTATGAGCTGCATTGTGGCCGCTTTCGGTGCCAGGTCACCGTCGAGGACAATGGCTGCTTCCACGGCATTGTCGGTGGGATTGACCGCTTTCAAGAACACGGTCTGCTTGTCGGCGGAACGAGTGGCGACGAAATTTAGAGGACGGTCCGGCCCATCCACCGCGAGGAGGTTCGGGGCGAAGGAATCTCGCCAAAGTTTCATCACTACGTAGTTGCCGGCAGGGAACCAGGTGCTCTGGTCGAAGTTTATCAGGGCGTTGTCCCACTGGGTTGTCACGCCCTGCCTGCGCATGAACAGAGCGGGGCAGGACATTGTGACGATATCGGCCTGGCGCTCGAAGGCGTTAAGAATGGCGCCGGCGTAAAGCCCCATGCGCCAGTTATTACCCTGGCGGTTTTCGGTGAGGTTCCATTCAGAGACATAAACCTCGATGTTGGGATTTTCAGATTTCTTGATGATCTCGCCGCGGGTCTTGAGGAATTGTTCGTAATTATAGGGATCATCAATATAATCTGCAGGAACGAAGATACCGTTGTAGTAGTGTGGCGAGATGATATCGAAAAGCTTGCCGGCCTGTTCAATCATACTCCCATCCCAGTTGATCTGGTTAGCCTGGCCGCGGGGTGTTTCGTAGCCGTAACTTCCGACGACAGAGAGCTTGAGATTGGGATACTTGGCACGGATAGCGGGACAGAATGTCTTGATGACCTCGAGGTATCCGGAGATCTGCATGCGCCAGGTTTCGTTATCGATTTCGAGAGTCTTGAGCTGATAAGGCTCAGGGTGGCCGTTGGCTGCTCGTTGCTTGCCGTACTCGGTCGTTGCGTCGCCCATGCAGTATTCGAGCAATTGGAGGGCGTCCTCGACGCCGCGACGAGTGTTGATCACGATGATGGGCTCGGCCTTTACCTTCTCGCAGAACTGGATGAATTCGTCGATGCCGAATTGATAGGTATCGCGATCGTTCCATTGGTCGATTGGGTGGGGAAGGCGTTTTTCACGCGGACCGATCATGTTCTTCCAGATGTAGGAACTGGCGAAAGACCCGCCGGGCCAGCGGATGGAAGCTGGCTGGAGATCGGCGACGGCTTTGAGCAGATCGGGGCGATAGCCGCCGGTAGCCAGAGCCGAAGCGGAGAAAAGGGAAATCTGGTCGACATTAACCGACTCCGACGGCGGACAACTGATTAGCAATGAGGCTGCGTTCACGGTGCTTGTTGCAGTGAATTCGACGGTGAACTTCTGCCACCGGGCCGTCAGAGCCGTGAAGGTCTTGCTGAATACCGGTGTGTTGCCATCATAAAATGTCGCGATGACGTTACCGTTACCGCGTGCGTAAAGCGAGAAAGTGTATTTCTCGCCCTGCTTGAGGGCTATATTCCGCTGGCATATACCCGGTCCGTTTGTCGAATTGCCGCCGGACTCAGGTGCAATGTGGACCGAGACGTCTGCATTAAAGGGATTGTCCCGGTCTATGGAGACTTCGTTTGCGTCGCCGAGAAGCTCCCAGTTCCGCGGAGTTGTTGGGGTCAGAGTGGTGCTCCCACGACGCATGCTGCGTCTTGTTCTGGGGGGACGTAATTCCATGGTGCCGTTGAGAATCTGGTCTCCCCAGAGCCCGCCGTGGACGGAGTTGAAAATATGTTCGAGGAATTGACCGTATATGCCGGTGCTGACGGTCTTGGTGGTTTGATCAGTGTGAACGGTAAGTGACAGTTGGGCCTCGGTGGGAGAAGATATGCCGAGCCCGGTTACAGCCAGTATGAATGCTACAGAAATATTCATGTGGGTAATACCTCTAAAAAAGGTTCATTTTAGCGACACTATAGAGCAAGGTGCCATTTTTCTTTCATATTTTTATCACATCATATTATTTAGAATGGTTATTATACCGTGCTACACTTTATAGATAAAACGAATATATTGCAAAATTTGTTTCACTTAGTACCGAACTCGCTCGACGATGTCTAAGAGAAGCCACCGAAAAAACACCATCACGACAACAATTCGAGACCGTTGTATTTTGTCTTATATTAGATCATTTGCATTACATCTGGAAGCTTCCCGGGGATGATGCCCCAGATTTGCCTGAGATAGAAAAGTATCCCGGTGATATGTTACCTGATTCAGAGAGACGAGTTATCCCCGGAGACTCGGGCTACCAAAAATGGATACTGCCGATCGTGGTACTTATCATTTTCATACCGCTTATCGGATTAACTAAATGGTGTTTAAAGAATAAAAAGTATTGCTCTGTGATGCAGTGCTCTTTGACGCCTTTATTGATGAGTGGAGATTTTCGAAAAAACTAATGATGTTTACCAAATAGTTTGATGAAGATTGCCACCGGTTCGGCTCCGCTTAAGGCGGACTATTCCTCGCAAGGACAAAATCAGATTTATCCGGGAAGATAATGCGGATGAGAGGAGTCGAACCTCCACTCCCATAAGGGAACAGGCACCTGAAGCCTGCGCGTCTGCCAATTCCGCCACATCCGCAACGGGAACCCCAAGCACAATGAATCGCGTTTGGGAACCCGGCGTCCCCGCCGCCCCGACTCGCGTCGGAAGACGCGGGGGCAGGTCCGGTCTTAAAAAGTCCCATCTCAGACCGATAGAAAAATAATATTAGCAAATTCATACGTCAGGTCAAGGTTATTTATAAATACTCGCGGTTTTGACCATTTAAGTTGTTTCCTTCGCATTTTCGCAGAATTAAAGTGCCTAAAATCATAACTTTACACTTTAGTTCACTTGAGCAGGTAAAAACGTCCCATAAATTAAATGAAACGTCGTTCGGAGGGGATAGGATTCTTGCGTTTCCATTTAAGGCGGTGCGGGTATAGAAAGGGACGTTATTGTAATAATACCCTGGTCGATAACCACTTACATTTGCTTTCAAACCCGTAGAAATTCGGTTCGATTGGGGGTGAATTTGGGCTTTCTTAATGCAGTTTTGTGAGAATTACGTTAATTGAGGCGGCCGATTGTTCGAAAAAGCAATCCGGATATGTTGTGCATTATTGCTACGTAAATAAAAAGAATTGAATTTTGTATTTGGTGATTTTTGCTTTATATTTTAGGTAGAAAGCGAGTAACAACAGTAATACTTTAAGTGGAGGTTATGATAGTCGAATGGATTCTATCCAGACTATCTCTAAAATCCCCGGTGCTCAAGAGAGTTTGTTCTTCGGTGAGCTGCTTGTAGCCAAGGGTCTTTTGAGCCGCGACGAGCTTATCGATGTGCTGAACAAGCAGCGCGAGTACGGTGGCCGGCTCGGCGAAGTGCTGCTTCGGCTCAAGATGCTCAGTGACGAAGATGTCACTGCGGCATTGTCCGAGCATTTCGAGATGGAGTACATCCACTTCGATGATGCCAGTAAGAGGGATATTATCGATATGGATGTCGCCCGGCTGCTGCCCGAGAGCATCGCTCAGCGATTCTGCCTGGTGGCCCTCAAAGAGGTGGACAAAAAAATCGTTGTTGCGATGGCCGACCCGCTTAATGTCATCGCGATCGATACCGTCACATTAAAATTGAAGCGCCAGATCAAACCCGCAATCAGCTCGCCCCGGGAAATTCAGCGGGCGATAGAGATAATTTATCACGGTTCCGATGTCGAGGAGCAGCAGCTTCGCAGTCTTGTCGAGATCGAGATCGGCGACGATGATACCAAGGACAATGACGCATTTTTAGAGGATATTGTTGATACCGATTCGGGCGGCGAGGCGGCCGCGAACAAGGCGCCGGTGATACGCTTCGTCGATCTGCTTATGAGCCAGGCGGTGAAAAGCCGGGCGAGTGACATTCACATCGAGCCGCAGGAAAATTCCACCGTTGTTCGCATGAGAATCGACGGCGTGCTTCGTAACATGGTCCCTCCGGCCAAAAAGATGCAGGCGGCGGTAATCGCCCGGATCAAGATTATCGCTCACATGGACATTGCCGAGCGTCGTCTGCCTCAGGACGGCCGGTTCAAGATGAAAATATCCGGCAGGGCCATAGATGTCCGCGTTTCGACGATTCCGACGATATACGGCGAAAAAGTTGTTATGCGAATTCTCGATGCCGCCGCCGTCAAGCATAACATCGATCAGCTCGGGCTTGAGCCGCAGTATCTCGAAGAGCTTAAAGACATGCTCTCACAGCCGCACGGCATCATCATTGTCACCGGGCCGACCGGCAGCGGGAAAAGCACCTCGTTATACTCGGCGCTGAACTATCTGAAGGACCCAGCGAAAAATATCACAACCGTTGAAGATCCCGTCGAGTACCGTCTTGCCGGAATCAATCAGATTCAGGTCAAGCAGGATATCGAGCTCGATTTCGGGAAATGCCTGCGGGCGATATTAAGGCAGGACCCGGATATTGTCCTGATAGGTGAAATCAGGGACAAGGAAACAGTCGAAATAGCAATAAAAGCCTCGTTGACAGGCCACTTAGTCCTGAGCACTTTTCATACGAACGACGCGCCCAGTGCAATCAGCAGGCTGCTTTATATGGGTATCGAGCGATACCTTCTTGCTTCGGCCCTGAATCTGGTGATTGCTCAGCGATTGGTCAGACGAATCTGCGAGCACTGCAAGGAACCTGTCACGTTGAAGGAGGAGATTATAAAACGTATGCGGATAGATCCTGAGAAGGCCAAAGATGCCGTGTTCTATCACGGCCGGGGCTGTAACTCCTGCGGAGGGACGGGTTATCTGGGCAGGTTGCCCATCTTTGAGTTCCTGGTCGTTGATAACGATATAAAAGAAGGGATAATTGCCAACCACAGCGAGGCTCAGATCAGAGGGGCCTCACGTGAGAAAGGCTATGGCGGATTGCTTGAAAGTGGGGCAAGCAAAGTGTTGCAGGGTTTGACAACCGCAGAAGAGGTTCTGAGAGTTTCATTTACGGAAAAAGTCCATTAACGGAATTGTAAAACAGAAGAGTAGAAGGTCGGATAAATGAAAAGCTACGGATATATCGCTCGAGATGCGACGGGAGTACAGAAAAAAGGTCTTACGCAGGCTGATAATTCAAGTGTTGTGGTTGATCGGCTGCGCGAGCAGGGATTTACGCCTGTTTCCGTTAAGGAAGTGGTTAGCAGGATCCCTAAAGCCAGGCGGGCAACTCGTTCGAAGCGTATAAAATCATCCGACCTGGCGGCGCTTTGCTGGCAGTTGACTACGATGCTCGAAGGGGGTATTCCCATAACCACCTCCCTTGACATAGTGAGTCAGGATATAGCACATCAGTACCTTCAAAAAGTGGTGGGGCAAATCTCGGACAAGGTCAAAAAGGGACAGCCGTTCTCGGAAAGCATTGCGGAATTTCCAAAAATATTCAACCGTCTGTGCTGTGCCATGTTATTGGCCGGTGAGACCAGCGGAAATATCGCCGGTGCGATGGGCAAGCTGGCCCAGTATTTCGATAATCGTGACAAGTTAGCCAAAAAAGTCAAAGGTGCAATGGCCTATCCCGTCTTTGTTATGACATTTATCGTTATCATCGTCATATTTATAATGGCTTTTATTGTCCCGAGGTTCCGAAAAATATTCGACCAGATCGGCGGAAAGCTGCCCGCGTTTACCCAGGGCTTTATGACATTCTACGATGTGCTGGCGCACAACCTGCTTTACATCATAGGCTTTATTGTGTTGCTTGTTGTTTCCTTGGTTATCATATCCAAGAACAAGGGCGGCCATTATATGTTCAGCAAGTTGGCTCTGCGTTTGCCTTTGTTCGGAAAGGTATTCAGCCAGGCCTTTATCGTGACTTTTTGCCGGACGACCGCGACTTTGCTTACATCGGGTGTTTCCGTGCTCGAGGCGTTCAACATTCTCACCGGCATGACGGATAACGATATTATCAAATCGGCCATAATGCGGACGAGAGATCATATTGTCAGCGGCTCCAACATTTCTTTGAGCATGGCTGCCGCCGGTTTTTTCCCGAATATGGTTGTCAAGATGATACAGGTCGGTGAGGAAAGCGGTTCGCTGCCTGCGGTACTCGAGAGGGCAAGCCAGCATTACGAGCGAAAAGTCGATGCCACCATCACCACGATGATGAGCCTGCTCGAGCCTATAATGATTATAACGGTCGGTGCGGTTGTATCGGTAGTAGTTATTGCACTGTATCTGCCGATTTTCACAATGTCGGACGTATAAAAGACGGCATTAAATTATAAATGATAATTCAGTCGATTGCGGATTTAGCCGATTTTTATGACGCACAATGTAAGATACTTCCATATAACATTTTTAAAAACTTTTTTAGGAGAGATGAAGATGACAAGAAGAAAAGGTTTCACACTGGTGGAGTTGATGGTGGTTATTCTCATCGTCGGTATTCTTGCGGCAGTGGCGATTCCACTGATGCAGGGCCGTATCGACAAGGCCAAATGGTCCGAGGCCAATGCCACGGCGGGTACAATCCGGACCGCAGTTCGTGCCTATGCCGCTGAGACGAGCGTCGTAACTGCACAGGGTCTTATCGGCAATCAACTTGATGATGGCCCTACGCAGTCTGCTCTGGGCTTTAGCGCTACGGATTGTGAAGGTACCTATTTCGAGTCCGATGATTATACCGTTTCCGGAGTCGATGCGACAGGTATAGCCACAATCACGGTTACCGGCAGCAGCAAAGCCGATTCTCCGGCCGGCTCATATAGGCTGAATCCTAATGGTACATGGGTAAAGCTGTAAGAATCGGTAATGCCTGCAGGGGACCGGCCCATCGCCCTGCGGCGAGAGGATGTACGGATATTTTTGGTCTCCTGTATATCATAACAAGGACAACCATGGCAAACAGGGAGTTTGAATTGATTGTCAGGCGGCATGAGTCGCTCAAAGTAATTACTTTGATTGAAGCAGTGGTGGCTATGGTCCCGGTGACTATAGCCACTATGTTTTAAGATACCCGAAATTCCGAAAAAAAGAGTCGGTTTGTTGTTTAGGCACCCAGGTTTGTCTTCTTGATTCCGGTGTGAGTCGATCCTTAAAACGAATGAATTTATATTAAGCGGAATATTATTTTTCCCAATAAATATTTTTGTTTATGATTTTTTTGTAGTATATTTTAAATAGTATGAGTTCTATACGCGGATAATAGATAAGCCTGTAAAATCAGTTACATCTCTCGCGATAAATTACATCAATGCAATAGCTGCTCAGTACAATAACGAATATGGCAGGTTCATAAATCCGAATTAATGGACCGACAGAATTAAAACGGGATGGAAATTATGAAGATTCGTAAACGAAGATTTGCACGAGCAGTAACGTTAATCGAAGTGATGGCGGCGATAGCCATTTTGGTCATTTCCTCTACGGGGGCGTTAAGCTATCAATATTTTGCCGCTAAAGACGCCCAAAAGGCTCGTGCCCAGGTAATTGCCACTCGCATCGGTCTGCTGCTGCTTGAAGACTGGAAAAGTACCGGCGGCTCCAAGGAATATAATCCACAGACTCTCGGGCTTGGTTTTTCTTCGCCGCTGCCGATCCCGTCTCACTTCAGCCAGGGCCAGGGAGTTGGAAACGGTGCTCCGCTTCATGATGCCGTACATGACATCACGGTCGATGGTATTCCGATGATGGTCATGCTTACATGGGTAGATGTCGCCCAGGATGCCGTATCGGGAGTAATACTGCGACAGCTTAATATTGAAGTGCAATTCGGCTCGACCTGGCAGGATGAAACAATAAAGAAGCAGTATGAAGGCCTTAAGCCCGTGATTCTTACGACCTATGTACGGATTGACGGGGCAGGCGGTTAGAACGTTAGCGGTGTCAACGACAAATTTTTCAAAATAAAGTAACGAGGTACCGGAGATGAAAAACCGAATTCAAAAGAGAAAATACCGTTTTTGTTCCGGCGTAACGCTGGTCGAAATATCTCTCGCTATGGTACTGAATTCGATGATTGTATTGGCCGTTGGAGTTCTTTTAATCGGTGGTAATCGCGGCTGGCATAGTATTTACGATTCGGCAAACAAGAAAATCAGACAGGATGCAATGGTGACCACCCTGACATTCGGCAGTGTCGGGAGAAAGGCGAACCGACTTAGTTACAAACTTTATAAGTCCACCGGCGATGCTTTTTTGCCGGCGTTACCGCAAACATCGGATCCGCAGGAAGTTGTTTCCGGGGACGCAGTGGAATTCAGGTACTGGGACGTCGCCCTCGACGAAACAGATAGTTATAATTTGATGGATACCTCAAAGAAAGCGACTGCTTACGCTTTGTTTTATATCGACGGCGACGAGTTGAAAGTTGACTATGGTCCTTATCCGCCCGGTGGGGTGCCGGACGACGGCGGCGCCAGAAATACTACAGGTGTAACTACGGAAGTTCTTGCGGAAAACGTATCTATAGATGAAGATTGCGAGGTCGGTGCGTTTAGTCACACGGTAGTAAACGGCGTGGGTCAGGGAAGCGTTCGAATAAATATTAACCTGACGGACCCTGAAACCGATGAGACTGTTAAAATAGTGACCTCAACGTTAATGCGTAATATGTGGCCGAGGTGAGTCCGTCTCCGGCCGCAGCCTTCGCCGAGACGAGTATAAATACAGTGTTTTGGAGGATTGATATTGTGGAAATTCAAAAATCAAAACCGCATTCATTTCCACTGATAATCCGTAACCGCCGGAAAGGCTCATCACTTGTCCTGGTTGTTATATCGGTCGTGGTGTTGTCCTTTTTGGGGATAGGCATGTTGAAAGTCGCTTATGGAGTCAGGCATAGAGCCATCCAAACGAAAAATGAGGCTGTTGCAATGCTTGCTGCCGAAGCGGGCTATGAAAAGGCGATTTTCTGGATGAGCCAGAATAAGGATATGCTCAGTGCGATTCAACAAGAGGATCCCGGCACAAGCGGCGGACTTAATTTGCCCAGTGGTGATGCCAATTACCAGGTTATGCTCTATACATTTGCCGGCTATCGCCCGGTTTATAGAGTTTTGTCCACCGGTCATTGCGGCGAATTCACGAGGGCGGTTGATGTTTTGGTCCTCCAGGCGTTGAGCGGCTGGGATATGGGTAAATGTGAGGTTCCGACCGGCAGCAGCAGCACAATTGAGGTCTATTTTGCCGATGGAGAAGTAATTGATATGCCGCTCCATATAAACGACCAGGAAGACAGCCCGGATGATATCGATATTCACGTGAGCGGCGATCCGCAGTTTATGCAAACAGTCGGGATGGGTGAATCGAGATATAACGATCACGACAGTGATAAGTACGGATCGGTTCTGGAGATGTTCGATAATGGAATTCTTTTTGACCAGCCTGATAACAGAGTAACGGATACAGGTACGGTTCAGAACAAGATAGACCGCTTTAAAGACAGCACAAAAGTACAGTGCAGATTTTCACCGGTTGCTAACGCGTCTGTTACGAATCCTAATGCCGCGGTTCAGCTTGAATTCTTTGTGGAAGACGAGGTAGGCAAAGTCCGTATCACAAATGATTGTACCGTCAGGGGTAACACAGCAGGTACTTACGACTATAAGATTAAACCCGGCACCGATGGAAAAAAGTACGAGAAATACGATATTTACGGTTATCATTATATCCCGGAAAACGCGGAAACGACGGGCCAGAGGACCGTTCTGTCGCTTGAAGAGACTTATGTCACTCAGGATTTCGGCGGCGTCGAGTCCGAACCGGGTGGACAGATTTATGTAGATGGTAATGTCGTTATCGGCGGCGACCTGTCCAGCTATGGTGGGAGCCAGGTAGTAAAAGGCAGGATTTCCGTGGTGGCATCGGGTAATATCTGGATAGCTGATTCCATAACGGTTGACGGCTCGCACGATGTTGACGGAAAGCCGTCGGCGGATAATACCAATATTCTCGGTCTTGTCGCTGAGGGCGTAATCAAGGTAATTGACCCGGGCTTATCCAGTAGTTCCGGGGAGCCGAGCGGATATTCCGGTCTTGAGTATGAACCAATCGGTTTGCAGGATGAATCTAGTGGTGGTGAATGGGTATGGAAGCTTATTAGCGGACATTGGCAAAAAGTATATCAGGAAACAGAACCAAAAGAATACGACAGGGTATTGCCGGACCAGGTGGTGGTTGAGGCAGCCCTGACGGTCGGTGGAGGAGGCTGGGGAGCGGAAAATGTCGGAGATAGAAAGGAGTACAGCGGAAAACAGGATGATTTAATTCTTCGCGGCACTATCACAGAGGCAATTCGAGGCGCAGTCGGTTTAGTAGGCAATGACGGATTTCTTAAGTACTACTATTTTGACAGCAGGGTGCTCGAAGGCATTTTGCCCGGTGATATATGGCTGCAGGGCAAGTTCATTCCCGCTCCTGCCGGCTGGCACGATTATCGACCGGTCAGTTACGATTAATCCCGGCATATAGATTGTCAATTTCAAAAATTACGGTTTTGGTCGGGGGGTAAATCCCGCCAGAGCCGTTTTTTTTTTCGCGCATAACAATACGTCCTATAACCTATCTGCGGCCTCTAAAAATCCTTTCAAAATTGATTTTCAACGATGGACGCCTTTCGTCATTTAGTAACATAATAAAACCAACCAATCAAAAATTTTCCAAGGTCGTTTATTTTTTAGGACGTAGCACCCGCATAACATTCACCTCCTAATATTACCGGAAAGTTTATCGGCTTTTCAGTAATATGCTATGGCCGTTAAGCCGACTAAGGTTTTATGAATTTGAAGCAGATACTTAATTTAAATAGGAACGATGTCTGTGGCCTGGATATCGGAAGTTCGGCCGTCAAAATAGTCGCTTTGTGTAAAGACAATTCCGGCTACAAGGTGACCGCAGCCGGCATATCACAGATAGCAGACCGACGCAACAACTCCGGGGGGCACGGCGGAACAGATGCGAAAGTAGTCAAAGCAATCCATGACTGCTATGTAACAACCAGGTTAAAGACCGGAAATAAACTCAGAACGAAGTTAGCTGTTTGCGGGATCGGCGGCCCGGAAATCGCGGTGCGGGATTTCGAGTTTCCCTTGTTACCAGAAGATGAAATAGAAGGAGCAGTATCCCTTGAAGCGTCGCTGGTTTGTCCGTTCAATCCGGAACAGGCTGTTGTCGATTATCAACTAATACCTAACGGCAATGACAAAACCAAGGGTATCCTGGTGGCAGCCACGAATACGTTGATAAAGGGTAAAAGGCATCTGGCTCAAAAAGCCGGACTTAAGTGCGTCCTGATGGATGTTGACGGGCTGGCATTATTGAACTGTTTCAACAATCTCGTCAACGAGCATGAGAAATCGACGACGGCAATTCTGAATGTCGGCGGCTCTTATACTACCCTTGCGATTATGAGTGATGAAGGTTGGCCGTTTATCCGCGAAATGGCTCGTGCGGGTGATTATATAATCGCTCGTATTGCAGAAGCAGAAAACACATCGCCGGAAGCGGTCACGGGGATTTTGTTCGGTGATTCACCGAACGGCGGGACAGGTCTCGGCGACAGCCTGGAAAGGGCCTGTGACGAAGTGATAGCAGATGTGGCCGAGACTCTGCGTTTTTATGCAGCCAGTGAAAAATCGAAGCAAATCGAAAAAGTATTTGTATGCGGCGGTTTTGCCCCGACGGGAGGTTTTGTCGATTTATTGTCTCGTCGTCTCGGGATAGAAGCGCGTCTGTGGAATCCGTTTGACAGTGAGCTTTGCCATACGTCTGATCGATACGGGGACTTTTTCAGCAAGAAAGGCCCGGCAATGGCGGTTGCAGCCGGTCTTGCCATGAGGTCTATTGAGAAAAACCAGTGAGAAAAAACATGAACGACAGAGCAACGAAAACTATATTCACAATAGATCTGCTCAAGAGAGAGGGTATCCCGTTCAGAAGCGGTCCCGCCGGCGTGGCTTGTGCCGTGATAACCGCCGCCGTGCCGATTGTTATCGCAATTACACTTGGAGGATTGTATCTGAATAGCAAAGTCGTGATGTCCCTGAAGGCCAAGGAAATAGCCGTGCTGGATGAAAAGGTTAAGGGATTGTCCGACGTTATAGAGCTGCAGAGAGCATTGGAAAGAGAGAAATTCCATTACAATGTTTGCCTGTCGGAAGTTAAATCCACGATAGGAAAATTCAGTCAGTGGTCACCGGTTTTAACTACATTGGTCGAAAATATGCCCCGCTCGGTTATATTGACGGAGCTGGAAGTAGAGCAGAACATCGTGAAGAAAAAAGTTCCGAATAAAGATAAGCCCGGCAAAATGACGGAAATCGATGCATCTGTTACAAGTATGCGGGTTACGGTTAGCGACAGCTCGCGAGCCGACAGTGACCAGGCGGTTAAAGAATTTCGTGATTATCTCTGTTCTTCGTCTTTTCTCGGCCCGAAACTCGAAAAGGCCGACGTTTCGAAAGAATCCGGCACACTCGGAGGGCAGGATGTTGTCTATTACATGATTAATTGTGTCTTTAAGGCTGAGTTATAGCATGGTTATTCCGAAAGCACTTAAAAAAAATCTTAAGATATCGGCTGTTATATGGGCGGCCTGTCTGGTTTTGTTCGTCCTGATTTATATACTCGTTCTTGGGCCGCAAAACCGGGCCAGAAATAGGCTCGAAGGTGAATTTGACGAGAAAAAACAGACGTATGAATTCGCGCGGAATGCGGCACGCGAGGAAACCCAAAACAGGCTGCTCGAGCAAATCGGGATTTTGCGAAACGACCTTGGCGTTTTCATTACCGACGTCGAAAATTCGGCCGACCTGATATTCGATATAAGCCGAATCGCCCGCGAAAAGAATGTTGCTTCACTAAACGTCGAAAAAGAAAAAGAGCGTCTGGTTTCGGATAAGGACCTTGCTAAAAATATTTCCGAGAGCCGTATTAACATCAGTTTCACCGCCGGATTCAGCCAGTTTGCCGCTTTCCTGAATGCTTTAGAGAGGCATCATCCCGTTCTTTTTGTGAACGAGTTTAAATTAATGCAGTCGAATCAGAACGAGTCGGCCTATCAGGTGGATATGGATGTGGCGGCTCTTATTAAAAAGCAGCAGGACAATAATGCCACGGCAAAATCTATGCAGCCGATATCGGATAAAAAAATATGAGAAAATATAATATGAGAAAGTTGGAATTAGAACAAGTCGAGCAAAAGGGCTTCGATAAGGAGATAATATAATGGATACGCATGACCAAGAGAATAAGGCGGGTCCACAGAACGAATCTGCGTCGGTTTTCAGGAGCGGACCGATTTCGCAGGGCGAGAGACAGGCTAAAGGCTTGATGAACGATAGCCGGGATTCGAATCCGTATCAGCTTGGACAGTCATCGCGTGCAGATAATACGAAAGAACAGTTTGAAACCAACCCTTCTATGCAGGGGCCCGGCCTTTGGCAGCAGATAAAAGGTAAACTCTTCAAGGAAGAACCGGGAGTCAATAACACAAAGCAGAAAGTAATGGTCATTTTGATTCCAATCCTTTTTATTATAATGATTTTCATGTTCAGACAGGTGCTGAGCAAAGCCCCGCAGGAAACGGAAGGTTCCACAAATGATGATTCGTCTGTTACCACGGCCGTTCGTTCCGATGGTGAAATCGACTGGCGGATTCCGGAACCGATACCGATGCAGATAAGGGATCCCATTAAACCGGGGGTTCGGACCGCCATGCCTAATATGTGGCAGACCGATTCCAATAATATAGAGATGCTCAGTGTCAGGGGAATTCTCTACAGCCAGGACAAACCATCTGCCGTTATCGGCAATAAGATCTTACACCTGAACGACAAGATTGACAATGCCACTATTGTACAAATCGACCGGGACTTTGTAGTCTTCGAGAAAGATGGAAGAAGGTGGACGAAAAAAGTGGCGGAATTACAGATGGATCAGGAAGAACTGGAGCAAATAAAACCGGATGCGGAGGTGGATAAAATACGTTGAGAAGAATGGGCATGGAAATTTTGCCGTGCCTGGTTCACAATGAATTACAAAGTTGAACGAATACAGGCAATTAAGATATTTGATCAAAAATTAAGATGTTGTAAAGGAAATATTATGAAAAACTTTATGAAAAAAATCACGATATTCAGGATATTATCCGTTTGGGCGATTATTGGTTCCTGCTGTATTACATCCGGTGCTGTTGACGCAATTGAAGATGACGTGGCGGATGAAAAGCCGTTGAGCCAGCTTGAGATGAGGATGCAGAAAAAGGTATCTATCGACGTCAGTGACGTTCCTATCGAGATGGTTATAAGACAGCTCGCCGAGCAGGTGGACGTGGATTTTATCAAAAGCCCGAATGTTACCGGCAATGTGACGGTTACGCTTACCAGTGTCTCGGTCGAAGAAGCTCTGCAGAGTGTTCTCGACGTGCACGGCTGCGCCGCCATAAAAGGCGAAAATGTGGTCCGGATACTATCGCGAGAGGAAATTCCCGAAATATCCGAAAGGCTGATAACCGAGACTTTCGAGATTATTTATGCGGATGTTGTCGAGGTCGTCAAGGCACTGGACAAATTCAAGTCGCCTCAGGGCTCGGTATCCTCCATCCAGGGCACCAGCCATATAATTGTCACCGATACCGAAAACAAAGTCAGAGATATCGCGAAACTGATTGAAAAAATCGACCGCATCACACCACAGGTGCTTGTGGAGGTGAGAATTTACGATATCACCAGCAAGGACAATCTCGATCTCGGTATCGACTGGTACGCCAGCCGGCGGACGAACTTCAACACCAGCGGTTTTCCCATCGATGACGACATAACGGTCAGCAAAGACGGCACCGATACTTACGTCTCCAGTATAACCGACTCTGCCCTTCATGCGGGATTCAATGCCGGGACAAGTAAAACCGCCGCCGCTACAGAGGGCTATCTGCAGTTTGGCATACTCAACAAACATGCCGACATCTTTGCACAACTCAGAGCCGAGCAGGAAAACATTAATGCCAAGCTGCTTGCGAATCCGAGAATTTTGGTTCTTGATAACGAGACGGCCCTGTTCGATATCGTTACCGAACATCCCTATGTCGAGCGAACCATTACCGGCGCCACCATAACCGAAACGGTCAAATTCAAAAACGTCGGTATTAAACTCGGTGTCACTCCCCATGTAACAAGAGACGGCATGGTGAGGATGCGTATTCTGCCGGAGTTCGGCGTCGTAATCGGCCAGGTTCAGGTTTCATCGAGTGACGTGCCTATTGTTGACACACGTAAAGTCGATACGATAGCGCTGGTGCGAGACGGCCACGCTGTCGTGCTGGGCGGCCTGCGAAAGAAAGATACTACCCAGCAGATCAACAAGGTGCCTCTGCTCGGCGACATACCTATACTCGGGACATTGTTCAAATTCGAGGGTGAATCTACAGTCATCACCGAGCTGGTAGTGTTTATAACGCCGAAGATTATAACCCAGCCGGTCTTGTCGAAGGAGGAGCAAGAAGCTTTCGATGTGACCATATTCGACGGGCCGAAGTCTAAAAGCACAAAGGCGGAAGATAAGCTCGAAAAATAAATGAGATATTTGTCCTGAAAATAGTCGTGTTCGATTAAACAGGCGGATTAGTCTTTCTCCACATAATTTAACCTGACGCGAAAACAGGCTCGATATGCCCGGCCTTACAACGAGTCATAATCTTTTAGTTCATTCGCTCACTTTTCATCCCATTGCACCGGCTGTGAAATTGCGGTTTGGGGTGGAACTTCTCATTGAATAATCAGGTCTGCGGACAAAAAATCATCTCATTAAAATTAAAACGAACATTCCGGGGCGATTTACGTTATAGACATAACATAATTTTTCGTGATAATGGTTCTGAAAATGGTTTGATACGGTTATTTTCAGGGGATAGATATGCTCAGACGCATAACAGTGAATTTTATCGTCGATTTGGCCGGCTTTATTGATTTGCTCGGCTTGATTTTTACCGGTTTTATTATCAAGTATGTTCTGCCGCCCGGCACAGGCGGTCGCGGACAGGAGCTTCACGGCGGACAAGGCGCCGGCCACGTTAAATCATTGTGGTCGATGACACGACACGAATGGGGTGATATCCATTTTTATATGTCCGTTGCATTTATCGCTTTGATGCTTATCCATCTGGCCCTGCACTGGACATGGATCAAGTGTTACTTCAGATCACTTTTCGGCCTTTCAAAAAGAGGGAGCGATTTATAATCCCCCAGTACAGGTCCCGGCGGTGTACAGTGTAAATTTATTGTTGCATCTCCGGAGGCAATCTGTAATACTCAAAACCTTTAATAAAAATAAAGGATTGAGAATATGAGCCAGAGATTTTTTTCCAGGGAAAGATTCCTCGGAGAAAAAGCCGTCGTTATATATTTTGTCGTCTTGAAATTAATTCTATGCCTGCTTCCAATTGAGTACGGTTATTTCCGGGACGAGCTGTACTATATCGCGCTAAGCGATAATTTGGATTTCGGTTACGTGGATGTCCCGCCTCTTGTCCCCTTTTTTCTCGCCGCGGTGAGGTTCTTTTTAGGCACGTCGTTTATTTCATTGCATCTTCTGCCCGCCGTTTGCGGGGCCTTGGTTGTTTGGTTGGTGTACCTGATGGTCAAAGAATTGGGAGGCGGCATATATGCAAAACTGCTTGCGCTCACGTGTGTCACTCTGGCCCCTATCTTCCTGTGCTTCGAAACTGTTTATACCTACGATGCATTCGACAAGCTTTGCTGGACATTGTTGCTTTACGTGCTGGTGCTGATTCTCAAAACTCAGGACAAAAAATACTGGATATATTTCGGCATTGTCGCCGGAATCGGCCTGATGACGAAAATCTCGATTCTTTACCTCGGGTTCGGGATATGCCTGTCTTTGTTGATGACAAAAGACAGGAAATATTTTCTTTGTCCGCAGCTATGGATAGCTGCGCTGCTGGCATTTTTGATTTTTTCCCCTTATATTCTCTGGCAGATCAAAGAGAGTCTGCCTGCTTTGGAGTATTATAAAAATTATGCGACCGGCAAGACGTGGCCGTCAACGCCTGTGGAATTTATAAAAAATCAGATTGTGGTAATGAATCCTCTGGCCGCTCCTGTCTGGATTTCGGGAATTTATTATTTTATTTTCAACAGGAGCGGGAAAAAATTCAGGGTCATCGGATACGCATATTTTATTGTCCTGCTTCTTTGTATTTATATGGAGGTAAAATTTTATCTACTCGCCCCGTTTTACACTGTTTTGTTCGCCGGAGGGGCCGTTTGCTTCGAGGCGTTTGCGAACAGGCATCATTTTGTATGGCTCAAGAGAATACCAGTCGCAGCGATATTTTTGATGGGGCTTCTGAGCGTCCCGTTCGTAAGACCCGTTTTGCCGATCGAAGTGCTGCTAAAAGTTTCGGGAAGAGGCGTGTACATGGGAGTAAAAGGAGAACGGCAAAGAATCGGGCGGCTTCATCAGCATTTTGCAGACCGCTTCGGCTGGGAGGAAATGACCGCAACTGTGGCGGAAGTTTACAATACATTAAATGACCGGGAACGCTCCGAAGCCTGTATCCTGACGGGAAATTATGGAGAAGCCGGGGCGATATGGCTCTATGGCGAAAAATACGATCTTCCAAGGCCGATAAGCGGGCATCTTCAATATTTCTTCTGGGGTACGAGAGGATATTCGGCCGATGTTGTGATTTCATTGGGTATTGACGTTGAGAAATTAAAAGAGCAGTTTAATAGTGTTGAGCAACGCGCTCACCTCGATTGTGAATTGGCTATAATTTATGAACGGTATCTGCCTATTTATGTTTGCAGGGGACCGAAAAAGTCCCTGGAGGAAATATTGCTTAGCTTCAAACATCTGGATTAATTTAGTTCGCAGAACGGGATGAATACATGAAGTTGCGTTGGCTGGTTATTATTTCGTTGCTTTTACTTATATTTACATCCGGCTGCCAGGAAGCACTGACCTGGGCCGGGGCGAATCTGTATCAGGCCCGGACCAAAGACCCCGAATTGAAGACGGGGGCACAGTTGATTCTTGACGGACTTAATGCCAGCCCGCGGATTCGAGTGGGATATTTACCAAGCCCGACGCTGGGAACGGTCTTTTCCGGCCCTAATGACCTGGGTCAGCACGGATATTGCCCCAACCTCTCGGAAAGAAACGGCATAGTTTATACGTGCAAAGCGGGTGCGATTGACATCGGCCATGCGCGTAAAGCCGCCGACTGGACGGTATTTCTCGCCGCGAAAACTTTTAAGCAGATAATCAAAAACGATACCGAGTTTTCATTCAGGCTGTACGAGCCTTCGCGATATTATGTACTGGTGACTTACCCTGATAACTGGAACGATATGTCACGCCAGGATAGGGAAAGAATCGCATACGAACTCTCCATCGGTCTCGGCCGATACCTGGCTTTTACAGCGGTTACATGGCACGAGATTATCACATGGTTCGGTTTCAAGAGCAAAGGACTGGAGCCGGAATATCCCTCAGCATTCACGTGGGAAGAGACGTTCTCAAATCTGTTCGGCACGCACATTGCCGCCCTGGCCCTCGAGGACACGGAGCATACGTACAACGAGGCGGTGACATTGGCTTTTGACCGCGAGCTTCGCCGGTTGGATGTTCAGTCCGCCGGCGTATCGAGACATGCCTCCGAAAGCGTCAAAGGGCCGTGGTTTACGGGCGATTTCTACTGGATAGCCATGAAAAAGAGGAACTTCGATCTGGGCCTCGACGACGGTTTTGTTACGCCGATACTGATTCCTTCCGTCTCCGAATGCAAGGGAGCACAGGCCGAATCGTTTCCGGTGCCCGGACTCGATTTTGTTCGCGAATACGGATTCTCGGTTCGATTCGAGATTAAACCGAATATATGGGAGGCGAATGCCATCCTCGATATTGCATACCCCGAGGGACATCGGCGAAAAAAACGCGTCGAACCGGTCATACACTATCCTCTGATTATGGCCCATATCCGAAAAGAGGCCATAGAAAGATACGGCTTCGATTAGAGATCGAGAATAACCGACAAATCCATTCATTTATCCTGATTTCTGAGTAGTAATTAATTGTGGAATTTCTTCACAGGATTCCGGATAATGATTTATCGAACGATAAGAGACCGGTTAAAAACGTACAAAAGATATTTGTCAAAGGAGACTAACGATGAATCGCAGAACATTCCTGAAATCCGTGCCGGCATACGCCGTGCTGGCAGGCGCAACTTCCGGCTTTTCCCAGACCGAAAAAGCCAGAACTACATCCGACTCGGCCGAACAGTTGCAGCCGATTACGCTCGTCGAACCACAGACCGACGGTGGAAAGTCCGTATTGGCGGCCCTGAAGGAACGAAAAACCGAACGGAACATCAGCTCCAAAGAGCTGCCGCCACAGGTGCTATCTAATCTTTTATGGGCGGCGTTTGGTGTGAACCGTGAACAAGGGTCATTACGCGGCCGGACTGGCAGAACGGCGGCATCGGCCAGCAACTCGCAGGAAATCGATCTTTATGTCGCTCTTCCCGAAGGCGTCTATCTCTACGAAGCTGTCCCGCACCGTCTAAAACCGATCGTCGCAGGTGACTTTCGCCGAAGGTCCAACAGGCGTGGAGCAGCGGCGACGGCCCCGGTCAATATTTTCTATGTCGTCGATATCGACAAGTACAAAGATGCCCCGTTCCAGGAGCCGGGTTTGAAAGACCCGGAAGTGCAGAAGTCCTATTATTATGTCGCTGTGGGTTTGATTGCCGGGAACGTTTATTTGTTCGCCGCTTCGCATGGTTTGGCGGCATGGTTTCATAACTGCAACAAAGAGAACTCCCCGGTAGAATTCAAGCTGCGACACGAACAACATGTGCTATTTTCCCAGACGGTGGGCTATCCGGCGTAAAGTCAGCAGTTTTCAAAAAGCCCTATAAAAACTGGCTGTTCTAATGTATTAACGCCATTTCGGGACCTTTTTCGTAAAATTCGATGCCGGCTCTGATTGGTTGTATTTTCCGGGTTGGTTTGATACAATATCCACTAGGCGATGGCGAAAAGAGCTTGCGGATGGTCGTCGGATTCTCAAGTTATACGACTGCGCTTTGATACGCATACGGGAAAAGCTCAGCCCTTTAACCATCTTAAATATAAGGAACCAAAGACAGTAAATAAATAAGTAATAGATCGATGACGTTCCTGAATATTTAATACAACTAATGAATATGAAAACTCAATACATATTATATATGTTATTGGTGATTATTCTACCGGTCGCAATTTTCTTTGGATGTCACCAATCGGAGCACATTAAGCCGGAGCCAACTCAACAGCCATTAGCGATAGAAGAGGCGAACAAAATAGTAAGCGGATTGGACAAATATCATAAAATCAAGGGAAACTTCCCAAAATCGAAAGAAGATTTTCAAGAATTTTGTCTGGAATCCAGGCATCCTTGCAGAACTGTGGATTTCCGTAAAATATCCTGGAAGTCAGTTGATGATAAAATGATTGACCTTATATATACATCAGATGAGTATTCATTTCCAATTACTTTGGAGATAGATTCAGATTCGTCAGATTTAATCGATAAAACACAGCATAAACTAAAAAAGGAAATGCAGGAGTTAACAGAGGACCAGCAGTAATACGAATAGGAACGTATAAGTTACTTCATTGGCGTACCAGTATCAACTGAATAAATTAGTAAAAGTCCATAATATTTACCTATGTTTAGAGATTGTGACTGGTGTTCTTAAATCCCAATGACAGAAATGTTCTAATAATATTTTCAAAGTATATGAAAGAAAAATTATGAGAGTTGTGACTGTATGCTTTGCTGGGAAACCAGTTACTGCTGTTCAGCAAAATTATGACAGGATTGAAATCTTTAGAAGTGTTTCTGCCATAATTAATCAGCAAAAATGGATTCCACAAATTATCCTTTTCCCTGGAGGATTCTTTCATCTACCACAACATGTGGGACCGATGAATCATGATGATCGTGTTGAGATGCTGTCTCGACAGAGTTTTTCAACTGCATGCGTTGAAGTGGCTTTTGAACTTGAAGCTACCATTATAGTAGGAGTAGATAGCATTAAAGAGCGGCAATATGCTGCTGATCAGTTATGTGTGTCTTGGAACAGTCAAGGTATTACTGGCATAGGCAGAAAAATTTTTCCAGCACCATGTGAAAAAAATCGTTTTGTGGTATATGCTCAAGATATCGTTTCAAAAATGCGTCTTGCGCCTTTAGGAAATGATAAAACAGCATTATTATGCTCTTGTTATGATATGTTTGGTTGCACAGAAAATAAAGCTACAGGTCCACGAGGTAGATACATACGCTTATTTGACATTGGAAATAATGAACCGTTAAATAGAGAAATTGATAAAAATTATGTAATCACAGCTATAAATGAGAATTTACGAAGCTGGAGGGAACTCGTAAATCAATCGTCTATTAGCCTTGCAACAATCCATTTTTTTGGTCGAGGAAATAGAACAAGTTATTGGCAACGTCACGGCTTACAAAAAGCTTCGAGCGTCCTCAATGTCAATGGAGGAATTGCTTTTGGGTCTGCTCATTTCGAAAAATTACCACATCAACAAAATGTTTGTGTGCTTGCAGCTCGAAACGGTGATAGATTGAATTCAAATGAATTTATCCGTTTAGATAATGCATTAGTACGACGCTATGATGTTAGTTTATGATTGATGGTTTCTAACCACCCTGTTTTTCTCTCAGAAAATTTTAACAAGTGATAAAAGGTTAAATTAGGCTAAATTAAGAACTTTTACTGAAAGGTATTACTATAAGCAACATGCTTTAGGTTCCATAAAGTTCTTCTTTTTGCGAATGAATGGGATAGCTACACACTGCAGATGAAAGAGAGATTCTTCGCTTTCTGGGGGCACTTTACAGTGCGCTCAGAATGACAACTCGCTCCATGGGGGCAAACTGTCACTTTTCACCTTCGACAACCACGACCCCAAAAGGCCTGCCCCCCAACGTCTTGTCTCGTAGAGACAGTGGGGGCGGCAGGAAACTGAATTAAATCCGAATATCGAATTTCGAAATACGAAGCAATCTCTAATGATCTAAATTCAAATGAAAAAAACAAGGTATTTTGAATTTGAAGCCTTAGGATTTTAGATTTGTTTAGAAACTAGTATTTTGTAATTCGTGCTTCTTATAAAAACTTTTATAAGCTTGACGGCACAGTACCTGTCTCGGCGACGGCCGTCGGCCGAAGCCGGAAAATTTATCCGCATCGAAGAAGAACTGCAAAAATTATAGTGGAAATAACATAAGTCAGCGTACAGCGGATACGGTATAGGGTTTGTTATATTACAGGAGAAAGATTAGAACTCATCCCAAAACCTCTTCCTACTGCGATTTGCTGCAAATTCCGTGGATCTGCGTTGTCGGCGAAAAAGGTTCTCAACGTGCCTGAAGCACGCCTCCGAGCCTTTTCCACCTCCGGCCTTGACCACGAAATTTTCGCTCAATCTCGTCACAAAACAGGTTTTGGGATGAGTTCTAGTTAAGCCATACTACGCAGTGTGAGGTATAAGCTCTAAAAACAGCCGTACAGAACATATTACTCGACTCCGTTTTGCTGCGTTCCACCTTGTGTGTGTCATAGGCAGAAACAACAGACGAATAAGGAGCATTGGATTAATACATCACTATATAAGAAATATTAAGCCATACTACGCAGTGTGTAGTATGACTATAAAATCAGCTGCAACGATGGAGAACTAAACAATCCATTCTCCGTAGTACCTATGGGGGAGGCAACAAGGCACTACTACGAAGGATGAACCTTCGCTGGAAGTGACAACGACAGGTCTATCGTTTATCGTCTGACGCGGCTCGCCCCTATGGGGCGAGTTACGACTATCGTCAAACGTTGGACGTCATGAGTTTCGCAACCGCAACTGCTCGACGTTGATAGCAGCTATGATGTATGCCGACAAATTTTCTTGAATCAAACACAGAACACATATAATAGGAGGCTCAAGACGGAATAAAGCATTAATCATCGCTTATGTGTGTATCATAATAGGCCAATAGTCCTTTTGATTAATCAAAAGGACTATTAGTATTATTTAAAATAATCTTTTTAAGAAAATGCTATTCATTCAACGGTGGCTGGAGCCGGCACGGCGGACAAAATAGAGATTCCTCACTTTTCACTTTCGACAACCGCGAGGCTAAAGTCATAGAGTCACGAAACCAAAGAATGATAAACTAGGATAAATTATTCTCCTTCATCTTTTATTATCGATTTATCTTATAAGCTTGTGCATGTGTTCACATGCACAAGCGATAATGTTAAAATCCCTATTTCTCTTGAAAAATTCGGCTTTTTAATGATTCGAGATTTTTTGGATTTATGATCCGCTTTTCTCCGGTCAGGACAGGTTTCGTACTGAGTTATTCTTGTGTGCTCTGTCGGAAGTCAATAAGTACGGAAGCCGTATAACAGAATACAGAAGACAATAGCCAGTCTCTGGTAATCCTTATAGAGAATCGAAAATATAGAATTAAACATTCATGATTTTTTAATATTAGGTCAATAGTCCTTTTGATTAGTTAAAAGGACTATTAGCATTTTTTGAATGTTTCTTCTTAGGATTATGTTGTTATAGGCTTGCATTCACAATCAGGGATGACATAGCGCCGTATCTATTAAATATGTTTAACTTCATTCTTCATGTCATTCCGTGCCTATACGGCACTTCGACTCTGCTCAGTACAGGCTGTGCTCAAGTCAGGCTTGGTGCGGAATCCAGAATCAATAGACTGGATTCCACCGCAAGGTGTCCCTAATGGGACTGCTGGAGTTTACCCCTTAGGGGCAGGAATGACATAATGCGACATTAACATTTAGAAATAGCAATAGGAAGTTTATACGTAAAGCGCGTGGCTTGGCCACAAGTACGCGCTTTACGTATGCGGATATTAAAAGACGGTATATGTAAAAACAATTAGCTGGCCAGATCCTTCACTTCTCTTCGCTCCGTTCAGGATGACACAAAGAAAATCACGAAGGACGAGCTAAAGACGCAGAGCAGTACAAAGGTTCATCGGCGAGTCGGCTAACAGGTCACAAGTCACCCTGTTCGAATCTTGGTGCAGGCAGGGATGGATCGCTGCCGGTCAGGCTAACGGTTGTGATTGTCTGCGGAGGAAGCGTCAGCGGTATCGATGGATCGAACGTGCCGATGTAAGCGGCACCTTCTGTTTCGCCGGTACGATATACGGCGGAAGTATCCGACGAAAAATCTCCCAACGAAAGTGACAGATCGATGTCGATGTCCGAGACGTTGATGACAACAATGGTTAATTCGTTTGCATCGGGGCTGATAAAAGCGGAGATACGCAGCCAATCCGAATCGGTCAAAGCTTCGATGCGATACCACCCGGGATCGGTAAATGCCGAATATTGTTTGAAGGCGTAATACGTATGGTTGATGGTATAACCAGGCTTGGCCTGCCAGGGATTATCGAGTGTCACTAAGCCGCCCTCGCCACCCCAGAATAGGTCCCAATAGAAAAACGAACAGGCCCCCTCGTGGACAAGACTGTTATGAATGTGTCGGGCCAGGTCCATTGCCACACTGAACGGCCCTTCGCCGGAGCCGCGTGAATATTCCGTCTGGAACAAAGGCTTATCACCGTATCGGGCGGCAAAGTTCTGCATGGCCGGAATGAAAGAGTCGGGATTGTCATAGTCGCCGTCGGCATAAAGATGATGTGCATAGCCGTAAGCATGATTGGGATCGATAAGAGCGTTTATATATGCATGTGTTGCGCCGCAGCCGCAGGCCTCGGCGGCGAGCATCTTCGGCATGTCATCCATTCTCGAAGACAATTCCTGATAAACCGCCTCGAATGCCAGATTATATCCTGCCGAATTCGCGGTCTCGGTCGGCGTAAGTTTGCAGGTATCCCAGTCGGTGACAAAATCCGGCTCGTTTTGTATATTGACGTAATCGGCAATTATACCGCGGCCGGCAAACTCGTCCAGACTGTCCGCCCACCACCGGGCGAACTCATCGTACATATAATTGCCGTCGGCGTCTTTTTTCAGTGTGCCGCGTACCGTGCTGCCGTTGCTTTTCAGGTAAGCCGGCGGCGACCAGGAGGAAATCATAATTTTTATCGGCCGGCCCAGGGAAGATTCCGCCGCGGCGACGATTTGGGCCGAGTAAGTGATATAGTCACTGGAAATTTCGTATGTATTTCGTAACCTGTAAATATCGAGGCCTAACTGCCCGAAGAGAATATCATAAATTTCGTTCCTCGAAGGGTGTGCGGTCAGCCAGCCTTCATACCAGGCTCCCGATGCCCCGAAACCTTCGAGCTGCTGGTAAACGGTATTGACGTCCACTATACCGGCGGCATAGGATTCCGGCTGCTCGACGGTGAATTCCGCAACCTGTGCATCGTCGAGGTAGAAATTTACTCCGGGTGCAGGCCCTTCGAAGTAAAGGTTCAATGCGGTGAGATTGTCCGTTGCATTTAGAGTGAGATTCCCGGAAAGCTGAATCCATTGGTCGTCGTATCCGGTGGAGAAGTTTATAGCGTGATATTGGGTTGTGCTCGGATCTGTCTGGCTGACTGTTATTCCTATCCTGTCTTCCGGGGCATTTTGCAGGCGGACCCAGCCGGAAATACTATACGTTTTACCATTTTCCATTGCGCCAAGGACGGACTGAACAGGCCCCTGCCAATTCTGAGTTCTGTTTGAGGCTAATACACTGAAACCGCCGGAATGAACCTGGTCTTGTACCGCCCTCAGATTGCAGCCCCAATGGGTCCAGCCTGTAGTCGTTCCATACTCGAAGCCCGGATTGACTAAGAGATTTTCGCCCGCTTTTATATAGCCAGGCGCTATAGAGATAGTCAACAGCAAAAGTGCAAACAGCCGGGATTTGCTATTCTTACAATTCTTCATATTTGTCACCAATGTCCGTTCAGGGTCCTACATTTATTATATACCATTCGACATAGTGACATCAAGTAAATGTTCGATAGTCCGTTTCTGCACGGGAAAACATCATTGTCAGGCTTAAGTGTTGGGTTAATCGAGTGTCGTTACGGCATTATTTCAGTTCGACCGACCAGTAGGCGTGGTCGAGGAATTGCTTCCAGCTTTTATAGCGTTCGTGGCCGAGGTGGATGTGGGCCAGCGGGTTATGTCTGGGCTTGATGGGATGTTTGATAAGTTTCATTCTTGCGATTTTCGGGGTTTGGCCGCCCTTTTTAACGTTGCACGCCGGGCAGGCACAAACGATATTTTCCCACGTTGCTTTGCCGCCCATGCTCCTGGGGATGACGTGGTCGAGTGACAATTCGCTGGTCGGGAAACGTCTGCCGCAGTATTGACACCTGTTTTTATCGCGGGCGAAAATGTTTCTGCGATTGAACTTAACTTCGTTTCTCGGCAGGCGGTCGTAGAACAGCAGCCTGATGATTCGTGGCACGGCGATATAAATATTGACGGTTGAGACCCAGTCGTGTCCGTCCGGCTCGAAATTTCGCCTGAACCGGCTGACCTCGCACCAGCTCTGGAAATCATAGCTGGAATACCGGTCCTCTTCGAGTGAAACGACTTCGGCAAGATCTCGCCAGAGCAGAGAAAACGCCCTTCTGGCACCGACGATGCGGATCGGCATATAATGTTTGTTCAACATAAGGACATTACAGTCGAGACCTGATTGACAATTTACAACATTCATAAGTTTATGTATCTTGCTGCTTTTATTTAGCTTTTATCATCTTCGGAGCCGGGGATAAAATCCACCCTGACCCCTTAAGACCACCCTTGGATGGTACAGGCGATTTTCCGTTGCGATTGTCTTTTTTGAACTGAGTCAGGCAACAAGGGAATTGAAAAACATGATTTGTCGGCAATCTCCCCTTAAGCCCGCAACAAACAACAACAACTTTACGACTCTTCTTTTTGGGTATCCTGGGCCGATTTGGCGGTTACATTTTCGGCCCTGAGCCCCTTGTCACCCTCAACGACTTCAAAAGTGACCGGCTCGCCTTCAGCAAGAGTTTTGTATCCGTCACCTTTAATACTTGAGTAGTGGACGAAAATATCACGGCCGTCTTCGGTCGCGATAAAGCCATAACCTTTTCTCGGGTTGAACCACTTAACTTTCCCGTCAGACATAAAACGCTCCTTTTGAACAGCTTAACTAATACAAACTATCAACTGCGCGCTCCACAAACTATTGAAGCTCACTGCTGGTAAACGGAAGTAACTGCGTTTTGTTGTGGACGGCGGTTATATTACCAAATATTATTTCGTCTCGGCCGGTTTTACCATGGGAGAAGACAGATTCTCTCTCATCAGCCGACCCATCTTAAATTTCACCGTACGCTTTGCCGGAACTTCTACTCGCTCAAGGGTCTTGGGATTCTGAGCGACTCTTGAAGCTCGTGTTCGGGTTTCAAAGACACCGAAGTCTCGAAATTCCAAACGGTTATTCTGACACAGTTCCCCAATAATCTCATCAAGGAATGCCTGGACTATGCACTTGACCGTTACTCTTTTGGCTTGTGTACGTTCTGCAATTCGGTCGATAAGTTCTTTCTTTGTAATTGTTGCCATAGACTACCTCATTTCAGAAAGGAGCAGTTAGGAAACTGGTTTCTGTTTACAATAAAAAAGGTCGTAGTATAAAGGGATTGGTCATTTTCAACTCTCAAAACAACATATTACTCGCATCGTAAAACTCTAAAATACCGCAACTCACTATACAACAAAGACTTCTATACATCAAGCAATTTTTATATAAAATTTTTCATATTCTTAAAAAAACTGATAATATTTCAGAAACCGGGGCTTTTCGTGGAATATCGTCATTCCCGTTGCTGATTTTACGGGTAAAAGACAGCCCGGCGGCGTGGATAATGGACCGGGTGGATGAGGGAAGTAATCAAGATAATGTCCCGTAAAATTACCAAATCACAAATATTGTAACGGCAAACTATTATCCAAAAATAGCCCGAATCCGAAATAGTTTATTGACCACAGGCGTATTTGTTTGCATAATCGGCGTTTTCTGTATTAAAACAGAATTTATTCTACATCGGGATTAGTGTTTATGTCCGGAAGCAAAACTAAAAAAAGCGGTTCCGGCAAGCCGCCGAAGGCAAAAAAAGACAGGGCCGCAGAAGTTGCGAATATTTTCGAATGGCTTATCACCGCTTTCATTTTGGCCTTTGTTTTCAGGGCGTTCGTAATGGAGGCATTTCGCATTCCGACCGGCAGTATGGCCGATACCCTGAAAGGTGCCCATTTTCGGCTGCGCTGCCGACAATGCGGTTATGAGTATGCTTACGGATTTAATCCGGGCGATTACGGCCTGCATGACGATACAATCCCCTCGGGATTTGCCCCCCTGCCGAGGACCAAATGTCCGAGCTGCGGTTATTCCCAGGATCCCGGTATGCCTATGCCGGTCGCCAACGGAGACAGGATACTTGTGCTGAAATGTCTGTATCAGTTTCTTGAGCCGAAACGATGGGATGTAATAGTGTTCAAGACTCCGACCGATCCGAATATAAATTACATTAAACGGCTTATCGGCCTTCCGGGCGAAACCCTTCAAATCATTGACGGCGACGTCTATATCGACGGGCAAATCGCCAGGAAACCGCCCAGGGTCCAGGACGAATTGTGGATTCCGGTTTATGACAATGATTATCAGCCCGTAGATCAGTACACGGCTCTTTATGACGGACAAAAATGGGAGCAGCCTTTCAGCCGCTCCGATTTTTCGCTATGGAGCATAAATGAGTCCCGGCCGACATTATTCTACCTGGACAGTTCCGAGGGACAAATCGATACCTTGTATTATAACACCAAAATCACGAACGATTTCAGAACAATGTATGCATACAATAGCGCCAACAGAAATAAAGAAATGCCATATTGCAGCGACCTTATGGTGCGTTTTTATTGCCGGGCGGCCAGTGAAAAAGGCAGTATCGGCATCTCTCTGAGTAAGTATCAGACCTTCTACAAGGCGTCGGTGGATTTTTCAGGAGCGATGATTATCATTAAGAACACCGAGGGTGAGGAAGCGGTAGAGCTGGCTCGAAAGACAATCGAGCCGTTGGTAATAGATCCGCTTAACGGGACGCTGGTAAAATTAGCAAATGTTGACCATCAACTGATTTTCGAATACGGCGATGAGAAGCTGACTTTCGATATGGGGCGCGCTCTTGAAGATGCAGGGCCGGTGCGGGCGATTATCCGGCCGAAAGTGGAAATATTCGGTTCCGGAAAACTCACGCTCTCACACGTTGCTGTTTTCAGGGATATCCATTATACTTCGGAAACTCAGGGCGGGGCCTGGGGCAGAGCCACCGAGAAGCCGTTCCCGCTCAAAAAAGACGAGTTTTTCGTGCTTGGTGACAATAGCCCGAACAGCGAAGACTGCAGGTGGTGGCGTACCGAGGGCATTGCAAATCCGACCCTGCCTCCTTACCGGGCCGGTATAGTGCCACGCGATTATCTTGTGGGTAAGGCGCTTTTTGTTTATTGGCCAAGCGGTTTCAGGCCGTTCGATCGATTCCCTTTCGGAATTATCCCGAACGTGGGTCACATGCGTTTTATCTATGGCGGCTCGAATAGCTACCATTAATAGACAAGATTATTTTGCAGATTATATATATAACGGGATGGCGTTTATAATCGACAAAGGTCGGCTCATTACAGATAAAAGCAATTTAAATCCGGTTTAATCATCGTTGATGACATATATGGGTAACCTCTTTAACTCAGGGACTTTTCTTAAGCTCTCCGTTTTGGAGCCATGCAATCATATCTTCACGCCGGCAGCCGTCACCCGAGTTGTCTGTGCGGCGGAACAATTCGTCTCCGGAGTCAATGCCTATGAACACAGGGGAAAAATCAACCCTCGTCGAACGGCTCGACGCTCTCTACGAATACGAACGCGAGCCTGTAACCAAAGATAAGCTGCACGGCTGGAAGACGTTTATTGCGATGTTCTCCGGCGAGCACATCGCGGGGACCGAATTCGTCTTAGGTCCGCTGATGGTCATGCACGGAGTCTCGGCAGGCGACTTTTTCGGCGGCCTGTTAGTCGGTAATTTTTTAGCAGTGCTTAGCTGGGCGCTGTTATGCGCACCCGTGGGTGTCAAGACTCGTCTGACAATCTACTGGCAGCTTCGCAGGATTTGCGGCCCTTACCTGATGATTGCCTATAGCGCGTTTTACGCAATCATCCTGTGCCTGCTGGCCGGAGCAATGGTCAACGTCGCCGTGACGTCCGTTTCGATCCCGTTCAACATACCTAATCCGGCCGCCGGCGATTTGCTTCCGACTGTGCCGTGGATGCTGCTGGCGGTAGTCGTCGGGGCGGTGATTGCCATATTGGCGGTGTTGGGATTCGAGAAAATCGCCCATTTTTCGAAAATATGCGCGCCCTGGATGGTTCTTATCTTTTTCGCCGGTGCAATTGCAGTACTCGCGGATCTTGGCTGCACTTCTGTCGGCGATTTCTGGCGAGTGGCCAACGAGAAAATCTTCACAGGGGTGCCGATGGGGACGGCTACCAAATACACATTCTGGCACGTGATGGGATTCGCCTGGCTGTGTAACGCAACACAACACATCGGCATGGCCGATATAACAATCTTCCGCTATGCGAAGAAATGGACTCAGGGCTTCGCCTCGGCGTTCGGGATGTACCTGGGGCATTACGGCGCATGGGTATGTTCCGGTATTCTTTGCGCCGCCTATTTAGCGGCTGGAAATACCAATCCTAAGCCCGGTAATATCGCCCTGTTCGGAGCGGGCTTTGCCGGAGCCGTTTGCGTTGTAATAGCGGGCTGGACCACCGCCAATCCGACCCTGTATCGAGCCGGTCTTGCCATCCAGGTGACAACACCGAACTGGAAACGCTGGAAAGTCACCTTTGCGGCCGGCGTATTCATGATAGTAACGGCCTGCATCCCGGCGGTAAACGACAATCTTGACCGTATCGTGGCTTACTATGGGCTGTTCTTTATGCCGCTCGGGGCGTTCATTTTTATCGATATCTGGATATTCCCGAAAATAGGACTGATCAACGACTACGCCGAGAAAGCTAAACTGTCCATTAGCTGGCCGGCGACGTTCGCATGGATCGGTGCACTGCTTTTTTCGGTTTTCATGTACGGCAAAGATAATTACCTCTGGCTATCGAGACTGCTCGAAGGCAGGCAGCCGCCCTGGTTAGCGAACATCAAGTTAGACCTGATGTTACTGATTGCGCCGGAATGGATCGTTGCCGTGACGCTTTACCTTCTCTTCTGTATCATTCAACAAAAGATCGGAAAATCCAAAGTTCAATACCGGGAGGCCGGACAATGAAAAATATTCTGAAAATCATCTCTCTTTTGGGACTTGCCCTGACTATTGTTCCCTCAATGCTTGTCTTCAAAGGTGTTATCGATCTTAAATTGCATTATAATCTGATGATCGTGGGTATGGTCCTGTGGTTCGGTTCGGCCCCGTTGTGGATGAAGAGCAAGTCACTGGAAGAAAAAGAACAATAAAATTGTATTACACTTTAATCTTCATGTAAGAAGTCACGATGCTGGAAGAAAATAGTGAATCATGCCGGCTTACCGTCGGGTATTTGCGCTGCGAGTACAAAGTAAATCCACTCGGTATAGATATTGCCGAGCCTCGCTTAAGCTGGGGGATTGAATCCGAGCTGCGAGATGTTAAACAGACGGCTTATCGAATCACGGCGGCATCGGCTATCTGTCAATTGAAAGACGAAAAAGATCTGCTTTGGGATTCGGGTAAGCAGGAATCTGATCAATCGATTCATATTGAATATGAAGGAAAAACGCCCGAATCGAGACAGCGTATTTTCTGGCAGGTTCAGGTTTGGGATAATCACGGCAATGACGCCGTTTCTAAAGAAATCCCCTGGTGGGAAATGGCCCTGCTGGATACGGCCGATTGGAAGGCCGTCTGGATTACTCAGCCCTGGGAAAACGATCGCGAGAAATCGGCTCGGTGTGCATATTTTCGAAAGCCTTTCACTATTGAAAGGGCAGTAAAATCTGCAAGGATTTATGCTACCTGCCTGGGCCTGTATGAGCTTGAATTGAATGGCGGGAAAGTCGGCGACCAGGTATTTACGCCGGGCTGGACGAATTATCGTAAAAGGCTTCAGTACCAGGTTTACGATGTGACGGACCGATTGGTTGATGGTGAAAATGTCATTGGCTCGGTTCTCGGCGATGGCTGGTACAGAGGCCATTTTGGCTGGTGGGAAAACAACCGGAACAACTACGGCGAGGTGCCTGGTTTACTGCTCCAGTTAGAGATCCGGTATGAAGACGGCGATGAGGTGACCATTATCACGGATGATTCCTGGAAAGCTGCGACCGGACCTATTTTAACATCGGATATATACAATGGCGAGACTTATGATGCCCGGGGCGAAATGCCGGATTGGTCGAGCCCCAGTTTTGAAGATTGCGACTGGAAAACTGCCGCACTGCTCAAACATTCCAAAACGCTGTTAACAGCATCCAATGGAGAAAAGGTCAGGAAAATCAGCGAGATAAAGCCCATTGATTATTTTATAACCCCGAAAGGCGAAAAGGTTTTCGATCTTGGCCAAAATATGGTTGGCTGGGTACGACTGAAGGTAAAAGGCAAACGGGGAGATCGGGTCGTTCTTAAATTTGCCGAAGTTCTGGACCAAAATGGGAACTTCTATACCGACAATCTCCGTAAAATCGATTGCACGGATATATACGTTCTCAAAGGCTCCGGTGAGGAAATCTGGGAGCCGCATTTTACATTTCATGGATTCCGATTTGTACAGGTAGAAGGATATCCCGGCGAGCCGGCAAAAGAAAGTATCACTGGTATTGTAATCCATTCCGATATGAAACAAATCGGATCGTTCGAATGCTCCGAACCGCTGATCAACCGGCTTCAGCAAAATATCCAGTGGGGACAGCGTGGAAATTTTCTCGATGTACCGACAGACTGTCCTCAACGCGATGAACGCATGGGCTGGACGGGCGATGCTCAGGTATTTGCGCCTACAGCAAGCTTTAATTTCAATACTGCCTGCTTTTTTACAAAATGGCTAAAGGATTTGGCCTCTGAACAGCGTGAAGACGGCAGCGTGCCCTGGGTTGTTCCCAATGTCATCGTCGATGGCGGCCGAACCGGCTGGTCCGATGGATTTGGCGCGACCGGATGGGCGGATGCAGCGGTCGTTATTCCGTGGACGGTTTATCAGTATTACGGAGATAAACGAATTCTTGAACAGCAATACGATTCCATGAAAGCCTGGGTCAATTTTATGAAAGTTCACGCCGGCGATAGTTTCGTCTTTGATTATGGATTTCATTTCGGAGACTGGCTTTCTTTTTCAGACTATATGAGTTATCGCTACAATGCCCCGGATTATGGTTATGCCGGTGCTTATACGGATAAATCATTAATTGCAACCGCTTATTTTTATTATTCAACCACGATTCTGCAAAAAACTGCTGAAATTATAGGCTGTAAAAAAGACGCCGAGGAATTATTAAAACTTGCAGCCGGTATAAAAAAAGCCTGGAGCCGTGAATTTATGACAGACTCGGGACGGCTGGTTTCAGGGACGCAAACAGCTTATGCCATTGGGCTTACTTTTGGTCTAATCCCGGACGACAAAAAAGCAATCGTCGCCAAAAGGCTTGCTGATGATGTGAAGCATTTTGGTCATCTAACCACCGGTTTCTTGGGAACGCCTGTTTTGAATCATGCGCTTTCCGATTTTGGCTATCCGGATCTGGCTTATCAGCTCCTTCTTAATAAACGGTATCCTTCATGGCTTTACCCGGTGACTAAGGGCGCTACGACCATTTGGGAACGTTGGGACGGCATTCGTCCGGACGGCAGTTTTCAAACCGTGGGAATGAACAGTTTCAATCACTATGCGTACGGGGCGATCGGTCAGTGGTTATATAGCTTTGTTGCAGGTATTGCCATAGATGAAAATGAGCCGGGTTATAAGCATATTCTTATCCAACCCCATCCGGGCGGTGGTCTCACAAGTGCCAAGGCATGTTATGATTCCATTTACGGCAAAATAGCGACCAACTGGGAGCAAAAAAACCGAACCTTCAAACTGGATGTCACTATCCCTGCGAATACGACGGCGACCGTTTACGTACCGGCCGATAATCCCGAAGCTGTTACTGAAAGTGGCGGGAAAATCTCCGAGGTAAAAGGCGTCCGGTTCCTGCGTATGGAGAACGGCCGTGCTGTTTTTGCCGTCGGCTCGGGACAATATAAGTTCGTATCAAAATTGCCCTGATAACTTTATAAATATTACAGGTTTCCATGGTTTAGAGGGTGCAGATTTATATATAGGGAAACAATATGAATAGCAAAAAATTTATACCGGCCACAGTTATAATCTCGATACTGCTTATATTAGGTTGTATGGACCAGATGGCGACGTTGTCAAAAGAAAGTTCTCACGGGACAACTGTGACCTATTTGCGCTGTGAGTATAAAGTGAATCCCTTGGGTATAGACGTCACAGAGCCGCGATTAAGCTGGATCATTGAATCCGACCGGCGGGCGCAGGTCCAGAGCGCCTACCGGATATTGGTGGCCGACAGCGTCGAGGTGCTCGGCCGGGACCGGGGTAATCTCTGGGACAGCGGCAAAGTCGAATCCGACCAAAACAACCAGGTTGTATATAAGGGCAAGCAATTACAGTCGCGGATGCAGTGCTATTGGAAAGTATGTATATGGGATAAGGATGACAAGGTCTCAGACTGGAGCGAGCCGGCGTTCTGGACGGTCGGCCTGCTTGCCCCGGGAGACTTCAAGGCACAATGGATCGGTTTTAATGCCGAACCTCCGGCAGCCTACGACGAGTATGGAGGACAGGAGCCGCTTAGCCTGACCGGATGTAAATGGATATGGTATCCGGAGGGACAGCCGAACCGAAGACTCCCGAATGTCACGCGATACTTCCGGTATAAATTCGAGCTGCCTTCGGACCGGAAAATCACGTGGGCGCAATTCAGAACAGTTGCCGATAACGATGCCGTCCTTTATATAAACGGACTGGAAACATATAAGTATTCCGGCTGGCAGCGACCTTATACGTTTTATGTTACCGAAAATCTCCGTACTGGAACGAATACTTTTGCCGTCTCCGTGACAAACAGGGCCGAGGCGCCGAGTCCGGCGGGACTTGTAGGAAAACTTCTTGTAGAGTTCGATTCGGCCGAGTCAGTGACGATCAAGATTGACGGCTCGTGGAAAACCGCTCAGACCGCGGAGGACGGCTGGCAAAACGAAAATTATAACGACCGAGACTGGGTCAATGCCATGGAAACCGCCGATTGCGGCGATATGCCCTGGGGCAATATGGAGGACGATACTCTCGATTTGCCGCCTTCGCCTTATCTTAGAAAGGAATTCTCGGTTGATAATCCAATAAAGCGGGCGATGGTATATGTGACCGCACTCGGTCTTTATGAACTGCGTATAAACGGCGAACGCGTCGGCGGTGATTACTTCACACCCGGCTGGACCGATTACAATCAGCGCCTGTACTATTATAGCTACGATGTCACCGACATGATTTCCCGCGGCAACAACGCCATCGGGGCAATTCTCGCCAGGGGCTGGTACGCAGGATATATCGGCTCGAAGAGAAGAAAGAATTTTTACGGCGAAAACCCGCGCCTGTTAGTGCAGCTCGAAATCGAATTCGCCGACGGCGGTACGAAGACTATCGTCACCGACAAATCATGGAAAGGTGGCTACGGTCCGATTATCGAGACGGATTTTCTTATGGGCGAGACATACGACTCTCGTAAAGAGATTCCCGGATGGGACAGAAGTGGCTTCGACGATTCGCATTGGGATAAAGTCACCATCCAGAACATCGTAGGGTGGGGCTTGCCCCACCAAGATCAAATCGGTGGGCTAAAGCCCACCTTACGGGCTTATCCCGGCGTGACAGTGCAAAAAATAATGGAATTGCAACCGAAGAAAGTAACCGAGCCTAAGAAAGGCGTGTATGTTTTCGATATGGGTCAGAATTTTGCCGGCTGGGTGCGCCTGAAGGCAAAGGGAAAGGCCGGCGAGAAAATCGCCCTGCGTTTCGCCGAGATGCTCAATCCGGACGGAACGGTATATACGATGAACCTTCGCGGGGCACGCTGCACGGATACATATATTCTCAAAGGCTCCGGCCAAGATTTCTGGGAGCCGAGGTTTACGTATCACGGTTTCCGTTATGTCGAGATGACAGGTTGCGACGAAAAGCCGGACATCGACGCAATCACGGGAATAGTCGCTCATTCGAATACTCCTTTGGTCGCATCGTTCGAGTGCTCCAATCAGATGGTAAACCGGCTTTACAGTAATATTGTCTGGAGCCAGCGGAGCAATTTTATGGACATACCGACCGATTGCCCGCAGCGTGACGAACGCATGGGTTGGACGGGTGATGCACAGATATTTGTCCGCACGGCAACGTACAATATGGATGTAGCAGCGTTTTTCACCAAGTGGCTGGTTGACCTCGAAGACGGCCAAAGCGAAGCCGGGGCTTTTCCCGATGTCGCGCCGCGCAAGCCCCCTGTAGGAGAGGGCACGGCCGCCTGGGGCGATGCCGGCGTAATTTGCCCCTGGACGATGTATCAGGTTTACGGCGATAAGAGGGTCATTGAAGAGCATTATGATGCGATGAAAAAATGGATCGCATTCCTCCAAAGACGCAGCAAAAACCTTTTGTGTCCGGCCTCCGGTTACGGCGACTGGGTTTCCATTGCATCCGATACTCCGAAAGACGTGATTGCCACGGCGTATTTCGCCTACAGCACAAACTTAGTCTCCAAAACAGCCGCTGTGCTCGGCAAAGAAGACGAAGCGAGAGAATATAAGAAGCTCTACGAAAAAATCAAAGCCGCTTTTAATAAGGCGTATGTCACTGATGACGGCAAAATCAAGGGCGATACTCAGACCTGCTATGTGCTGGGACTGCATTTCGATTTGCTGCCCGGACAAAAACGACAGCTCGCAACGCAGCATTTAATCGAGGCGATAAAACAAAAAAACTGGCATCTTTCCACCGGTTTCGTCGGATTAAGCTACCTGCTTCCGACGCTCACCGAAACGGGGAACCTGGGTATCGCATATCGTCTTTTAATGAACGACACGTTCCCAAGCTGGGGCTACAGCATTAAAAACGGCGCCACGACAATCTGGGAGCGCTGGGACGGCTGGACCGAGGACGGGGGCTTCCAGGACCCGAGCATGAATTCTTTTAATCACTATTCGTTCGGGGCGGTCGGCCGCTGGCTGTTCGGGACGGTCGCCGGAATCGATACCGACAATCCCGGCTTCAAGAAAATAATAATTCGACCTCAGCCCGGCGAAATAACCAGCGCGAAGGCAAGCTATGATTCCATCAACGGCGAAATAGCGACCGACTGGGTGCAAAAAGGCGGTACGTTCAGGTTGGATGTTACTATCCCGACAAATACGACGGCGACTGTTTATGTGCCGGCCGACGATGTCGAAGCCGTCACCGAAAGCGGCGAAAAAATCGCCGATGCAGAAGCGGTTGAGTTCCTGCGCATAGTGAACGACTGCGCGGTTTTTGCCGTCGGCTCGGGACAATACCGGTTCGAATCGAAATTACCCTAACAAACAAAAGCCGAATACAAAAACGTTTTGTACGCAAAAATGTCAGTCGGCCATTGCCACTGCCGTATTATCTTCGCCGGCTTTAGCGACAGTTGTTGTCTCGGCAGGTCCCTGTTCGTCGCACTGCTCCTGGAATTCCAGGAGTTTGGTCAATATTTCCTTTTCGTCGGCCGAGATAATTTGAAAAATCCGTCCGTCCGAATCGAGAAAATCTCCGGCGAAGTCTTTATAGGATTCAAGGTAATTCTCGTAAGCGCGGATTCTCGGATTCTTTTCTTTCTGCAGGGCCAGTATCTTTTCGGGATTCCAGTATTTGATAATGGTGTTTTTATCGGTGAGGATAAAATCGATGCTGATGAGATTATTCTCGATGCTCAGAATTCTGTTTATCCTGTAATCGATATTTTTCAGCCTGAGATATGCGCTGATTAAGTTTTTGCCGCTATATTCATCGGCCTTTCTTATTTTCTCCCTTTGAGACTTCAGCCGTTCTGCTTTTGCCCGGGTGGCGGCCAGCTTTGCCCGTGAATTATTTTTTGTCCTGTTATACGTGGTCGTACTTCGGCCGGCAGAGGGACATGAAGGCCGGCTTGTGCTGTGATAGACAACGATACATGGCTTAGTGCTCTGGTAGCCTCGCGAACGATAGTAATTATACGTATTTCCCCATGGATCGGAAACTAAACCTGAGCTTTTGAATCCGAATGCGTAAGGGCTGTATCGAACACTGTCGTTAACCAGCCCGGTGTTGCCGTATTTTTTGGCGTAGGGAGAATATTTTTGGCGATAGTAAACCAGTCCGGAGCTGCCGTATTTTTTGGCATAGGGAGAATATTTGACTTTTCCCCGGACTAGTCCGTGAGTATAGGGCGACCAGCGAACACGATATCGGGGGTTATAGTAATATACGGATGCTTTCGTCAGGCCCGGCAGGATTGTCAACAGCGTTATTGCGAACACTAAAATCCTTTTCGAAATCCTTTTCATTTTCTACTCCTTTCAATTTAAATTCCTTTTTTCTGTAATCACCTCCTCTCGAAAAAGGTCTTGTTTTTATTTATTTTCGTACGCATATAGATTCAATGCGCACATTCACCATAGTTCATATAGTCAGACCGGGATCGATAAACCGGACGAGGAAAAAGTTCCGCGGGCGGGAAACAACCGGTCCGTGGAGCTTCATCCCGATATAGATGGGTAATCCGTTGGTCTTCACCGCTTTTCTCCATAAAAACGGGTACAGTTTTCGCCTGTTATCCATTGCTATTGAAATATTTGTTCCGGATGGGAAGATTTTAGAGAAATCGTTGCCCACCACAGCCCTTGAATCTTTTCATGCCCTCCATTTAGAATGGTACCAGTAAAATAAAAACAAGGCCCGATAATGTCAAGGATTATTTTGTTATTTTGAAGAAAAATACATAGAGCGGCTTCGGAAATCCGGCTTGTTCATTATGTTAAAGAGAACCGATTCGGTGGGTTGCTGATGCTTACTGAGAAAGTTTTTTTAGCTGCTCTTCGATGCCGGCCAACCTGTTTTGAATTTGCTGCAGGGTTAATGATCTTGATCTGATGAAAAAAGAAATTGTCAGCACGATGGCTATTAAAAATAAAGCCTCGGATACTATAACCGAAATGCTGACCAAAAGTGTACCCATGTACAGCGTGTCGCTTTCTATACCTCTTATATTAAGTTCCAAAATGGCTCCAATAGTAAAACATATAATCACCAGAGACCAGCTCACTATTACAATCCATTTTAGCCGTTTTACCCGAGCAGTATTCCTTGAAATTATTTCCTGACGGATTTTTTGATCGTTGATAGCCGAATCCGTATTCATCTGACTGAGAAGCCCGTTTTTGATATTTTTTTCATTTGCCATTTTATTTACTCTCCATTTCTTTTTTTAGAGCGAGTTTCGCATAGTAGATTCGCGATTTGACGGTGCCGAGGTTACAGCCGCAGACCATCGCAATCCGGTCGTACGGCATTTGTTCGAGGAAACGCAGCATGAGAACCTCTTTGTGTGTGGTATTAAGTTTTTCCAGCGCCGTGTGGATTTTCGCAGCATCTTCGGCGGAGAATGTATCGTCTTCGATGTCATTTTGAATCGTCATTTTTTCATCCGGAGAAATGTTAATCTTTTGTCTCCTGAGCTGCTCATAAACTTTATTTCGCGCTATACGATACAGCCATGCGGGGAAGGCATCGGTCTGCCTGAGAGAGTGAATCCGCTTAACCGCAATCAACCAGGTATCCTGGTATATATCTTCCGCTGTTTCACTGTTATCCGACAGGCGATCGATGAAATAACGTAACGCTCGGCCGTAGCGTTCTATTAATTCGGCGAAGGCGTCCCTGTCGCCGATTTGACAGCGGAGTATCAGCACCTGTTCAATAAGTTTTTCAGGTCCGTTCATGCCGTATCCTTAACCTATACAGATGCGCACGGAATAGAAATGTTCAAGAAAATGGCGAATTTTTCTGAAAGGCGAAAGTAATCCGGATTATCTATCATTTGAATCGAGTAGTTGCTTCCAGTTGTCGATATGGCCGAATTCATCCGCCTGGTCTTTTTCGATGATTTTGCGGGTATCATCGTCCCATTCGATTGTTTCCAGAAGCTCGCCGTAATGGTGGACGGCTTTCGTCTCGACCCAGATTCCTACTTTGAGAATCGCCTTCGACCCAAGTAATCTTGAGGCAAAACCCATGGCAAAGCCGACGAGCCAGTATGCCCATCGCAGGATGCTCGGTCTGAAGCCATATTCGTAAAGCTTTACCTGGAAGTCCTGGTAGTGTGTCATCTCGTTGCACATCGCGGCGATTAATCGGTGGTTAAGCTCGCTCGGCTTTTTTGTGAGCTGGAATTTATAAATAGTTTGCGCCATTAATTCGAGCGTGTGCAGAGTATGCAGGCCCTTTTTGATTTTGGCGAGCCTGTTTTGGGAGAATCCTTTGCCCCGCAGCCCGACGTCGTCCTTGCTCATCTGCGGGCGGATAATCGAGATGTTGTAATTGCTCTTCGAATACTGACGGTTTTGGTTTTCTTCCATGATCTCCGGCGCCTTTTTCTATTCTATCTTGCCTGACGAAAACTTAGTCGAATAGACAAGTACTATTGTAGAAATTTCCTTTTGGCGCTGCCAGGAAAAAACGGCCGGAGAGTAAAAGAAAGTCGCTTAATCGAATCTCTTATGTTTTAAGCAAAATGTCGGAAATCTTCGGATTAATTCCCCGCGAATCTGGTTATAGTAATCATTATATCTCCGGAGAATGTCTGTCCCGAAGTCAGTGTGCCGAGAACTTGCAGCTTGACCTGGCCAAAGTCGTCGATGGCGTCCATTAGCTCCGCCCTGTCGAACATAGCGACAAGCACCGTTCTGCCGGCTGTTTCATTGACGATTTGGTTATTTGCTTTGACGTTTCCCGGCTGGATGACCAATGGCTCATCACTGATTTGATCTATTGCTATCCCTTCGGGGAATTCCAGTGCGACCATGAGATTCGTGACAGTGCCGTCACGTCGGAGCGTTTCGGGAGTGACGCTTATATTTTCGATTACAAAATCTGTGAAAACCTCTGTCGTGATTGTCGTCAGCTCCGTCCAGTTGCCGGGATTCGTGAAGACCAGGTATCCGCTGAAATCGCCCCATAGCTGATTTGAGCCGATTGTCGCATACTTTCCGTCCGGCGGACCGAGCAGATTATTCGGTTCGGATATATTCATCCATTCCATATTCGGCTCGAAGGACATGTAGTAGGATTCGCCCGGACCCCGGATGCAGTCGAGGCGAAATTCTCCCCGTGTTGCAATCATATAGTATCGATATTTGCCGGTGAAAGTTGCGACCTGCCCATCCGATTCGCCCATCTTGACGTAACCGTTGGCTTCAAGCTGGTCGAGACTCCCGTAGCCTCCTCCGATGTACATACCCGAATCCAGTCCTACGAAGACGTCACCTCCCCAGAGTTCATAGGTCGAACGGGGATAACCGGCCACTGAGAGCTGTTGCCTGCTCCGGCTGTATTTGCCAACCTCGACCGATACCCAATCGTCGATGTTGGTCGATACCCATTGCCCGTAATCCAGCTCGGCTTCCCATGAGCCGTCCGTCAATACAACGGGGCCCCAGATTGTTTGTTCCTTATCAACGGAGTCTTCTTTATAATAATCGCCTGTATTGCTCTGCTTCACATTTATCCGGACCTCCGTTGCGTTTTTGTCGGTGCAAGGCTCCCATGTAAACGTAACGGGGGATTCCGCCGTCTTGTCCTGTCCCGGGGACGTTAAGACCGGCTCCTGTGTGGGTTGTGGGATTGGGTCATTCGTACCCGGAATGCCGAACCATAATGTCATTTGGATATCGCTGTCAATTACATCGTTTACCTTTATCGTATATTCCCCGTCTCCGTACATTTTTAAGTCGTTTATGTTCGAGGACCTGGCTCTGTACAGCCACCTTGCACTGCCCAATTCGGGATCATATTCGTATGATTTCCAGATGCCGCCCGACCACTGTCCGGGGAGTTTCGGAATCGTGAAAACATTTCCCGCCGGTGTCACAAACTCCAGGTCCTCGACAAAAGAGTCTATGTTGAAAGGAGTAAAAATATAGCCTTCCCATGCCTCGATTTCCAGCCGGAATTCATACATCAAATCAGAACCGTCGTTCGGATTCATATAATCCCAGATTTGGTTGATGTTGATGTCTATAGATGATACGTAATCAGAGATGTCACCTTCTCCGATTATATAAATTGAAGTATTTCCCCGGAAAGCTCGGCCCGACGATAAAAAACCGATGACTTCCAGATCGAGCGGGCCAAAGTAATCCTCGAATACGGCATTCAACAGTGCGGCTTTATCGAATACGGCCAGGATCATGGTTCTACCTTCCGTTTCGCTGATGAGCTGTTCGGTTGCTTCGATACCTGCCGGCTGCAGCATCAACGGCTCGTCCCGGACGTCATTTTTCCCGATACCTGCGGGCAGCTTCACAACCACCGTTAGTTCACCGAAAGGATCCTCTCGGTTGATTATATTCGGAATTATCTGTATGTCGTTAGAGTCAATAATCAGCTCGCCGCCGTCGGTCTGATCGCCGTCATCGGGCTTTTCTCCACTTTCGGCTACTATTATGTCAACAGTCGCCGTTGCCGGTAGCGCAAGCAGGCTGTCAACGGAGACTACATTGGTAATACTTTTGCCCGGATTTACATCCGAATTCACTTGTACGGTTAAATCCAGATAAACGGTCTCACCGGGTGAAATATACAGATAGTACCATGTGTATGTATGTGCTGTCGGGTCGTAATGTCCCATGACTCCATCGCCGTAAGCTGTAACGAAGCTCACATCAGAAGGAAGGATATCGACAATATTTATTCCGGTTACTAATTCATCGTTGTCATTATTATCGAACTCGATATCGTATGTGATTTGCTCGTTTGGTGCTACCTGCCTGGTTTGACCTTCGAGAACGCCGGAAACAGTTTTTTTCACGTTAAGAGGATTGTGTACTTGTGCGATGGTTGTGTTCGCAGCCAATGCCAGAAATACCGCCGCAGTGAGAAGAGCAAATACTTTATTAATCTTCGAAAAATTTGATATGTGTAATTTTTTCATGATTGAAATCTCACAATAAATGGTTTCATAATTACCTTCCTTTTGCGGCAAAAAGCCCTGCACCGGAACAGTACAAGGAAACATTTCTGCCCAAATTTGTGCCCCCCTTCCTGCTTTTACAGGAAGGCACAGGGGCCTCGCAGTGGATGATTTTCAGTGTAAGAAGTACGCGAGAACGGAGAAATTCATGTTCATCATCCACCTCTTAACGCCATACCCAAATATATATTATTAATCCGTTTAAGTCAAGAAAAATGCCGTATCTTTCTTATATATCCCCTTGCCGGGTATAGAATTATGACTTTTTTAAAGAGAAAGTTTATTCTTACCTTACTTAGTTAAGAGTCATTACAACAAGTTTTGTCGAGAATTGTTCTTAACAGTTTATGTTCCATTGTAAGAATGGTGGATATTCATGCTTTTAAGGCCTGTTTTCATAATGATTTTCCGCAATTGCGGATTGTAAATGAATTGGGATTTGAGGTTCTTGACGAGCAGGTTTGCCCTTATGCGGACGGTTTTTCGTTTGTAACGTCTCTCGAAATCATCGGGCTTCTCAAGCAGCACGTCCGCCAACGCCAGGGCGCTCTTAAATGCATAGCTAATTCCCTCGGCTGAACTCGGACTGATGAGACCCCCGGCCTCGCCGATGAGGGCAATACCATCGGCCACCGTGGAAATCTGTCGTGGCAGCATGGGGCGAAGGATGAAAGACGCCTCCCGGCGAACAAGTTTACCGAACCGAAATCCACAATCTGTAAGCCGTGATTTGAGCAGCTCGAATTTATCCGTCACCTCCGGTCCCGGCGAAAGAGCGGCGCCGATAATTAGATGCTCCTGTTTCGGGATCGTCCAGCAGTAGTAGTCCGTGATTTCAGGATCGAACAATGTGGAAAAGTACGGCAACTGCTTCTCGGCCTCGAACCATTGCTGGATTGCGATGTAGCACTTTGGAAAAACAGAGTTGGGCAGAGCAAGCTTCCGGACCCTTGAAGATGCTCCGTCGGCTCCGACCAAGATTCGGGCATGTTCCTCATTTATATTACCGTCTTTGACGAGTTTTATGGTGAAGTGATTTTTATCTCGCCGGTAAGATTTGAATCGCAAACCGAGCCTCATTTCAACTGATGGAGCAATCATTGACAACAGCCATCGGTCGAATTTTCCGCGATCCATATTGATATAATAACGCTGGTAGTATCTTTCTAATCGATGCCGGACATCGATTGCGCGGACGACAAAAAGCTGGGGCCCCACTAAGACGTTTTTCGGCAAACCAAGTCCCATCTTCGAGAGCATCGCCTGGGCATCCGGGGCCAGCAGGCCGCCGCAGCATTTGTCGGGGCAATGCTCCTCGGGATTTTCATCCAGCGGCCTTTTGTCCACGAGCAGAATCTTGTAGCGTTCTGCAAGGAGCCGGGCCAGGGTCGAACCGGCAGGACCTGCGCCGATAATGGCTATATCATACATTACATGGTCTCTTGGTAAAAAAACAGCGATATTGTTTTGAACGGATGACACATTATCCCGAGAACGCGGGGACATGTCAAAGGATAAGCCCATTCAAGCGGTAGGAATGTACTTTTTTGCCGATGACAAAAGCAGGGATTTCCAGTATGATGGAATATCGAGATAACAGACAGGGAAGATCAAGTTCTTTAATTGTCCATGATAGATGAAAGGAACCGATATGAAAAGGGGCATTATTATTCTGTTCACCTTCTTTATCGTGAATTCCTCTCTGGCTGATTCTCCCGCATTGCCAACTTATGAGCAGGCCAGAAAATTGGCAGCCGCCGCCTGGAAGTTCCCTCCTCGAAGTATTGATGTAACATATTATTCAATAATAAAAGACAACAGAAGAACTGAAGAACAAATCCGCAAAGTGTATAAAGAAGTGTTTGATAACGAGTATGGCCCGGATGAAAAGCTAAGTCCCGAGATGCTCAAACAAAAAGAAAGAGAAATTCAGATTAACGTTGATAACCGCCTTGTGGAACTACAGGATAGAAGAATCAAATGTAGGGTCCGCTTTGATAGAAACCGCTATCGAATAGACAATGTTTACGGAAGTCCGGACAGGACTATCAAAACTATCCAAAAGGGAATTGTCCGGGAAGTGTTCCAACCAGAAAAGAAACTTGACGCTAACACGCCTTTCGAAATAACCTGGACCGAGATACCGGATGCGAACAACGGCTTTGAATTTTATCACTATTCCCACGATCACAAAACTCTAAGAGTAGAAAAAAGAGAGAGAAGCTCGTATATGTTCATAAACAACAGGAACCAGATTAATAGCATTCTGATGATACCCAATGCTTTTATTCTACAGATGAAGTTGGGCACTCGAAATAATAAATTAGTAACAGAACCTTACGATATGAACGAACCAAAGATAGAGCAGTTATGCTCAGGTACATTAGAAGGTTTCGGCGTGAAAATTATACCTGATGAAAATGAACCCAACGTGAAAGATAGAATTGAGATCAGTCTTTATAATGATGAAAAAATCGAAGTCTTAACATCATTAATGATTTGTGCGAAGGACGATTACTCGAAGGTTTATTATTTCGAAGCTACAAATCCTGCTACTAATAAACTCCCCATGTTCACAAAAACGTGCAGTAATTTCGATGCTCAGGGATTCCCACATAATATTATAGAAGTTCAATATGACGGCGAGGGAAATGTTCAACTTCAGGAAACCTACAAAATTGAAGACATTCGCGTAAATATACCTATTCCAAAAGAAGTTTTTGAATTTAATCCTCCGGAAAATTATGAGGTTACGGATTTCCGTTTGCCGGAGGCCCAAAGGCAGGCGGCAAGAATCGAAAACCTGAAAAAACGACTCAAGGACGAAAATTCGGGTCGCAGGTTGGAGGCTCTCATTTTATTAGATAAAGAATATCTGAAAGATAAACCTGCCGAGCTACGAGATATTGCTGTTTCTATGCTGGAAGACCAGCGCGATGATATTCGCAGATTGGCACTTTTTATACTAAACCGAGTTTTAAAAGATAATCCCGAAGAGTTGAGGAAGATAGCCACCTCCCTGCTAGATGATGAAGACCCTATGGTCCAACAAATGGTTGCCAAAATTCTTCGGCAAGTTGAATCAAATGAGAAGGAGGAGTAAATGAGCGAGAATCCATTCGCAGCTCTTTTTTAATTAAAGGGGACATGTGTTATGCTGAGTGAAACGAAGCATCTGGCCGGCGAAGGAGATCTCGCCAAAAAGAGGGAAATATAAACCGCCGGCAAAATCACAAAATCCTTGCATAAATCGGGGCTGTTTGTTATCCTTCTCGAATTCTATTGCCGAATGAACATCGAAAAAATAATGTTTAATAAGTGGGAAAATTGTGATGAGTAAGACCATGAAGAATCCGGGACTTTCGGAACTCGACGAGCTTTGTATCCAGGCTATTCGGTTTTTATCCATGGAGGGCGTTCAGGAGGCCAAATCGGGCCATCCCGGTATGCCGATGGGAATGGCGCCTGCGGCGTATATTCTCTGGACGAAATATATGAACTACAATCCCGCCAACCCTCGCTGGCAGAACCGGGACCGCTTCGTCCTTTCGGCTGGACACGGCAGTATGCTGCTGTATTCGCTGCTGCATTTGGCAGGTTATGAAATCAGTATGGACGAGGTCAAGACTTTCCGCCAATGGGGCAGCAAAACCCCGGGCCATCCCGAATATGAGCCGGACCACGGCGTCGAGGTGACGACCGGTCCGCTCGGCCAGGGAATTTCCAATGCAGTCGGTATGGCAATCGCACAGAAATATTTGGCGAACTATTTCAACCGCGATGGATTTCCTATTATCGATTACAAAATTTATGTCGTAGCCAGTGACGGCGACCTGCAGGAAGGTGTTGCGTCCGAGGCCTGCTCGCTGGCCGGACATTTAGGTCTGGATAATATAATCGTTGTCTATGACGACAATCACATTAGCATAGATGGAGTGACGGAGCTGTCGTTCACCGAGGACAGGGCAAAGCGTTTCGAGGCATACGGCTGGAATGTCCAGGAAGTAGGTGGCGACGGTAACGATATGGCCGCCTTCGAGACGGCACTTGACCAAATCAAGCCGGGTAAGCCCACGATTATCAAGCTCCGCACTCATATCGCATACGGCAGCCCCAACATGCAGGATACTGCCAAGGCTCACGGTGCTCCTTTGGGCGACGATGAAATCCGCCTGATTAAGGAAAAGTTCGGCTGGGACCCCAACAAAAAATTCTATGTCCCTGCGGAAGTGACGGCACATTTCAAAAAAGTAATCGAAAAGGGCATGGAGGCAGAGACCATCTGGAATAAAATGTTTGACAGCTATGCCAATAAATATCCGGAATTGGCAGAACAGTTCAAGGAAGCAGCGGCGGGTAAGCCGTCCGTCGATCTCGACGAAATCCTGCCGAAGTTCAAGGCGGGCGAATCAATGGCGACCCGCAAGGCCTCCGGCATGACACTTGCGGCGGTCATGCCGAATCTGCCGATGTTAATGGGCGGCTCGGCGGACCTGACTCCTTCGAACAATACAAGCTGGCCGGGTGCGAAAGATTTCCAGAAAGACGCACGCGACGGCAGGTACCTGCGTTTCGGAATCCGCGAACATGCGATGGGCTCGGTCCTTAACGGCATTTCCGTCAGCGGCATGATGCGGGCATACGGTGGGACATTTCTGGTTTTTTCCGATTATATGCGTGGCGCTGTGCGAGTGGCGGCGATCTCGAAATATCCCAGCATATTCGTATGGACGCACGACAGTATCGGCGTCGGCGAGGACGGCCCGACCCACCAGCCGGTCGAGCACTTAGCGTCCCTGCGGGCGATACCGAATTTGATAGTCTTCCGCCCTGCCGATGCGAATGAGACCGCCCAGGCGTGGAAGTATATACTCGAACACAAAGACGGCCCTGCCGCCCTGCTGCTGACAAGACAGGGACTTGTCGTGCTGGATCAGGAAAAATACGGCTCGGCGAAAGATACAAGCAAGGGCGCTTACGTCCTTGTCAAAGTGGACAAGCCCGATGTGCTGATACTTGCAAGCGGTTCGGAAGTTTCGGTCGCACTTTGTGCCGCTGAAGTCCTTGCAAGTGACGGCGTAAAGGCACAGGTGGTAAGTATGCCGTCGTGGGAGCTGTTCGAGAAACAGACCCAGGCGTATAAGGATTCGGTTTTGCCGCCTAAGGTTAAGGCGAGAGTCGCGGTCGAGGCGGGCATCGAATTAGGCTGGTACAAGTACATCGGTGATAACGGTATCTTCATCGGCATGTCTTCATTTGGGGCATCGGCGCCGGCGAAAGTCTGCTTCGAGAAATTCGGCATAACAGCGGCCAATGTCGTAAAAGCGGCAAAAAAATCGATCACAAAAAGCAAATAAATCAGAAGACAGAATACAGAAGACAACCGGCGGTACAACCGCCGGTTTTTTTACATTGCTTTTGACCGCCGGAACGTATGTGGTAAAATAATGCCGAACAGACAACGGGCAGGACGAATTGTGGTTGAGACAATTTAAGGAGCATAGGCCTTATGAATGATGTTCGAATCTTTACTACGCCGATATTAGACGGGATAAAAATCAGGGAGTACAAAGGTTTTGTAATTGTGCGGAATGTTCGGGCGGTCAATATCGTTCGCGATTTCTTCACGTCGTTTCGTGACATCTTCGGCGGACGCTCGGACTCGTACCAGGAAGTGATGAGACTGATGCAGGAGGATGTAATCGCCGAAGCAAGGGCCGAAGCGATGAGATTAGGCGCCAATGCCATCGTCGGATTTAATCTGGACTATGACAACGTCGGCTCTAAAAATAAATCCCTTCTGATGGCATCGGCCAAGGGCACAGCGGTCGTTATAGAATAAAAGTACCGACGTTGGATTGATCATAATTTCTTTGTGAAATTAAAGATTAAGCGGGAAAAAATGAACAGAGATTTTACAACCAAATCGTTTTTTATCGTTTTCTTTTCCGCTTGCTTATTTGCCTCACAGCCGAAATACTCGGTCGAGCTGCTGCCGGAGTATGATGTATTGTTCACAAAGACCGAAGGCTGGACTGGTGCGGATGGGGCATATTCACTGCCTTTGACCGATGAAGTGACACTATGGCTGTTTGGTGATACGTGGATAGGCAAAGTCGCAGACGGCAAACATACAGGCGCGACAATGATAAACAACTCTATCGCATTGCAAACCGGCAAAAATCCCACCACGGCTTCGGTCAAATTCCTCCGGCAGACAACGCAAAAGGGTGGGCCTGCCGCATTCTTTAAGCCCGACGACGGGAACGGGTTTTTCTGGATATCCCACGGCATAGTTACCGGCGGGAAGTTATATCTGTTTTTGATGCAGATCGTCAAGACCGGCGAAGAAGGTGTATTTGGTTTTAAGCAAATCGGCACATCACTGGCCGTGATCGATAATCCGAACGACGACCCGCTCGAATGGCGAATTCACCAACACAAAGTCCCATACGGCAGATATTCCAAAGACGGCAATCTTTTCTTTGGCTCGGCTGTAATGAAAGACGGCGATTTTATTTATATCTACGGCGCCGATGAGGATTGGAGCAAAGGAGTGGACGGGCGAAGCATGATAGTCGCCCGCGTTCCGGCTGATAAGATAGCTGATTTTAAACAATGGCGTTTTTTCGGCAATGGTCAATGGCAAGCCGAATTAACAGATACTCAGGGACTTTTTGCCGGTACGGCGACGGAGTATTCAGTATGCTATCAGCCTTCACTCGGGCGGTATGTAGCCATTTATACGGAAATTGGAATGTCGAAAAATATAATGATGCGGCTGTCTCCGACAACGACGGGGCCGTGGAGCGATGCTTACGGGATTTACGAATGTCCCGAGGTCAAGTGGCATAAAACCTATTTCTGCTACGCTGCGAAGGCACACCCTGAAATTTCCGCGAAAGACGAGCTAACTATCACGTACGCCTGTAACTCGACCGATTTCTGGCAGATGGCGGCCGATGCACGTATCTATCGGCCTCGCTTTTTGAAGATTAAATTTGACGTTCATAATAAATAAGGATATAGAAAAAAATGAGGTGAGAGTTATGGACAAGCTATACGAAAATTCGGAAACGGGCTGCTGCCCGAAATTCAATCCTGAGCCGTGGGATGAAAAGGAAATCACTTTCAAGGACAGATTATTCGTTAAGGACCATGTCACGAGCTTTTTTCACATCCCGCTGAACTTCGGCAAAGTGATGGTCCGGAACATGGAAAAAATCCAGGCCGCCGGTGCCCTCGAGCCGGAGCCGGTAATGCTTTCGGATGAGAAATCGCTCTGGGGGTCGGATATTTACATCGCCGTATCCAAAGATGTTACGGGAGCAGAGATGGCAAAAATATCCGGAACGTTTATGACTAAGGTATTCGAGGGCCCGTATAAAGACGTCAGGAAGTGGATAGAAGAAATGAAAGCCTGGCTCGAATCGAAGGCGGCAAAGATGAAAAAGATGTACTTTTTCTATACGACCTGCCCGAAATGTGCCAAATACTACGGCAAGAATTACGTGGTCATCCTGGCACAAGTTTAAAGAAAGCTAAGTATTATGTTTGGTGATTCTGCAACCGCGATAACGATACTGTTTATTATTTTCGCCGCCGGCCTCGGCGCTTTTATCAGAAAAAGAAGCAGAGACAAGTGCCTGCGTGATTTCGAGCACAATACCATAACGCTCGAGGACGTATCCGGCAAGACTGTCTGGGGCAAATTGCGGGTGGAAAATACCGGCCTGGAATTTATCTATAGAGACAAACAGAAAGACACCGACGGGCACGAAGAGGCAAGTTATATCCTCTATAAATACGAGTTCCCGAACATCCAGGCGGTGATTCGCTTTCACGACGACCTCAGCGATGAAAATAAGACCAAAAGAGAGAAAGAGCTGAAAGAAACCTATCATCCCGGGCGGTGGCGAAAGTTCAGAAGGAGCACGCTAAATGTTTTTAGGACCGTACGCGACTCAGTTGTGGAGATTGTCAATCTGCTTATCAGCCAGGCGAAAAAAGCCACACCGGCCGGCAAGGTTCTAAGCACACAGGATAAATATGTCAACCAGATGAAGCAGGAGCTGGTAGGCTCGGTGGGGGCATCTTTCGAGCCTTTGCTGGAGCGATATATCGGCCGGAAAGTCGTGCTCGAGATGTTCAAAGGCGATAAAGTGCTGGAATACTGCGGAGTGTTGAAGGATTACACGGCGGAGTTTATCGAAATCATGGATGTAAATTACGCCATCAAACAGGGTGATGCAACCCACAGGGCCGATCTTGTCGTTCCCCGCAAACTCGGCCTGATACGCCATCTGGGAGAGTAGTTTTGATATTGCAGATTATTTTAGGTTTGGAAAATTAAAAGCTTATTTTGAAGTCTTTATATCGCGGATCGAGAGGCAGTTCTTCGATTTGTGTGTCTTTTATGTAACCGGCAAAGGATTCTTTGATATTTTTTATACAATCATCTATATCCTCAGTGTAGCCCTGGGCGAGCATCTCGACCGAGCCGTCCGACAGGTTGCGAACATATCCTTTTAGCTGATTGAGCCCGGCAATCCTGTGGGCGGTGAATCTAAAGCCGACCCCCTGAACTCTGCCGGTGAAAATTATATGTCTGGCAATCATAATCTGCCCGCTCTATCATGAATATTAACGACAGTCAACCGATCGCTTCAACAGATTCTAATTATATATTATGTTAGCGGCAATTTGCACAGTATGCAAGGAGAACAAGGGCAAACAACGGGTGGAAAATACCAGCATAGAGTTTATCTGTCCGAAAAAACAAAAAGACGAAGACGGACACGAAGAGGCAAGTTATCTTCTTTGTAAATATGAGTCATCACTTTATTTCGCACTTCGACAAGATAGAGAAGCTAAAACTCATTTTGTTCTTAAGGCTTTTCTGAAAAAACCCACCTGGACACGGGTCCTGACGAGCCAAAATAGCAGAATTCAGAGATCGCAATGCACCAAAGGTATAGTCAAGACAGGAACGTTCATTTTTCTGCGCCCATTCTACCTGAGAAATATTTGAACGGTTGCAAAAAAACTTGACTTTTCAAGACATGCGCAGGATTCTATTGAAAATGTGACTCAGCGCCGTAGCTGAGAAAAGATATATAATATTATATGGGAAATCCCAGATAAGGAGGATCTTATGGATCCGATCATGATCTTTGTGTTTGTTATCGTTGCGCTTGCTGTACTCATCTTTCTTTTAGGCATAAGAATTGTGCGTCCCACTCACAGGGGCATAATTGAGAGACTCGGCAAGTACAAACAATTTGCTTCACCGGGTTTTCATTGGATCATCCCGGTTATTGACAGAATGATTCAGGTCAATATCACCGAGCAGATGGTGGATGCCCAGCCAC
>CAYSKI010000021.1:0-65287 GCA_964431695.1 uncultured Pirellulales bacterium | reverse complement strand
CCCGGAAGGCCTGGTCCGGGGTCGCAGCAGCTCACAGATAAATATCCCTATAGCCAAATCTCGAAGACCACCGGCCAGTGCCTGAGAAAAATCGTAATTAGAAACATCCGTGGAAAGACGCCACCGCAGAAATAAAATTATGACAGGCCACGTTGCAGCCAAAAATATTGTCAATACAAGTACCTTCGCTGTGTGCATGAAACTATCGGTATTAACATCAAGGACTTTCTCGGAAATACTTACGATTAATCCGTGCATTCTGTGATGCAGCACAAAAGATACGGCAAAGACAATAATAATCACCAGATAGGCCAGCGGAGTGCTTTTCAAATCCCTCCATAGAACCTCTGCGGTCTGTCGCCAGTTTCCGGGCTTTGTAAGCCATCCGATAGCCGAGACGACTTCCGGTATATTTCGAGTATTTAATGCCGAGCTGCTTTTAATCCAGAGGATATTTTCATCAATAAAGTTCTTATATTCCTGTACTTTCTGAATAAAGGAATTTTCTTTTGCATCAAGGTAAGCTAAATCCGTTAAATAACCACTATAAAGGTCGTTGATAACACTGAGAGTTTTTCGCCTGCTTTGAAGATAGTTCATCACCTCGGCAAGAACAGCTTCAAGTTTCTCACCGACCAAGGGAGGGTCAATCTTATCAACCTCATTTTGAGCCTGTTGTTCGATATTGCTCAATTCGGACCATTCTTTGTCATATTTAGACCAGTCCAGTTGTGCTCTTGTAATCTCTGATAAACGGGCTTTAATCTGTTTTTTATTTTCACTGATATCGGGCAGCTTTTTACGTTTTGTCTGGAGCAGAACACCCATACCACCGGTGATTTTACCGGCCTTTTTAACTTTTTCCTGGTCTTCCTGGAAATCTTTTTCCAGAGCGATAAGCTGCTCATCGATTTGCTTGGAGTATTGTGATGTCTTTTCAATCTTTTTCACAAGCTCCGCCTGTTCTTTGGTTAATTCAACGTTTCTCTCGGCGATTTCCTGAATGATCGGATTGGCATATTTCGTTTCCTCTTTGGCGCGGATAGCTTCTTTTTGGGCCGCCTGAGCCTGCTTTTGCCGTAAATCATTGACCTTCTGCTGCCAAAACTCCGCAAGCTTACCGGCATAAGCCAATTGACGCGATGCCAAATCCCTGTTGGCTGCGAGCACATCTCTTCTGGCATCAAAGAAAAGCAGCTCTTCGGCATTCATTGCGATTTGCGCCTCGAAAGCACGTTGCTGAGCCATAAGCAGCGAGCGATTTGCCTGAACTAACTCAGGATTTTGCCCCTCAACCGCCACAGCAGACAATTTGCCTTTGATCTCATCAATCTTTTGTTTGGCAATGCTCGATTCCTCCGGGATTTTTGTCCTGCGATCGGCTCGTCGTTTCGGCTCGATTTCCCATGTAGTCGAGTTTTTTTTCGCCTGCTCAAGGGCAAGATTTGCTTCTGTGAGCTTTTGCTCAGCTTCCGTAAGAGTAATATCTGCAACGACTTCAGGCGAGGTAAAAGCCGTCTGCTTGGCGAGTTGTTCCTTGAGTTTTTCAAGATCGGCAGGTGCGCTCTTGCGTCTCTGGCTATAATCCTGTTTCTTTGCTTCGAGATCTAACGCCTGTTTCAACTGAGCGCTCGCCTGGTCGTAAATTTCACTTATTTTTGCCTTAATTTCATCACTAAGTTCTTTCGATTCGGAAGCTTTTTTCTTCTGCTCCTGGAGCTGTTTCTCAGTTAAACCTGTTGTGATATCCACATCGGACGTATCGGGAACAGATGGAACAATTGGAATTACTGAGTTGGCATCTTGTGCTCCGGAAGCACCGGTACTATTGTTCTGCTGGGACTGCGCACAGAGAATAATGGGTGCGGCATAAAAACACAGAACGACAAAAATGATCAAAACGATTATATTTTTTACCCGGCCTGATATGCATCCGGCTTGTCGCCCGCTGAGCATAATCTTTCTCCAAAATCCATTTATTATTGCATATTCGTCGTATTTTTACCTTTTATAAGAATCAGTATTATACCAGATGTGCTTACGTAAAAGAAAATAGTCTCCAGCGAAAAACGGTATTTTTTATCAATATCCGAATCCTCATGTTTTTTTGCCAATAGCCCGGAGCTATGGTATAATGCACCAAAACTTATATCCCAAAACCAAATTCAAAAAGCAAAAGGAGAATAAAAATGAAAGGCAAAAGATTAATTCATACGACATTGTTATTGGCAATATCGATGACGAGTGTTTGCGCCGCCCAACAAGCTGTGACGGCACCGGAAGCAAAAGTCGAGAAACTCGCCGGCGGCTTTAATTTTATCGAAGGCCCTGCGGCGGATGCTCAGGGAAATATCTACTTTACTGATATTCCCAATAACCGAATTCATAAGTGGGCATTGGACGGAAAACTCTCTACTTTTCGCGAAAATTCGGGCGGAGCCAACGGCCTGTATTTCGATAAAGACGGCAATCTGCTGGCATGCGAAGGCGGCGGGCGACGATTAGTCTCCATCGACAAAAAAGGACAGGTGACGGTATTGGCCGACAGCTATCAGGGCAAGAAGTTTAACAGCCTCAACGATCTTTGGATTGATCCCAAAGGAGGCATCTATTTCACCGACCCGCGTTACGGCAACAGAGACGGAATGGAACAGGACGGCGAACACGTATATTATTTGTCACCCGACCGCAAGAAACTCATTCGGATCATCGACGATATGGTCAGACCGAACGGGCTTATCGGCACCGACGACGGCAAACTTCTTTACGTGGCGGACCACAGCGACAGGAAGACATTCGCCTATACAGTCAACGAGGACGGGACCTTGTCGAACAAGAAACTTTTCGCCCCCGAAGGCAGTGATGGGATGACAATAGACAACGAGGGCAACGTTTACCTGACGACAAACGCTGTAGCGGTTTATAACTCCAAGGGACAAAAAATCGAAACTATCCGGGTCCCCGAACAGCCGGCCAATGTCACTTTCGGCGGAAAAGACAATCAAACACTTTTTATCACGGCAAGGACCTCACTTTATTCTATCTCTATGCGTGTAAAAGGGGCTGAACAAAAACAGGATGATACTGAAAAAGAATCTACGTTTTATCAAGAGATTGAAATTGGTCAAGTTCCGATATCGGTAACGACACCCTCACTTGTCGGAAAACCCTTGCCGGAACTTAAAAAGATGAAAATCAAGCTTCCAGATGATGCCTCTGGTAAGATGCTCCTGGTATGCTTTTGGGACATGAATCAAAAACCGTCAAGATATTGCATTGCCCAGCTTGCGGAAAAGGCGGCACTTTTGGCGGAAAAAGACATCGTCGTGGCATGCATTCAGGCAGAGGATATTGACGAGGAATTGCTGGAAAAATGGGTCAAAGAAAATAACATTCCTTTCCCAGTCGGCAGGACTATGCCGGAGTTCGGAAAATCACGCTTCGACTGGGGCGTGAAGTCACTGCCTTGGATGATCCTGACCGACCAGAAGCAAATCGTGACGTCGGAAGGTTTCAGCCCCAACGAAATAGAAGAAAAAATCAGCGAACTTGAAACTGTATCGACATTTGAACAGGATATTATCAAAACCAACGCCGGTGACCTTAAGATTACATGTATCGGGCACGGAACCTTAATGTTTACATACGACGGCAGGATTATCCACGTTGATCCTGTCGGCAGAGAGGCCGACTATTCGAAAATGCCCAAGGCCGATCTTATTCTTGTCACCCACGAACACGGCGACCACCTCGACCCCCAGGCGATAAAGATTATCCGGAAAGAAGGAACCCAACTGGTCCTCACCAAAACATGTGCCGAAAGATTATCCGGCGGAATTATCATGCAGAACGGCGATACCAAAACGATTCAGGGATTAAAAATCGAGGCCATACCGGCATATAATATTGTACACATGCGTTCCGGCAATATTCCCTACCATCCCAAAGGTATCGGCAACGGCTATATTATTACGTTCGGCGATAAAAGGGTGTATATTGCCGGCGATACGGAAAATACTCCCGAAATGAAACAACTAAAAGATATCGACATTGCTTTTCTGCCGATGAATCTGCCATACACAATGACACCTGAGATGGTCGCCGATGCGGCAAAAGCTTTCAAGCCTAAGATTCTATACCCTTATCATTTCGGACGAACGGACACAAGCCTGCTTGTCGATTTATTAAAGGATGTAAAGGATATCGAGGTCCGCATCCGCAAGATGGAATAAACATATACCGGGTGCGTTTGATCTCGCTCGAATGTTTAATACGTCAATCCATAGCCGAACTCGAACAAGGGATTCTTCGAATCATACGGAACATCTTCTTTCTGGTTCCTGACTTCTTCCATCGAGCGTGGAAGCTCTATTGGCAGTTTCCCCGTCGGCCGAAATCTGCCGAATAAAACATCCAGAACGGCTGTGTCACTACTGCCGAACGTGGCCAGTATGGCGGCCGCATGTTCGGCAATTTCAGGGATAACCGCCGCTCTTTCGATGTAAATACAGACAATGGTCGGCTTTGCCTTCATAAGCTCAACGATGCGTCTTAAGTCCCGGCCCTTAAAATCGAGATCCCCCTGGTGCATCACGGCTTCTTTCGGACCTTGACGTATTTCATAAGGGCTGTTCAGGCGAATAATCACAACATCGGAATCATCTGGATTTTTCACAATTTTGGCATATTGTGACGCTGTTTGAGGTTCAATACCCGAAATGAATATTTTCTTATCAGCAGTTAGCGGCAGTATTTTATCACCTGTGCGGATTTCATTTTTAAGCAAGACGATGGACTTACGCTGGGCCAGGTCGGCCACAGCCTGAAATTCAGGATTTCCACATATTTCTTTGGCTTTCTCGATATCAACAAGCGGATTATCAAAAAGGCCGAGCCTGAATTTGTCCCGGAGAATTCTCCTTGCGGATTGATCGATGCGCTCGGGTGGAACCGTACCTTCATGGATCAGTTCAACGACAATTTCCGGTGTGCATTCCAATAAAAACTGGTCCAGACCGGCCTCGATAGCCTTTTGAAATCTTTCCTTAATCGTTAAATTCTCCACACCCCAACATTTGGCGTGCCAGAGCTCTCCACCTTGAGTGATATATGGAGAAATAACCCCACCATCCGAGCTGATCACACCAACAAAACCAAGCTTGTCCCGCAACAGGTCAGTGACAATTTCCCTGCTAAAACCAAAGCCGATTTCTTCTTGTAACTGTCCAACGGGAATGGCATAGTATGGCATGATTTGTGCCGTACCGGCTTCGATGGCCGCCTTAAACGGAATCAGATGATAGCTGAAATTATCGCCGGGATAAACCTCTTCTTGGCCGTATGGATAATGGCAATCCCAGCCGTCTTTTTGCGGGCCGCCGCCGGGAAAATGTTTGGTCATACACACAACGCTCTCAGGTCCCCAAGTTTGGCCCTGGAAGCCTTTGATATAGGCAGTAACACATTTCGCAGCTAATTCTGCGTCCTCGCCAAACGTACCGCCAATACGCCCCCATCGCGGCTCAGTAGCAAGGTCCGCCATGGGGTGCAGAGCCACTGTGATGCCGATGGCCCTGTACTGCCGTGCTGCGATCGAACCGAACTGCCTGATTAATTCCATGTCACGGGCTGCCGCCAGTCCCAATGCATCCGGCCAATGAGAAATTCCCGGGAAATATGCATTGTTAATCGTGTAAGGTTTATCAATACCGTGCCTCGGATCGCTGTAAATCGTGACCGGAATCCCAAGCCGGGTTATTTGGGCCAGTTTCTGAATGTTATTGTTCCATGCAGCAATAATCTCCGGTGGCTGCTGAATAAAACTGCCTATGTGGTTTATATGCTTTTTGACAATCGCTTCGGTGCTTCCGATTTGTGAGTAAAAGGATAGGTCCTCAACCAGTGAGCCGTCCGGACGCAAGCCTATAATAGGGCTAAACATCAGGCCGACTTTTTCTTCCAGGCTCATCTGTCCCAATAAATCCGCAACGCGTTTATCTACGTCCAATCGTGAATCCTCATAGGGATCGAATTTGCCGTTTTTATTCAGGTCTTCGTACTTATAGCCATTTTCGATAAGTTTACTCGATGACTGGTCGGCATGAACATTCCCCAAAAATATCATCACAAGAAAACATATCCCGACGTACTTAAATGAATTGGATTTAATGTAGTTCATTTAACTGCTCCTGCATTTATATTTGCACAAATCGAATAAATTATAGGATTTTTTTTATTTTCAACAAGAAGTAATATAATACATTTCTTGTGAGAATCGAATCCGTGGATTTTGAAAAGGATTCTTTTGCCCTTAAAAACGGGAAAAAGAGAAACAAGTGCATAAAAAAAGGAGACATGGGCAGTTCACCATTGAATTAGTTGTAGGCCCGTCTCCTTAGTCGCGATGTGCCATTACACACTTTACCGCGGGTAGTGCTATGAGACCGACTGATCTCTGTCTGCACTCGCAACATATAAAGTATAACATAAAAATCAAAAGAATCAAGTGAATTATCATGTTTCTTTTGCCTAATATCGCACTCAATTAAAATATAAAAAGAACATGTTACGGATATGACTGATTCTTGACTAACCCGTTTTTATGTGAGACGATCTAACATGATATGAAACGATTATATTTACTTGTTTTTGTCTTTATCCTGACCGGCTGCAAAACCGGCTCCGCAGGCGGTTTAAGCCTGACTCTTGACTCCTACGAGCATGGTCTGTGGTTCGACCACGATACGAAGGAACATCAACCCGGCGGTTCTGGTATGAAGCTTGATATCGTTGCCGGCCAGATGATCCGACCGGTCCCGAAATTCTGAGAAAAATCCAATAATCCCTGGAAAGGAGACGAACCCTGGTTCGTGATTAGAAGTCCTATGATCGGACCTTTTTATCTTCGGTTATCAAAGCTATAGAATATTACCTGGTGTTAAAACCGCCGGTTAATCATCCGACTTATTAGATTCATCCGATCTTGCAAAATAATATATGGGTTGATGAGCCTTTTCACTAACCGTAAAAAATCCCTGCCCCTTGGCATCAAAGCATATAGCCTCACCCTGCGGTTCCGGCATTAATTGAATATTCAAAGGTTTTTGGCTGAACGCCTGCCAGAGCGGCTGATCTTTTGGACGAAGCCATAGCGATGCATGAGATAAGCTCCTGACAATGATATATTTGCCGTCCGGAGAAATGTCACCCCCCACCGCTAAGGCCCATGGTATAACGGCCACCTGGCTCAACCGTACCGGTCTTTGAGTCAATTCACCGGATTCGGCACGATAAACCTGGCAAAATATCTTGCGTTTTGAGATGATATAAATGTCGCTATTTACCGGATCGACCATCAGCGTCTCCGCATCTTTCGGTCCGTCCGGATAGATAAGCTCGATTGTTTCCGCCGGCCCGATCTGTATATCCATCTGCTTGCTGTTCGGATCCACTTTCGGCTCCGGCACGCGGTAGATCGTAACTGATTTATGCCTGGCTCCGTTATCCCCTATATCCCCGATATACAAATAATTGCATCGTTTATCCGGTCCCGGGCCGATGGCAATATCTTCCCAATCCCGGCAGCGAGCACCGCCAATCCGGCAGGTCCTCAAAAGCACACCTTCCTGATTAACGGCATAAATCCTTGCCGAATCACCCGAATCGTTGTGCACCCATAAAACTCCCGGATTTTTTCGACTGGCCGCAATCCCGGATGCCTCTTTAATCAGCTCTGTCTGAACCTTACCGACCTGCTTGCCGGGTAGAAACTTTATGTCAGGTGCCCCGGAATCCGCCGAATAAGATACGGCTGTAAGAAGAATAGTAATAATAAGAATCAAGCAGTTTCGCATAAAAATGTTTGTCTCCAAATTACCCCCTTCGCTTTATAGGGGTATTTCAGCTATTCGATAATACCCACAAATGAGTTATATTACTCAAACTGACTGATTTATAAATTTGTATTATAAGTAACTGTCTGACAACAACATATCACAGATTGTCATTCCTGCGCAAGCAGGAATCCATAGTTATGATACCATTTATGGATACCCGCCTTCGCGGGTATGACATTGAGAATGGTTAATTTGAGTATATTATAATTCAATTCTTATATAACGGCAAAACAATAAATGGTATCGGCTCCGGCTCTTGAAAATTAGACCACGAGGAAATTTTTGGCCGTCCGTCCTATATTTTTGAGAGAATCAGGAGTAAAAAAAGGCTGTTGAAAAAAGCCCGAAATTTACCCGATTTTGTTCGGTTTTTGTTTGGGTAATTTCAGCCGGTTTGCCGATAGTAACAAGTGCTGCTAAATATTGTTAACTTTTTTGTCAAAGGTAAGTGCTCAAATGAAAATTATGCCGGAAAGAAATAGAGAAACCGAACCACTGTGCAAATTCGGCCCCGGAGGTGATTTCGTCTCAGTCTGGCAACCGGAGCTGCCGAATTCCAGCGAACAAAACTGCGTAGAGAAGCTGTTTGCCTCGACAATCGAAATTGCGACGGTTTTACTGGGATACAAGCGTACCAATCCTTATATTTCTTTAATCAATACATCCAGTTCCGGCGAACCGGTATTGCGCCATAAGGAGGATAAGAAAAATGCCGTTAAGTTTAACAGAATCCACCATCCGGCTCACGCCGCGTCAGCTCGAATTACTCCGGATGATAGCCGAATATCAGCAGAGCCGATGTTATTCCCCGACGTTGGCGGAAATGGCTGCCGCATTAAACATCAGCCGAAGCACCGTATTCGAACATATCAGCGAACTTCGAGGAAAAGGACTGCTGTCCGGCTCACCAAACAAGGCTCGCTCTTTGAAGGCCAGTTCAAAAGCGCTCGAATTGCTTAGTTCTTGCTCTGAGCCGGATTTTGATTGTCGGCCGGGAGGAATCCCCTTAACCGGTCGGGTCGCCGCCGGTTTGCCACTGGAAGCCGTTGAAAACACAGAGTCTTTGTCGTTAAATTCCTGTTTCGGCACCGGCGATGATATTTTCGCCCTCGAAGTCAACGGCGAGAGTATGATTGATGAAAATATCCATCCGGGCGATTATGTGATTTGTCGCCACAGCAGCGTTGCCCACGACGGCCAATTAGTCGTCGCCATAGTCGATGAAGAAAATGCTACACTAAAGAGATTCCATAAAGAAAAGAACCAGGTCCGGCTCGAACCCGCCAATGATAATTTCCAGCCGATTTACTCAAAAAACTGCCGAATCGAGGCCGTTGTTATTGGCTTAGTTAGAAAGTTCTAACGGTACAAATCCACCCCTAACAACTCAGAGACATGTACCCAAAAAATATACCCTATGAGGCATGTTGTACACCCTGTATATTCAAAAGAATTCATACAGAATAAGGTGAAATTTTCTGTCGGATATGATATTGTATCAGCGATGGCAACTGTAATTAATATAAATAATATCAGTAAAAGCTTCGGGAAGGTCCGGGCCGTGCAGAATTTAAGCTTTTCCGTCGAGGCCGGGAGCTGTTTCGGTTTTTTAGGCCCTAACGGAGCCGGAAAAACCACGGCAATGAAGATAATTTACGGCAAATGTTCACGGGATAAGAATTCCGACGATACGATGGATATCTTCGGATATGATCCCGCTGAAAACGAACTGGCCATTAAATACCTTTCCGGCGTCGTCCAGCAGGAAAATAATTTAGATGATGAGCTGAATGTTGCCCAGAACCTGATGATTTATTCCAAGTTCTACAATATGCCGGTAAGAGAGGCCAGAGAACGCATCGAATATCTGCTCGATTTTTTCGAGCTGTCGGATAAAAAAAAGTCTAAAATAAAGGAACTATCCGGCGGTATGAAAAGAAGGCTGGTAATAGCCAGAGCACTTTTGAACTCTCCCAGATTGCTTATTCTCGACGAACCGACGACCGGGCTGGACCCACAGGTGCGCCACCTTATCTGGGAGAAAATCCGCCAACTGCAAAAGCAGCAGACCACGGTACTTCTGACAACGCACTATATGGAAGAGGCCTTCCAGCTTTGTGACTACCTTTTGATTATGCATAAAGGAAAAAAAATCATGGAGGGCAAACCTACGGAGCTGCTCGAAAAAAACATAGAAGAATATGTCCTGGAGATTCTCGATACCGAAATAATCAAACCGGAACACCGTGAAATATCTCAAAGTAATATCAGGACAGAAGACACACCCGGCGTGATGCGTTACTATAGTGATGATATAGATGTATTGAAAGATTTCGCCGCCGGTTGTTTGGAATCCGGCAATTATATGATCCGGCAAACAAATCTCGAAGATGTGTTTCTACATGCAACAGGGAGACAGCTCGATGACAGACAGTAAGGTCCCAAAGTATCCGCCGCTCCATATACGGCTCTACAGTGTCTGGTATCGACACATGCGCGTCTATACGAAGAACCTGCTAAGCAACGGATTTCCACCTTTTGTGGAGCCGCTGATTTTCTTAGCCGGTGTCGGACTGGGTCTGGGCAAATACATTACCGAGCCGATGGGCGGAGTTAGATATATCGAGTATCTCGGCGTGGGATTGCTTGTCACTACAGCTATGTTTACATCCGCATTCGAATGTAGCTTCGGGACATTCATCCGCCTGGAATTCGAGAAAGTCTATGACGGCATGTTGGCCGCCCCGATGACGGTCAACAACCTGATTGTCGGTGAAATGCTATGGGCCGGCACAAAGGGATTCTTCTTTTCCTTTGCCGTTTTGTGCATACTCGCTGCATTCAAAATAATAATTCTGCCGTACGGTCTGTTCGCGCCGTTTGTAGGATTTCTGACTGGTGTCGTGTTCGCATCATTATCGCTGCTGGTGACATCTTTCGTCAAAACAATCAACCATTTTAATTTCTATTTCACCGGCCTTATCTCGCCGATGTTTTTCTTTTCCGGTGTGGTCTTTCCCGTTGAAAATCTTCCGGTTTTTATCAGGCCGGTCGCCGAACTGGTCCCCCTGACTCATTCGGTCAGATTGGTCAGGGCCGTCTGCATAAACAATTATGATCCGATCCTGCTGCTCGATCTGCTCTATATCGTTGCATTTATCATTCTCATAGGTTTTCTTGCAATCCACCGCCTCAAAAAACGCCTGGTTAATTAAATTGTATTTTAATCATTCCTTCGCCCCGTTCTTGTGGAGCGGCTCGAAAATTTATGCCATATCTGTTTCCTTGATGGATTAAGGTAGCTTTGCTGCATCCGGACCGGATGAATCATCTGGCCTCCATACTAAACCGCTTTCTACTTCCCAGTCACCATGAAGTGATACCTTGTTATCTTCAAATATGACATATGAAGCAGGTGCATCATATAAATATAGGTCGCAAAGCGTTTGTGTTGTTTTCGCGCTGAGGCCGGCATACATTATAATCAAGCCCTGGGCATTATTGGGATTTGCAACAATCTGAGCAACTCCCTGCGTCGGCTTGTCATAGGTCACACCTTGCCAATTGAACTTATTACCGTTGAACTTTATGGGAAAATTGTCTTTGAATTGCTGAGCGATCTTATTAGTTTTAGGTCGGCCAAACAGAATGAGGCATTTAGTTTTCAGGTCCGCTTCATTCACATCGATATCCGAATTAATTATCTTATCATCTAAACCAAGATATTCCTTGTTGAAGCGCTCAGCGGCGGCCTTGTTTGCCTGTCCTTCGGACAATGTGCCGTAAACGACAAGCAGTTCCGGATAGACGTTCCAGAATTCTTCAAGAATTAGCGGCATTGTCTGGATTTTGAGAATATGGCATTTTGGATCGACTGTGATTCTTTTTGGTTTGTTTGGTGAGCTAAATTCAAAAGAAGCCTTTTTCGTTTCCACCCATATTGTCTTGAGTGCCTTTTCTTTCTCTGTTTCGAGTTCAATTTCTACAGGCAGACGAAATACTGAATTACTTAATTGACATAGATTTCCCTGAGTACGCCATTTTTCTCCATCTTTCACAACATTGATATCCTCCAATTTCAATTCCGGCAGCTCCTTACGTTCCAACCACTGTTCAAAGAACCAATTCAGAGATTTGCTGTAAACATCCTCAGCGATTTTTTTAAACCGGCTCGTTGACACCGGTGCACTTGAACTGACTCGCAGGTTTGTGTATGTATCAAATATATTAAAGAAGTTTTCATCACCGACAGCCTGACGGAGCAAATGGCAGAGGAAAGTCTTGTGATTATACCGGGTTCTTGGTGATTCCTCATAGGCTTTAGTGAGTGCTGAAATTTTATCCTGTTGTCCTTGCGTTTTGTCGTAGATCCAAGTCAACACGCCCTTTCTATATGATGCGAGCTTTATATCAGCCTGCTGTTCGGGATACAAGAGCTCTGTATATTTAACGAATTCATCAGCAGGAAACGGATCTGGATTGCACAGAAGCGTGATTTTGGCGGTACGAATCCCGGCAATATTCCAAACACCAGACTGAAACAAATCGGCTCGGCCTTTATTAAGAGGTACCCATTGAAAACCGTAACCTCCACTGTCATTTTCCGGTGCTTGTGGCCCAATCTTGACATCACGGCCTTTATGCATGATTAATCTCATGTTGTCCCAGTACCCTAACTGATCCCCCATGGTCTCTGCCGGAATCCAACCATAGTTCGGAAGGTAGAACTCGGACCAGACATGAGGAGACATTGATGCGTAATGCTGGCCGCCATACAGTCCATCCGGCGATTGCATTGTGTCGAGTTCGGAAAAAGGTTTTGTTAAATCAGAAGCTCTCATCCAAGGACGATAGCCCACAAATCCGGCAACCGCCCTGGCAGGGATGCCAACTGAGCGGCACATAGCAACAAAGAGAGCATTGTACTGGCCGCAGGCACCTGAATAATACTCCTCGCCGCTTTGCTCGTCTCTTACCGCGGTATCCAAAAGAGATTTGATGCCTCTGGCGAAGGTTTGCTTGTAACGTATCTTGTTTCTGGAGAATTCAGCGATTTGTTTTGCCTGAATGTAAGGATTTTTTTCGTCTCCAACGGCCTGCCGTGCTAACTCTCTTATCTTCGGAGTAATGGAAACCGTGGCTGTACTTCGGGTATATAGAATATACTCTTTGCTTGTTATATCATAAGAGCCTATCTTATTGGGATCGATTTCGGCACGGACCTCATAGCATTCCAGACGGTATTTGAGATTTACTTTGTAAGAAGATTTTTCCGGCTCCTTGCCGAAGTCCCAGTAAAACATTCGATTGCCATGCTCCAGGTCTGTATACTCGGCATTGGGCTTCGGCTCGGCAGAAATAATCCTGACTGCCTTTTGAGAGTCCCACTCGCGCGGTACAGGCACCCATAATTTCAAGTCTTTAATCCTGTCAATCGTGTTTGGATCGGGAGCTAATTCAAAGGAAAAATCGATATTGTAAACTTGCGGATTCCTGTAGACCACACCTGAGTTTTCCGACTTTGAGATGTTTTGCTGAAATGTGTTTGTTGTATCAGGGTCTTTGAAATCCTCATCTATATATTGATTCTCTGCCGGACGGCAAGCCAGACAATAACTCAACAAAACTATCTTAAGAATATAATGTGCCTTATATCTCGTCTTCATCTAACATATCCCCTTATATATTAACATTAATATGTCCGACGCATGAAAGTTGAGCAGAAGTTTTTATTTACTATTGTAGCCTAAGGCAGAATTTTGTACAATTGAATGATTATATAACTTTCAAAATATGAAACAATTCAATTCTTATGTGTTTTCAGTTAAGACGATGTTTGCCTCTTGCCGGAAAATAAACTATATTGATTACCACAGGAAAAAAGATCATATTTGTTGATAGATAGGGACCAATACAATGCCCAGAACACAAATCATCGCCACATTAGGGCCAGCCAGCAGTGACTACACTGTACTTCGAAAAATGTTCGAAGCCGGTCTGGATGTAGTCCGGCTGAATTGCTCTCACGGCAGCCACGAGCAGCATCTCGAGAGCATAGAGCTTGTCCGCCGGATAAATAAAAAGTACAGGAGACACATCAGGATTATGCAGGATTTGGAAGGATTTCGAATCCGGGTCGGCCGATTCAAAGGTCCAAAAACAAAATTATTAAAAAACCGAACTTTCGTATGGTTAACAAACGATGAACAGGCACAGGGACCAAAAATAATACCGTTCGATTACAAAGGTGACCTGAGCAGTATCCAGCCGGGACAATTGATATATATCGATGACGGCAATCTGATTTTGCGTGTCAAAAGCAGCTCCGAAAAGAGCATCAAGGCAATCATAATCGAAGGCGGGATACTTAAGGAAAGAAAGGGTATTAATATTCCCGATGCAGACCTCGGGTTCGCCGCCATGACCGAAAAAGACAAAAACGATATCGAGTTCGCAATTAAGTACAAAGTCGATTACGTCTCTTTATCGTTTGTTCGGGATGCGAACGATGTTCGTGAAGCCGCCGAGCTGATTAAGCCGAGCCTGCCCGATTGTAAGATCGTGGCGAAAATAGAGAACAGACCGGCGATAGAAAATATTGATGTGATAATTGATGCCACCGACGGAATTATGATAGCACGCGGTGACATGGGCGTTTCACTGCCGATCCAGGAAGTCCCCATCATACAGAAGCACATTATAAAAAAGTGCAACGCAGCCGGAAAATTCGTTATCACGGCCACACAAATGCTGGAACACATGACCGAGCACAGCAGGCCCACACGTGCCGAGGTCACGGACGTTGCCAACGCCATAATCGACGGTACTGATTTTGTAATGCTCTCGGCGGAGACCGCCGTGGGGCGATATCCCTCTGAGTCCGTTCGAATGATGAATGAAATCATCAAGTTCACAGAAAAATCTTTGCCGGAACTACAATGATTTCGAGCTGGTAAAAATAAACGCAAGATAATCCACGTGTCGTTTTAGTTTTATTTAAATAAATGGGGAAAAACGATGAAAATGAAACTACTTACGATTGGAGTCCTGTTACTTATGCCGCTCGAACCAAACTTCGCGAACAACACAAAAAACAGCCTGCGCCCCGACCTGATGGAGCAAAAGGGAATTGTCGAAGCTCGGTTTATTTTCGAGGAAGTGCCGTTTGAGTCGTGCCATGCTTCAACAATAACCGAGACGAAGGATTATTTTGTCGCCGCCTTTTTTGGTGGAACCAGAGAGGGTCATGAAGATGTGGGGATATGGCTATGCAGGAAGGAAAAAACCGGTAACTCCTGGTCGGCCCCGGTCGAAGTTGCCAACGGTATACAATTCAACTGGATTGTCACAAAAAAGCCACAGCGATATCCATGCTGGAATCCGGTATTGTTTCAGGCAAAAGACGAACCGCTACTTTTATTCTACAAAATCGGTCCCCGACCACACAGTTGGTGGGGAATGTTAACTACATCGAACGACCAGGGCAAGAGCTGGTCCGAGCCGCGGCGACTGCCGGAGGGCATCATCGGACCTGTCAGGGCCAAGCCGGTTATGTTGACCGACGGGAAGCTGCTTTGCGGCTCGAGCACCGAAGACCAGGGATGGCGGGTTCACATGGAATTTACGCCGGACCTCGGCAAAACCTGGAGCAGAACTAAAGTGCTCAACGACGGGAAGGAATTCGATGCCATCCAGCCGACGATTCTTACCTATCCCGACGGGAAGATTCAGATTCTCTGTCGCAGTCGAGGAATTCTGCGTCAGTCGTGGTCCGATGACTCAGGTTTAACATGGAGCCCCTTGATACCTTCAATCCTGCCCAATCCGAGTGCCGGCATCGATGCAGTGACTCTATCAGACAGACGGCAGTTGCTTGTGTATAACCACTCCATAAAAGGACGTGACAAACTGAACGTGGCGGTCTCGACTGACGGCAAGAGCTGGAAAGCGGCACTAAAACTCGAAGACCAGACTACCATCGACGGTAAATCTGCCTACGGCGCCTATCCGGCTGTTATACAGGCAACCGACGGCCTTGTTCATATCACATACACATGGCGGCGAGAAAGTATAAACTATGTGGTCGTGAATCCGGCAAGCCTTATACTACAGGATATGCCCGACGGAAAATGGCCCAGGTAGTATATATGCCGGGGGAAATCCCTTTCAATCCTTAAAGTGAAATATAAAAATACTAAAGATATTTCCCTTTATTAAAAGTATTTCATATATTTTATAAGGAAACCTAAGCCGAACTTATATAAAGTCTGTGCTCATAAAAACGGTTCGACAGCAATTTTCTTTTGTTTAGAATCCGAAAAAAACGAAAGAAATGAGGATAACGGACGTATTGTTTCTAACTGTAACAAGAAGAAATTAAGAACCTAAGACGCACTAGCTTCATTTAAGGACCAGATATTATGAATACGATAAAAGGATTTTGGCAGCATAAGAACGGCAAAATTTACGCAGTGGAAAGTGATACGTTCGGAAAGATTCTCGGAGCCGCCGGACCTTTGGATTCTAAAGACCTGCACGGCCTGAATGATTACGATTATAAGCCCGCAATAGTCGATTGGTTGAACGACGCGTTAACCCAGAAAAAGCTGCACAGAATCAATCCGCTGCCCTGTGGATAAATTAGTGATTTTCTGCAGCGACGTTCACTTATCCCCACTATTTAAGTTCAATGTCTGCGCGATATCACTGATTTTTGCCTGAGCAAGCATGTTATCGGCAAACGCCCTGGCTTCGGTAAAATCAATTTCAGATATAGCCTGTTGTATCCGGTGCAGGTAGCGGGGATCGATGCTCAAAACTCTTACGCCGATTCCGAGCAGGAAAGGAAGATATTGCTCCTGGTGCGCCATATCGCCGCAAACAATTACTTCCCTGCCGCCCTGCCCGGCAGCATGGACTACCTTCTTCAAAGCACGCAAAACAGACGGATGATGCGGCAAATAAGAACCGGCGACATTTTCATTCGTCCTGTCCACACCGAGCATAAACTGGATTAAATCGTTGGTTCCTATCGAAAAGAAGTCGGCTTCCTTAACGAAATCTTCGATTAGGTCCACAATACACGGCAGCTCGACCATAATCCCCAGCCTGGGTTTGCTATTGTGCTCCAATCCCTGTTCGCCGAGCGTTTTCAAACAATCGAAAACTACCTCACGGGCCTGGCAGAATTCATCGATGGATGAAATCATCGGGAACATAATCCGCAAATCCGCTCCGGCACCGGCCCTAAGCATCGCCCTTATCTGCTCGGCAAAAACCGGCTTGTTCTGGAGTGAAAAACGAATCGATCTCAGACCGAGAGCCGGATTCTGCTCTTTGATATCGTGGTAATAAGACAGGGTTTTGTCACCGCCGATATCAAGCGTTCTAAACGTCACCGGTCGGCCCCCTGCCATTTGGACAAGCTTGCTGTAAGTGATAAATTGTTCCGTTTCGGTCGGTAGGTTCCGCCTGATCATAAACGGGAATTCCGTCCGGTACAATCCCACTCCCTCGCACTGCAATTCACATGCGATCTTCAAATCAGCCAACAGGTTAATATTGGCCAGAAGACGAACTCTCGTGCCGTCGCGGGTAGTCGTAACCGGCTTCATAGAACGTTTCTGCTGGTCCAGTGTCAGTCGGGCTTTTTGCTGGGATTCGAACCTTCCCAGAATTTCATCGGAAGGATCCACATATACATTGCCTATTTCGGCATCGACCAGCACTGGCGTCCCGTCCGGCAGACCGAGAAGCTCGAAGGTATCGCTGACAATCATCGGGATACGTAGTGAGCTGGCCAAAATGGATAGATGCGATGTAATCGTCCCGCCCACAAGAACGATTCCGCCGGCACCTTCGGAAGAAAGTATCAGCAGCTCGGATGGATAAAGCTCTCTGGTAATTATAACATGGCCTTTGAGCTTACCAATATCTTCGGTCTCGCTGAGAAGGTTATTCATCAGCCTTACAACAAGGTCCTCGATATCCTGGATTTTTTCCCGCATATACTCATTGTCGCTGGTGGCAAAGTTTTCGATATACTCTTTGGCAACCTGCATGACTGCGAGAGGCGGATTTACTCCGCTTTCAATCAGCCTGGCCATTCCCCCAACAAAGTATTTGTCCTTTAGAATCACCAAATGCGCTGCAAATATGAGCGACGCGGCATCGGATAGCTTCTGCCCCACCCGCTCCTGAAGCTCTTCAAGCTGAGCCGCCGTATTGCTAACCGCCCTTCCAAAATCATCCAGGGTATATTTATCATCGAATTTTCTGTGCAACAGCGAGGCAAGATTTTTTTTCTTATCGGCAATTTTGGCCGGACCATAGGCAAAACCTTCCGATGCCACTTTACCTCTGACGAATCTTAGCTGCTCCGGCAGGACATCGACCGCCTTTTGATCTTCCACATACGGCTCATGTATCGCCATAAGAAAACGGGCATTTTCGATAATATCAGCGAGCTGCGACGCCGCAGCCTCCAAAGCGGTAACATCGGAGCCGCTGAATATCCTGCCCTTTTCACGTTGAAGCACTAAGACGCCGATCTTCGAAATTCCACGTGCTATCGGTACGGCGAGAAAGCAGTCGTATCGTTCCTCGTTTATGTCGGGGAAAAATTTGTAATTCGGATTACTCGCGGCATCCTTCTCACAAACAGGCCGCATCTCGCGCAAGGCAAGACCCGTAAGACCCTGTCCCAACAGGAGCTTGACTTTACCAACCGAATCCGGATTCAGACCCCTTGTCGCACTGAGGACCAGCTCGTTGGTTTCATTATTATACAGATAAACCGAACATACATCCGAGCCGGTGTGAGATGCAACCATCTCAACAGTTTTATCCAGGAGACTCTGTATGCTGGCACTTTCCCGGAAGAGGTTATTCAGCTCACTAATATCATATAACAACTGCGCATTATCCATCGATTCACCCGATATTTTTACTCTTATTAACCCCGGAATCTAATCGTAACAATTTTAATAACCTTACAGATCTGTGATTAAACCTACGAAATCCTCGACCTTAAGTTCATCCAGATTATCGGCAATAATATCCGCCCCCGACAAATCTTCCCGGCCTCTTGTCGTCGTCAATGCTATTACAGACATCCCCGCCGCCCTGGCCGCCTCAATTCCATGAATCGCATCCTCCACAACAACACAATACTGCGGCGGGAGCAAGAGTTCTTGCGCGGCCCTGACAAAAGTTTCCGGTGACGGCTTGCCCTTTTTTACATCTTCTTTGGTGACGCATACATTTATATAGTTATCCAGTTTCAGACAACGGAAAATTAAATCAAGGTTGGCCTTCGGCGTCGAAGAGCCGATTGCCAGCCGAAAACCTTTTTCCTTTAATTCGGCCAGCAACCTCTCCGCTCCCGGTGACAAAGTCAGTTTTTCCGAGACAATATCACGGTAACGCTGCTCTTTCCAATCAGACATTTCTTCAAGTTCGCCCGGCTCTAATTCACGCCCTACCAACATCGGGATAATCTGAGCATTCTGCATACCGAAAGTGTCGTTGAAAAACTTATCCGAGAACTCCAGGCCTTCTTTTTCGGCCAGGTCGAACCACGCCTGTTTATGTGCCCAGCCGGAATCGATTAACACGCCGTCCAGATCGAAAATAACACCTTTGCCTTTGTCAACAGTTGTCATATCAAAACCTTTTTGTACGAATTATTTACCTACCACAAATATTTTTAAACCCCTACAAGGAACCACGGTATTCATCAGGTGCACTATCTTAGCCATTTCGGCAGGAAGGTCAAGTATCACAGTAAATCAGTTTATTTAAATTGCTGGAAATGACAATACTATCGAACGAAATGGCCACGATCTCTTTTGCAAAACATATCGCGGCAGAAAATTATTAAATTGGAGTGCGTATCAGGCTAATGTGTTCCCGCGATAGTAATATATTTTATCTTGAGGTTATATTTCCATAGGGCGTCTGCCTCTGCCCTGTATAACCGGTACCGCCATAGGGCATCATCCCACCGAATAATCCTCCAAGACCCATAGGTAACATTGTCCCGAATTGCATTGCTCCAAAGCCAAAGGGCATTCCCATCGGCATAAAACCGGCTCCGGCAGGAATGCCGACCAGATCAGTGATATCATAAATCTGAGTTTTCATTTTTTTCGGCAGGGTACTTTCCGTCGATATAATGATAGCACCACCATCGACTACATAGCCCAATTTTTCCGTACTGCCCGCTGAAAGTGACATTAACAGCAGCTTCAAATGTGTACGCAAAGGAACTCCCGAAGCTCCATCGATTCCAATAGGTGTATCCCTGTAAATATCCGCGGCCTCCATATTTCTCCAAAGCACGATGATATTTAAAGGTGGAATCGTCGTATTACGCAAAATGTTAATGGCCTCATTAAAAGGCATATCGGCAGTAAAATTCGAGGGACTTACTGCGAACCAGTTGACACGCCTGGTTGGCATTTGGGGGATCTTCTGGTTTTGAGTACCGGAAACGTTGGAAGTTTTCGAATTTGCCGAATTGGCACCGTTTGTCTGTGTATGAAAAACAAGAATGACCATTAAACAGATAAATACAATCAATAATGTTTTTTTCAGCAGTTTTCTCTCCATCTTATTGCCCCCTTATTTGACTTAGAGATTACCAAAATATTCAAACAATATTCTATAAAAATCAGTATATACTATATTATACCATTATACAAGTATTCCCGGTTTATGTAAAACTATATTTTATTCATATTAATACAACTGAAATCCATCAATTCAGCGTTACCCAGACTATTTAAATTAACTGCCTTTCAATCATTCCAAAGCTGCGGATTAAATTCGAAACACGACCACCGAGTCACTCAGTTCGTCAAAGAAAAAAGCGTTATATGAAGCATTAAAGGTGGCACTTAATTATAGAAACAACATGTGTGACACAGACATATATAATCTTGTATGGATCAAAGGTCGAATCAGATCGAAGCAAAGTCGAGCTTCAGAAAGGAAGTCTGAAAAAATGATTCTTCAATTACTAAAACACCAGCGGAAGCATATTCTGCTGGATATAGATACACAAAGGGATTTTTTATCCGAATGGGGTAATGCGTGCATATTAAATCGCGAGAAAGTTCTGGCTAATATTCGCCGAGTGATGGCCTGGGCCAGGTTTGAGAACGTACCAATCATATCAACAGCAGAAGTTTACCCGAATAACAACGGACATACCATGTTCAATTATTGCCTTGACGGCACCGACGGACAAAAAAAGATACACTATACATTACTCAGCAACCGGATAAGTTTCCCCGCAGATGACTGGAATGCTTTGCCGACGGATTTGTTATTGTCATACAGGCAGATAATTCTGCACAAACGCTGCGCCGATCCTTTCGAAGAGCCCCGAATAGAAAGACTGCTTAGCGAAATCAAGGCCGACGAGTTTATTTTAATTGGTGCCTGCACAGAAGATGCCGTCAAAGCAACTGCACTGGGACTTCTGCACCGGGGCAGGAATGTCAGGGTAATCGCCGACGCAGTCGGTTCGCATACAGAAAAAGAGGCTAAACTGGCTTTGCGCAAGATGCAGGCAAAGGGGGCAAAATTAATTCAAACAAGTGATATCGCCGGAGTTTCACACCTCAGACATACACGTACCTACACATGCAGCAGATGCTGGAGAAAAATTACGAAGAAGACCGGAATAATGGGCAGAGAACGTTACAGGCCGGCCATAAGGGGAAATTTAAAGATAATTCAAAACTGCATTATGACTTAAAACAATCCCAAATTCATCGCTGACAACACAAATATCGGTGATAAACGGATTAGCATACCAAAGATCAGAAAAACAGGTAAATATTTACTGAATCGTCGCAAAGATTAACCTTGACAAAATCCGAGTCAATCAGGTATATATAATATAATTGGAGAGGTTTTAGAGAGCCTCGAAATGTAAGGAGGTGTGAATGCCTTTACCGTATAATAATAACGCGAAAGGTCTGGGAGATTTACTGTGCGGCCGTTCGTTTCTTATAGCATACGCCTCCTTTAAAACACCTGCTAATTTTTCAATCATATTCACTGCGGCAAATTGAAAGGACAGGGACATGAAAACCAGAAATAAACTTTTATTCATCTTAATCAGTTTGTGTTTTTCATCTTTGGTATCCGCTGCGTCTCCTTCATGGATTTACGGTGAAACCGGTCCAAGCGGCTGGACGATTAATCCTCCCAATCCCGGCGGAACCGATATAATTTCGTATTCCGGACCGTTGGGATTGATTTCGTTTCTTGGTAATAGTTGTATGGCCGAAGCCTACCTCGGTGGTACTCCCATGATTTCGGTCGATAGCACAAACAAAATCATTGAGTTGTGGTTCCAGGAACCGGCACCCACTCAATGTATTCTCATTTACCAGCCTGTCTGCGGTTTGCAGGGTACCTTTGGGCCCCTAATACCGGGTAACTGGACCTTCAAATGTACGAAACCATCCATTGCTTTTGAAATATCATTTACCGTCGGCGGAGCTATGTCGAATGCAACTTATTACGTTGACACGGACGCACCGGGACCGCTTCATAACGGAAGCAGTTGGAAATGGGCGTTCACTAATCTTCAGGATGCCCTGGCTGTTGCCGTCTCAGGTGACACGATTCTGGTCGCCGAAGGAACGTACAAGCCGGACGAGGGCGGTTCAGCGACACTCGGCGATCGAACAGCCAGCTTCCAGCTTCAAAACGGTGTTATTCTTCTCGGAAGTTATGCCGGTTACGGCCAGCCTAATCCCAACGCCCGTGACATTAGCACATATACAACGGTTCTGAGCGGCGATCTTTTAGGTAACGATCTATGGGGAATACTCTTCAAGGATGACAACAGCTACCACGTAGTCAGTGCCACCGGCTGCACATCGTGCGATTCTGTATTGGACGGTTTTGTCATCACAGGCGGACAGGCAGACGGTCCCATCCCGTATAATACAGGCGCAGGCGTATATATTGACGGAACAAATCCGATGCTGATAAATTGTAATATCACCGGCAATATCGCCGGTTTCGGCGGTGGTATCGCTTCCCTCAATGACGCTGAACCTTCTATTGTGAATTGTAAAATTATCGGCAATAGTGCCCGAATCTCCGGTGGGGGCTTGTATTGCTATTCCAATAATATAAACCTGACAAATTGCTTAATAGCGGGAAATTCGGCTTATCAGGCGGAGAATATCGGAGGCTCTGCTGTTCTTAATCTCGGTGGCAGCTTGACAATTTCGAATTGTACGATAATGGATAATATAGGCGAGATGGTGATAACAAGCTTAACATGGGAATCTCCGGCCGGTAACAGCCTTACTATATATAACAGTATTGTATATAACAACGGCAATGAAATTTTATCAAACCATTTAGATACAACCACGGTTTCTTACACCGATATAAAAGGTGGCTGGACCGGAACGGGAACGGGAAATATCAATACAGCTCCACTGATTGTCACACCCGGCGGCTGGACTATTGAGGGACAGTATATGGAGGGTGACATGCATCTCCAGTCTATCTCTCCTTGCATCAATCAAGGGAAAAATTTACTCCTGCCCAACGATGAAGGCGATTTGGACGAGGATGGTAATATAAGTGAACAACTGCCTTTGGACCTCGACTATTTGACTCGAATATCAGACGGCACAGTCGATATGGGAGCTTATGAAAAATCCGGTGCGACTATTCCCCAACAACCGGACCCGAGCTGGCAATATCTCTACACAATTAACATAACTCACACTAAAATTCAGGAAAATCCCTCGGCCTCGCTCTCAAATACAGTTACGGTTACCTTGCCTATTCCAATCCAGGGAAACATAAAGCTTTGGATCGAACCGGCATCACCGGCAGGCGGCAACTGGAGTGCCTGGCTGGATCCGGACCCCGGAGTTGTCGGACCGGGAAGTGTTTCTATGACTATCCATATTCAGGGAACTAATATAGATCTGACTCAATTTCCCTCCGGTCCGAACCAGCATATCGCTGATTTGAAAATATACGTTAAACCTATCTAATTTGAGTTTTCACGTATGTAAAAAGGCCTGTATATAAACATACAGGCCTTTTTTACTTAAATCCCACAGCACAGGGATGCGCACAGTTACCCATTTTACCCTCTTCTCGGGAATCCCTTTTGTTAGGATTAACATAAAAATGATAAATTCCGAATCTAAAATTTGTTCCGTAATAAATAGATAAATAAAGTACAGAAATTTATTGAATAACAAAGGCAAAGAATCTATAATAATAAGTCACAGAAAGGCCATACGTCAAATTGAGGGCGGTCTGGCATGATTGCGGATAGATACAAACTTGTTACCACGCAAAATAATCAGAGTGTAAAAGACTTCATCCATGAAAAAGCTGTTTTATAAAAGATACTCCAGGAAGATGCTTTCCGGAGTGGAAATGATAAAAATGGGAGTCCTCGACCGTCTCGCCGTAAGATACAAGGGCATATACGGGCAGGAGACAGCCGATTCTCTCGCTGCGGCAATAGTTAACGAACTGTTTTGCCAAAAACCGGCGGATCCTCACGCCAGGGATTTTTTTTCAACAAACAAGCACGTTATCGAACGAGAAATGTCAAACCTAAAATACAACGACGAAATGTGTAAAATTATTACCCAGGCAATACGTATGAAAGCATCATTATCCGACGAGCATAGTGACGATACGACAAAATTTCCAGACGACCATATCGAAAAATTGACAAAACTGGGAATATTTATCCCAAATGAATATACACCGACACCGAACTTATTCCTTCAAAAAGCCAACGAATTTTACCAGGGGAAATAACAAGCGTAATCCGACCGATTCGCATTAAAAACTTGACATTTTTCATCGGTCATTATGTATCCACTCGACCGGATCAAGCTTGAAGTAATTTTTAAGCTCATCGTAAAGCTCCGGATGTTTCTTCTTCAACTGTTTCGGCTTCTCGAAAAATGTTTCCGTCGCTACCGCGAAGAACTCGGCGGGATTCGTGGCTCCATAATCATCAATGACCGACCTTGGGCCTCTTCTTTTTCTTAATGCCTCGTATTCCCTGCTCAAAACGCGAGCCCAGGTCAGGTAGCTTGACCGACGTTCCAGGATCGGAGCCCCATCGGCGGCCCCGTCTTCCTGATCCAACTGATGAGCGAATTCGTGGAGCACGACATTCCCGGCGTCGGTAACATTAGATGTTCCACCTGTAACACTGTCCCATGCAAGAACAACCGGCCCGTACTGCCACGATTCTCCCAAACGGACACTGTGCCCGTCGATTGTAATTACGCCGTCCGACGATTTCGTTTTGGCGACATAAGTATGCGGGTAAACAAGAATAGTACGAAGTTTTTTGAAATGGGATGTTTCCCTGTTCAATAATAACATACATGCCTGAGCCGCGATGGTAACCTTAATCTCATCGGTTATTTTCAAACCGCCGCAGCCCTCGAAATTCTTTTCTGAGAGAAAAACATGTATAAGTCCGCGAAGCTGCTCCTTTAACGAATCCGGCAGGCGATTGTAAAGAGGCACATTCTCCCGGATGATATGCTCCCAATGCTCGGGAAAGGGCATAGATAACAGACGTTTTCGCTTTGCCCGACGGGACAGTTTTTTCCCGATAAAAAAGGCCGGAATTAAAACAATTGCTATTATAATATATTTTACTATAGTCATTTACTGCTCTCTTTTACGAATAATCCCCGACGGCAGATGTCCCGACATGTAATTAATTATAGTTTTGTTCCGCAGAACTTACAATATCCGGCATCTGCGTCATGACCTTCGGCACTGCAACCGGGACAGACTTGTGTGCTTAGCTGTTCCTTATGTGCATGGGACAACTCCACCGTCACTATACCCGTCGGCACCGCAATTATTGAATATCCTAAAATCATCACTATAGCCGCAAGAAGTTGTCCCGGACCGGTCTGTGGTGATATATCACCGTATCCGACCGTGGTAAGGGTGACGATAGCCCAATATACACTCCTGGGTATGCTCGTAAAACCGCTTTCCTTGCCTTCGATCACATAGATCAACGAGCCTATAATCACAACTAAGGTTAATACCACAAAAAGAAAAACAAGAATTCTCCGGCGGCTCGCATACAAAGCTCTCCTGAGCACGGTGGCTTCCTTCGTATGATGGCCGAGCTTCAGGACCCTGAAAATACGAAGGACCCTCAACACCCTTACGACTGCAAGATAACGGCTGCCGAAAAATATCAGGCTCATATATGTCGGTAGTATCGCCAATAAGTCAACGATGCCGAAAAAGCTGACCGCATACCGAATAGGCCTGCCGACACAAATCAGTCTCATGATATACTCGGCGGTAAAAAGAATCGTGAAAAACCATTCCAAAGCATACAGGAATTTGCCATACTTTGTTCCAATGGAGCTTACGCTGTCGAGCATGACCACAATAACGCTCAGAAGAATACATATAATCAATACTATGTCAAACCACTTACCCGCCGGAGTGTCTGCCTCGAATATTATCTCGAACGATTTTTTTCGCCAAGAATGAAGGTTCATATTCTTTTTAATGGAATCCATGATTTCTCCTGTAAATAACATAGACTCATGTATTATGTCGTCACGGACCTGTTTTAATCGTAAATTTTTTTTATAGGTAAGTCGTGTCTCTTTGCATAAATGCAGCCGGACCCCGGATATTGAAAGATCGGAATTTAAGGTATTTTGGGACTCCCCTCTTTTTAAAGACACTGATACCGGATATATGGAGGACGAACTATTTGTTATCGACTATATATTGATTTACACCAATAAATCTTCTGTTATTACCTTTTTGGATTCCCTGTCTTCATGCCCGGCGATATATTGGTGTCCTTTTGTGCCGTAGTTCCGGCAGGTCTTATTAGAATGCACAACATGTGCATCGCATTGAGCGTGACCTCACCCACCCTTTTTGCAACCACCTGTTGCCGCTAAAACAATAGTCACTAATATTAATGATACCCACTTGTTCATACTTTTGTCCTTGCTTATGCCTAATCTCAAACTTAATTACGGCAGAACTATAAAATTCCTAAACCATATAAAAATAATAGTATCTTTTCTGACACTAATAGTAAAGAGAAATATCATACTGAGAATATCCGAACATGAAAAGGTGACACACAGGAAATAAGCCGAAATACATGTTCCTAATATAAACCACACCTGTAAAACTATTCTAAGATACGATAAGGAAAAAACTCTCAAAAAAACCGTTACTTACAAACAAAAAAAAGCCTTATGTTATTGAAGCAGCCGTAATACGAGCCGCATATTAGTCCATAGGATTACTACAGAAGCTTCACACTCTCGACTGTCGGATAAATTCTAGAAAGTTTTATATCGTCATTACAAAATGACAAAGGAGTAGAATTATGAAAACCCTAATAAAACCATCAAAGGTCAATACATTCAAAGAAGTTTTGTTATCAGGTTTTATATTCTTTATTGTTGGTTTGGGCGGAGCGACCGCCGTGGCTCTGGATTCAATGGGGCCTCCATCAGCCAATATAGAGCATAGACAATTCATCATCGGAGCTGATTTTTCCCATAGCAATACCGATCTTGAGTTAAACAACGGAGTATGGACTGAGTATCTTGACGGTGTTTTTTATGACTGGGGCGAAGCTGTTGACCTGAAACTTAAAGACTTCGAGATAAACAGAGGATATGTCCGCCTCGGATACGGGATCTCCGATAATTGCGAGGCATTTTTCCGCATAGGAGGCTCGAGCGCGGAGTTCGGTGACTCTATCTGGGAAGATTCGGAAAAATTCGACAGCAAGGCCGAACCTGCTCTTGGATTCGGTGTCAAGGCAACCTTCTTTGACGGAGGCAATTTTAAGTTAGGCGGATTGCTCCAGACCAACCGGGCAGGATTTGACGGAAAACTCAATGCACCGCACTGGGCTGCATCCGACTTCGTCGAAGTCGATATGGTGGAAGTTCAAATTGCCGCCGGCATAACACTTATATTGTCGGATAGTGTGTCAATTTATTGCGGACCGTTCGCTCACTTCATTGACGGAGAACTGGATGATACCTTCAGTGCAATTGACAGTGAAACAGGAGGCCTTTTGACCTCTCGATATCTATGGGACATCGAAGAAGATTCCGCCTTCGGAGGTTACCTCGGCACACAGATGGAGCTCTCAGAAAACTGTTCTCTGAACATGGAATTTCAGCATACGGCGGCGGCCGATGCTTTCGGCGCGGGAATTATTTGGAGATTTTAGTACTGTACGTCCCCGCTGTCGATCCAAACTATTAAGATTCAAGACTAACAACAGGTCCGAGAATAACATCTGAAAAATTCAAGGCAATTCTTTTCCATCGATTTAGCCCATAATTGAGCATATTTATCAATGTTACTAAAGGATAAAACGTCCCGATAACGACAGTATCCCCCTGCCGGCCGTTTAAAATCCCGTCACAATTACGGATATATACTTGAATTAGAATCCAGAATAAGATATAATATATACCGGGCTGAAGGGACTCTTTTACTGCTCTAAGTATATTACGTCATGTGCTCTATGTTAGGGAAAAAGGCCTATAATATGTGATTCGTATATGCCTGAAAAACATTTCAGCGCATGAAGAAGCTTTCAAACAAATTGGGTCGTGATTTTATCACTTAAGAACGAGTTAGAAACCGGTATAAAAGAGAATATTCGCAAGACAAGGCGGGCAAAAAAAAATTCTGATTTACCATATTTTTGCAGATAAAACTTTTTGTGCCGGAAGAATAAAAATTGTGGAGGCGGATTATGAAAAGAGACTCTTCTTTGCCAAAGGGCAAAAATATTAAAAGAATCCGGTTATCTTGCTTTGTGTGCATATTGGTCTTATTGAGCGGCCCGGTTACTTTTGCACTGGGCCCTCTTGGAACTACGATAACCAACCTGGAACCGGGACAGTTTCAGTTAGGATTAGAATATTGCCGCAGCAGTATGGATTTAAAACTGATTAATGGGACGTTTATTGACTCTGTTGATGGCTCACTTAATGATTCTGGAAAATCTATCGACCTTACACTAAAAGAATTTGAGCAAACCAACAGCTTTGTAAATTTTGGATACGGCATTGATCGCAACTGGGAAGTTTTTCTTCGTCTGAGTACTACAAAAGCTAAGTTTGGTGACTCACTGTTAAGAGAAGGAGAAAAATTTGAGAGTGATTCTACGCCTGCTTTGGGAGGGGGAATTAAAGCAACCTTATACGATGGAAGGTATTTTAAAATAGGTGGGTTGATACAAGCCAATTGGGCTCATTATAATGGACGACTAAGTTCTCCACAGCGGCCCTTGCCCCAATTCGTTGAAACTAATATTAAAGAAATACAAATAGCATTAGGTGCTAACTATATGTTAATCGATAGCATCTGGATTTATGGCGGACCGCTAATTCACTTTCTTAAAGGTGAGTTTGATAACACATTAATTCAAGAAGCAAAAACGGGCACTTTTCAAGTTATAGAATCATCATGGGATATCGAACAGGATTCGTTGTACGGCGGCTACCTCGGAACCCAGGTGGAAATCGGCAAAAACTGTTATATGAATATCGAGTACCAATTTACAGGGGCGGCTGATGCATTCGGAGCGGGAATCCTTCTGGGATTTTAATAAGATACAGGACTTGTTTCATCCGCGACTATTCATTAATAGAAATCTATCCGCTGCTTTGCTGATTAACTTGTTGGAATAACTCAAACAAGCCCAAGACCGGCAAAAACAATCCGAAAAGTCGCAATCCGTCAAAACGGCAATAACATAGGTTATAATCTTACAGAAATACATTTCATAACCAGATACAATACTGCTTGCCTTGTCGAGTTTATTCGTTTATGATTCACCCAAGAAGTAAACTCAATAAAGGATAAAACAAGATGGATATAATTGTGAAAGTCAAAGAAGTCAAGGGTAACTGCCCGACGTTCAAAGTCGGTGATTCTTTCGTGCTTAAGGCGGGTTATCAGCTTGTTTCCGAGGGCCCGGTTTGTATGCACGCCCTCTCATCGATTATGCCTTTTTATAATGCTCTGACAGTTTCACCGCCATGCGTTTTGGGTCTTGACGGCATAACCGACAAAGATAAAGCTTACGTTCAGTGCCCAGATCCCGTCGAGCATACGGGAGGTGGTACGGTCATTTTTGAAATAAGCAAGAGTAAAACTTCCGGCTAAAACTCGAAAAAATTAACCACAACAGCGCTGCACAATGCTCGTTTTTACTGAATTTCCAAAACCACAACAGATTTCGCCGGTAATGTCGTAGTTAATACGTTGCCTTCGAGCTTGAAGTCGCTGAAATTCCCCGGTTTGACCACATCAGGATTCTCAAAGGTATTATGAGCAGTCATAGTCTTTGCCGTTAAAACTCGCCCGGAGATTTTTTCAGGCTCGGCACCTTCGAGTGCACAGCGGACTTCGGCGGTCTTACCCGGGTTCAGATTACAGAACGATATATGAATCCTGCCGGAATCATCTTTGGACGCCGAAACGCTCAATCCCGGAATAGTTTCATTCCCAAACCGGTAGTCGCTGCTCTGTAAATCAACAGGAAGCATTGTGGCATCCTGATGGACTTTGTACATCTCGAAGACGTGATACGTCGGTGTAAGAATCATCTTTTCAGCATCAGTCAGTATCATCGCCTGCAGAACGTTGTTGGTCTGAGCAATATTGGCCATCTTCACGCGATTGCAATGCTCGTTGAATGCATTTAGAAATATGCCGCATGATACGGCATCTCTTAAAGTGCTCTGCTGATATAAAAAGGCTGGATTCGTACCGGGCTCGGCGTCCCACCACGTACCCCACTCGTCCACAAACAATCCGATACGTTTGTCCGGATCGACTCGATCCATGATTTCAATACTGTTTTTCAGCAATGGATAAACCGTGAGTGTGTTCTTCATCAATGCAAACCACTCTTTTTCGTCGAACTTCGTGGCGCTACCCTTTTCGTTTTGGCCCCAGGTGCCCGAACCCCGGACATAATGGTGCAAACTAATGGCATCCATGTTTCGATGGCAACGTTCTAAAACTGTTCGCAACCAGCGGTAATCATCACTACCGGGCCCGCATGCCACTTTAACAATCTGGTTGCCGGAATAGTTACGTACATAAGTCTGAAAACGATTGTAAAGTTCGGCATAAGATTCGGGTGTCATATTCCCGCCACAGCCCCAGTTCTCATTACCGACACCGAAATACTGAACTTTCCACGGTTTGTCACGACCGTTCTTTCGGCGAAGATTCGCCATGCCGCTGTCACCGTCGAAAGTCATATACTCGATCCAGTCCTGCATCTCTTCGACCGTGCCGGAGCCGACATTTCCCGCAATATAAGCATCACATCCGAGTTGTTCGCACAAATCCATAAACTCGTGAGTACCGAAGGCGTTGGTTTCAGTGACCATCCCCCAGTGAGTATTGAGCATTTTAGGTCTTTTATCTCGCGGACCGATACCCTCCTTCCAGTGATACTCATCGGCAAAACATCCTCCGGGCCAGCGAAGCACCGGTATTTTTATCTCTTTCAGAGCCTTCACGACATCATTGCGGATACCACGCGTATTTGGAATCGCCGAATTCTCACCGACCCAAAATCCCTCATAGACACATCGACCTAAATGCTCGGCAAAGTGTCCGTAAATATCCTTATTGATTCGTTCGGTCCCTTTATCCGTGTGAATAATCATCCGGTTTACCGCCGATTCATCCTGAACAGCGGCATAAGTCCGCCCGCAACCGGCTATTAGAATTAAGGAAACAAAAATAATCCCGCTAAACAAAACTTTATTGAATACCTTTAGTTTCATTATTCCGCCCTTTCCCTTTTTGCTCTATGAAAAAATCCGGATACAGGGAGAAATCCTGTTGTCACTCAATCAGAGATTATCTAAGTAATCGGTTAAAAAGCACTGTTGGCGATCATGTAATACACATCATTCCAGCGAATTTCGTTCTTAAATTCACGGATCGTGGTTTTATCATCTATAAGCAGACATTCGATGCCCGCCATCGCGGCGAAATCCTCAAGATATTCGTCTGTTATTGCCATACTGAAACCGGTGTGATGAGCACCACCGGCATGTATCCATGCACCCGCGGCAATTTCGAGATTGGGTTTCGGTATCCAGACAACACGCGCGACAGGAAGCTTCGGCAAATCCGCTTCCGGAGGAACAACATCGCACGGATTGACCAAAAGACGGAATCGGTTGCCCATATCCAGAAGAGATGCATTGACACCGTCTCCCGTCGCAGTATTGAACACAAGACGCCCGGGGTCAGCCTTTCCACCGATACCGAGTGGATGAACTTCCAGCTTGACGTCTCCGTCTGCAATTGAGGGACACACTTCCAGCATGTGTGCTCCGAGAACCATTTTCTTGGCGGGATTCAGATGATATGTATAATCTTCCATAAACGAAGTTCCGCCCTTAAGACCTGAAGCCATGACCTTCATTGCACGAACCAGAGCAGAGGTTTTCCAGTCACCTTCTGCGCCGAATCCGTATCCGTCGGCCATAAGACGCTGTACCGCCAGGCCGGGAAGCTGAACCAGACCATGCAGGTCTTCAAACGTAGTGGTAAAAGCATTGAATCCGCCTTCTTCGAGGAACGCACGCATACCAAGCTCAATTCTCGCCGCTTCACGAATGGCTTTTGCTTCCGACCTTATCACTTCGTATTGTTCGTTATATTCCTTCACAAGGGCATCGCTCTGGGCATCAGTGACTTCCTTAACCTTCGCGACAAGGTCGCCTACACCGTAGCCCGAAACGGAAAAACCTAATCTTATCTGCGCTTCGACTTTGTCACCTTCGGTAACAGCGACTTCCCGCATATTGTCACCGAACCTGGCAACCTTCCCGCCCTGCCAGTCGTTCCATGCAGCCGCCGCCCGCATCCATACGGCAAGTTTTTTCTGGACGCTTTCTTCTTGCCAGTGGCCGACTACAACTTTTCTGTCTTTGCGCATACGGCTCAAAATAAATCCGTACTCGCGACCGCCGTGGGCAGACTGGTTCAGGTTCATGAAATCCATATCGATAGAGGCCCAGGGAATGTCACGGTTAAACTGGGTATGAAGATGAACTATAGGTTTGGTGAGCGCTTTAAGACCCGCTATCCACATCTTGGCAGGTGAGAACGTATGCATCCAGGTTATCAAACCGATACATTTAGGGGCGGTGCTCGCCTCGGCGCATAATTTTGTTATTGCGTCGGGTCCCGTCAAGACAGGTTTAAAAACAATCTTGCATGGAATGATAGCAGATTTATCGAGTGCCGCTGCTATTTCGGCGGAATCTTTATCTACCTGTTTCAGTACTTCGGGGCCGTAAAGGTGCTGGCTTCCTGTTACGAACCAAACTTCGAATTGATTAAGATCTATCATTTGTATTCTCCTTACAGACATCTAATCGGGTTCTCAAACGCAAAAGATTTCGCTTGGGAGCCCTACCGGTTGAAATATCGTATAGAAATCCCCCAGTTGGGATTTTACAAGTCCTTATATATTATATGGTTACACAAAACAAATCACATTAGCCACAAACACGAGTGGTTATGGTGAACAAGTATATTGAATTGGAGATAAATAGCAAGGGAAAGTTAATGTATAATTAGAGTTGAGAATAAAAGAAAATATCAGCCTAATTTGGGTCCGTTAACGGCAAACTTTATCGACTCTTAAATTATTTGGCGAGGTCTCGCCATTTTTAAAATCGTCTGGATTTTAAAAATGGCGGAGAGGGCGGGATTCGAACCCGCGGTAAGGACAAGCCTTACACAGCCTTTCCAAGGCTGCTCGATAAGCCACTCCGACACCTCTCCTGAAATAGTGCCGTATTTGTGGTTTTTGGTCTTTGTTTCTTTTTGCAGAAATAATAACCGTTACCAAATTGTATTTCAACTTTAAATCCGCCTACCTTGTGCAAGTTCGTGCAATCTTTAGTTTGAATATAGCATTCTCTTTCGAAAAAAAAGCCCCTACAGTAAATTTCACCGGCAGGAGCTATGGATGCTATTTTTGGGTAAATCGTCAGCCTTCTTCTTTTTTCCTGGCGTATTGGGCGACGATTTGCTGCTGAACATTTGGCGGGACCAGCTCATAATGACTCAGCGTCATTGAATAGCTGCCGCGTCCACCGGTCACGCTTTTAAGCTGACTGTTATACTGGGCGACCTCCGAGAGCGGAACCAGAGCCTTGATTACAATCAGGTTGCCCGGCAGGATATCCTGACCGGAGATTCTCCCTCGCCTCGAAGCCAGATCGCCGGTTATGTCACCGACATTCTCCGACGGGACGGTGACTTCCATATCCACAATCGGCTCAAGCAGCACGGGTTTCGCCTTTTCGAGAGCGTCGAGGAACGCGCCCTTTCCGGCGGCCCGGAAAGCCACTTCCTTCGAATCAACCGGATGATATTTACCGTCATACACGGAAACTTTTATATCCTGTAAAGGGAAACCGGCCACAAAACCGGCCTGCATGACATCATTGATTCCCTTGAGAATAGCGGGTTCGTACTGACCGGGAACGGAACCTCCGAAGATATCCCAGTTGTACTCCAGGGAAGGATCGGAATTACGCTCGGTCGGCTCGACACGAAGATAAACTTCGCCGAACTGCCCTGCACCGCCGGTCTGTTTTTTATGGCGGTAATGTCCCTCGGCTTTGGTGGTAATCGTCTCTCGGTAAGGAATTTTCGGCTCTTTGGTGTTAATCGAAAGCTTAAATCGGTTCTGCATCTTTTCGAGAATAACACGCAGATGAAGGTCACCGAGTCCGCTGGCAACCAACTCTCTCGTCTGCATATCTCTGCTGACCTTAAAGCACGGGTCCTCTTCGCATAGTCTGTCCAATGCGGAACTGATTTTCTGCTCGTCTCCTCTCGAAGCCGGTTCCAGCGCCAAAGAATACATAGGCTCGGGCACCACCGGCATAATGAACTTACCGGAGACTTTGCCGTCATGGATGAGATCGCCGACTTCAAGCTCATCAATCTTAGCCAAAGTGACAATGTCCCCGGCCGGACCCGACTCGAATTCGTTATTATCGCCGCCCTGTGACTTAAGGATATGTCCGGGACGGATTCCCTTTTTCTCATCATTTCGCAGTAAGTTCGTATCAGACTTTAGAATGCCGCTGAAAATCCGGATGGAAGAGTATTTCATATTCGAGCGAGGATCGAAACATACGCGAAATACAAGACCCGCAAGCGGGCCATCGGCATTTGCCTCTATTTCTTTCGAATTTTCACCATCCTCGATTTTTACAGCCCTTGCCTGATGTGGCGACGGCGTGAACCTGACAATCAGATCCAACAGCTCCTGTATGCCTGTTTCTTTACGTGCATCGGTAAAAACTATCGGAATAATCGTCCCGGCTTTCATTGCCTCGACAAATACGGCTGATACTTTCTCCTTGGATATTTCTTCGGAGGCTAAGTAACTTTCCATCAGCTCGTCATCGGCCTCTATTACGCTTTCGATCAGCTCAGTATGGGCCTGGGCGACATCCATAACGGGAGAATCTCCGGATTCGTTCTCGATGCAATCTATTACGGAACCCTTGTCCGAACCGGGAAGATTAGCGCACCGGCATTGCGTACCGAAAGTGTCCTGAATATTCTTTATCAACTCAGGAAAAACGACGTTTTCGGCGTCCATTTTATTGATGACAATGACTTTCGGCATATCTGATTTCGCGGCCAGCTCGAACATTTTGCGCGTATTAGTCTCTATACCGGCGGCCGCGCTGATTACAATAATCGCTGTTTCTGCAGCGGGTATGGCCGTAATAGCAGGACCGATGAAATCGGGATAACCCGGAGTATCGATAATATTGATTAACATCCCGGCATGATTTGTATGAACCAGAGCCGAGAGGATTGAATGCTGATGTTCCTTTTCTTCGTCATAATAGTCACATATACTGGTCTTATCGTCAACGCTTCCGAGCCTGTTCGTTGCGCCGGTTTTATGCAGGATCGCCTCAGCCAGGGATGTTTTACCGGCTCCACCATGTCCTAAGAGCACGATATTACGAATTTGGTCAATATTGGCCACTTCTTAAGCCTCCATTAAAAGATGGTTTCCATTACGACATACCTAAAAATCAACAAACCGTCATTTATACAATACAACAGATACAAAATACAAGGATTTTTTCTGTATTAAATACCTTATAACTATCAGGGATGATTGCCGTTTGAACGGGTAGGATGGTCTAAGATAATCCAAAGGGAAAATAGCCAATCATTTCATCAGGGCATGCAGAAAAACGAATATTTAAGACAAATAGCCCGACTTCCGGAAGAAAAACATGAAAACCGTCCGCTCGAAATCCGATGCCATCAAGCGGTGAGAATTCGCTCAATCGGTCCTGATAATCGGGCCCAGTTCTTCCATTTCCTTCTGTGCGGCTTTTTTCCTGTGTTTATGTTTGCCCCTCAAAGCTTCAAATTTTGCCATAGCTTTATCCTGTAATGCACCCGGCTGACGGCTCTTATCCAGCATTTCCTCTAAGGTGATTACGCCAGTGTCATAGAGGTTCCAGAGATGCTCATCAAGAAGCTGCATTCCCAGCTTTTTACCGGTCTGAATGCTGGAATCGATTCGGTATGTCTTGTTTTCACGGATAAGGTTGGCAATAGCAGGAGTTACAACCATAAACTCATAAGCGGCAATTCTGCCTCTGCCGGTAGCCAAAGGACAAAGAGCCTGGCTAAGTACCGCTATCAAATTGCTGCTTAACTGGATGCGAATTTGCTCCTGCTGGGTCACGGGAAAAACGTCAATAAGTCTTGTAATCGTGCCGGCGGCACTTGTCGTGTGAACAGTGCTGAAGACTAAGTGGCCGGTTTCAGCGGCTCTGACCGCCGATTCGATGGTCTCGAGGTCTCGCATTTCACCGACCAGAATCACGTCGGGATCCATTCTTAAAATGCGTTTCAACGCCTCGGAGAAGCTCGGGACATCAACGCCGACGGACCGCTGGTTAATAATTGATTTTTTATGGTTATGATAGTATTCTATCGGCTCTTCAATGGTTATTATGTGGCGGTCGAAGTTTTCGTTAATATAGTTTATCATGGTAGCGAGGGTGGTCGTTTTGCCACATCCGGTTGGGCCTGTAACCAGGAACAGCCCTCTTGGCCTTCGGCACAAAGCGGCACAAATCTTCGGTAAGCCCAATTCCTCAAAGGTAAGAATCTTCGAAGGAATAAGACGAAGGACTATTGAAATATCTCCTCTTTGTTTAAAAACAGAGACTCGGAATCTGCCTTTATCGGCAAAGGCGAAACCGAAGTCGGTCCCACCTTCTTCCTGAAGTTCCTGTTGGTTTCGGTCGGGGGTGATGCTTTTCATTAAAGCCGTCGTATCATCAGGTTCGAGAACTTTGGTCTCGAGAGACCTCAACCTGCCGTCTATTCGCAATACCGGAGGACGGTTTGTGACCAAATGTATATCTGAAGCACCTTGTGTGACACAGGCATTAAGCAACCTGTCCATATTAACTGTTGCCATCTAACAATCCTCAAAAACTAATTCTCACTTAATCCACAACCATACCTTCGGTTTGTGTTATTCTGACCACTTCGGCAGGTGTGGTAACACCGTTAAATATCTTGAGTATTCCATCGTCCCTCAAGGTTCTCATGCCGCTCGCCCTTGCCGCTTTTCTAAGCTCCGTAGTCGGAGCTTTCGAAAAAGCCAGCTCTCTTATTTCAGTATTCATTTCAAACATTTCAAATATGGCGATACGGCCCTTATAGCCGGTTTTCTGACATTGACTACATCCGGCCCCTTTATAGACGGGGGTCTTTTTAAGCTGTTCCGGCGTAATATCAAGCGACTTTAAAAGCTTCGGATCGGGATTTTCATCGACCGTCTTGCACCTTTTACAAATGATTCTCACAAGTCTCTGGGCCATGATGGCCTGTATTGAACTTGCGACGAGGAACGGCTTTACACCCATATCAATCAAACGTGTTATAGCACTGGGGGCGTCATTCGTATGCAACGTGCTGAAAACTAAGTGTCCTGTCAGTGCAGCCTGAATGGCGATATCGGCCACGACGCCGTCGCGGATTTCACCGATGAGTATGATATTCGGAGCCTGTCGTAACATCGACCTTAGAATCCTGTCAAAGCCTAAGTTGATTTCATCTCTGACCTGACACTGATTCATTCCGGTGAAGTTATATTCGACCGGATCTTCGGCGGTAATGATTTTTTTGTCCGGCTTGTTAAGCTCCTGCAAAGCCGCATACAATGTTGTGGTTTTGCCGCTACCGGTAGGACCCGTAACCAGAAATATGCCGTTAGGTCGTGTGATTATCTTCTGGAACTCTTCGTAATTATCGTGTTCGAAACCGAGTGACTCAATACCGATATTGACCGCATCGGGACGTAAAATACGAAGCACAACACTCGGTCCGTGGACACCGGGCAGGGATGAAACACGAAAATCGATATCCTGGCCCCCGATCTCACGTTTAATACGGCCGTCCTGCGGCAGCCTTTTCTCGGCGATATCCATGCCGGAGAGAATCTTAAAACGGGTAACAAGCGGAGCCTGCATGCTCTTGGGAATATTGTCCCTTTCCATACAAACACCGTCAACACGGTATCTTACTCGAACCCTGTCCTCCATCGGCTCGATATGTATATCGCTTGCCCGCATAAAATAGGCGTTGTCAATAATCAAATTTACCAGTCTGATAATGGGAGCATCATCGTCCTCGCCGGCGGCCTGGGCACGCATCGCTTCTTCCTGAAGCTCATGACCGATATCGGCAAGTTCAGCGGCGGTCGCATCGATACTGTGCTTGAGTCTGTCATCTTCGACCTGTCGCGCATGATTAAACGATTCCTGGATGAAGTTACGAATTTTCGTTGGATTCCCGACACAACAGTCCGGCTCGGTATTGAGGCGGAAACGAATCGCATCCATTGTCTCCAGGTCCGTCGGGTCGCTGATAAGAACCCTCAGTCTGCCGTTATCCATCCCCAAAGGTAAAATATTATGCTTTTTGACAATTTCCTCCGGAATAAGATTCATCGAATCAGGCGGGATCGTAATTTTATCCAGATTGACATATTCCATGTCAAATTGTTTGGCGATAACCTTGGTGAGGGTATCTTCATTGACCAGACCAAGTTCGAGCAGGACCTGCCCAAGCCTTTTATTACTGCTCTTGGACGTTTTAATAGCATTAATAAGGACTTGTTTTTCGACCAGACCGGCCTTATAAAGTATTTCGCCCAAATGCCTGCGTTGTTTTGCCATAGTCTCCTCAATATTCTGATAACCCCAATTATACTATTATAACATCTGTATTTAGGTTAGTCAAATGTTCAATTTTAAACGAAGCATATTCAAGGCTGTTTGTGCTGCACGCTGCCTGGTGAGCTGTCTTTTATTAATAAAATGACAGCATTTTGTCTGGCAACCGCTGTTGGAATCTATACTGATATATACCAATCCGACGGGTTTTTGTTCGGTTCCACCGGTCGGACCGGCTATGCCGGTTATGCCGATTGCAAAATCTGTTCCGGCTTTACGTCTGGCTCCACGTGCCATCGCTTCCGCCACCTGCTCGCTGACGGCTCCGTGTTTTTCAATCAGTTCGGTGGGTACGCCAAGTTCGCTGATCTTAGCCTCATTGCTGTATGTAATCCAGCCATAAGTGAAGTATCCGCTGGCCCCGGGAGCATCGGTAATTAATTTGGCCAGAGACCCGCCGGTGCAGGATTCGGCGACGGCGATGGATTGATTCTGACGGGCTAATTTTTCACCGACCACCTCGGCCAACGTTTGCTCTCCGAGACCGTAAACAAGCTCTCCGAGAATATCCCGAAGGAATTTTTCGTCTTTTTCTACCATTTTTTGTGCTTCGTTTTGCTCTTCTGCCGTTGCGATGATGTGAAGGGTAATGATGCCGCTGCTTGCTGTGCAGTTAATCAGCGGATTTCTGCCTCGCTGCATCATATCGCCAACCATCTCGGCAATGGTTGATTCGCCTGCTCCGAAGCATTTGAGTTTTCGCACGATCACAGCCTGTCCTCCGGCAAATTCTTTTAACTCCGGCAGGACCGATTCTTCGAACATCTGCTCCATCTCCGTGGGCACTCCCGGCAGAGCGATAAATAATTTCCCCTTGTGTCCAGCCAAAATTCCCGGCGCCGTACCGATGTTTTTTAAGGCTTTAGCACCGGCGGGGATATAAGCCTGGATTTTGTTAATCTCAGGCATATCGAGATTCCGCTGAGCGAAGCATTCGCGAATTTTTTCTAAAAGATTTTCCCGGAATTTTAGTTCGACACCGAGAAATTCGGCGAAGGCCTGTCGAGTCAAATCGTCGTCGGTCGGCCCAAGTCCGCCAGTTGCTATTATCACATCGGCATTATCACCGGCTAAATTCAACGCCCTTACAATCGCCCCTATTTCATCCGGAACGGTATATGTACTAACGACAGGTATGCCGATATTTTGTAACTCGACGGCTAAATATGCCGCATTGGTATCGACCGTCTTGCCGGCGAGAATTTCGTTGCCGATTGTTATAATGCTTGCCTTTTTCATATTACTACTCTGCGAAGTTACGCTTTGCTACGAAGCATGAGAACGCCGGATTGTAGCTTTACTCGCAAATCGAGACAAGGAAAATTCTTTTCGACGTTCTCTACGATGATTAAAAATAAAAATGAGAACCAGATTTGAAATTTTTTAGAAACCGAAAGTTACTTTGACCGGGAGTATTGAGCGTGTATATGAACAGTTCGGTCAATATGTTTTTTACAATATCGTAAGAGCTTTTTCTAAATAATCTGATCCTTATTTTTATCTATAATAATATCGCTTTTACTTTAAACAAGGCCACATTTAAATTTACCGGAAAAACAGTCCAATTTGCATTCTCTTGCTCGCTAATCTGTGGTGAGCTTAATATATTCGTGAAGGATTTTCAACAAAATAAATTTTTTACTTGGAGATTGAGGTGCTATTGTTCACTCAGGCGAAGAATCCATGCATTCTCGGCAGTGGCCGTTGCAGGAATTGGGCAAAGTAGCTGCAAAAGACGTAGATCAGTGGCACCTAATTGCTCAGAATCGGCTGCAGTTGTCATATTATACCACAAGTTCGGCAATTCCTTGAATGTGTTTCCGTTGTCTTGTGATAATTCCATAAGCAGGTTATCATCGGTGACATCGAGACCGGATACAAGTATTGCCGGCTGGAAATATGCAAGCGGTGACTCAACAGTTCTGCCGCGACTTGTATCAAATGCTATTGCGCCAGTTTTATTTTTATCCGCCTTGATATGGTAGGCTCCGGTCGATACGTGATAACCATGGGCCGATATTCCATCTCCGGCCGGTAAAGTCCCCACCCGCGCTTCTGCATAGGGGTGTCTGTAATCATCCGCAAAAGGAAGACTGTCGGCAACACTTTTAATTCTTGGCAGAATTTTTCCATTTTCTGTTCCGATCTGGGCCATGAAATAACGATGGTGTTCTTCAAACCGACGCCATCCCCTTCGAGCAACCTGTGTGTAGGATAAGTCATTCCATGAAAGGTCATTGAAGACTGCGTAACTCGCCCCAGTGAAAGGTTCATAAAAGGCCAGAAGACTTCCGAATCCTCTTGGCGGCCGCGTCCAGAGAGCATAAACGTAATCATTTCCGACAGGCGGTGTTCTGTTCCTGAAAAAATCACCATCCGTTCCGTTATTGTAAAGGGTATCGCCGTTACTTCCTCCCTGCCAATAGCTTGTGCGAGGTGCCCGGCCCGAGTCACCGTCTGCGTGAATAGAGAAAGTTTCATCGAGAATATTTGTTCTGCGAATAATGAAATCCAGATTAGTCCCTGAATCAACTTCTGTTTCCAATCGAAGCGTATCTTTATCAATGCGCTCGGTAATTTGCACAGGCCCCCATCCTCCAGAGGCACTTTCAATCATATCACCCTGTGTTATCCATGGATGTAAAAAGTCCGTGCCGTTTGCTGATGTAATTGTATTACCTTTAGCGTTTATACCTTTTCCTGGTCCACCGGTTCCTCGAGTAAGAATTCCATCCCAGCCTTCTGCCACAACAGCATCGAATTTGATATTTACCCTACCGGTAGGGTAAAAAGTCCACTCTGTTGTAGCCTCCACCATATCGAGTTCAAGGAATATATCCTCCGGGGGACCGTTGCCGTTGTTCAACCGAGGGTGACATTTTTGCCGAACACGCAGTCGTACCGGCGTATTTTCGAGTATTTCAAGTGTTGCACGACTTGGATCGCTGTTCCTGCCTAAGGTTGTCATGAACTCTTGGTCACCCTGCAAATAAACATCATAATCGAATATCCCGCCCTGGCTGTACTCAGGTCCCGTAACAAGATTGTCTTCCATGTTCGGATCGTGTACCTTGTCGAACATCCTGTAAATTCCGCCGTTGTAGAAAAGGCTCATAATCACTTTCCATTCATCGGTTTCAATAATGATCTCTTTATCTTTGGTAGCTAAGTTGTCAGTTACCAAGAGTTTTGTTTCTGTTGGCGTCCATCCTTCAGGCGTAGCAAGTTCCCCCTTAATCTGCACTATTGGCATGAGAAATAACATAATGCCGGACCATGTGAAGATACTCCACAGATAATCTCGGCGATACTGCATATTAAAAATCCTTTCAAATCGTTAAATTATTCCGAAAATTGAAATTAACCCTCGTGTCTTAGTAATTGAAGAACTTTATATGTCCATACCGATAATCCTCCAAAAAATTGGTTTTGCTGGATTTATCGACAACTCAAATTCTCGAGCCGTTATGGCGCAGTAATGCTAACTTTCCTGCAAAAAAGTTAATCGGTTTTTTCTGCCTGCCCGAGCCGGTAACAGATTAGTTTGTTCTTTCTCATTGCCGGCACTACGACCATGTCCTTTTCCGCGATATATTCGAAATCCGCGATATTAATTTCTGCATCCCTTGTGTTGATTAATTCCGTAACCTGCCCCGATGGTTTTACCAGGTACAGGTTCCCTAAAAAATGAGAAACCAGATATCCATCGCCGCATTTTTTTATGCCGTCTATGATACCGGGTCCAAGCTGGGCGATTTTAGTGATTTGCTTACTCGAAACGTTTACGGCCTTTAGAAAGTTATCACTGTTGACTCCGACGATTAATTTACCGTCGTCGAACAAAATGCCGTTCGGCCGGGAAATTTCTTCACTGTCCAGCCATTTCTCAACGTTCCTGCCTTTTATTCTGTATATCACGTTAGTGTCACTTTCCGATACGTATATGCCGCCGTCCGAATCGACAGTGATATCGTTGAGAAAATTCGAGGTCTTGATATAAAATTTGTCTGACACTTTGTCCGTTTTTAAATCGTACACAACAATCCCGAATCTATCGACAATGTAAAGCTTGTCATCATTGATACATATTCCTGTCGGTTTGGTAAGATTTTCGATCCAGTCGAATTTAATTATTTCACCTTTGAGATTGGCCTTCGATATGGATTGCTCTGCGTACGGCGATCCGTTCTTCAAACTGCCGTTACAATTGGATATATATAAAAATCCTCTTGTACCGTCATAGGCAACCGATTCGGGTGCATTATATATTTCACTTGTTTCCCATAACTTAACAGGTTCGGCATTCGCTGCGGCTAATCCAGTCAGGACAAAAACACAAATCGATATTGGCTTTAAGCTTGTCATAATCTTTTTTCCCAAAAAATCATCGTTATGTTTTTAGGTCATACTCAACTATCTCGACTGCCGCGGATATCAGACTATTGAGCATTCGAAATTTATTGTGTCCGTTCGAATTCCTTTTGCCCGGCGGTAAACTGTTCGGCCATTTCTTTTTCGATTCTTTTCTGCACCTGCCTTGTCATAAACGAACTGTGACTACCGGGATGAATTTCCACATACCCTCCATAATCGGTCGTCTTGAGAAAATCGTTGAGGTACTCCACCGCATTTTTGAGATAGAAGGTGTCCCATGCACCAGCAATGACGTGGATCTTGCTCTTGAGTTTCGGGCCGAGGCTCGGCCAGTTCTCTTGAAGTATGAGCCGGATATCGTAACGCCTCCAATACTCCGCAACTTCCGGGTCAACGGCCCCGGTCAATTTGTTTACCATCTGTCTCGGCTTGCCGTCCGCTCCGCGCGGGCTGAATACGGCATCGAACGAATCGAGCTGAGAGCCGTAACCGACGACGTACTCCCACCGGTTTAGCTGTAAAAATGTCACTCGTACCTTTTCACTGTCCCGTGCCAGCGGTCGCGGATAGCCTTCGCGTGTCCAGTGCCCGCTGCGATCCTCATAGATATTCATGGTCTGGAAAGCGCGGAAATCAACAGGGTCAGGCGCGGTGCTCCAGCAGCCCCCGAAAAAATCCGGATAAGTCACCTGCAGCCAGAGTGACGACCAGCCGCCGGAGGAATGACCGGTAACGAAGCGGCCGTAAGCATGTGGAATCGCTCGGAAGCGCTTCTCAATCTCAGGGATTAATTCTTTGATAAGGGCTTCGCCGCATGGGCCGTTGTTTGCCGAGTCGGCGAAGACCGAATGTCCCAGTGGAACTTTCGGGTCCAGATACACCCGGATCATTTGCAGAGCCGGTTCTCCCTGTTGTCTGTTTCGTCCTCGCCGCGACATCCACCACGCAGCGGAATGATCCCCGCCGAAACCGGGGACGCTGTACAAGACGGGAAATTGTCGCTCCGGCATCTCGTTATACTCTTCCGGCAGAACAACTCCCGCTCGAAGCTTGAATTCCCGGCCGTGAAAATCGCTCATAAGTTCACTGCGGATCTCGACAAGTTTCACCAGGTCGGTGTCCTGCTGCGGCGGTCTGGCCTCGATGATGCGGTCTGTAATTAATTCTATCGTGTCAATGGTCGATCTGGGCAAATTGCATTCCACCACCTGGCTGTAGAGATTTCCCGGTCCCGAATTGAATTCAGGACGCGTATTGTCCAGGTCAATCAGCGCCTGGGCATAATATTTTCCCTGCTCGAGCCGGTCGAGCGGCCCGGGGAAGGCAAGGGCATCGGGATCGCTGAACTTTTCACGAGAAAAAACCACTTCCTCATCCGGTTGAAGATTGGCCACATCGATTGCATAAACCGGCTGCAAATCGAAATAATTAGGAGCATATCGCGGCTCCCTGCCTCCGGAGCGAGAGATAAATAAAAGAACACGTGCCGTGACAGGTTCAGGATGAACTTCTGCGGGGAAGGAAACGACGATACGGGCGGGTCTTTGATTCGCCGTTGTCTGACTGTGGCAATCGGCAATGAACAGTGGCACCAGTAGTCCTAAACAAATCACTACAAATTCTGTCATTTGATTAGGGATTATTTTGCATTGAGTAATGGTATGGTTTCCATATTTCTCCATCATATTGTTGTTCCCATATATCTATGTCCCGTTATCCACACAAAGATTTGAAATTAATGCTTTTGAAGCTCAAGCCCTGGATTTTCCGCCGGAGACATTGATGACGGTACCGTGAATATAGCTGCTGCGCTCGGAGGCCAAAAAGCAGACGGTGTCGGCAATCTCGCTGAGTTTGCAGCTTCTTCCCAACGGGATGGATATTTGTTTGTATTTTTCGCGGAATCTTTCGACCGTGATTCCTCGCGTGTAAGCCACGGCACGTTCGTATTCTTCCGAACGCAAAGCAGTCGCTTCGACAATGCCCGGGGCGATACCGACTACACGAATATTATGTTTGCCCAGTTCCTTGGCCCATGAGCGTGTCATGGAATAGATGGCGGCTTTTGTTGCGGCATAAACGCTTTGGCCTTCCGAGCCTTCCAAACCGGATTCGGACGTCATATTGATAATTACTCCGCCTTTGCCTGATTGAATCATCACCCGTGCAGCCGCCTGTGCACATAAAAAATACCCCTTTTGATTGATGGCTATCATCTTGTCTAAAATCTGTTCGGTGATTTCTTCTTTCCCTGCCGGGTCAACAAGCAAACGTGGAATCAGTATCCCGGCATTATTTACCAGTATGTCAATTTTACCGAAGGCATCGAGTGCCGCCTTTACCATTATTTCGACATTCATTTTATTTGTCACGTCAGTGGCTGTGGCAATATGATTTCCGTCGAACTTTTTTTTGAGATTAGCAGCGGTCTTAGAGGCACTTTCCAAATCTATATCGGCTACGACTGTATTAACTCCAACCTCGGCCAATCCTTCACACACAGCTTTGCCGATTCCACATGCTCCGCCGGTTACGATGGCAACTTTTCCTTCCAGGTTAAGCCAGCTCATACGATCTTTCTCCTGCTCAACATCGGTTTTTATAACTTAAACACTTATCATAGCTTTGACCACACCGTCACGATAGGCTCCGACCATCTCAAAGGCGGCCGGAGTATCTTCGAATTTAAACCGGTGCGTTATCATAAAATCCACATTGATTCTTCCGGAAGCAATTAAATCTATCGCCGCCTGTGCGCAGCCGTTCTGCCGCCTGACATTTATCAGCGTCAGCTCTTTCCTGCGTATTTTATCAATGAAAAACGAAACACGTTCGAGGCGGGGAATACCAATCAGCATCAATTTTCCGCCGGGCTTGAGCAGCTCCACGGCTTCATCGAGCGCCTCCTGCTGACCTGCGCATTCATAGACGATATCCATTCCCGGCGGCTCCTGCTCGAGGATTGCCTTTACGATATTTTCCTTGTCCGGATTTCCCGCCCATACAGCACCGGCATTTTTAGCCGTCCGGACGCGGTAATCAAGCCTATCGGTCATATAGATTTTTTTTACGTTCTGAGCCTGCGCGGCAACCATACAACTCAAGCCAATCGGGCCGGAGCCTAAGATGGCAATTTTAGCATTGTGGGAAACTTTCGACTGCCGGACGGAATAAATCCCGATAGTTAACGGCTCACACAAAGCCGCTTGTTCGAGCGTAATTTTTTGATGGGTCGGGTAGCAACTGTCCTGCGGCATGATAATATATTCGCATAAACAACCGCTACCCTGTCCCGGCGCGCCGAGAAACCTCAGGTTCTCGCAAGTGTTTTCCCGGCCCTGTCGGCACTGGTCGCAATTATGACACGAAACCGCCGGATCAACAACAATCTCATCGCCCGTTTTGACCCGGGTCACCGCGTTACCGACGGCCTTGACCGTCGCGGAACATTCGTGACCGACGATAAAGGGATATTGGACAACCTGCGAGCCGATTCTGCCGGTTTCGTGGTAATGCACGTCCGAACCGCAGACGCCGATCTTCTCGATTTTCAGCAGCACGTCCGTATCTTTTTCAACGGTCGGCTCAGGAACCTCCCTAAGCTCCATTTTTTGTAAACCGGTTAATACAATTGCTTTCATTACACAACCTTAGCTCCTGTATTGATAAGAAAAATCGACATTCGTCTTTGGTTTATTACATAATGAGAACATAATTTTATAGCAGAAAAGTAAGGTTTCTTCCAGAGATAATCCCATAATATTATAAAAGCGGATTATTTTAATTTGTTTGCAGTTTAATGAATTTCCTTTGACTATGCCGATACTATATCAATTGCGGCACACTACGTTTATATTGAAATCTGCAAGAAAGAAAGGGATTTGCAATGGTAACAAAAATCATCGGCCTGTCAATTTTTCTGTTTATCATCATTGCCTCAATATGGCTCGGCAGTCATTTACTCCAGTTCATACACTTGCCGAGTATAGGATTTGTAATAATTTTAAGTAGTGGATTGGCAATGATGAAATATCAAAAAGGCAATGGAAAATTAAGCTTTATTACAAACCTGAAAAAATATTCAATTCCTTCCGGAGTAATCGGTTGTATAATCGGCATTATCCAAATGTGTAGTAACTACACTAATCCTGCACAGCTTCCTGCGGGAGTTGCAGTGGCAGTATTAACAATTTTTTACGGCCTGATGTTATACTGCATCATTGATGCTCTCGTAGAGCAGGAACACAAAACAGCTTAGCTCATTTTGATATCTACAAGAGCCTGTGCCTGAAATTAATTTTTTATTACTTCTTAAGGATTAGCTTTATCTCAAAGAGTTTCGGCCAAAACTTGCCGGTGACAAAAAGCCGGTGACTTATCGGGTCGTACGCAATACCGTTAAGAACATCCACCTTTCGGGTTCGGTCCTGCCCGGCAAGCAATCCTTTCAATTCTACAAGGGCGGTGACATGGCCTGTCTGCGGTTCAATTATAGCGATACGGTCGGTCGGCCAGATATTGGCGTAGATTTGGCCATCGACGAATTCCAGCTCATTTAGTTCCCACAGCAGGTTATTGTTGTGATAGACATCGATGCTGGAGATTTTCTCGAATGTTTGCGGATCCAAAAAATACAAAGTCGGCGTGCCGTCACTCATAATCAGCCTTTTGCCGTCATTAGTGATACCCCAGCCTTCGTTCGGATAGCTGAATTCCTGCTGTAACTCAAAAGAATCTTTGTCATAGACAAAACCGACGTTCGATTGATACGTCAGTTGAATAATATTATTCTCGAAAATTGTAATACCTTCCCCGAAGTATTTGACGGGCAGATTAATACTTTGTACGACCTTTCCGGTTTCCAGCTCGACCTTGCGCAGTGAGGAGTGTCCGAAGCGTCCTGTCCCTTCGTACAAATGCCCGTTGTCCCAGAGAAGTCCCTGTGTGAATGCGTTCGGATCGTGCGCGAAAGTATTAACGATTTTATAATCATAGAGACCAGTATCAGGAGAATTTATTGAAATCAGGGGGTACAATACAAGTACGCATCCCAAAACCAAAAGAATAAATATCGGAACGAAAATCTTAAGGGACTTGTTCACAAATGTTGCTTCCGTGTCTTATTGATCTATACATTAAACCTGAAAATGATAATGTCTCCGTCCTGAACGACGTACTCTTTGCCCTCGAGCCGAATTTTGCCGGCGGCTTTGAGGGCTTTTTCACTACCGTGCTCTTTGAGCTCATCAAAACTAAAAGTCTCAGCTCTAATAAAACCTCGCTTGATATCGGTATGGACCTTACCGGCGGCGTCAACTGCAACGGTGCCTTTCTTAATCGGCCAGGCGCGCACTTCGTTGGAAGCGACCGTTAAAAAACTTATCAAGCCCAGTGCTGTATAACAGCTATTGCAGAATTTACCCGCTGCTGATTCAGTAATACCCAAGTCGTCCATGAATTCCACACGACTCTGAGCATCTAATTGTGTCAGCTCGTACTCCAGCTTGGCACATATTGTCGTGACCGGTACCGAGCTGTCCAAGCGATCGCTGAAATCGAACTTTTCATCGATATGATTTTCTCCAACATTGACTGCGACGGTAATCGGTTTTAAGGTTAAAAAACCAATAGATTTAATCATATCGAATTCTGCTTCGGTTTCAATAGCCGAGCTGATCGGTTTTTCCGATTCGATTGCATCCTGCAACTTTACATATAAGGCCAGCTCCGCCTTGTCCTGTGCCTGCGTTTTGGTGGGTTTATGGATTTGTTTTTCAAGTCTTTCGATCCGCGTAGCAACAAGCTCTAAATCAGCAAGCAACAGTTCAGTCTGCAATTCGGCCAGGTCCCTGGCAGGATTAACGGTATTGCGATAAGGCGGTACGGCAGGATTTTCAAAAGCCCGCACAACCAGAACGAGCATATCGACGGTCCGTACCTTGTTGATTAACCTCCGGGCGGCCGCCCTGCCGTGCTCATCGGTAAAATTAAAGCCCGGCAAATCGAGACAATCGATTGTCGCATGGGTAGTTTTTTTGGGATTGTAGTATTCGATAAGTAAATCGAATCTTTCATCCGGGATAGACACGATCGCTTCCTCAATCGCCGTCGAACCTATCGGGGGAATCGCTTTGCCGCTTATACTTGCCAGCAGAGTGCTTTTGCCCGACTGTAATAAACCTACCAGTGCTACCTTCAATGAAGAAACTCCTTATAATTTATAAACACTATTGCCGTGACAGTCATACGCTACAACCGCGGGAAAATCAACCACCTTCAGCTTTCTAATCGCTTCGGTCCCCAGGTCTTCGTATGCAATTATTTCGGCCGAGGTAATATGTTTGCTTAAAAGTGCCCCTGCTCCGCCGATTGTCGCAAGATGCACGGCACCGTATTTTTTTAGAGCCTGCCTGACCTGACCGTCCCTATAACCCTTTCCGATCATCGCTTTCAGGCCGTTGGCGATAAGAATCGGACTGAACTTATCCATCCTCGATGAAGTTGTCGGACCGGCCGCTCCGATGACCCTGCCGGGACGCGCGGGCGTCGGGCCGACAAAATAAATAATCGCCCCCGCAAGTTCGAAGGGTAATTTCTTTCCGGCTTCGATTACCTCACACAATCTCTTATGTGCCATGTCACGGGCGGTATAAACTACGCCGTTGACAAGGACTTCGTCACCGGCTTTCAGCGAACGCACATCCGCTTCAGAAAGAGGGGCCTGCAATTTCCTGATTTCACTCACGATACTGACTTTATCCCATAAACCATTAGCTGCAACCTATACTATTCCATAATATACCAGCGTAATTGCCGGTTGAAAAGGCTTAAAAAAACTCCATTCGTAATGGAAAATAGGGCAAAAGCCGCCTGCTCCGGTAATAATCAGCCTGTTTTATAAATTAACTTTAATTTAATGTTGTTATCTTTCAAAGACGTGTATAATAATTTCATGGCCAAATATCCTATATTTCTCGAACTCAGCGGTCGTCGTGTAGTCGTGATAGGCGGCGGAACGGTGGCTGTACGCAAGGCCCAATCTTTGTTGGCCGCGAAAGCCCGTTTAGTTGTTGTGGCCGAACGCATTGATAAAATGATGACTGCTTTGTGTAAGAGTAAAAATGCCGAACTGATCAAATCAAAATACTCCAAAGAGTATCTCGCAGAAGCAGTGCTTGCTATCGCCGCAACAAACAATCACGAGCTAAACAAACAGATATACAAAGATTGTCAGGAACTGGAAGTTCTGTGTAATATTGTCGATGAGCCGGAGTTCTGCGATTTTTATGTACCGGCTGTTGTCAGACGTAGCGACCTGCAAATTGCCATCGGCACCGAAGGCCATTGTCCGGCATACGCAGGCCATATAAGAAAAAAACTGGAAAAGATTTTCACCGAGGAACACGGCCGATTTCTTGTCGAGCTTCAGGCGATTCGACAAAAAATCATCGATGAAGTTCCGGAACCGGCCGAACGTAAAACCGTATTAGGACTGTTGGTGGATGACGAATCGTTCGAATATTTTGTCCGGAACGGTCCGGAGCAATGGCGAGTTCGCACCGAAGAAATTATTAAAGGCTCGGTTTGTAAGTAGGGATAAGAAATACTTTTTTTTCAGGCCTTGATTTTATCGATTACTACCTGGATATATTTCTGGCGATGCCCTATTCGCCGTTTGCTGTTTTTTCGCTTTCTAAAGTGCATCGGATAAAGCTTTTTGCCTTTGACAACAGCTTCTTCAGCCGTAGTTTTGAAGGAGGCAATCACTTTCGCCCCTTTTAAGAACGGAGTGCCTACCTTGACATCTTTACCATCACTTACGAGCAGCACCTTGTCCAGCTCGATTTTCTTAGCATCCGGCGACACATCAACCAGCTCAATATTTATACAATCGCCTTCGGCGACCTTATATTGCTTCGAACCTTGTTCAATCACAGCATACATCTGGAAAACTCCTGGCATCCACACGAATTAAATTCAGGATAAAGCGTGCATTTTACATACTCATTGATTTTTGTAAAGCAAATTATCACATATTTTTGTATTCTATTGCCTTACAGGAATCAACACATTATAAAATAGTACCAGTGTAAGTATAATTAAGGGCAACCGGATTTGGAATCGCCTCACAAGAACTGATATAACTAATTTTATATAAAAGACTTACTATAGAGGACTAATTCCATGCAGATAGCTTTGGTACAGGACAAAATCATCCCTTTAGAGAAGCTTGATTCGACATACCTCGACCGCGGTCTGTTTTTCGGCGACGGAGTTTATGAAGTGATACGCAGCTACAACGGCAGGATTTTCGCCCTTGAGGAGCATTTGCAAAGATTCGCCGAAAGCCTCGCCGCGATTAATATAACAGGGATCGATATTAATCAGATACGTTCCAGAATCCTCAAGGCTTTCGATGCGGCCGGCATTTCCAATGCCAAGATATATTTTCATATAACCCGCGGTTCGGCCCCGCGAAGTCATGTCTGGGACGATTCCTTGGAGCCGAATTTCTTCCTGGCCGTCACGGAGCTGGAAGAGGATACACAGGCTATGAACAAAGGAATCGCCGTATCAACTCATCCTGATTGGCGGTGGAAAAGATGCGATATCAAATCGCTCAATCTCCTGCCTAACGTTCTCGCCCGGTGTGATGCCTCGCAGAAAGGCTGTGACGAGGCGATTCTCGTCGATGAAGCCGGCCTGATTACCGAAGGCGCCGGTTCGGCATTTTTTGCTATTATCGGGGAAAAACTCCAAACCGCTCCTCTTTCCGCCAATATCCTGCCTTCGATCACACGTAAATACGTAATCCAGGCCGGCACAGATATCGGATTGGAAATAATCGAAAAATCGCTGACCCCACAGCAGGCAAAAAACTCGGACGAGCTTTTTATCGCCGTAACTACGAAAGATATCGTTCCCGTTGTAAAATTCGACGATTGCATAATCGGAAACGGCAAGCCCGGCAAATATACAAAATTACTCGCCGAAAAATTCCTGTCTTTCACCAAACGAAAATCAGCTAACGACAATTGAAATATAAAAGACATTTACTCTATCGATAGCTCTACTGTCTCTTGTTTTCATATAGACTATTTAATCATTATCTGTTATTGTTATTCTCATGAGAAAAGCAAAATGACAGAATATGAGAGGTATCACGGTGGCTTCTAAAAAGAAATTAAAAAGTATTAAGGAATACGAATGGAGATATGCATCTCTTACTATTAGTGGTAAGAATCTCGATCCCCAAAAAATTACCCGAGAGCTGGAAGTTAAACCTGATAGCTGGGCAAAACGTGGTGACCACTTTGGAAAAAATAAAAAAACCAAACAAGGATTCTGGGGTTTGGAAGGCGGTTCATCGAAGTTGCGATTCGATACGAAGTTAAAGAAAATACTCAGTAAAATTTTACCAGTGAAACATCGTTTAACAAAATTAATTGAAGAAAATAAGGATATTCAACAAATTTATTTGGACATTGCTGTTATGCCTCCGGAAGGTTGCCTAATAGCTGAATACAATTTCAAAGCGGATTTATTAAATGAATTTACGTCATGAGGAATTGATGTTGCTCTCTCAATCCATATACCTTCTGACTTCAAAAAACTGTTTAAGAAAAATAAACGGCGGGTGGCGGCCACTAAGCGAACGTAGTGAAAGGGTCCCCATTTTGCAATCAAACAGCAAAATGGGAGCCCAGCGAAGTGGATGAAATTTATGCCCGTTATTGCTCGAAATTTTTTCTTTTATTGATGGAAGATTGCCGCGTCGGCCTAACAGCCTCCTCGCAATGACAGCAATATGTCATGGACATTTTTTTGGAAAGATGCGGAATCTCCTTGTCTTATAAGGGGTATTCCATAAAATAGTTAATGAACTATGGATGGTTCGCAGATGGCAACGGAGACAGGCGGCTCTTAATTGAATAACAATCGCGTAAATGGGGGAAAATGACGATTGCAGCAACGTAAGTCTTTTTAGATTAATAGCATACGTAATAACAGGCGAAATTTGACTCTACGAAACAATACGTACGAAGTTATAAGCAAATTTGAAAAAACAAAGCTAATGTTAAAATAGGTAATACAGTATAAGTTCTTTGAAAATAACATAATATGGCAAATCCGCGTCAATCCGCGAAATCTGCGGTTGAAAAACAAACCCAATCTTATTTAGCCCTCAGGCCTGCCTGGGGGGAAAACAAATTTCAATGGGTGGGCTTTAAATCCTTTAGGGAGCACATTCATTTACTGTAAGGAATTCTTTTAGAAACTTTTATTTATTATGCAATTGCCTGATTTGGTATAATTTACAGGCGAGTAAAAATGGAATTGTGTACACATTAAAATATCAGAAAGGAGTGTTGATATGTTACTTCCGGGATTCATCAAAAAAATTCTCGTGGCGTTTCGCGGCGGTCTTGCTCCCTCGCTTATTTTTCTCTCGATCTTGTTAGGATTCTGGTTCGGCATGGTTCCGGGCTTTACAGGATTCCACGTAGTGTTGATTATTTTAATGCTTCTGATAAATATTCCCATCGGAATGCTAATTTTCTGGGGGGTGCTTGGCAGGGCTTTGTGCTATGCGGCGGCACCGGTCTTATACCACGTGGGAATGTGGATGCAGGCGCACATGCCTTTTGTATTCCGGTTTTTAGAATCTCTGCCTATAATCGGGTTGACAGATTTTAGTATATACTCTGTCTCGGGCGGATTTATTCTCGGCCCGATCGTCGGGATCATCGTCGGATTACTTATGGTTCGCTCCGTCATCGGCTTCCGCAGAATGATGTTGAAACTTGAAGAAGGTTCGGAAGCTTTCAGAAAATGGTACTCAAAAACATGGGTGCGCCTGCTTGACAGAATCCTCATCGGCAAACGTACCAAGGACGCAAAGTCGCTTTTCACCAAAAAGACAAAGTATGTCCGCAAGGTCGGTGCGGTACTGGCCGTTATTGTCCTTGTCGCAGCATTTATCGTCGGAGCTTATCTAAAAGATAAAAAAGCTAAGGAATATGCCGTAGGTGCACTGACACGAGCGAACGGAGCGGAAGTAAACCTCGAAAATATAAACATCTCTCTGCTCAAAGGAGCCGTTAAGGCATCCGGGATACAGGTCACCGATCCGGAGAACCCTGCCAACAATCAGGTTGCCATCGAACAGGTGGCCGCCGATGCAAGCATCTATGACTTGTTACTCGGTAAAGTAGTAATGGAGCAGGTGGAAATCTCCAATGTCCGGTTCAACCAGCAGCGTACGACTCCGGGCAAGGTAATCGAACGCCCGGTCAAAGACGAGCCTGCCTTCGAGCCGAACGAATACAAATTCGATCCGGCCGATATTGCAAAGCTTGAAAAGTATTTCAAGGACGCAAAAGCTCTAAAGCAAAAGCTCGAAAAACTTCGTCAGTATCTGCCGAGCGGCGAAGGCGAAGAAGCCGCAGCCGAACCGGAACAGATTCCGCAAAAATATCTCGAATATCTGACCGCCCACGCAATGGCACCTGTCTCAGCGCGTATCATGGCAAAAATGGCCATACTGGATAAAGTCCAGATACCCTCGGCGATCTTCGGAAACAGTAAAATCCAGCTTACAAACCTAAGTGATTCCCCTAAGGCGGCGGGCCTGCCGGTTACATTCGAGATGAACTCGCTCGAGACTCCGGCAAAGATAAATGCCACAATCGACTACAGTATGGATACTCCGGAACTTACCGGCTCTTTCGAGGCCCTCGATATGTCGAAAATACAATCAAGCCTCAGCAGCGACGCCGGTCTGGCCTTCAACTCAGGTACTGTTTCGGGGCAGTTCAGCGGGACAGCTACAAAAGAAGCTCTCAATCTGAAATTGGATATCGACATACAAAATCTAAAGGCCGAAGGCCAGGGAGACGGTGTCCTGGGCATGGGTTCGGAGGCAACAACGGAAGCGCTTAAAGCACTTCAAAATCTTAAAACAACAATTCGCATCGTCGGTCCCGTCGCTGAGCCGCGACTGGTCTTTGACGTTAAGGGGCTGACCGAAGAATTCAAACAGGCACTGGTCAAGGCCGGCAAGGAAAAACTGGCTAACGAGATCGACAAACAGCTCGGAGAACAGATTGATGAACAATTAGGCGAGGAAGTCCCGGACGAGGTAAAAGACGTCCTGAAAAAACCCGATGAAATCCTTAAGAAAGGACTCGGCGGCCTGTTGGGAGGTGACAAAAAAGAAGATGAATAATACCCAGCTTCGAGACGAGGAAAATATAAACCGCAATAAAACAAAGTACAAATTAATCACAATGATAGTTAATAACAACCAGAAGCCGGTGTCACTGTGGCTTTGGAGAACAATATTTTATTCCAAGCTCGTGAAACAGAAAAGCATAGTAATCCACACTTTCTTCAATCTGCTCGCTCAGCGGAGTTGCCAGACCGTGACCTGTTGTCGAGCTTGTTCTCAATAAGACGGGCCTGCCGGAAGAAGTCGCCGCCTGAAGGCGAGCGGCCATTTTCCGGGAATGCATCGGATCGACACGGGGGTCGTTCGCCCCGGTCAGAAACAAAACGGCGGGACAGGCGGTGCCGTCCCGGACATTATGGTAAGGTGAATACGCATATAGCGCGCGAAATTGCTCGGGATTTTTCACGGTTCCGAATTCAGGAATGTTGAACTCGCCGTTGGGCGCCAGCTCGACCCGCAGCATGTCGTAGATGCCGACGAACGAAACTACGGCCCTGCATAGTTGCGGATGTTGAGTAATCATTGCACCCATAAGCAGCCCTCCGTTGCTGCCGCCGATGATTGCCAGTTTGTCAGGAGACGTATAGCCGGTGTCAATCATGTGCTGCATGACGGCGGCAAAATCATCGAAAACGTTCTGCTTGCTTGTAAGCATACCTTCCCTGTGCCACTGCTCACCGAATTCGCCGCCGCCGCGGAGATTCGCTTCCGCATAAACGCCGCCCTGATCAATCCAGATACGTCGCAAAGCATTGTAGCGGGGCACTCTATTTACCCCGTAACCGCCGTAACCGGTAAGCAAGACCGGATTAGATCCATCAAGTTTGATCCCTTTACGACGGATTATATTAACGGGCACTTTTGTCCCGTCCCTGGAAGTGGCATATTCACGGACGACCTCACAGCCTGAAAAATCGACAGGCGACTGAGTGACAAGGGCCGTTTTGCCGGTTGTATTCTCGTCCAGATCGAATAAATACCATGCAGCCGGATCAAGATAAGATGAATTCTGAAAGACAATATCATCCTGCACGGCAACGATCCGGCCGATACTGGATACGGGAAGAGTTTCCGGTCCGGATTGTCGCTGTCCCTGATAATCAAAAACCCGAATCTCTGAAGGGCCGCCGAGTTGATATGTAACATATATGCGAGATGGAGTAGCCACTATTGGCGCATCATCATAGAAATCGGATACAATGGTGTCATCGCCCTCGGGAACAATCACTTTCGCCTTATTGAGAGAAATATCCATCAGAGACAGCTTCATCAATTTCCCCCGGGGTGCATCCTTACGGGATATGAGAATCAATATGTTATCAGCGCCAAATGTCGCCTGGACTATCTGTTCATCATAGTCGATTATCTGCTTCCAGTCTCCCGTCGGCATACGGAGATAATATGCGAAACGACCGCTGTCACCATATTGGACCGTCGCCAATACCCCACCGGAATCCATGTCCGATTCGAGAATGACCTCCGCTATACGGGGAAAATCTTTTCCAATTTCGTAACTGTCCTTCTCGGGAGGTGTTCCCATTCTGTGGAACCATACCTGCTGATAGAAATCCATATCGGCAGGCGGTCTTTCATCCTTGCGTGGATATCTGGTATAATAAAAACCAGATCCGTCCGGTGTCCACGCAATATCACCACCCGCCGTACCTCCGTTGACACGAAGGATGGTTTCTTCAATTTCTTTACCGGTTTGTGTCTCATAGATGTGTACGTCCCCGCTTTCCGAACCTCCGGACGAGAGTGAAACGGCTACAAGATTACCGTCCGGAGAGGGCACGTACCAGTCGATGGAGGTTTGGCCGCTTGGTTCTATCTTCGCCGGATCAACAATGACCTTCTCGGACTCCGGTTCCTGTATCGAGGGCATAACTACGAGAAACGGCTGCTCAACAGGAGGCTGTCTTTTTACAGCAAAAAATCTCCCTTTGCGACAACAAAGCGATGAATAGCTGATGGATTCCGCGGTCAATATTTGAGTAATACGCTCACGAAGCTTTTTTAAATCGGGCAAATTGTTCAGCACATTTCGAGCATAATCATTCTGTTTTTCATTCCAGGATTGCACACGACTATCATCCCAGTTTTCGAGCCATTGATACGGATCGACAACTTTAACACCATGGTATTCGTTTACAACCGGTATCCGAGGACTTTGAGGCGGTCCGGACGCAGCACAACCACTTAGAATAATCAAAAGAACAAATATGAGTTTTACGTAGCGCATCGACGATTCCTTTCATTCGAGATAAGATGGTTATCACATTCTTTACCTCCAATTCTATGTGTTTTCATTCCAAAGAGCAAAATTAAAACAAAAGGGGCTTATACCGAATAAATCAATATAAACCCCTAAATAATCTGAAACGGAACGATTTTATAGTCTATGCGGCGATAATAATCACTACATTACCCTAATGAATTTACTGACCCGCAAGGAAAAGAACTTCAGCTTCGGATAAGGCAATGTTATAAAGCCTGACTTCATCAACAATACCGTTAAAGAATTCCCCGGTTTGAAACGAGGCACCGATGATTAAAGAACCGGCGGCATTAGCGGCCTGAGCTGTAGTCGAGGAATCCAACACACCGTTGATATATAACTGCTTGGTACCAGCCGCTCCATTCTGAACGACAGCGACATGATACCAGCCCGGCTCGGGGATAGCACTGCCCCATGTCGGCCACGGACCATAATACCATGTGGCCACTCCACCATTACTGCCAATACAGATACTATAGTAATTGGCACTACCGCCCGATTCGCGACCCTTGAATGCTATTCCGCGCCAGGTGCCGCTTATATCCGGTACGTAAGCCCATGCAGCGATTGTATAGCTGTCCGAGGCGGTAAAGGTTATCGCGTCATTGTCCGGCACTTCCACGAAGTCATCAACGCCGTCGAACTGAAGTGCCGCTCCGTAACCTGTCAGAGACTGGACATAGGTCGGATTACCATTTATAGTGCCGTGATAACCATTGCCGGAATCATCCTCGGCGTTATATTAGAAGCCATAGTGTGCTATCAGAGCTTCTACATTCGGAGGAGGCGTTTTGTATAACCGAATATCATCAATCAACAGTGTACCTGAGCCTCCGGTAGCGCCGGTTCTTTCCAAACCAATTGCAAGTGTTGTTATATTATTTAATTCCAGACCAAGCGACTCAAGCTCGATATTCCATTGCGCCCACCGACTTATCGCTACATCGGCGTTTTCGCCGTCATATAAAACCTTCACACCGTCGATTTTAACGTACAATTGTTCAGTAACAGCATTATTCGGATCGCCATAAAACCAAAGGGTCATTACTTTAACATCGCCCCTGGTCCAATCCGAACCGACGTCCAGATCGCTTGTACTGACTGTAACCTCCGAATAGCTTGCCGTGCTGTTATTATATGACAACGGAACCGACTGACTACCGCCGTGTACAATGGCGGTTTCCATAGATGTACCTTCAACATAACCTATAGCTGAGCCGTTAATCGATTGATTGTCGTATCCATCCGTCCAGGTCTCATAGACCAGTTTACTGCCCTGCTGTCCGGAAACAATGTCATTATAGGATTCGAAATCATCTACAATCAGAAAACCGGCCGTTGTAAAGCTCCAGATATTACCTTTCCACGCATCGGCGCCGTTGACTTCATCGATTCTCCAGTAGTATGTCCGGCTCAAATCGAGAGGCGTTTCGGGGACAGTGTAAGTAGTCTGATCCAATACCTGTCTTCCCCGATAAACATCCGGAGTAGTTATGTCGGCGTTGGCTACATCATCGTAATCCGTTCCAAAATAGATATCATGCTCTAAAGCCTGGTCTCCGGCGGTCCACTGAAGTGTCGGTGTTTGGCTAACATCGACAGCCCCATTGGCCGGACTGACAGCAATGGCCCACAGGGGCGGTTGTAATGCTCCTGTCGGGACAATCTGTCGGACAGGGACGACCGGACCCTGCCAGGATAAGCTAACGATGGCAATAGCACTTTCATCTACATCATCATAGAATTCCATCACAATGGGATATATACCGGCATTGAGAGTAATCGTACTGCTGTCCCATGTAAGCGGCCTGGAGGCTCCCCAGACCTCAATAAGTAGTTGATCATTGACAGACAACCTGACACCATCATCCGCATGTGTCCAGAAGGTCCATTCTCCGTCGGCTGGTATATCAATAGCACCGGTCCATCGGATTGAGAAACCTTCGGCCGGAACATTTGGATCAGGTGCATCGGCTCCCCAGTCAAAGTTAATCTCATGATCTATCCGAGTCAGAACAGGATCTCCGGTCAAATTTTCGCTGGCATAGTACTGCGCTTTCAGACCACCGCTCGTACGGGGAGCCAATGTGAAGCTCCAGACAGCACCTTCATGAATGGTATCATCGGAGGTCTGTTCATCAATGCGCCAAAAATAGGTTTTATTAAGTCTCATCGGTTCCGGCGGAGTCCACGTAGTAACATCCACAGACTGAGTCCCCTTATACTCCGCTGAATCGTAATCGGCATTGCTGAGATTATCATAATTATCCCCGAAGAAAACAAGATGATACGCTGCACCTGCACCCGGTGACCAGCTCAGGACGACATTGGGATCAACAAAGAGGCCGCCGTCAACCGGCTCAGGAGCAAAGGCAGTTATGACCTGAACTGTAAAACTTGAGATACCTCCTTTTATAATATTCGTACCATCGAATTCATCAATGCGCCAATAGTAGGTCTTGCCCGGCTCAACCGTTAACGATCCGGCGACCGGATAAACTACCTCGCTCTGGCGGCCTTTATAGATTTCAGACGTGTCAGTTGTCGCTTCACTGACATCATTGAAATCCTCGCCGAAGTACACATCGTGCTGGAGAGCATCCACACCTGCAAGCCATTCAAGAGTTACAGATGTGCTCGGCCAGATGCTGTCATTGGCCGGGCTTACAGGCAGAGCCACACGTATATCTACAATATGTACGAAGCAAATCTTGACAGTGCTGACTCCTTCAACAGGAGCAATCGTCAAACGCCCATCGTTCACAGCCACGGTCACGATATATTCGTCAAAATTATTCCCGGGTGTCATAGATGGCGTCTCGTCAATGATTTCCACACCCTCAACAACATAACTATTCGTCTGGTCGAGATAACCAGGGTCTCCACCGACGATATACACATCATACGTAGCGTTTGGTAGCTCGATCTCCCAAGAGGCCGGGGCTATACCCCAAGTGGCTAAATGGTTCAGTGTGTCATATCGCTGGTCGGGATTGATATCACGGTCCCGCGCACGACCAGTTCTATCGGCGGTCCAGCCATAGCTGAAGCCGTTGTCACGGTCGCCGAAAACGTCGCCGTAATCCGGCAGGTACCCCTCCGGTACTGCTGCCGTACTCGGTTGAAAGTTGACCTTTACCGAAGATTGACCACAAGCATTATGAACGGTCAATATCATAATTAATAACAGGATTAAAAATGCCATTCTTCTAAACATAATACTCTCCTTCATATAATGAATCTTACTATATATGTTTTTTTAACGACACATCATAAAATTGTGTTCCAAGCGCCACTTACTTCGAATGAGTGGATAAGGAACCTCTACACAGTCAATTGAAAAAACCTTGTTGTTTAAATATTATCTTTCCGGTTATTGCTCCAGAAGACACAATCGAACATCATCAAAGAACAACACGCCCGAACCTCGTGACGCATCGATTCTCTCCAGACCGATACCGAACTGTGTCACATTCGTAAGATCTATACCGATAGTAGAAAGTTCTATAGACCACTGTGTCCATTGAGGTTTTGCAAGGTTAGCTGCGTCACCGTCATACATGATCTTTGTGTCATTGAGTTTTACATACAATTGCTCGGTTGCGGCATTGTTCGGATCACCGTAGAACCATAAGCTCAGAGTCTGAACACCGCCTCTTGTCCAATCCTGTCCGACTGTCAGATTATTCGGATTAACCGTGACTTCGGAATAACCGGCCGTACTGTTGTCGTAAAACAACGGACCGGATTGATCTCCGCCATGAACGATCTCAACTTCTACAAAATGCTCGCCGTCGGGGAAAAATGGCTCAGGATAACCTATCGTCGAGCCGTTGACCGAGGTATTATCGTATCCATCCGTCCAGGTCAGATAAATCCTGTTAGAGCCTTCCTCGTCAACATTAAGATCGTTATATGCCTCGAAATCATCCACAACAATATAGTTGCCTGTAGTAAAGCTCCAGACATAACCTTTCCAAAATCCGTCCGGATGAGCATTATTGACTTCATCGATCCGCCAGTAATATTCCGAGTTGAATTCAAGTTTGTCGCACTGAAAGCTGGTGACATCGGAGGTTCCATAGGTAATGTTGGGAAAGTCCGCCAAATTGGCTGTATTTACATCCTTTATATCGTTAAAGTCTGTGCCGATATATATATCGTGCGTAACTGCATATCTGCCCGGCAGCCATCTCAGCACCGGCTCGATCCCCACATCCGTCTGCTTGTCGGCGGGACTGGGATCCGAAGCACGTCTGACGCTCAGTAATCGTGCATTGTCGAAATAATAAGTCGCGGGATTTGCATCATGTCCCGTCTGGAATTGCAGGAAGCACCACCCACCGTCGGGAATTCTGCCTACATCGACTCCGGAGTAGTCCCAGGTTATCGTCCTTGTATCGGTTTCTCCGAATTCGACCGGATTCCATTGCCCCGGAGCGTCAGGATTGCTGGTGTCGTTAATCGGCTGACTTATCTGGTTCCATCCAATTCCATCGGCATTTATCGAGAGCTCCTGTACCTGGCCCCAGGTAGCGCCTTCCCATTCGGAAGTAATCCATGTCACATCTAACGAGATGATATCGTTGGCCTTCAAATCTTCAAGCTGTTCGGGTGACAGCGCCAGTGTCATAATAAAGAACCAGCCGTTTTGGACATTAATTTGAAGGCTCTTATCGTTCAATGTCGCTCCGCTGGTGCTGTAACTAAATTCAGGATTGCCCTGTTCGGCGACCCATCCGTCCATACTATCTTCCCAGTCACCAATGATAACTCCTACCCCGCCATATTCGGTCGTAAAAGTCCAGACGGGGCCTTTCCAAATGTCGGTACCGTTAACCTCATCAATCCGCCAGTAGTAATTCTTCCCGGATACGAGGCCACCGGGATTAAAAGTGTTAAGATTATAATCCTGTCTAACCAATACATTTAATGGATTTTCTCTGCCTGCGTTGCTTACATCGCTAAAACTTGTCCCAAAATATACATCATGTTTATCGGCATATACTCCTGAGGTCCAGCCAAGAGTAATATCCCTGGGAGTTTTTCTATCTCCATCGGCCGGTCTTGGGTCGTAAGCAGGTCCGCCGCCGAACATTTGTATATTGTCGATATAATAAATACCACCTGGATCATATCCACCCCAGTTCGGGCACAAGATAAGATTTAAATATTCGAGGTTTTCAAAATCAATCTGGTCAAGAGTCGTAGAGTAGTCATAGGTAAAGTTTATTGGTGCATCCCCATCCGCCGGAGCCCAATCTGCTTCCTGATCCAGTTGATCCCAAAAATCCCAAACACCTGGATCGTTGGGGTCGTCAGGATTATCTCCGGAGCTTCCCGCCTGAACTACCACAAAAAACTCACACCATGAGCCTCCCACTTCAGTCCATTGGGCAGCTATCCGGGTAACATCTATGGACACTTTAAGATTTTTCCTGAATTCGTCAACCAGCCCGTTGTCTATCAGGCTATACTCGAGAGCTGATTGAAAACCCTGGGCGGCATCGATCCTAAGACTGTTGCTGCCCAATGTTACACCAGTCGCATTGTCGTAGCTCAATGTGATGTTGGGATCATTGACAACTATCCATCCATCGTGGTTGGGATCAGAGGGATTTTCAAAGTCACCCAGTTGTATGCCGCATGTTATAGACGTTAAACTTAACAATACAATTAAAGAGATCGAAGAAAATAATTTCGTAAACATAACAGATCCCCTTATAGAAAAGACTATATATTTTAATAATTATCCTTAATAAGAACAAAGCAAGGTATTAACCTGCAGCTACAAACATCCAATTTCTTATCGGCTATTATTTCTTCCTCGAAACGTTTTGATATCATTACTATACTATGAGGCTTTTGCTCAGTGTAATTTATACATCCCGGGAAAAACCGTTCGGATTTGAAGAATCCTCCAACCAATTTACAAAGATGTCATCCAATGTTATGGAAATTAACATCATAACAAAAATCCACCCACAAAGTCTAATATCTCATACAATAACACATATCTTCGCAGGCCCCTTAACTCCATGATATGATCTATAATTCACCCAACAACAGGTGCGAAATTTATCTGAAAAACAAACAGGGTTTATACTCACAATAAACCGATATCCACAGGTTTTACATAAATAATTTATACCATATTACCCGTCCTATAATCAAGATAAATATCAGTTTTTAGGCTTTTTATGATTTATTAGATATATCTTGGGATAATATATTTTTCCGGAGATTAATATGCAAAAAAGGGCTTATACCGAATGAATCGATATAAGCCCCGAAGCTTACTATAGAGATAATCCTGTTTTCTTTAACTGATGATGTAAATCCTATTATTATCCCTTCATTACTTCTTATATACCGGCAAGAGCCGCTACTTCATCCGCCGACAAGGCACGATCGTAAATCATGACCTCATCGATCATGCCGTCAAACAGACGATATGGCTTCCAGCCCGTGTCCTCAAGGTTCGCGCCGATTGTCACATCGAACGTGTTCACGGATATACCGGTCAAGTCATCTAATGTCCCGTCGGGCACGCCGTCAACATAAAGGGCTGCGCCGTTCGTTGTGTCGTACGTACCGCAGACATAGTGCCATTCGTCAAACGCGACCTCTATCGCCCCGGGAACACCATAGGCGGGGCGGGTGCCGTAGCCTGCGATGGCATATTCGAATGCCATGGTGGCCCCTTGGGTGGCCAGTCGCCAGGCGCTGTCGCCCTTGCAGACAATAGCACGCCATTCGTCGGGGATGGAACGGATGTTAATCCATGCCCCAACGGTCATCCCGTCCACCAGGTCAAACGCCGGGTCGGCACTGCAGTTCACATAGGGACCAACGGTACCAACGTCAGTAGGCAGCAGGTCAATCGCCATACCGGCAACGCCGGCCACGAATGCTGCGTCGCTACCACCTCCAATAATTGTTATTGTGCCGTCCAGTCCGTTGCCGGAACTGTCCGTGGCATCACCTTCCATTGCGTAATATGCCACTAAACCGTCGGTGGACGGACCAACCGGTTCTGAAGTCATGGTAATTTTGAGATTATCCATTAACCAGATTTGGTCCCAAGCCGGCG
>CAYSKI010000020.1:0-67777 GCA_964431695.1 uncultured Pirellulales bacterium | reverse complement strand
AAACAGGATTATCTCTATAGTAAGATTTGGGGCTTATATCGATTCATTCGGTATAGGCCCTTTTTTATATATGGTGATTATAAAAGAATTGGCACAAAATTAACGATATTTTAAGCCGACAATCTAATTTCACTCGTAAATGTCGAATACAGGTACATTGGAGGCTGCTTTGAGACCGTGACTGCCTTTATGTCTGTTGCCAAAAAGCTCTATCATCTCACCATAAGGAAGCCCTTGGGCATCCTGAGCAAATGCAGGGATAGAGTATCTGAATAGTTCATAAGCTTTCAATATAGCGCATTCGACACGACATCGAGAAGTAAGTATGTTTAGCCCACAAGTTATACCGCGGAAATTTCATTTCGACACACAATCCTTCGACACTTCGGCCTTGCTTAGTGCAGGCTTTGCTCAGGATTAGCATACGCAATATTAGGTACGCCCCCGCAGCTTTGCATAGCGTAACAAAACAACGGGTGTTAAGTCATGGACATTTTTCGGTTAAAATCGCGGTTTTTCGTTGTATTAAGGCGGTGTTTGGGTAAGATAAGTAAAAAACAGAATACAGAAAACAGAACACAGAAGGCAGAAAAAGACAAGTCTTAAAATCAGGGGGCGGAAACAATACAAAATGAAAGATGAATTCGATTTTCTGTTAGCACCGGATAACATCCGGGATCAACCGTGGCCGAGGCGGGTAGGATGGGCAACTTGTTTGCCCATGCTGAATAAAATATAAACCAAACCGCAGGGGCAGGAAACCTGCCCATCCTACAGAAGAAAAAAAATGCAAAACAAAGCCAATTTGGTAAACGTACAAATGTCTATAAGCTCAATAACAACAAGGAATTAAGGCAATTTTACAAGTCCGATGGTAGGTCAAAAACAAACCCAATCAAAGCCAATCGTCCGACAAGCTCAGGACAGGTCCGTCGTCGCTTGTAGCTTTGTTAGGATGGCTTGGAGCAGGACGGACAAAAGCCAACGGTCGGATTCGAACCGACAACCACTGGTTTACAAAACCAGAGCTCTACCGTTGAGCTACGTTGGCATAAACGCCTTAAAATCTGCTGTAAAACAAGATTTTAGGACGGCGTTAGTTTATATTCAATCAGCCGATATTGCAAGGAAATTGAGGATAAATTGCGTGAAGTTGCCGGAACAAGACGGATATTCGAATTCTTGTCCCAGGGGTGGAAAACCGATACAATAACAGTATAGCAATCGCCGGAGCGTCAGATTTCATGATAGAATTTTACTGCGAAAACTGTGGCCAGAAGATTGGCGCGCCCGATACCCTGGCGGGCGAATCGCGCCAGTGCCCGAGGTGCAAAAACAAGGTTATTGTCCCCGATGCACAAACCGCCGAATCCTCCCAAAAGCCGGACGTACCCGCAAAGCCGCAAGTCAGCCTGAAATATTCAGATTACGAATTGACTCTTTTGAATGTTCGGGAACAAAACGAAATAAAGAACAAAGCGGCCGAACAAGATGAGGATTCCTATGAAAACGCCGATGATACGAAGGAACAGGGAGATGAATCGAAAGAGGTCCAATACGCAGAGGAACGCAAACTGCCCTGGTTCATTGACATTTTCCTCTATCCGCTTAGTCTTCCGGGCCTGAAACATCTTGCGATTTTCATTGGTGTCCCTGCGCTGATGGTTGCTCTTTCATTTTTTCTTCCGGTAATTTTGGTGTTTTTATTTACTCTTATTTGTACAGTTGTGAACCTGCTTCTTTTTTTATATATATTCTGGTATTTTGCGGAATGCATCCGGGACAGTGCCGATGGATGGGTGCGAGCACCCGAAGGTATAGGCTCACTTCCCGATTTTTCCGATATGTTCGGCCAGATGATACACACTATCGGTTGCTTTGTTTTCTTCCTGCTGCCGACCGTGCTCTATATCCTTTTTACCGGGAGGATAGATATTATCGCCTGGATGCTGTTGATTGCTGCGATTTTCTTTTATCCGATTAGTTTTTTATCGATTATACTGCATGATTCCGTTTCCGGTCTTGACCCACGAGTTTTACTGCGCTCGATACTCAATACCTTTTGGCCTTACATGGGACTTGTATTGCTGTTTGTCCTTTTTGCCGGAATGGTCCGTATAATTTTTCTGGAATTGCGGTTATCGATATTTTGGGATTTTGTCCTTCGGCTTGTGATGTTTTATGCGGCTTTTATTCTTGCTCATCTTACAGGGAGATTTTACTGGCGGTATAAGAAAAAATTAAAATGGGATTTAAAGTCTTAACAAGAGAACTTTATTTATGATTGAGTTTCACTGCGACAACTGTGGCCGGGAATTCAATATACCCGAAAGTCACGTCAGTAAAAAAGTCGTGTGCCCGAAGTGCAGGCAAGGGGTCATTGTTCCCGGGCTACATGATAGCGCTTCACGCACAGACACAAGTGGAGTAGAGGAGAATATGAAAGTGTCCGGCATAGACTCCTCTCTTTTTGATATTGTACAAAATAGAGAGACGGCAGTAGAATCGATTGCTCAACAACAATTGCCTGATGGGTCGTGCAAAGGTCTTCAGGAACCAGGAGAAATCACGGATGCAGAGGAAACAAAACCTGAGGACAAAACTGTGTCCAAGCTGCCGTGGTTTATCGATATATTTCTGTACCCGTTTAATTTGGCAGGTGTTATCCATCTTATAAGTTTGTGGCTTCTAATATTTCTGCTTTGTCCGCTCATCATGGCAAGGGTGGGCTTAGGTACAGAATATGCGCCGATCGTGTATTTTTTTCCGGTTTCATATATGCTGTATTACTTTACCGAGTGTATTCGTGACGGTGCTCAAGGTCATTGTCGTGCACCGGATTTTTGGATGCATCCGACTGATACCGATAAGTGGGATTGCGTATCGCAATTATTTGTTGTGGCTGGTTCTATCGCTGTCTGTTTTTGTCCTGTGGCTATATATTATATCGCTACCGAACGAAGTGACTTGATTTATTGGTTGCTCTTAGCTTCTGGCGGATTCTTTTTTCCGATGGTTTTGCTTGCCGTAGTGTTTTTTGATTCGTTTAGTGCTTTGAATCCGTTGTTAATAGTACGGTCTATATTAAGTACTTTTATACCTTATTGTGGATTGATCATAATATTCTTTGTCGGTTCATATATTTGTTTCAAGATAAACTCCCGCTTTTATAGTTTTCATCCTCTGCCGATTGTGCCATTCTTCCTTCGGGCGATTCAGCTTTATATGATATTTGTTGCAGTTGGATTATTAGGCAGGTTCTATCATAGGTATAGGAAAAAACTTAACTGGGAAGTATGATATTTTGTTTCGAATAAAGAAGACGGTCCGATGAAAATACTCGAAGAAGAACCACCGTTGGCGGATGAATGTAAGCTGCCCTGGCTTATCGATGCCTTTCTCTATCCTGTTAGCGCATCCGGCATGATACACCTTGCGGTCTTTGTAATTGTGCCACTGTTGATCTCTGGGTTCGTCGGATTAATTGGGCATTTCCTTGGGCCGATTCTTGGGCAAGCGACTGCTGAGATCACCGAGCCTGTTGCTTTTGTTCTTTATATCATTTTCTATAGCTATGTGTTCTATTACATTGCAGACTGTGTAACTGGCAGTGCCAGGGGTCATCGGCGGGCTACGGATGTCTCGATGCCGAATACAATTAGCATAGGTGACTTTATTTCTCAGTTATTTATTGTTATAGGTTGTGTAGCCATCTGTATAGCGCCGATGTTGCTATATTCGGTCTTCGTTAAACGGACTGATTTGTTGTTTTGGATATTGTCGGCTTACGGAATATTTTTCCTGCCGATGTCATTGCTTAGAGGAATTATGTTCGATGCTTTTGACGCCCTGAATCCGATAGAAATAGTCCGGTCGATATGCCGGGCATTCTTTCCGTACTTTGGGCTGGTGCTGTTCTTTCTCATTGTTGGCGGATTCGTTGCAGCGGTCATACCGAAGCTCCCCTTATGGGAATTTCTCAGACAAGCTCTTAGAGTATATCTTGTCTTTGTTCTGGCGCACCGGTTGGGCTGGTTCTACTGGTGGTATAAGGAAAAAATTGACTGGGGCCTGTAAAATGTCGGTATTAAAGTAAAGAAGAAACAGTTTTTATGATTAATTTTCACTGCAACAACTGTGGCCAGAAATTCAATGTGCCTGAAGGCAGTGCCGGTAAAAGTGGCAGGTGCCCGAAGTGCAAGAATATTGTATTTATTCCCGAAGCACAGAAATCGGCTCCGGTATCGAAACAGGACAGTTCCAGTGAGCCGAAGGACGGCCCGAGATATTCCGCCTTCGATTTGACACTTCTGGAAGTGCCTCAGATTGGCGAGGCTCTGGAGAAACGGACCGGCGAATCCGGTAAAGCTACCGAGCCTCCAGACAAGATTGCACAAAGTTCAGAGCGATACGAGGAAGAATCCGTGCCCGGACGGAAGTTTCCCTGGCCGATAGATATCTTCCTTTATCCGGCCAATCGGTCCGGGCTGGTGATCCTCGGAGTTATTATTGTGATAAGATGGTTTTCAATAATAGTTATAAGGAGTCTCGGCTTTGCGACTCCCGCGTTATCGCCGATGGTTGTTATTGTTGTTCCATTGTTGTGTATATCTATTCTTGTCCGGATTGTTTTATATGTGTTTTTTTACTGGTATTTGTGTGAATGTATCCGCGACAGCGCCGAAGGCGGCATAAGGGCGCCGGAAACAATTCATAAAACTCCCGGTTTTTGGGAATTGCTTTGGTTGATGAGGTCTGTTGTTTGTTTCGTAATTTTTGTGGCACCGTCTCTGGCCTATTATTTTTCCACTCGGCGGATCGATACGGTATTCTGGATTTGGTTTGTATATGGAGTATTGCTTCTGCCGATGAGCTTTTTGGCGTTTGTCATGTTTGATTCTTTATTGTCCGGCCTTAATCCTATTCTCTTAGCCGGCTCGATTCGCAGCGCTTTTTTGCCGTACTGCGCGATGATACTGGTTTTTTTGACTGCAGGTTTTTTCATTATCACCATCACGCAGGACATGGATTTTACACTCATTCAGAATTTTATTATTCTCTGCGTCGTGATGTATCTGCTGATGGTCACGGCTCATATATTAGGGTGGTTTTATAATCGATACAGGCAACAATTGAATTGGGATGTGTGACAGGTATATCAGCAGTTATGTTTCATGTCGTATTTTCACGCTTTTTGCGTGGGCGTTAAGTCCCTCGACTTCGGCCAGGCGAATAATATCCGCGGCACATTGAGCCAGCTGGTCGTTATCGTATTCGATAATACTGGTGGATTTTATAAAGTCGTTGCTTGTCACCGCGCTTGCGAATTTCGCCCGCATCCCGGTCGGCAGGGTGTGGCTTGGTCCGGCCCAATAGTCCCCGACCGCTACGGGTGTATAGGAGCCGATGAAAATTGCACCGGCGTTTTTTATCTTTTGGGCTATTTCTCTGCTTTTGTCGCCGCATTGAATTTCCAAATGTTCCGAGGCAAAATCGTCCGCCATCTCGATGGCTTTGGCGATATCGTCCACTACAACAATGGCACTGAATTTCTTGAGGGATTGTTTTACTTCTTCCGCTCGTTGTAATTCTTTGACCTGCTTTTTCAGTTCCGCGAGCGTTTCCTTCGCGAGCTGCTGCGAGTCCGTGACAACGATGGCACTGCTGTCCGTGGCGTGCTCTGCCTGGCTGAGCATGTCGGCTGCCACCCACGCCGGATTGGCATCTTCGTTTGTGATGATAAGGACTTCGCTCGGACCGGCGAGCGAATCGATACCGACATAGTCACCGGATACGATCTTTTTGGCTGCCTGCACCCACTTGTTGCCCGGTCCAACAATCATATCTACCTTTTTGATAGTCTCAGTCCCGGCGGCCAAAGCCCCGACGGCCTGAACTCCGCCGATTTGATAGATTTCCTCTATTTCCAATTCGTGACAAACGGCCAGAATAGCTGGGTGAATACTGCTTTCATGTCTTGGCGGAGAAACGACGACTATCTCTTTGACGCCTGCTACCTGGGCCGGTACGGCGGTCATAATTACTGTGGACGGCAGGGGGGCAGAAGCCCCCGGTACACAGATGCCGATCCTCTGAATGGGAGTATATTTTATTCCGGGATGTTCGAAATTGCCGATGAAAATTTCTGTTTGATAGTTCCTGACATTGTCGATCACCTGACGCAGTGAAGTTAAAATATTTTTGTCGATTTCCATGTAAGCTTTTTTCATCCGGATGTTACTTACCCGGAATTGTTCGGGTGTCAGTTTTACCCCGTCGAACTTTTCCGTATATTCCGCTACCGCCTGGTCGCCGCGCTTGATAACATTGCGAAGTATATCGGTCACCTGTTTGTTTTCCCTGCTTCCCAGACTGGTGGACCGCGCCGCCCGCATTATGGTCGAGCGAAATTTTCCCATTCGTTTTTCGAAATCCGGCTTTGATGCAGAGATAAGAATTTTATCGAGTTCGTGGGGCATTTTTTATCCTTTGTATTCAAAAATTTCCCTGGCTATAAATCCGGGTTGCCTTCTGCAGCAGCAGATAGTTGGTGCCTTTATATTTGGTTACGATACCTGCTATTTTGAATCGTACGGGGTCCGGTACGGCAGATTGTATCAACTCGCTCAGCTCCAGCGCTTCGCATGGCAGCAGTTGGAACCAGACCTGAGGTGCGTTTCGACCTAAGGCATCCAGTACGAAGGTGAATCCACCGTTTTTTTGCTCGACCAAAATCGCGGCTCTGTCGATCAAAGCCGAATCGTAAACAGGCGGATTTTGTTTTTCAGTCGCCGATTTCTGTCTGTCGGTGGAAATTTCATCGCTGTTGGATATGCGCTGCCCGCTTTGCGCTATCTTTGCTCTTGCTGCTTCAATCTTCTCCAATACATCCGGCGGTATGGTCAGTATATTGTTCTCATCATTGAGATTCGGGTCATCTGTGGAATCTTTCGCGGGAGCTGTTTTATCCGGCGAAGTTGACTCGGATGTTTTGGGGGTGCTTATGGGCAGAAAATAAAATGGGAACAGAAAATTCCCGCCTTTATATTGTGTAACTCTGACATCGAGCCTGTAGTGTTTTACGGAACGTTCATTGGCATCGGTAATAATCTTTTCGAGTGTGGCCGACGGCAGCAGCCTCAGTTTTGTCCGGGCTTTAATGACAGTTTCATTATCGGTTACATCCGAGTCCAGCTCAAAGAACCATACGTCATTGCTGTCGGGGCATGTTAATCTGCCGTCGATATCTCTGAGGATAAAACCGTCACGTAACGGAGCCGGCGGTGGAGTTTGTATATTCGGTATATTGGTGCCGGATGAAAGAGCCAAAATTAGAATTAACAGTTTCGTGCTCATAGTACGTATCTAATAAGGAAACAACAGTTTACAGAAATTTTTTGAGTTAACAATTATCAACAATTAATCGAACGGCCTGTTTCGGCTCGTCCACCTGTTTCACGCCTCTGCCGCTGTCCGGATCGTCAGTATCAAGAAGCTCGACAAGCGGCTTCCAGAATCCGCCTATAAGTATAATCGGTTTTTGTGATTCGAGAAAGCCTTTGTTTTTTAATTCCCACACCTTCGCCAATTCCAGCAGTGTTCCCGTTCCGCCGGGCAGAACGATATAGGCCTGACCCAACTTTATCAGTGTATCCAGCCGTTCGTCGAGTGAGACGGTAGTAATTTCCCGGGTGATGTATTTGTTGGCTTTGCCCTTGAAGGCCGAGCATGTAACACCGATAATTTCGCCGCCGGCTTCGGCCGCCCCTTTGGCCGCGGCGGTCATTGTGCCGCCGTAACCGCCGTTGGCGATTGTAAAACCGGCCCGGGCCAGCAGCTTGCCTGTCTCTACTGCAATCTCATAAGGGGAATCTCCCGGTCCGGCTCGTCCCGTACCGAAAATTGTCACTATTTTTTCCGGCATTATTTTCTTTTCCTGTTCTATGCCTTTGTTCGTATAAAGTTTAACAAACCTGCGGAAAGTAAAATCTCCCTGTCTCGTTCGGAGAGTTCCAGCTTGCCGGTGAATTCGAACGAACCGTCAGCGGTGGTGATTTTTACTTTTTCGCCGCTCTTGATTGCTTCGAGCAGATTGTCGATTCGAAGCTCGTCATCCGGAGTGATTTTATCGTAATCCGCCGGCTCGGTGAATTCTATCGGGACAATACAGAAATTAATCAAATTCGCCTTGTGTATCCGCTCGATGCTTTTCGCGATAACGACCCTGACGCCCAGATACATCGGACACAGGGCCGCGTGCTCTCTCGACGAGCCTTGGCCGTAGCTCTCACCGGCCACAACAATACCGGCGATCCCGTTCTTTTTTAATTCGATAGCGCGCTGGGCGAAAGTCGGTTTGCCGTCTTCGTTGAAACAGTTGAAAACAACCTTTGCGTATTCGGGAACATTCGAGCGAAGCTTCAGAAAAGTTCCCGCCGGCATAATATGATCGGTGGTGATTTTGTCGCCGCATTTAAGCAGCACCTTGCCCGTTAGTTTCTCCGGCAACGGACTGGCCGCCTCCGGTACCACAATTGTGGGCCCCCGCAGAACCTCTACCTTGGCCGCTTCTTTTTCGGGTAAAGGTTTTTCTATCATATTATCGTTGATGGTAAATTCGTCCGGCAATTCTATCTTCGGATATTTAATGGCGAACAATTCCGGTAAATTACGCGGGTCTGTGATTTGGCCTGTCAGGGCGGAAGCGACCGCCGTTTCCGGGCTGACTAAATAGGACTGGTCTGCTTTTGTACCGGTCCGGCCGGCGAAGTTCCTGTTGAATGTCCGCAAAGTCACCGTGTCGTTTGCCGGTGATAAACCCTGGCCGATGCATGGCCCGCAGCCGGATTCCAGAATCCTTGCCCCCGCGGAGATCATGTCCGCCAAAGCTCCGTTGTCGGCTAACATATTCAGAACTTCCTTACTGCCCGGAGCAATTGCAAGTTCGACCATCTTATCTACGCACCTGCCTTTGAGTACCCCGGCGACCATCATCAAGTCGGTGAAGCTGGAATTCGTGCAACTGCCGATTACGACCTGGGAGATTTTCTGCCCGGTGATTTCTTTTACAGTTTTGATGTTGTCCGGCGAAGATGGGCACGCCGCCATTGGCTCAAGCTCGGCCAGATTGATTTCGATTATGCGGTCGTATTCGGCGTCCGTATCCGCTGTCAAAGGTTGATAATCCTTCCGGCGTTTCTGTGCGGTGAGAAATTTCTGTGTCTGCTGGTCGCTGGGAAAGACGCTCGTCGTCACGCCTAATTCGGCCCCCATATTTGTGATTGTCGCCCGCTGAGGTACGGAAAGTTTTTCCGCTCCTTCACCTAAATACTCCACCACCCAGCCGACATTGCCTTTCGTCGATAGGATGCTTAGCAACTTGAGAATCACATCTTTTGCTGCAACCCAGTCGTTCAGCTCACCGGTTAATTGTACTCCCAGGACCTTCGGGCATTGCAGGTAGAACGGCCCTCCGGCCATAGCGACCGCCACATCCAGACCGCCGGCTCCGATAGCTAACATACCGATTCCACCGCCGGTCGGCGTATGTGAGTCGCTGCCAAGGAGTGTCGCGCCTGGTTTGCCAAACCGCTCCAAGTGCACCTGATGGCAGATGCCGTTTCCCGGCCGTGAAAAATAAACGCCGTATTTTGCCGCGGCTGTTTGCAGGTACAGGTGGTCATTGTGGTTCTCCGGGCCGAAACCCGCCAAATTATGATCAACGTAGCTGACTGACAGGTCGGTTAAAACTGTCCCGATGCCTATGGATTCGTACAGCAGAAAAGCCGTTGTGCCTGTGGCATCCTGTGTGAGCGTCTGGTCGATGCGAATGCCAATACGCTCAGAAGGCGCGAGCTTGCCTTCGACCAGATGTTTGTCGAGTATTTTATAGACTAACGTTTGTCCCATTATTCGGCTCCCATACAAGAGAAGCTAATATTCAATTGAAAACTGAGAGTGTATTTTAACGACAGATTTTTACTTTGCCAAAAGTGAATTTAAAATAAAACCGGCGGCTTTGCGCTGAGTTTTGCAAAGCCGCCCTGTGGATGACCGAGGTAGTGAAGGTTTGTTCGTACCCGGTCAATCTGCCGATGTCTCATCAGCGGTTCTTTCGAGTACGCCGGTCAATCCCAGCATTTTTTTCTCGGAGGTGGATTTAGCCTCGATATTTTCGACGGAACCGATACGAGAATTTGTCAGAATATCCAACATCTTTGCCTGACTATAGATGGCAGACTTTTGGGGCCGTTCAGAAAGCCGCATTGCGTTGTTGTACTCGGTGATTGCTGCATTCATTTGCCCGCTACGGCATAAAATAGTGCCGAGGACAAAGTGGGCATCCGCTGTTTCAGGCGACAGCCGGACGGCTGTCTTTGCCGCTTCGAGCGCTCCCTGAATTTCGCCTTTTTGCTGCATGGACAACGACTTAATCAGCCACGCCACCGCCGAGCGAGGATAGATTTTCAGCATTTTCTCCGCTTGTAACAAGGCCTCCTCTGTTCTATAGGAATTTATCCTGCTCGAATAAACGGTGAAAATCTCTTTCTCGGTCCTTCTTCTCAGGTTAGAAAGGGCGGGATTGTCCGGCAGGATGGCAAGTCCCTCCATGCAGCAGCTCAACCTTTCCAGGGGATTCGAGGTCCCGTTCGAGGCGAGCAGGTAGTTCGAGGCGTTGTGAACAATCGCATATTCCGAAAGCCATTTGCTCTTTTGCTCCCGGCCGAATCCATTCCAGTCAATATGTTCATAAACGGAATTACTCCTGATACTGGAAATAAACCGCCGGAACATCGAGCTGCCGGAGGGCTGGTCGGCTGTGGTAAACTCAATGAAAGGTCGGAAGTCACTGTTGGTAGTATATGAACGGATGAAGCATCTCATGTCGTTCTCATCGCCGATGTAGCAGCTAATTACATCCATACTATTGTTGATGTTTATCTCGGAGAGGCTCTCACGCACGCCGTCTTTCGATAATTCTTTCTCTATATGCCTGGGTGAAAAATACTGGGGCTTCTCCGAACCGACTACGAGGAAATATTGGGCCGGGTCCGGCGTCATATACCATATTGTCACGTGAGGAAATACCTCCATCATCGTGCCGATGATGCTGTTGATTACATAAACCGGCTCAACATTGTGTGTGGGTATCCATGAGATAAACAATCCGTTTTCATCGAGGCGCTTCTTCGCGTCTTCAAAGTATTCTTTTGAATAAAGAGACGAGTTTTCTGCAAAATGCTTCGGATGGATGGAGTCGTTGACGATAGCATCGTATTTGAGGTCTGTCAGATGGATATAATTTTTTGCGTCCATATAAATCATACCGATTTCATCGTTCAGCCTGTCACTGAGATTAATATGCCTGAAAAAACTGGAAGAAAGTTCCACGATTTCCGGGGCAATCTCCACGCAATCGGCCCTTTCGAGTTTATGGAGTGCCATACAGGCCGTACTTTCACCTGAGCCGAATCCGATAGACAGGACTTTTTTCGCCTTACTATTGAGTAATACTCCGAAGTGCCCCAACATTTTCTGGTCGCTGCGCCAAAAGTATGTGTCACCTGCCACTCTCTGGCCGGATGTGCAAAGATACAGAGTATCCTCCTGGTGGTCTCTGTGCAGAGATACAGTTGTGGCGACACCTTCCTTGGCCGCAACAAATTCGAGCTGTCTGGGAAGTCTCGGATTACATTGAATCACAGTATTAAATAAATCCGGCGGCATTATAACAACAATCGACGTCGAAATTGCCGCGACTACCAACAATTCCGGACGGATCGATGCCTTGTTGCGGCGGGCGAACAGCATCCATATAAAAGCGGCAATCCAAATCCCCGCCAAAGAGAGGATGGACATCGTAAGCTGCAGTCCCAGAAGCGGGATTAAAATAAAGCCGGTAGCGATTCCACCAACGACTGCCCCTATAGTATTCGTTCCATAAGCCGATCCTGTGGTTCGGCCTACTTTGTGCACGTGGCCGGCCCAGGCTTGTAGTGCTAAAGGAAAGCCTGCTCCCATTATAATTGACGGCAGCAGGAACAAAAATGCGCTTTGTACGAGAGGCCGGATCATATATGTTGAAAACGAAAAGATTCTGCTTGCCAGCTCTACTTCCCTATCGATACCCGGCAGAATATCAGAAGTCCAGTGAATTAATAAGGGCAGATACAAAATTCCGTATATTCCCAACAGGCATAGTGTCACGGCGAATCCGGCGGCGGGACTTTTCAATTCTTTGACAAGTCCACTGCCGATGCCCGCACCGATAACGTTTCCAAGCAGATATATAGTCAGAACGGACGAAAAAACGTAGGTATATCCGCTTAGCAAATGTACGATGCTTCGCATCCAAAGCAGCTCATAGCCTATGCTGATTAAGCCGCTCAGAAAAAAAGCGAAAAGAAGCAGATACATCCGACCGCCACCTGAAGAGGCCCCAATAATCTCCACATTTACAATCTGAGTTTCCTGGCAATGTTCTCCGGCAGTAGTCCTGGAAAATCGGGATAAAAGCCATCCGGCAAAAGCCACAAAAAGATTGATTATTGCCGCTGTGTACAATGTACCCATAATCCCCATCGAGCGGATCAGAACGAATCCGGCCATAAAGCAACCAACGGCTGCACCGAGAGTATTGAGGGCGTAAAGTCTGCCGACCAAACGGCCGGTCTGGTTTTCAAGTGAGGTCACGTATCTGCCTAAAAGCGGGAATGTGCTTCCCATAAGCATGGACGGCCCAAGCACAAGCAATCCGGAGATAACGACCTGGACAACCAGCAGCTCTTTTGGCGTTGGTGCATAAGTACGGTAGAACCAGACATATATCTTATCTGCAATATTTAGGGCCCACGGCAACAGCAAAGCGGAAATGGTTATAAGGGTCTCTATGATGGCATAAAGTTGCAGTCGTTTTTTAATGCGGTCCGAGTATCGGGACATGATAAAAGCACCCAGCGCCAATCCTGCCATAAACGTCGATACCACAATACTTGTTGCATACACCGTATTACCGATAGTCAGCTTAAGAAGTCGTACCCAGATGACCTCGTCTATCAGCGAGCATATACCGGAAGCAAAATATATCATCATCAGCCAGTTAATGCTTGCCTGGTTGCTGAATGTGATGGCTGCGCTGTTCGACCTCGGTTCGGTTTCAAAGCTCTGTTGCGAAATAATCGTCATTAGATGTACTCCTGTAGTTATCAGACATATTTTTAAAAACGGGCGGCCTTGCGCTCCGCCACACAAAGCCGCCCGAAAGCAATCAGCACATGGACTGTTTTAACGCAATCCGATTAGACGGACCCAGAGGGGCTTATGTTTGAGAACTTGGTCATTAGGGACGGATTACCAATCACGTACGATAAGCCCATCTTGACCGACTGCGTATTGCTCTGAATTTTGAACCTTCAAATTATAAACTTTACCCATATAGGGCATCGCTCTGACTGTAACGCTCTTGATTCCGATTGTGCCGTTCAGGGTTTTCAGTCTGAAACCGCTTCTTAAGTTTTGGGCGGCGGCCCAATTTCCATTTTCGAGCATGAATCTGTGTGCATCGACAACACTGACGCAATTGGCGTTTTCGAGCACGATATCCCGACATTCGAATAAACCATCGTGCTCTTCGAGTTTTTCAACCGGGGCAGATGCGAGCGCGTTGATTATTTGACCTGTGACGACCTTGGAAATTTCAACCATTGTCCCGTTTATCCACACGGGAGTGTCACCGGTAAAACAACTCCTGTTTTTCGGTCCGAGACCGTCGTTTACGAGGTATGAATCCAGTCTGCCCGAGGGCTTGGTGTTTGATGCCGGTGCGCATCCCAGCCGTGGATCCTGGCTTGTACCCCAATAGGTGTAGATGTTGTCTTCCTGCACACCACAGGCAGGAGTTTTTTCCTGGTCAACATGGATGTCCACGAACAGCACGTTTTGTGAATCGCCCTGATGCGAGGGAGAATTGCCTGCTTTTACGGCCTCAGAGCCGCCGCCGGCGATATATGCATCAGGAAATATCTTTTGGGCCCCCGACGGGGATTTAATCCAGGGATTCCTGTCGGCTGCAACTGCCAGAGACGGGTCACTCGATGTGGTCAGGGCATAGAGGCTGTAGGGCATGTGATAGGAGTAGCTGCAATGGGAGCCGGGATTATCTTCTTGACTGTTATAGGGACCGAAATCCCAAAGCTGGGTTATGTCCCTGTCCAATACTCCATAATCAACCGGATTAAACTCAGATACTCCTGAATCACTTTTGCAAACGAATGATTGTGGTGTGACCTCGGTATACTTGACCAAAAGATAAAGGCTGGATGTAACGGATGCGTGACCACCCGTACCATCAGCGGCAATACCGAAAGCTTCATATCGGTTGAGTGCCTGCCAGTTATTGATCTTGTCGGCCCATTCGGTGGTTCTGCCGCCCGCTCGCGGGAATTCGTCTTCGTACTCGTTGGCATAGACCATCATTGCCTTACCGATGCCGGACAGATTGGTTCCACAGACTAACCTGTGGGCAATCTGCCGAACCTTCGACAGTGCGGGCATTAAAATGCCCATTAACAGAGCTATGATCGCGATAACGACCAGAAGCTCAACCAGTGTAAAACCTTTGCGTTTCATTTTAATTCTCCTTTCAATTTTCGGAGATTCGCATGGCCGAGCGTTTCTGAGCACATTTCGATATTCTATCTGTTGATAAATAAGTACAGCTAATTATCGGGATCGCGGTTAAGCCATCCCGCCTTTGGCGTCCCTTACGGGACTGCCAAAGAAATTACGGATAAAACTTAACGCCGTTTTTTCGCGAATCTCCAGAGTTCTTTTTTTTCGCTCAAAAACGGTCGGTACATCCAAATCTGGTAAATTCGCCGATAAGTTTTGCGCAATCCGCTCGTTTATCGTTCGGAGTAATCCTGGTACCATGAGACTTATGCCGATTGTCGGCAGGCAGGTCAGAGAAATGAAACAACTAAAATATAATGACGACGGAGATTGTTATAATTCTTTTATGCCTGTCTGTCTTTTCGGCGCTGGTTCAACGCGCAAAATTGCCATCGACAAAAAAGCCAATCCAAAATATAAATGAGCCTTCTGTCAGGCAGGCGGGTTTAAGATATGATATTACAAAAATATATGATGACAGATTAAATTATGATATTAAGTCAAACCTACCTGTCTCTATTTTGATTGTAGTACGTTTTTATGGTTCTGTCAAGCTATTTTTCCTAAATTTACATAATTTTTCGTGGTAAATATGAGGGATAGATTTGGGCAAATAAAGGTTGCAAAATGTACTGAAACATCATATATTTGTGATTCTTGCCTATTCTATGAAAGGGTTCAAAATATGAAATATGATGTAGCTGATTTGTCTTTGTCCGGCACAGGTAAAAAACGCATACTCTGGGCGGACAACGATATGCCGGTTTTAGCGGCGATTCGTGAAAGATTTGCAAAATCAAAGCCTTTGAAGGGTAAAAACGTCTCGGCCTGCCTGCATATTACCGCTGAGACGGCAAACCTGGCCCGGGCGCTGAAAGCGGGCGGGGCGAACCTTGTTCTTTGCGCGTCCAATCCGCTGAGCACTCAGGATGATGTTGCGGCTTCTTTAGTCAAGGATTTTAAGATATCGGTTTTTGCCGTTTGCGGGGAGAATCGAAGCACGTACTACAAACATATCAATGCGGCCATCGATCACAAGCCGGTAATTACATTCGATGACGGGGCCGACCTTGTTAACGAGCTGCATACTCGCAGGAAAAAGGATGCCGGTCGGATTATTGCAAGTATGGAAGAAACCACGACCGGTGTCATTCGTTTGCGGGCAATGGCCAACAAAGGCAAGCTGAACTTTCCGGTCATTGCGGTAAACGACGCAGCGACCAAACACTTATTCGATAATCGTTACGGTACTGGCCAATCGACTGTTGACGGAATAATCCGGGCGACGGATTTTCTCATGGCGGGCAAGAAAGTTGTTGTCGCCGGTTACGGATGGTGCGGGCGAGGCTTCGCCATGCGGGCCAGAGGAATGGGGGCTATCGTTATTGTCACCGAAGTTGACGCAGTAAAGGCCCTTGAAGCATCGATGGATGGCTTTTCGGTCATGCCCATGGCCGAAGCGGCAAAGGTGGGCGGGTTGTTTGTCACGCTGACCGGTAACAAAAATGTTATACGCGCCGAGCACTTCCGGGCTATGAAAGACAGAGCGGTTGTTGCTAACAGCGGCCATTTCAATGTCGAGCTGGACATCCCGGCCCTTAAGAAACTAAGCAAAAAAGTTGTCCGGAATGTGCGTCACTGTGTTGATGAATATATCATGAAAAATAATAAGCGCATTTATCTTCTCGGGGAGGGACGGCTGATTAATCTTGCCGCCGCCGAGGGGCATCCCGCCAGTGTGATGGATATGAGTTTTGCTACACAGGCGCTACAGGCCGAACACGTAATTAAAAATCAGGGTAAGCTGTCCGTTGACGTTTATGATGTTCCGATGGAGATCGAACATCAGGTCAGCAGGCTAAAACTTAAATCCATGTCGTTAAAGATTGATAAACTCACTGCCGAACAAATTGCCTATCTTGCCTCGAGCGGTGAAGGTACATAAGTTCGCACTGCGTTTCTTGATGTTGGTGGTTTGGATTGAATGTCGTGGCTGACAAGCAGCGATGAGGTGAAGCTCATGGAAAATAAAGAGACCGAAAAGGCGCCCATCGTAGTCACGAAGTCTTTTATAACATTCGGTCCCACACTGCATTACAGCCATAAAAACGTTCAAAGATGCTGGCTTCTTGCAATCGTGGCTTTTGGTATAAGCTGTCTGTTTTGGTCGAAAATAGCCACCGGATCGTTTTTGTCATTCGAGATTGAAGCGGTATCCACGCCGGAATTTTGGCGTCTGGATAAATCTCTTGTCACCGTCGTAAGCATATTTGAGTACCCCTGGCAGATTCTCGTTTTGGGACTGTTAATGGGAATCCTGGCGATTACACCTGTATTGATCTCGCAGTTGATGAGTTTCGAATATAGTCTTCCTTTCATATTGGAAGTAGTTTTCTTTGCCAATCTGCCGGGCTTTGCACTCTGTTTGTTAATAAGCTGTTTTGCGGTGGCATGTCGGCCGCTTCGTTTTCGTTCACGCTTTATCGCGGTCGCTTTGTGTGCTGCTCCGCAGTTGGCGTACTGGGGGTATTTTGGCGGTGCCAGGGGAGTGGAGCCGATTGAATGGGGTTTTTCTTTCGCCCCCTGGATTTGTGCCTGGCTGGAAAGTTTAATAATTGCAGGATTTGTTCTTGGTATCGGTCATTTTACACGGTATAAGCCGGGATTGGTCTGGATTTTCACCACTCTTACACTTTTAATAGCTGTGATAGTATTCGAGGTTGCTATTGGTTTCGATGAGCTGGACTATCAGCTTTATATTGCTAAAAATAATCCCGAACACGTCAGCGAATTTCACGACCGCAGCATTACGGAAGCACTGGACAAAACGACCCGGGATCCTGCAATTCAGAAATATCTGCAAAGTTTTTTCTACCCTACCGAACAAGCCGCACTGCGAGCGGAATTGAAAAGGGAAATTCAGATTCAGCTAAGTTACGACCGTTGGCCTACCTGGTTTATCGTACCGGCGGAATTGAAGTATCAGGCGAAAAAACAATGGCTGGATGAACAGTACGATATGTTTATTACCAACCGGCCCAACAGCCGTCGAATGCCCATCGCGCTTTACTTCAAAGCTATTTTAAGTGAATACAGTCCCGATATAAAAGACCTTGGTGACGAGGAAGTGTTGCGTTTCTATAGTGATTACCCCCAGGACAAATCGGCTGAGACCTGGTTTAGACTGTATCGGGATTTTGGGAACAGCCCGGAATCGCTTGAAGCGAGATGGCGTATTGCGAAGCTTTGGGCCGGAAGAGGTATATTTGAACAGGCTGATGCGCTTCTTATCGAAACCCAAACGATTGTGAACGAGCAAATTAAGTTACTCAGGGAAAAACAGAGGCCGAACGAATCGATATTCGGACTATTTCGTTCCCCCATTGATACCGTGATGACGATACCGAGGTTAAACGAGCTGCAAAGAAGACTGGATCATCTTCGGACTCTGATAGGACAGGAAAATCGGGCAGGTGAGCCCGAATCTAAAGAGCTTCTTGCTCGATTTGCTATGCTTAATCCTCATTCTCTGAGTTATTCACAGCAATTAGACAGGCTGCTTCAACAGACAAAGGACAGCAGCCCGCTACGAGATAATATTCTGTTGGCCCAGGCTAAACTAATTAATAATGAAGTTCTTAGAGCGGAGAAATTAGACGACCTGCACAGGGAATATCGGGACACCGATGGTGGAATTCAGGCGTTGTACGAGCTTGGTCTTTTGAAAATTAGTCTCTGGCGGCGGCAGGATGAATCGGATCAGCAGCTAAAGAAGAAGTGTCTCGGTGAGGCAAGAGCAATTCTGGCAAGCTTCCTGAGCTTGTATCCCAATAGCTTTTATGTCGAGCAGGTCCAAAAGAATCTGGACGGTTTACCCGCAAATTGATATAATGTCTGTAGTTCATTGATTAAATTTTTATCGATGGGCTATGGACTCACCCGGAGGTGGTAAAAGGTGGCAGTCAAAAAAGAAGAATCTCTGAGTTCGGACAAGAAAGTTTTACTGATAGGCGATATCAGCAAAGCCTTTTATTGTTCATCATTTGTGGATCGGAATTTATCTGTAAACTGCGAGCTGGTCACGATGCCCTCACTGGGTGACGCGATTGGTGCCGCAGTACTTGAAGATTGTGCCGCAATTGCGGTGGTAATGTCCGGAAACATTCTCAAATTAAACTCAGGTATCAAAGCCATAAGAAACACCTGCGATTCAAGGATTGTCCTACTGGCACAAATGTACGAAGAACCGATTGCGATCCGCATGGTATCCTCGGGTTATAACGGAATGCCTTTGGTGGATGATTATATGATATGTCCGGTCCGGGCGGATGAATTCGTCGAGTTTCTTTTGAATCCGAGCGGCGGTGGGGCGGCCGAACCTGAAAAATCTACCATTATTGATCCCACGATGGAGACGAGGATTAAGCACCTGGAAAAACTGGCCACGGAAGACGATTTGACGGGTTTGAAGAACAGAAGATATATCTGGGAATTTTCCAGGCAGATTATAGAGCATGCCCGTGTTGAAAATGAACGGGTGACGTTGTTGATTTTCGATATAGATGATTTTAAAAATTACAACGACCTCTACGGCCATTATGCAGGAGATGAAATCTTAAGGCAAGTCGGTGTTTTAATGAGACGCTGCTGTCGGAGTCACGATGTTGTCGGCAGAATAGGCGGTGACGAATTTGCCGTGATTTTCTGGGACGATCCTTATATTCAGGAAACAAGTGATCCACTGAAGACCGGATACGAAATGAGAGATACAAATCGCGAGAGACGTTCGGCAACAACAGATCATCCTGAGGAAGCGATATTAATAGCGAGACGGTTTGTCAAGGAATTGGAAAAAGCTCCGGCGTCCCTGGGCAATAGCAGCGGCGGCAGCCTGGGCCCCGAGGGCAAGGGCGTCCTGACTATCAGCGGCGGCCTTGCAAGTTTTCCCCGTGACGGCTCTTCGATACAGGAACTTTTTGAGCAGGCCGATAAGGCGTTGCTTGAGGCGAAAAGGAGCGGAAAAAACAGAATATATCTGGTCGGTTCTCCGCAGAGCTCGGCCAGTACGGTTGAATAGCAGTTGAAAATGAACTAAAGTGTCTAAAGTGAGCTAAAGCCACTAAAGTTAATAACTGTCGACTTTAGCTCACTTTCAACTTTAGGCACTTTAATAGACCTGTACAATGGTCCGGACGGTCAAACACTGGTTCAGAGAAATATTATTTTTTGCCCGTTTAATTTTTGAGGTATGAATTTTAAGGGCAATATAGTGGAATGGAGATGCTTGAGTTCATTACAGACAGGGACATATATGAAAAGGTAATATGTGGGCCGCTTATGAAAGCCCAGAGGTTTGTGTGGATCGCAACATCGGATTTGAAAGACCTTTACGTGGAAAAGCATGGCAGGATGGTGCCGTTTCTTGAGATTCTGTCCGATTTGTCCGGCAGGCATGTCGAAATAAGGCTGTTACATGCAAAGGAGCCTGGAAAGGCTTTTCGGGAGGATTTTGACAAATACCCGAATTTGATAAACGGCGTAGAGCGTATCCTTTGCCCGAGAGTCCATCTTAAGGCCGTAGTAGTTGACGGTGATTTTGCTTATAGTGGCAGTGCCAATCTTACCGGTGCCGGGATGGGGGCGAAAAGTGAGAATAAACGAAATTTCGAATCAGGGATTATTACCGACGACAGTGAAATTGTCGCTAAGATTATGGATCAATTCGACAATATATGGAGGGGAAATTACTGCAGCCGATGTGGACGCAAGGGATTTTGTGCCGACTATAAAGACATTTTAGCCGAACGACAACCTTTATAATTGATTACAGGTTAATAAAATCCGGCTATTGCCGTAATACCCGCGTTGTTGCAATTCACTGCGGACAATAATCTTTCAAATCATGTAAAAATGGTTATAATAACCTGGTTCCTGTGGGAAAGCATAAACACAGGAATATAACGAAATGTGATGATTAATTCTCGGCGTGGGCTGAATTAAAGAATGCTCATGCACTCAAGGGAAGTAATTCTAATGCTGTTGCAAAACGATCATCCAAAGCAATCCGACAATGTTGGCAAGAGCACCGGTAATGGGATATCACGGCGTAGTGTTTTAGCTGCCGGGCTTGCCGCACCATTTATTGTTCCTCGTTTCGTCATGGGAGGTCCCGGATATCAGGCGCCAAGCGATACTCTAACTATCGCTTGTGTGGGTGTTACCGGCATGGGCCGCAACTATCTTGCCGGTTGCGCGAAAGAAAGAATCGTTGCCTTGTGCGATCTCGACCACGATTTAGTGAACAAAAGGGGAGTGTTCCAACAATATCCGGATGCCGGGCGCTATCATGATTACCGTAAGATGTTCGATAAAGAGGCGAAAAACTTCGATGCGCTTATTATCGCTGTTCCGGACCATAGCCACGCGCATCTTCTCAACACCGGCATTCATCTCGGCAAGCATATTTACTGCGCAAAGCCGATTACGCACACCATCGGCGAAGCCAGACGTTTCAAAAAAGCACTGCTCAAAAATCCCAAACTCGTTACTCTCTCGAGTGTTCAGTCCGCCGCCACGGAAGAAGCTCGAAGCACAACGGAGCTGCTTACCTGCGGGGCCATCGGCCCGGTGCGAGAGTTACATATCTGGTGCGACCATCCGACTTATCCGTGTTCTTTGACCAGGCCGACCGACGAACAGAGACCGCCGCAGGGAATGGATTGGGATTTGTGGATAGGCCCGGCGCCGTACAGGCCGTTTAATTCGGCCTATCATCCCGAGAACTGGCGGCCATGGTGGGATTTCGGTTCGGGTACTGTGGGGGATATGGCCTGCCATACTTTGCATATATTCTTTAAAGAGCTACAACTGAGTGCGCCCCGGACCATTTACGGTTATGCTTCTACCCGGAATGTCGGGTTCTTCCAAAATCAGCCAACGACGGAATGCCAGTCCAATGCGAACATGGTGACCTGGGAGTATCCGGCAAGAGGTAATTTGCCGCCTTTGAAATTGTTCTGGTATGACGGAGGCATGAAACCTCATCGTCCGCCCGAGTTCGATCCCGGCATGGAATTTAGGAACAGCGGATTGCTTTTTGTCGGTGAAAAGGGCAAGCTGATCGCAGGTTATTATGGTGGAAATCCTTTGGGTAATCGGAGAAGAAGCGATAGAGACGGGCCCGGTGCACTCGAAGGGGGGATATTATTGCCGCAGGAAAAGTTCCGGGACTTCCAGCCGCCGCCGAAAACATTACGCCGTGTTGACGACCACTACGGCGAATGGACACAAGCCTGTAAGGAGGGCAAAGAGACGGTTTGTCCGGTTACTTTCGGCTGTGAGATGACCGAGCTGGCTTTACTTGGCTCGGTGGCACTGCGCACAAGAAGGGTACTCCAGTGGGATGCCGAGAAAATGCGTATAACGAACAACAGGCAGGCTAATGATTTGATCGATCCGCCTTACCGTACCGGATGGGAATTGTAGGTTAGTATTTCCAGTTTTGTAAAAAAGGGAAATGTGACGTTATAATGAGCAAGGATGAATCCCGCAAAATATTTCTGTTTGTAGTATTTTTATTCCTGACCCAGCTATGGAATCCGGCTTTGATATATGCCCTGGATTATGCCATGGGTGCGGATCTATCTTTCCTCAAACAGGCCGAAGACCGCGGCACAGTTTTCAAAGACAGCAACCAGGCCAGGCCGGGACTTGAGATATTCAAAGACCACGGATACAACTGGATTCGCCTGAGGCTGTTCCATAGCCCGAGACGGCTGCCGAACAACCTCGAATACACAATCGCTCTTGCCCGGGATGCGAAAAAACTCGGCTTCAAGTTTTTGTTGAACTACCATTACTCCAACACATGGGCCGATCCCGGTAAGCAATACATCCCCGTAGCATGGGAGGGAAAGCCGCACGAGGAGCTTGTCCAGGCGGTATTCGAATACACTCGTGATACTATTGTTGCTTTTCGGGAAGCCGGAATTATGCCGGATATGGTCCAGCCCGGCAATGAGATCATCAACGGCATGTTGTGGCCGGATGGAAAACTGCCTGACAACTGGGACAATTTTGCCGAACTGATGAAGGCCGGAATTGACGGCATCGATGCAGGTCGGGGCGATGCTGCTCGACCTTTGATAATGGTTCATATCGACAGAGGCGGGGACAAAAAAGGAACACAAACTTTTTTCGATAAATGGAATTCTTACGGAATTGATTATGATGCCATCGGTCAATCTTATTACCCGTGGTGGCACGGCAGTTTGCTCGACCTTCGGGAAAATATGATATTCATGGCCAACGAGTACGAAAAGGACATCATTCTGGTGGAGGTGGCTTACAACTGGCGCCCGAGCGAGTACAGGAACAAACCAGCACCTTTCCCGGAGACTCCGGAAGGACAGAGGCAGTTTCTCGACGAGGTGAATCGAATTGTTCTGGAGACCCCGAACAACAAAGGCAAAGGTATTTTTTGGTGGGAACCTGCAGTCACCGGCGGTCTTCGCAGTCGGGGAATGTTCGGCGACGACGGCAACGCATTGCCGGTGATTACGGTGTTCGATAAGTTTGCGAGGCATTAATGATTTCATGGCTCGGAGGACTTTGTAAATTCTCGATAGTATAGGATGACTTAAATTGTCAGGGAGTGTATTAATGATTAGACCACTTTTTTTTTCACGATTTTTTGTGATTTTGACTTGCATGAGTGTTCTTTCGGTATCGTGTCAAGTTATGTCTAAAGTATCGAATCCTAAGCCGCTGTCATCTTACGATGATCAGGTCAAAGAGTTATTGTCTCAGATGACTCTGGAGGAAAAAATAGGCCAGATGATTCAGGCCGACCAGGAGCATCTCCAGGACCCGGTGGATATCGAGAAATACTGTCTCGGGTCTCTTTTGAGCGGCGGAAATTCAGATCCGAAAGCCGGTAACAGCCTGCAGGCGTGGACGGATATGTATGACGGTTATCAGCAGCATGCGCTCAAAACCCGGCTGGGTATCCCGATTCTCTACGGTGTTGATGCCGTGCACGGGCATAATAACGTCATCGGTGCCGTTATCTTCCCACACAATATTGGTCTTGGCTGTACGCGTAATCCCGACCTCGTGGAAAAGATAGCCCGAATAACGGCACTGGAAATGCGAGCTACGGGCGTTCAGTGGACATTCGCTCCCTGCGTGACTGTCCCTCGGGACGAGCGGTGGGGCAGGACATACGAGGGTTTTTCCGAGGATCCGGAACTTGTCAAAATTCTCGGTGAAGCATCGATACGCGGTTTTCAGGGTGATTTGGGAGATTCGGTTTCGGTTCTGGCGTGCGCCAAGCACTATGTCGGTGACGGCGGCACAACGGCGGTCTTGCGGGGAAGGCGCGGTATCAGACTGGACCAGGGAGATACGCAAATGAATGAGGAAACACTCCGGCAAATTCATTTGCCGCCGTATGTCGCGGCTGTTAATGCGGGTGTCGGCACGATTATGCCGTCATATAGCAGTTGGAACGGCCTGAAGTGCTCGGCAAGTAAGCGATTGCTTACCGAGATTCTAAAGCAGGAGCTTGGCTTCGAGGGATTTCTTATCTCCGATTACCGTGCTATAGACCAGCTTGACCGGGATTACAAGACGGCCATCGGGATTTCGATAAATGCCGGAATGGATATGGGGATGATTCCCAGCAAATACAAGGAATTCTTCACTTACCTTAAAGAGCTGGTGGAAGAAGGTGTGGTGCCGGTCTCCCGAATCGACGACGCGGTGACGCGGATCCTTCGTGTCAAATTTGCTATGGGACTTTTGGATAAGAAACGCTCTTCGTTGGCTGACAGGAGTCTTCAAAATAAGTTCGGTTCTGACGAACATCGACAGGTCGCGCGCGAAGCAGTTCGACAGTCTCTTGTGCTGCTCAAGAATGAAGGTAAGATTCTCCCGATCTCGAAGCAGGCCTCACGGATTCATGTCGCCGGCAAAAACGCCGACAACATAGGCAATCAGTGCGGCGGCTGGACCATCGACTGGCAGGGCCGGAGCGGACAGGTCACAACAGGAGGCACTACTATTCTGACCGCTATAAAAAATACGGTCTCTAAGAATATTAAGGTGACCTTCTCGCCGGATGGTACGGGTGCTGCCGGTGCCGATATAGGAATAGTTGTGATTGGTGAAGCACCTTACGCCGAGGGAAGAGGTGACAGCGCCGATCTCGCGCTCGATAAGGCGGATATCGAAGCGATTATGAATGTCAAAAGTGTCGGAATTCCCGTGGTTGTCATATTGATATCGGGGCGGCCGATGATTATCAACGACGTTCTTGATGAGGCGAACTCATTTATCGCCGCATGGCTGCCCGGGACCGAAGGTCAGGGAGTGGCGGATATGCTTTTCGGTGATTACAAGCCGACCGGCAAGCTCTCATTTACCTGGCCTCGCTCGATTGACCAGGTTCCCATCAATATCGGCGACAGTGATTATGATCCTCTTTTTGAATTCGGTTACGGCCTAACGTATTAAGTCGGTTGAACTCGCTCGGCAGTGCGGTGAATTGCTGGGGGTAGTACTGAGGGTGCTTCGGTTCTTAATTGATAGTGGTGGAAAAAGGTTCTTTATTTTCTTCGGAAATTTGTCTAAGATTTGATTTTGAATCGGTCGATATTCTCTTTTATTATTGAAGGGAACAAAGATGTTAACACTCACGGAGCTTCTGACAACCCCCTCAACCCAGCTTGGCAGAGCCAGTCGTTTTATCGTCTTTCAAATTAAGCTCTGGTCGCATTGTGCCAGATTGCTGAGAATTAATCGTGCCGGTCAGCAGGCCGCCGCTCTGTCGTATCACACAATCTTCGGAATTGTCCCTTTGGCGATTGTTACGCTTATGATATTTCAGTTGTTTCCATCTTATAGCTACATAGGTGAGAGGGTAAAGAATTTCATATATGACCAGGCCAATTTTACAGCTTTCAACAGCCCGGTCCAAAGCAGCGAAAATCCCGAGGAAACAATCAAGCTTACCGAGCACCTTGACGCTATCGTTGCTCGGTTCTTTTCAGAGACAAATAAAGGGCGAATCGGGTTGTTCAGCATATTGATTGTGATTTGGGCAGCGTTGGCACTGCTGGCAACGATAGAGAAATCGTTCAACAATATCTGGCACGTCGCAACCGGCAGAAACTTCCTGCATCGAATTATCAGCTACTGGGCGCTTCTGACCCTCGGACCTCTGCTTCTTGGAACCGGTATATACGTCATCACACAATATTCGAAACTCGCGAACATACAAGAAACCGTATTATCACATATAGCCCCGGTAATCCTGTCCTACTTTGTAGCAACCGTCGCCTTTTTTCTGCTCTATTTTGTTATGCCTAACACCAAAATTAATTTCAAGGCTGCCATTTGGGGTGCGGCTGTAGCGGCCCTGGTCTGGATGGCGGCTAAAAGCATCTTCGGATATTGTATAACAGAATTAGGACTGTACCGCACAGTTTATGGAGTAATGGCACTGATTCCCATGACAGTGGTTTGGATTTATATTACCTGGTTAACAGTGCTGTTTGGTCTGCAGTTGACATATACAACCCAGCATTTAAAGAGCCTCGACGCCGCCGAGATTGCCGCCGCCAGAAAAACAGAAGAATATTTTATTGCAAATGACCTTACAGCTATCAATATAGTCAGAGGAATCGCCATTGCTTTCGAGAAGAACCAGGCTCCGGTTGAAGCCGAGGTATTATGCAGCGAGTTGAATATTCCCGCCGAGTTTGCGGACAAAATTCTCAACCATTTTGTTAAGAGCGGCCTTATCGTCAGGACTTCCGAACCCAGAGCAGGTTTTATGCCGGCTAAAGATCCGGCAAAGATCAAGCTCTCCGATATCTCCGAAGCATTGGCTGATGTAGGCCTTGCCCAGTCGGCAATTGAACAGTTGCCTGCTTTGCAGCAAATAGCCCGATCCCAGCAAGATTCTTTAGCTCGGTACAGTCTCAAACAAATCTTGGCTCAAGAGGGACGAATCGAAGACGAATAAGAAATATTTATATTGGGGACAGATATCATGGCTGGTATAAAAAATACTTTTATCTTGTCCTTACTCATCGTGGTATGCAGTCCTGTTTTTATCTCGGCAGAGGAAGCTGTCAAAGTAGATCCGGAGGATTCTATTGTATTGGTAATATCCAATCCTCCTTCAGGAAAACGTTCCGGAAATGGATTCGTAATTGGAGACGGAACGTTGGTGGTCACCGCACACCATCTGGTATTTGAAGGATCCGAACAGGGCGAACATCAAATGCCTGGGCTTATCAAGGTATTCAGTCCTTATCTTGGAGATGAGTGTGACGGCGAAATTATTGCTGCCGATAGGGCACTTGACCTTGCTATTGTTAAGGTATCCTGGCTGGGACACCCTGCGCTGAAGTTAGTTGCTGATGATAAAATTTCTGACCTCAAGGAGGTTGAGATCATCGGTATGCCGGAAGTTATTCTCAGCTTCGCCTCTGATGTTAATGAGCCTTTTGGAGATGGATTAGATTTTCAACATGAGCGTTTACCCATCGGTTTTGTAGCGACTCAGCAGCAAATCCCGCTGTTCATATCGCTGTCCGGAGTCGGTAAGCTCGGCTCGGGTTGGAGCGGTTCGCCGATGTTAATACCGGCGACAACCGAGGTGATTGGTTGCTTCGTTCGAGTGCATGGAAAAGGACAAGAGCCTATATCCGCTCAAGGTCCATCAATATCACAGGTGAAACGCTTTGCCGAAAAGGGTGGTCAAACGAAATCTTTGGTACCAATGGGAGAAATTCTTTCAAGGCCGTCGGATGGAACCGAGGTTTTTTTACTCATTCTTAAAACCTATCATAATTACTTACGAGACGAATATAATCTCGCATTCAAACATGCACAGAAGTTAATGGATGTACGACCCAATTCAGCTTTTGCTTACAGCCTGGCTGCAAGTGCAGCCGAAAAGAAGAACAAAACGGAACAGGCAGAAGAATTCTATCAAGAAGCCCTCAAGTTAGATACTGAGGGAACTACTGCGAAGTTTTATTATGCTCGGTTTCTTTCAGAACGACAACCGGATAAGTCCCTGGAAATCCTGAGGCAGTTGTGGCAACTTGACAAATATAGATCCTATAGTGCGATGCTAATGTATAATATTCTTTTCGAACGCGGTGAGTATAAGCATTGTAGTGAATTCCTCAATGAAGCGATCAAGATTAATCCTGATAATGCTTATTTGTGGTTTAGTCTTGGAGCTTCTCAATTTTATATGGGTGACACAGAGAATGCTGTCACTTCAATGGCCAGGGCGGTGGAGCTTTTTCCCGAAAGAGGGCCGTTCCGAGGCCAATTGGCAAGTATGATGGAACAAACCGGCAAATTAGATGGTGCGGAGATGCATTTTCGAGAGCTATTGAAAATAGAACCTGATAATTCGGTTGTTCATTTCTGGCTGGCCCAGTTTTTGGCTAAGCACAAGCCGGAAGCGAAAAACGAAGCCTTGAAGGAGGCAAAGATTGCACTAAGTCTGTCTGCCAGGGGGCGAATACCAAGGCAGATCATCGAAAAGTTAATCGCCGAATTGCAATCCCATACTGAGCAGGAATCCTCGAAGTAAATCTCCGCCTGTGCCATTGCTGTCGAGCAAGTTCATTTGTATTTCAGCAACGTTCGTCCTTATATCATTTCGCCAAAGTAATGATAGCGTTGGAGATAAAATATATTCCGAAGCCGAAAAGTGCCGCCGCACAAAAAGCAAGGACTATTTTCAAGCCGTGACGCCCGAGTAGGACGGAGCCTTTGAAGCTTGCCCAGGATAAAAGTTGCAGCCAAATCAAATCAACGAACCAGTGAGTCAGGGCAAAAAAGACAAATGCCCAGATTCCCCATTCGGCGGGGGCATGGTTGGCTAAGGCCAGACCGACTGTCGCCCACCATAAGAGAAAATACGGATTGCTGGCCGACAATATAATCCCGGCAAGGATGGGTTTGCCATGGAGGGCTTTCGGTTTGCTGTCGGCACCAGTTTTGAGGCCGAGATAAGTCTGTACTCCCATTAATATTAGAAATGCGCCGCCGGCAAGACCGATGGCAATCTGGACTTTCGGGATTTGAAAAAATTTCCCCATACCCAGAACAATCACGACGATCAGGGGAAATTCGATAATGCCGTGGCCGAGGGCCATGAGTGTACCGGCCCAGCGGTTGCGTGTGCCCATCGTAATGGCGGTTGCCGTTACAGGTCCCGGCTGCAGAGCGCCGGTGAAAGAGATGATGAATACTTCACCTAAGAAAATCAGCAATGTCACGATGTCACCTGCTTACTCACCGATGATTTTTACCAGTACTCGCTTTTTTCTTTTACCGTCGAATTCGCCGTAGAATATCTGCTCCCACGGTCCGAAATCGAGTTTTCCTCCGGTAACAGCCACGACTACCTCTCTGCCCATGACGCTGCGCTTGAGGTGTGCATCGGCGTTGTCCTCGTAGCCGTTATGGCGATACTGCGAGTAGGGTTTTTCCGGCGCCAGTTTTTCCAGCCATACTTCGAAATCGTGATGAAGTCCCGATTCGTCGTCGTTTATAAAGACGCTGGCGGTAATATGCATCGCGTTACAAAGCAGGAATCCTTCTTTGATGCCGCTTTCTGCCAGGCATTGCTCGACCTTCGGCGTGATGTTTATGTATTCCCGCCTGCTTGAGGTATCGAACCACAATTCTTTTCGATAGCTTTTCATGTTGTTTCTTCTCCTGACACAGCTCAAATTAGAGTGATCTGTTTATAGCATCCAATCGCTCTTTGGATTGTGGATCCTTGGTAAAAAATTCCTGAAGCTTTTCACAGGCATATTCGCTGCAATGCGCGCAATTTTCAAGGCCTTTCTCTGCTGCACAGGTTCGTATCTCACAACTTGTACAATATATACTTCCTGTCTCCGCTTTGCAGCCGTCGCAATCACCGACGTCTTCCGGCCTGGTTTCCTGGCCGTAGTGCTCCTTGATTTGCTGTGCAATATCGACTCTCATTTGAAGTTTTTTCTTGGGATCCTGTTCTCTCGTTGCCAGATAGATTACGCAGGTTTCACAAACAAGTCCGCAATAGGATACATTATCTTCCATTTTTTCACCTCTTTCTTATATCAGTTCTATTCCAAAAGGCAGGCTAAGATGCAGCCTTATCGTTTTATCCAAAGATGCCGCAAGCCAGCGTTTTTTCGGTGTAGCTTCTCCCAGCGACGCGAGAATGTCCCGGTCGATATTTTGATCTGTTTTCTCGCCTTTCCAAAAGACTCCGAGCGTGTTTGAAATCGTCTTCAATCTATTGCAAAGCGGACTAAGATGGATATTTCGCATACAGCATGTAAACGGTTTGTCCGGATAAAGGTCTCCGCCGATTGCCTTAAGAATAGTAACTAAGCTGCCGACCAAGTCCCAGTGACACGGCATGAAAAGGTCAATAGCGTAGCCCAGAGATACGCCGGATGGATGCCCATCGGCGGTGTCGTGAATGATGGTTTTCTTTGTCTGCTCAAGGAAGGCTGAGTTGTCTTTATAGTACTCTCCTGCGGGCTTTGCGCCCGGTTCGCCGTACTCTCCGAGGTCCAGGGCAAGGTTGTGGTACGTATGATTCGGGTCCAGAGCCTGGTCGATTCTATCGATTAGTCGCTGGACCTGCCATATTTTAACAGGGTCTGCTTTTCCAATGAAGCTTATTAATTTTTCCGCCGGTACTCCGCCGACATCAAGTTTCACATTCTTTATGTTTTGGTTTTCACACCACATTGAAAGTATTCGGCGGGCATTTTCCAGCTCTCTCTTGCGTTCGGGCGGCCGTTCCTTCGATTGCTCAAGGCAGTGCCCGGCGGCGATGGATTTGATAATGTATTCAGCCTCTTTGTCCGCCTCGTGATAGCAAGCTTCGAATCGCGTAATAATTCCCCTGACAGCTTTTGTCTGTTCATCCAATGGACTGATGGAATCTTCCATCGCATCAATCGAAAGCAACTCCTTATCGTCGAGAAAGCTTTTATCATCCGGCCCGAAGCAATTCAACCAGCAGGGTCTTAATTTTTTACTCATTTTTCGCGACCTTTTAATTTTTTTTGATTATCTCTGCCTCTTAATCCGGCATTAATTTCCGGTAAACTGCTTCGATGGTATCGACCATCGTTTCGGGAGCGAATTTGGTTTTCACCGATTCTCTGCCCTGTTCGCCGAGTCGTTTTCTCAAATCTTCATCCTGGATTAATTCCGCACAGGCTTTGGTCAGTTGTTCGACGTTCTTTGGCTCAATCAGTCGGCCGGTGTTTTCATTGACGACTTCTCTGGCTCCGTCAACATCGAACGAAATTGCCGGTTTGCCGCACAGCATAGCCTGCGGCAGCGTTCGGGCAAGGCCTTCCCGCAGCGAACAATGTACGAGAATATCCGATGATTGTATGGCTAATGGAATCTCGTCCGGTGGCAAAAGTCCGGTGAACCTGATTTTTTCCGCCAGTCCTAATTCCTGAACCTGCCGTTTGTATTGGTCGGACAAATTGCCGTCACCGACAAACAGCCATACGCAGTTTTCAAACCGTTTCGAAAGTTCTTTTGCCGATTCAACTATATAATCGTGTCCCTTGAGCATAAACAACCGGGCAATAGTTACAAGGACAACGGCGTCTTCGGCAATACCGTATTTCTGTCGGAATTGTTTTTTTTGCTCCTGGGGGATCGGCTCTAAAAAATCATTTTCCTCGATTGCCGAATATGCTGTGACAAATTGCTCCGGCTGGCCGATACCGACCGCGGTTGCCTGGGCAGTCATGGCATCGGCTACGCTAATAAAATAATCCGTACGCCTGGCGGCGGATTTTTCTACGGCGATATAGAATTTGTTCAGCCATTGGCTTTGGTACGGATGAAAGGCAAGGCCGTGAATGGTGTGGACAATCTTCGTTGCTCGTCGCTCGTGACTCGTCGCTCGATTTAGGCTGTGAGCTGCGAATCGGCCGAGAATTCCCGCCTTGGCCGAATGGGTGTGGATGATATCCGGCCGTAATTGCCGCAGATGTTTTTTGATTTGAAAATAACTGATTGTATCGTTGTATGGATTTATGGCCCTGCGGAGCCTGTCGATGACTATCACCTTATAGCTCTCGTTTTTTGTCTGCTCGAAAAGCTCGCCTTCCGGGCCGATGGCCGGGCCGGTTATCAGCGTGACATCATGACCCCTCTGCGCCAGCATCTTACAGGTTATCAATGTATTTTCCTGCGCTCCACCGAGTATTAATCGAGTTATAATATGAACGATCTTCAATGCGTGTCCTATATTCTTGTTTTTAGTATTTTATCCACATCAGGCACAATCCCTGCGGTGGTGCGAGTCGTCCGGCTGCGGTTCGGTCCTTTGCTTCGAGGATTTCATTGATTTTTTCCGGTTTCCATCTACCTGAGCCGATCTCAGCCAAAGTGCCGACGATATTTCTGACCATATTATACAAAAAGCCGTCCCCTTCGACATCTATATATATCCACCTTTTCTCGTGTTGTGTATTGCGTGTTGCGTATTGCGTGCTGTGTATGTCATTGTTGTTTGTTTTTATCTTTGCTTTGCGCGACGCATCTCGCGTCACGCACGACGAAACGACTTCACAGCGGAAAATGGTTCGGATGGAACTTTCGCGTTTGTCGGCGGCGGAAGCGAAGGATTTGAAATCCTTTGTCCCTACTAATAATTGTGAGGCGGAATTCATCGCAGCTACATCGAGTTTTTTGTGCAGGTGCCAGCATTGATTTAATTTCATGACGGGTCGGTATCGGCCGGTATAAATCGTATAGCGATAGAGCTTGCTCTTGACATCGCCTAACAAATCGAATTTCGGCGGAACTTCCTCGGCGGAGGTGACAACGATATTACGCGGCAGTCGTCCGTTAAGCGCCTCCGGGAAATTCTCGGTCGGGATGGGACTATCGATCTCGAAAAGGGCGACCTGACCCAGCGCGCTGACGCCGGCATCAGTCCTGCTTGCACCGTGGATTGGAACCCGGACACCTACGAGATTTGATAGCGCCTCGACCAGCTCGCCCTGTATGGTTCTTTTGCCCGGCTGAGTTTGCCAGCCGCTGTACCTGCTGCCGTCATACTGGACTGTGAGTTTTATCTTTCGAATAGCCATGTGTGGCTATTAAAGCAATTTCTCCGCGATTTGAACAGCGTTTAGTGCCGCACCTTTTCGCAACTGGTCCCCGGCGACCCAGATATTTATGCCGCGATTCTCAGGCAGAGATTCATCCTGTCGGATTCTGCCGACGTAAATATCGTCTTTGCCGTCGGCGTCGATCGGCATGGGAAAGCGGTTATGCTCACGGTCGTCGAGGACAGAGACTCCCGGAGCCGTGCTCAAGAGGTTTCTGACCTGCTCGGGTGTCATCGCATCGGTGAACTCGAGATTGATGCTCTCGCAGTGCGCCCGGAAAACCGGGATACGGATGCAGGTGCATGTAATCATAATCTCGGGGCAGTCGAAGATTTTTCTGGTCTCAAGGACCATTTTTGTCTCTTCCAGATTATATCCGTTCGGACCGAGCGCCGAGTTATGACTGAAGACATTGAAAGCTATCTGGTACGGGAACGCCTCACAAGTCGGCTCTTTTCCGTTTAAGATTTCACGTGATTGCTCTTCTAATTCGACCATCGCCGAGTGTCCTGCTCCGCTGGAGGCCTGATAGGTGCTAATGATCATTCTTTTTACGGGATTCGCCTTGTGCAGCGGCCAGACCGGCACAATCCCGATAATAGTCGAGCAGTTAGGATTGGCGATGATGCCTTTATGCTGTTTAATTGCCTGCGGATTGATTTCCGGAATCACTAACGGGACATCCGGATCCATTCTGAATGCTGAGGAATTATCCACGACGACGGCACCGGCCTCGACTGCGGCCGGCGCGAATTCCTTGCTTCGTGACGCTCCGGCACTGAACAGGGCGATATCGATCCCGCTGAAACTTTTCTTCGTTAGTTCTTCGACGATATATGTTTTGCCTTTAAATTCGATTTTCTTTCCTGCCGACCTGCTGCTGGCGAGCATTTTCAGAGAATCGAATGGGAAATCCCGCTCTTCGAGAATCTTCAAAAATTCCTGTCCTACGGCACCGGTTACTCCGGCTATTGCCACGTTACAGCCCATGCCTTTTATCTCCTGAATAAAATTTTACCCAAACTTAAGGGCAGCCCATAAAGGCTGCCCGGACGACTATGACCCTAATATTATCGGCAAATTATAACTCCTTATCCTGTAAAATGCAATAGCTATCCTGCTAATAATAGTTATTTAATTTGTTGATGGTTCCTGGCTTTCTCTCTGCCATATAGCCGCCATCGCTGAGGCTGTAATAATGCAGATAAATACGAAAATCGCTGCGGGCATGGCCGCCTTCTCGCCGAAATGTTTCAATGCGAGAATGGTTCCGAGCCCGGCGTTCTGCATCCCTATTTCAATCGCCAGGGTACGTCTGCGGGGGGTATTGAACCGAAAAACAGAACCGACGCCATAGCCGGCGAGCATCCCGTAAACGTTCAGGATTATCGCCGCCGATAAGATTATGCCGGTAACAGCGGCGAGATTCTCCTTGTTCAGAGCGATTACAAGGGAGCAGATAAAGATGATAAACGTCACCGAGATGGCCGGGAAGACCGGCAGAATCTTCTCGACTTTTTCTTTGAGAAAATGCCGCACTCCGAATCCCACGAACAAAGGCAGGACAACCATTTTGACAACACTGAGCATCATATTTATAAAAGGAATTTCCAGTTTCGACCGCGCCAAAAGGAAAGTCAGTCCCGGCGTCAGTATCGGACATAAAAGCGTCGAGACCGTCGTCAGAGAAACCGAATACGCCGTATCGGCTTTGGCTATATAGCTCATTACATTGCTTGCCATTGCTCCGGGGGCCGAGCCGGTCAGGATCAAACCAACCGCGATTTCCGGCGGCAAATGGAAAAGCCTGGCTAACAGAAATGCTCCCAAAGGCATGATTGTAAATTGTGCCACCGAACCGATGAGCACGATGACCGGCCTTTGTGCGATGCGCTTGAAATCCTCGACCTGCAGCACAACTCCTATGCCGAACATTGTAAGGGCAAAGAACCAATCCATCCCAGGCTTCAAGGTAACGAATGGGCCGGGACAGAGGTATGCCACTATACCGAAAATAATTACCCAGACGGCAAAATATTTCGTATAAAAACCCAATACCTTTTTCAGCATGACCGAAAGTATAAACATAAAATGTTGTATTAACAATTTATTATTGTATCATTAAAATACCGGTACGGTTGAATGAACAAGTTCTTTTAATAAAGGAGGTAAAGTTCATGTCAGTTGGAAACTTCATAAAGTCGTTCATAGCTACAATGTGTATGATAATTTTTGTATCGGCGGATTTTGCCGTTTCGTATAGTGGAACCGTATCGGACGATTTCCTCCCCCATCTTCGTAAACAGGGCTCCGCCACGCAGCTTATAGTCGATGGCAAACCGTTCCTGATTTTGGGAGGGGAATTGGGTAACTCCAGCTCCTCCATTCTTGAATATATGGAACCGATCTGGCCACGGTTGGAGAAGCTGAACCTCAATACCGTCCTTGCCCCTGTGTACTGGGATCTTATTGAGCCACAGGAGGGGACATTTGATTTTTCACTCGTGGATGGTCTGGTTAAAGACGCCCGGCGGCACAATATGCGACTGGTTCTGTTGTGGTTCGCAAGCTGGAAGAACAGCATGTCATGTTATGCTCCCGTCTGGGTTAAAACAAATCAGGAGCGTTTCCCACGTGCCCGGGACAGCCAGGGAAAAGGCATGGAGATTCTCTCGTCCTTTAGTGATGAAAACAGAGACGCCGATGCCCGAGCTTTTGTCGCCCTGATGAAGCATATTCGTCGGATTGACGGCCGGAAGCATACGGTAATCATGATACAGGTTGAGAACGAAATTGGCATGATACCGGAAGCGAGGGACTATAGCCCCGTTGCGACCGAGTTGTTCAACGGACAGGTACCGAAAGAACTGATGGATTATCTTGTCGTTCATAAGGATTCGTTAATGCCGGAATTTCGCCGGATGTGGGAATCCGCCGGTTTGAAAACCTCCGGGACATGGGAGGAAGTCTTCGGCGCCGGCCCTGAGACGGACGAAATTTTTATGGCGTGGCATTATGCCCGCTATGTCAACCGTATAATAGAGGCCGGCAAAGCCGAATATCCGCTTGCGATGTATATCAATGCGGCACTGGTTCGCCCGAACTACAAGCCGGGCCAATATCCAAGCGCCGGGCCGCTGCCTCATATTATGGACATCTGGCGGGCAGGCGGGCCGTTGATAGACTTTTTTTCGCCGGACATTTATTTCCCGAACTTCGCCGAGTGGTGCGTAAAATACCATCGGTCCGGCAATCCTTTATTCATCCCGGAAGCCGGTCGTGGCGCTGAAAGTGCCGCTAACGCTTTTTACGCCTTCGGACTGCACGACGCCATCGGTTTTTGTCCCTTCTCCATCGAATCGATTGAGGACCCTGATAATGCGCCTCTTGCGAAGGCTTATGATGTGCTTTCGCAACTGTCACCATTGATTCTGGAAAATCAGGGCAAAGGGACGATGACCGGCGTATTGCTGGATAAAGAGAACCGGACACAACAGGTGGCTCTCGGCGACTACATGCTGAATGTCTCCCACGATTATACCTGGGGATGGTCGGCCGGGGCGGGTCAATCGGGACCATGGCCGAAAGCAGGTGGCATCATCATTTCCGTCGGGCCGAATGAATATATCATCTCCGGCACCGGTATTATCGTGACGTTTACGCCGAACTCGCCGGGTGAACCTATTGCCGGAATAGCCGCCATCCGGGAAGGCGAATATGTGGATGGTAAATGGGTCCCCGGGCGGTGGATGAACGGCGACCAGAGCCATCAGGGCAGACACCTGCGAATCCCAGCCGGCCGCTTCGACATTCAGCATATCACGCTTTATCGCTACCGATAAATAATCTAAGCGAATCTGAAAATTGGCTTTGTTTTTTCGTCGGTAAAATACCCAGAAACTGCCATTTTTCTCATAATCTTTTTATTTCAAAGAGCTTACATTAAATTACCTATTTTAACATTGGCTTTGTTTTGCATTTTTTTAACCGAGGCCCATTCGACTCCGCTCAGGGTAAACTTCGTGTTACGAAGCCGGATTTTCCCACCAGGCAGGCCTGGCGGCTAAATAAATGACTTTTCGTTTCATTGAATTTGATATGCTTCTGCCCCCTGATTTTTAAGATTTGCCTTTTTCTGTCTTCTATGTTCTGTATTGTGTATTCTGTTTTTTATTTATTTTACTCAAAAACCGCCTTAATGCAACTAAAATCCACGATTCTAACCGAAAAATGTCCATGACTCGCTACTTGGGTCTAAAAAATGCTCCTGACCCCATTTTTCATGTTACTTGTTGTCAATGGTGATACCGGGCCAATCATCCGTGCGGAAGGGCGATGCCGGCAGACCGGCACCGTTGTATAGATTACAGGCGGGATTGTCCGCCCAGGCATAACGCACGGCCACCGGAGCGGCTACTTGGTCGCTCTTGACCACAATGGTCTTGCCCTCAATTGCGGCCTCGGCCCAATGGAATTTCCAATCTGCTCCGGCAATGGCAAACCCTGTTAGCGGGCCGTCTTTGGCGACCAGGCCGCTGTCAACATGGTCGAAGTGCAGCCGGATTTGGTTGCCCTCCACGGCCATGGAGCTGTACACCGGGCCGGAGTACTCGACGTCTTGACCGTAGTCCCGGGCCTGAGCAATCAGGGCCAGGCGCTTGCCCACAGTCTGCTTGTCACGGGGGTGGATGTTATCAGCGTCACCCACATCGATAATCACGGCCATGCCTGTATGGGGCAGGGACAGTGTCATCTGCTGGGCCTCGCGCAATTCGGCCCACTCGCTGTCACCGGGTTCGGCCTTGCGTTGCATATAGTTGGCTAATTGGACGAAGTAGAAGGGAAAATCTCCTATGTTCCACACCCGACGCCAGTTGTGAATCATGGCCGCAAAAAGCTTGCGGTACTGGTAGGCTCTATCGGCATTGGACTCACCCTGGTACCAGATGGCGCCTTTTATGCCGTAGGGCACTAACGGGGCCAGCATGGCATTGTACAAGCGTGCCGGGGAATTCTGCTGGCCCGATCCCAGGGACATGATGCGCTCGATGCGATAGTTCCAGGGGCCGCTCAGATCAATAGGGCTTGCATCGTCGCCCGGGCCGATTTGCATGGGCGTGTTGCTGGGATAAATGCCGCCGCCGCCCTGGCTATCCAACACGCGCACGGCAATAACGTTTTTACCCGCCCGCACCAGGTCGCCGGGCACGGTATAGATTCGCGGTGCCATCCACGGGCCGGGGGTATCATAAAGGGTCCGGCCGACCTGGGTGCCGTTGAAATAGGTCAGGTCAATATCGTCAATAGTGGACAGTTTTAGGGTAAGGTCACGGCCGGCCCATGCCTGCGGGATAGTGACTTCCCGGCGGAACCAGACAACCCCATCGATACTCAGTCCGGTGTTTTCCCAGAGGGTCGGCAACTCCATGGTCTCCCACTCACTCAGATCGGCATCCACCTTGGCCCAGCCCTTATCCAGGGCTGTGGCATCGGCCATGATAACGTCGGAATTGCGTTCGTCTGTAATCAGTTTTGTCCCGAATTTTTCCTTTAGCTCGGTCTGGACTCGCTTTGAATCCTCTTCGCGGGTCAGAATAGGGGCGAAGTCGGGATCGCTCTTTAAGGCCTCGATATTGGTCCAGGCCTCGGCCGGTGTCCCGCCCCAGGTGGTATCGATCAGCCCGATGGGCTTTACACCGCTCTTGAGCAGGTCACGTCCGAAGAAATAACCCACCGCGGAGAAATCGGCCACGGTCTCAGGCGTACAAACCACCCACTGTCCCGTGACATCCTGCAATGGTTCGCTGGACGTGGCCTTCTCCACCGTGAACAGACGCAGGTTAGGGTATTGTGCTGCGGTGATCTCGGCCCGGGCGTTGTTGGAGGATTCGATCGGCCACTCCATATTGGATTGACCGCTGCACACCCAGACCTCACCCACTAAGACATCCTTCAGTTCGATCGTGTGCTCAGGCGTACGCACGGTGAGTGTATATGGACCACCGGCCTTCATAACCGGCAGTTTGACCTGCCAGCGTCCGTTTCGGGCCGTGGCCTTAACCTTTTTACCGTTGATTTCAACCGTAACCGGAGTGCCGTCCTTGGCCCAGCCCCAGAGAGGGCATGATATTTTTTGCTGTAAGACCATGTGATCCGAAAACAGAGCGGGCAGTTTCAAATCAGATACCGACGGAGTGATATCATTTGGTGTCTTTTCTTCCAGACAACCAACCAGAGACAAAAAGATGGAAATCAAACAGATAAGTGACACTGTGGCTTTCATAGTAAAGACTCCTTTTGTTTATGCATATATTAACTTTAAGGAAATCAAGATAATACAGAAATAACAGGAATGCAATCGTTAAACAGACAGCTTTTTGTCGTCTCAGGATTTAATCATAGATTGGTCATGAAAACCGAGGGTACTAATTATAAGCGATCCCGAAGGTCGGCCGGATCAATTTTTTATACCCAAACATACATCTTCGGTGTGTAATAGGTTGAAGAATGATCATTTTTGGGATCCCGCTTTTCGGGAATCCGCCCAAAGAATTGTGCACGATGATAGAAGATAAGCTGCTTATTTTAAGATTTAAACAAGGCCGTAACGGAGCCTTACGGCAGATCTATGACAAGTATAAAGTCGAATTGCTGAAGCTCTCTATTGTGCTAACCGGCGATGTGAATGCCGCCGAGGATATGGTTCACGATGTGTTTGTCAAGTTCGCTCAATCGGCCGATCGTATCAGGCTGACCGGCAGTCTTAAGAACTATTTGATTACGAGTGTGATTAACCGGACTCGAAACTATCGGCGTGACAATCGTCGGCGTTCTGAAATCGGACTTGACAAGGTGGATTTAGTTACATCGGCCGAGCGAGGCCCTTTGCAGTGGGCCGTTCTTAGCGAACGGCTTGAGCTTCTGAGCCGTGCCATGCAGGAATTGCCGTACGAGCAAAGGGAAGTAATCAGCCTTCGCATGGAAACGGATTTACCGTTTCGCCGGATTGCGAGGTTACAGAGAACATCCGTTAATACAGTAAAAGGCCGATACCGGTACGGCATAAACAGACTGCGTTCATTACTGAATAGCGAGGTGGATAAATGAACTCCGCAGATAAGATAAAAAGATTGTTCGAAAAAGCAGAGCTGGGCATCAATCCCAATGCTGACGAAAAGGTATTCCAGGATGTATTCCAGGCTCGGCAAAAAATAACAACAAAAACTCCGGCTATACCGGGGATTTGGAGAATTACCATGAAAAGTCCAATTGTAAAATTAGCCGTTGCGGCGGTAATAATTGTTGCTGTGCTCTTAGGCATAAACCAGTTCGGCGGATCTGGCACAAGTGTCGTCTGGGCCGAGGTCGCCAGAAAAGTGGAGGCCAGCCGGGGGTTGATCTTCCGATGTACGGACTCCACTGCGTCCGATGAATATGACTATTCAATCGCATACACCTCACCGAGATACTGCCGAAAGGACTTCTACAAAGATGGGCAGATTATCCGTACCGCCTACGTTGACTTCACAGGCTCCGACACAAATACTCTCATAGACGTCTTTCACATACACAAGTTATGCATGACTACCACATTTAAGAAAAGCGAGAATGGACTTTTCCTGGAGTGGCGCAATGACTGGACGAATCCCAGTTTCTTAGTTCAGACGATCCTGTCCGGTGAGCATAGTAAACTCGGGCGGAAAACCATCGAGGGCGTATTGTGCGAAGGTATCGAAACTACCGACCCGGCTTGCTTTGGCTCCTTACCGGGACCGGTCAATAATCTTCAAGTGGAATTCCGATTGTGGGTCAGCGTTGAAACAGGGTACCCCGTTCTGTTCGAGAGTAAAATGAGTGGCGAGTATGAAGGACAGTGGGACGAATCAGGGTGCGTAATAGATCAGTTCCAGTGGGACGTGGAGCTGGATTCGAGCATCTTGGAGCTGAATATCCCGCCGGACTACGAGAAGGTCCAAAGGCCGGGGGTCGTAGGGCCATAGCAGACAAACCCAAACGCAATATAATCCAAAAGGCCGGGCCGTTTAGTCCGGCCTTTTTTTTGTGTAAGGTTAAATTAGTTGCTATTGAGACTTGTTTTCTTTTTTTGGCAGCAAATCGAGCAGAGGGGAGAAATCTGAAAGCTCGATTTTTTGTCCTGATTGTGTCGCGGCCCAAGGCTCGAGGTAGATGACGGCAGCGGCGATAATGCCGTCGCCGTAGATTTTCGGTCGTGGATTCAGGACACCTGCTATGGCCGCCGGTATGGGATTGTCACCGAGCTGCGTTCGCAGGGCGGCTCGATAACGCGGTTCTTCGTATAAGCTGAATCGTATTTGTGTCTGCGGGACTATCGTCTCTGCTAAATGTCTAAGCAGTTCTTCAACGGTGCGCAGCTCCAGAGATTCCGACTTTTGTAAATTCATTAAAGGGTCGAGCTTGAAACTCGGCCATTTTTTATTACAGATTCATGTCACTGGAATTTCCGACGTCCAATGTGCTGTTGTCGGTCGTCTTGATAGTGACGTTCTCGAATTCCCAATCCTGTGCGTAAGAAATCTGTCCGGCGGATTTAGCCTCGATATCGATGTCACTCGCGGGCTTTCCCAGTCCCGGCAGGTTTTAACGTGGAAGGTTTATCGTAATTATTATCACCCGAATATATCTTCAAGGCCTTTTAATATCTGGTTTTCCAGTTCCTGTTTGAGCTGGTTTTCGAGCAGTTTTCCAACATCGAGCTTCGGATTATCGACAGTGCCGGTGATAGGCAGCGTAATTCTTCTGGCGCTTTGACTTCCTGTCCTTATCGTCCTGCCTTCAGTCGTATAAGGTAATGTCACTGACATTTCCTCTATGGATTTATCCAGGCCGATGACACCTTTGAAATTAACCGGATTGTCACCGATGTCCATTTGCATGTCGTCGTATCTGAGATACCCGTCGCGTAAAACGAACCTTGTGGGATGAATTGTTATGATAGTTCCCCGGACACCACCCCCGACCACTGTAAGAAGCTGCCCGAGAAAATCGGAGGTCTGAAGGTTCAATTGGCTTATGGAAACCGTGCCGACAATCTCCGCCTTGTTCTTGGCCGCTGCATTCAGTGGTATGCTGAGCTTCTCGCAGTTAAGATTTGCAATACCATTGACGTTTGCGGCATCGGCAAAAATAGGATTAAGATACTTCAGCAGCTTTCCGGTTGTCTGGTCGTTGATTCTTATGTCTTTCATAATCTGCATTGGTTCGGCCGTCTTAAACAACGCAGGTTGTTGCTTGAAGTCTGCCTGGGCGCCGAAATTAAATTGGCCTTCGTTGACGGTTGTTTTGAACGGCACAATTTTCAGCAGGCCGTTTTGGACGACAATATTCACATCCGTGGGCCCGAAATCAAGACCCATGTAATCGGCTTTCTCGAAACCAAGTCCGGCGTTGGCGCTGAGGTTTGATAAAAGTTGATCTTTCTGGTCGGTGGGATATTCGCTGGCGAAACTTATTCTGTCTTTTCTTGTCCCCTGGAGTACAAGGTCCTCGGGCAAAAACTGACCGGCAAGGGCACTTACCGCCGACCAGTCATATTCCAAATCAAGTTGCCCGGCCAGTTCGGTTTTCCCGTCCTTGTTCATCATGCTGAACGTTCCTTTGCGGATTTTGAATTGAGGGCTATCCAACTGGTAACCATTTAATTTGAATCTTTCCTTTACGGGATCAATTTCGGCATCAAAAGCCATCGAAACCTCTTTTTGCTCAAAAGGTTTCTTTTCAGGATAAGCAAACTTAAGATTTGTGATTTTTGTCGAGTCGGACTTGATCGTATATATCTGTTTTTGGGAACTAATTGAAACCTGCGATTCTGCGATACCGGACAGCTCTATTTTCTCAGGTACCCCGCCGAACAAAACGGCGAAAGGCCGCAGCTTGCCAAGGTCTATTTGTTGGGCATTGACAATCATGTCGAATGCCTTGGAGGTCTCTTTCTTGAGAGGCACAACCGCGTCTTTGATATTAACACGGCCGAAACTCATTCCGGCGTCGAGTGAATTAATATTAAGGATACTGTTTTCCCTGTCGTAATTAAGGGCATAAGTCGCTTCGCCGGTTGGTACGGAAGCAGTCACATTGTTAGGCCCTGTGATATTCAGCCCTTTGACGGTCGAGGATGCGGAAAGGGTAATTGTTTTATCGTTGAGCGAGACTTCTCCGGCTTCTGTCAACTGCCCGGCGATTTTGTAGGGGCCGATATCAACAAATTGTCCGAACTCGCTCTGCAGCCTGGCCATGTCGGCCTGAGCATCGAATTTTATCTGATCGAGATTGCCGCTGGCGTTAATTTTCGCGAACGAGGCCGTTAGGTCGAAATTATCAATATTTATTCCGGCCTTATCGGGAGAAACTCGCGCGGAAGCCCTTATTGGCTGAGAAAGTGAGACTTCCTTTCCTTCCACAAGGCCTTTTAAATTCGTCAATTCCGCTTCGGCCTGGATTTGTTTTTTTCCGTTTTGCGTCGCGGTTTTAATTGTGCCGTTTATTATGCCTGATGATACCGTCGTGCCTTCTTTGAGTCCTATGGTATGAGGCATCTGGGAAGCAAGCGAGGCGATGTTGCAATTGAACGTTCCATTTAAATCATAATTCGAATCGGATGCGAGGAAGCTGTCCATTGATTCTATGGTTGTTGGCAGTGAGCCCGTGGCCTGTAGATTAGCCCAGTCGGTTGTAACATTTAGATTGTTGATGTTCATCATTTGACCTTTACGGGCGAGATTTATATCGGCGTCGAGAACCTTGGTTTTCAAATGATCGCCTTTTAATGCCGCTGTGGTTATATCGAGGTTTGTTCCCCTGACTGTTCCGGTGACATTTTCGATTTGGCCGTTAACCAGTTGACCTTTAAGGTTGGCTGAAATATCACCTTTGGTCTGGATGTCAACACCTGCCAAAGCAAAGAACGACTCCAGGGATTCGAGGTCCAGGTCGTTGACCTCAACAGTCAGGTCGCCGTCGGCGGCTTCGAAGGTCCAGCCGGATTTTTCTTTTGTCTTAACGGGTGTGATTCGACCTTCGGCCTGGACTTTGGATTGTTTGTCATTGGCCGCCACAATCATATTCAAATCGAAGCTCGACTGTTTTCCCGGAGGTTTTAAATTTATATTGGAGTTTATCTGTGCCAGCTCGACGGTTTTATTTTTTGTGTCCGTGACTTTTACGTTGCCGTTGTTGACCGTGATATCAGTGACAAGCGCGATACCCGCCGTTTCCTTCGGAACGGTTTTAGGTTCCGTCGCGGGAGTGATTTCGGCAGGCGGCTTTTCCTTGAGATTTATCCGGACTCTTGGCTCGTCGATGGTGGTTTGGCCGAATGACAGGTTGCCTGTCAAAAGTGAGCCATAATGTGGTTCAGTGGCGATTTGTTTGACCTTGACGGAAATTTCGCCGGAAGTGTCATCGAAGCTCAGGTCTGCAATCTTGATTCCCTTAAACCAGCCCATCGACAGATCGGTGAAATCGGCCCGGCCTTCGATCGATTTGTTTATCTGTGCCAGGATTATCTGCCGGCCTTTCTCGGAGGAAATAAATACGGGCGCCAGCAGAAATACGAATACGATTAGAACGACGAATAGAGCCGATACAATCTGGATGATTCGTCTGCCGGTTTTTTTGGGCCGTTTGGCTTGTGTGCTTTTTTCTGCTTTCATCTTCGTAGCCCCCAAAAAATTGTGAGCGAGAATATTACGTGCTTCGGTTTTACCCTGAGCACATGTGCTTCGAAACTTATGGCATAAATCAATCGAGCATAATCTCGTCTGATTTGTGTTGAACTACTTCGTCAACTTTGTCGGTGTATTGCTTGGTGATATCGTCGATTTGCTTTTTTCCTTTTTCGAGATCATCCTCGGTGATGATTTTGTCCTTTTGCTGTTTTTCGAGATGCTTGATCGCATCTCTTCGGATATTACGAACAATGACTTTTGACTGTTCGCCGTTTTGTTTGGCCTGTTGAACTAATTGCCGTCTTCTTTCCTCGCTTAGTGCCGGGATATTAAGTCTGATTATTTTTCCGTCAATAATCGGAGCGATACTCAAATCGCTGTTTTTGATAGCCTTTTCTATATCTTTAACCGAACTCGGGTCAAACGGCTTAATCACAATCATGTCCGCCTGTGGTGTCGCCAGTGTCGCCATTTGTTTCAAAGGTGTCGGCGTCCCGTAGAAATCGGCCTTGATATTTTCGACAAGTCCGGTCGAGGCCCTGCCGCTGCGTACCGCCTTTAGCTCGTCATGCAGAATTTCGACCGCTTTTTTCATTTTGGATTCCGTATCGGAGACTATTTCTTTCGTAGGCATATTCAACCTCATTTCGCAACGATTAGTGTGCCGACCTGCTGTCCGCAAAGGGCTTTGGTTATATTTCCTTTTTCGAAAATATTCAGCACGACAATAGGAATATTATTATCCCGGCAGAGACTGATGGCGGAATGATCCATTATGCGAAGGTTTTGAGCCAGGACCTGTTCGTATGGTAATTCGTCAAAGAGTTTTGCATCCGGATTTTTCTTGGGATCGTCGCTGTAAACGCCCTGGACCTTTGTTGCTTTGATAAGCAGGTCCACATCGAGTTCCGAGGCCCTCAGAGCCGCACAGGTGTCGGTGGTAAAGAAAGGATTTCCTGTGCCGCCGGCTAAGATAGCGACTCTGCCGCGTTCAAGGTGACGAAGTGCTCTTCTACGGATGAATCCCTCACACATAGCGGGAACTTCTATTGCGCTTAGGACCCTTGTTTCCTGGCCGATTTTCTCGAGTGTTTCCTGAAGCGCGCAGGCGTTGATTATCGTGGCCAGCATACCCATGTAATCTGCCGTGTTTCTCGGTATCTGGCTGACCTGGGAGAAATTCTCTCCGCGAAGGAAATTACCGGCTCCGACGACGACCGCGACCTGCGGGCCGATTTTGCATATTTCGGCGATCCTCTCGGCTATGGAGGCAAGGGCGGCGCCGTCAATTCCTAATTGTCCGGGCTTACAAAAACTTTCGCCGGAGAGTTTCAACAACACACGTTTATATTTACTTTTTTCCATTTGTTTTGTCGGGAGCCGGAAGTCGAAGGTCGGAAATCAGACCTCTGTCTTCGGCCTTCTACTTTCGGACCTCTGATCCATCGTTCGAGATACGATTTTTATCCAACTTCAAAACGTACGAATCTTGCTATTTTAGCTTCGCCTCCCGCTTGTTTTGCGGCTTCGGCGAGAACCTGCTCGACGGTTTTACTGTCGTCTTTTACGAACGGCTGCTGCAATAGGCAATTCTCGGCAAAGAATTTCTGTATTTTGCCCTGGACGATTTTTTCGATGATGTTCTCGGGCTTGTTTTTCACCTGTTCGGCGAAAATTGCCTTCTCGCGTTCGATTGTCTCGGCATCGATCTGGTCCTTGTTTAAGGCCAGCGGCTTGGTCGCAGTAATATGCATTGCTATATCATTTGCCGTGCGCTTTAAAGTATCCGCATCGGCGGTTTTGTCATCGGAGGTATCGATCTGAACCATTGTACCGACTTTTTCGTTGAAGTGGATATATGTGCTTATCAGGCCCGGCCCGTCGAGTTTGTATTTTGAGTAGTCTCCGACCTGTGTTTTTTCGCCGGTCTTGCTGACCGTTTCGGTTAGCAGGTCGTTGAATTTTTTCCCATCGACGGTTGTCTCCAGAATATTCTCCGGGCCCTTATCGGCCGGGCAGGCAAGAGCGTATTCGGCTAAAGTTTTAGCCGTCGCCATGAAGTCGTCGCTTTTGGCTACAAAATCGGTCTCGCAGCAAAGCATTGCCATCGCAGCCGTCCTGCCGTCGGCGCTGCTTTTGCTTACGATCAGACCCTGAGATGTCTCCCGCTCGGCACGCTTGGCTAAAGTTGCAAGACCTTTTTTTCGAAGTATATTCATAGCCTCAGTAATCTCTCCGTTGGCTTCCTGAAGCGCCTTTTTGCAATCCATCATTCCCTGTCCGGACATTTTTCGTAGCTTCATAACCATTGCTGCTGAAATTTCCACCATCTTAAAAACTCCTGTTTTCGTATCGCTTATTTTGTTATAAGGAAATTTCCCTAACTGGAATTCGATATTTGCATTTAGACCAACCGGTGTTCAGAAATCCGGTTCAAAATCGAAAGAGGCCGCTAATAATAGAGCCTTGTTTGCTCTTTTATCTGTTTACTTGGATTCCTGTTGTTCGGCCGGATGGCTTTGTGAACCTGGATCGGAGGCCAGAATCCGGCTTTGTTCGTCGATCGTATCATCGGTTTCCGGTTTGTCTCTTTTTGCACGGGCCAGCACAGCTCTCTTCGAGCGGGTTCGTCTGGGACGTGGTGTCTGTTCCTGGCGGGCGGCAACCATTGTTTTGCCAATCGCAACCGCATCGGCCAGCTCGTTAAGGAGCAGGTCAACGGATCTGATGGAATCATCGTTGGCCGGAATGGCCACATCTACCGTGTCGGGGTCCGAATCGGTATCGAGAATTCCTACGGTGGCGATCCCGAGTTTCTTGGCCTCACGCAGAGCAAGATATTCTTTTTTCGCATCAATCACCACAACGGCGCCGGGCAAACGAGACATATTTCGCACTCCCTGGAGGTTGGATTTGATCTTTCTCATTTCGCGTTTGAGTCTCGATGCCTGCTTTTTACTCTCGCTGTCCAGGGTTCCGTCCTCGATCATGGCTTCAAGCTGTTCGAGTCGCTGAAGGCGGGACCGAACCGTTCTGAAATTCGTGAGCATCCCGCCGAGCCAGCGCTGAGAAACGTAATGCATCCCGCACTTTTGAGCCGCGACCTCGACGGCCTTTTGAGCCTGACGTTTTGTACCCACAAAGACGACATCTTTGCCGGAAGAGACAACCTCGGCGAGGAGTTTCTTGGCTATGAGCAGTCCTTTCAGAGTTTTTTTGACATCGATAATGTGAATAGTACCGCGCTTTGCGAAGATAAACGGAGCCATTTTAGGATTCCATCGGCTCACTGCGTGTCCAAAATGCACCCCTGCATTGATCAATTTCCGAGTTAGCTCTTTAGCCACAAAAATCTCCAAAAAAACTTATAAAATCAGGCTTATCATGCCCTACACAAACGGACAAACGTAAGAAACTAATATAAATTGTAAAAATTGTCAAGAATTTTTATAAGAAGATTTTTTTCCGTATGTGAGGGTTTTTTCCCTGTGAGGATGTTAAAATAGAGGTTCCGGATTGCTCTAATAGAGAAAATTTTCGGTAGCTGCAATTCCCGGAAGTCCATCCTAAGCCCGGCAGAGGCCTCGGTTAAGGGCTTTAGAGAGGTATTTCATCAATACCAGACGGTAATCAGGATGTTAGGCTCGGTTTTTTTGGCCTGAATTTCACCGACGGTCACGTTTGTTCGTTTTATTGAAATATCCGGATTTTTTTTCAGCCATTCGGTGATCTGTTCGTCAAGAAAATTGATTGCTCCGGGATGAAGCTTTGTAAAGAAGGTTTTGACGCCTATAATTCGTTCACCGGTCACTACCGGGCCCGTTTTTGGTGTGGGCTTTGTTGTTGCGACTTGTCTTGGTGCTTCGGACTTTGGGATTTCCACTGCTCTGCTGCTGCCCAAATCCAGAGGGGAATGCGAAATACCCGTTTCATCGGCCCCGGCGGCGTCGAGAGGAATCGGTTTGTCGGAGTCGTTATCGATTGGTGTCGGATTGTTTAAGTTTAGGTTATCAAGATTGCCGCTTTCGAAGTTATCCATAGAACTCTCTCCAGAAAAGAATTTTTATTTCCGTTATTGTAACGGGATTATGACGGAACGTTATAAAAAAACTTTCGATAAGATTTTATCGAAAGTTTTATTTCCTTTTTTTAAGAACAGCTAAGCTTCGGAATCATCCTTGGCGTTTTCGTTTTTTACTTCTTCTGATTCTTCCTGTGGTTTTCTCGCTTCTACCGCCGCGGGTTTATCAGAACTGCTCTTTTCATCATTCTCTGCTTTATTTTGATCTGTCCGCTCCTGTGCCTGTTTGGCATCGGCTATCGCCTTGTCTGCGGCGGTTATGGCCTGTTCGGCGGCCCTGGTTTTTTCATCGGCTTCGGCAGCCTTTTTTTCCGCTGCCGCTTTAGTTTCCTCTGCCTCGTTTTTCGTTCGCTGGAGTTCTTCTTCGGCCTTCCTGAGACGCTCGTCGGCCTGCCTTACGGCTATTTGGGCATCTGCCTTTTCCACTTCGGCCTTATGGCGAGCCTGCTCGGCTTCAATCGTCTTTTGTTCCTGGGCATGTTCTCGGTCTTTTATGCCGAACGGATCCATTATCATATCGGCAATACCATTGGCGGATGGTGTCGCTTCGTGTTTTCTTCGAATCTCGGCCATGATTTCCTCCCGCGGCCTGCCGTTTGTGGAAATGGTCGGAGTCAGGATGAACACAGTCTCGACGGCCCGCTGCTCGGTATCTTCGCCGGAGAAGAGAAAGCCGATAAGGGGGAGGTCCTTGAGTAGCGGGACACCGCGGGCGACACCAAATTTTTCGGTCTTCCTTATTCCGCCTATAATAAGACTCTCGCCGGGTCGTATGCGGTTTTCTTTGCTGTTGATTTGCTTTTTGGTCAGGATAGGTACCTGCTTGACACCGTCGGGAGTATTTTTTGCGCCGAGAACGATGCTGGTTTCAAGACCGATATAACCGTCGGCAAAGACATGAGGTGTGATTTGAAGGGAATCGTTGACATCGACATATTCCGTTTCGGTCAGGACAACTGATGTCGCACCGGCACCGGGTATGGTCTTGGTAACTTTTTGTAAAGGGACATGCTGGGAGGATTTAACAATGGCTGTTTTGCCGTTGACAATTTCGAGTGTGGGATTCATCAGGATTTTCAGAAATCCTCTTGACTCAAGCAGGTCCACCAGGGCCGTAAATTCATGGGCTGTGCTCGAATATCCGATTTTGAGCCCCATTCTCGAACGAATAAGTTCCCTCAGAGACGCACCCGGAAAGGCCGCCAGATATTCATCGTCCGCTATGAGTTGCTGGACATCGTCGCCGAAAGCCGTCCCTCCCGGTTTTAACGAAACGTTTTCGCCGACTAAATTTTCAATAGCGATTGTTGTTTCCCGGTCGAATGTGAAATCCGCATAAATCTCGGAGATAAGGCAGTCTATCTTGACCTGGATCGGAGGGACATCTACCTGATTTAGCGTTTCGAGCACCGCTTCGGCATCTTCGCGGGCCGGGCATCTGGCGATTAGCTGATTGGTCGCAGGATTACTGCTGATATTGTAGTCCGGGATTTGTGTATCTTTTCCTTTTTTATCAAAAAGCTTCGTTGCGAATTGCTCGTGAATAATCTTTTTTAACTCATCGGATGGTTGATATTTGCAGAAATAAAATAATTTCCACTCCGATTTGCCGCCGACAATCTGCTCGATGATCTCCGGCGGGTTTTTATAAACTTCCGGCATGGGAACATTTGGTTCGGCGACGTCCTGAATTTGGATTTGGAGCTTGTTGAGAGTTTCCGTGGCTTCGTCTTCTGTGTTTGTCTGAGCCGAGAGGTGTACATACCCTCCAGCCCATAAAACAACTGCAAAAGCCACAGTCCACGTGATATATTTGCCGTGGCATGTTTTTTGGCTGTTGCCAATCATAATCTAATGACCAATCTAAAAAACCTACGCTCCACGGTGTGCTCATCTATACAGAATGAAGCTGCCATAAGTGTAGGCAGAATAACAAAATATTATATCCCCTGGCCTCATATCGTCAAGGATGTAGGTGAATAATTAGCAAAATAACGCATTTCTTTTAGACGAAATCCCGATTATTTGCTATTTTTAGGGTTTATGGCACGAAAAAAACATAGAATTACTGTTGGTTTTATCTCGTTGGGCTGCCCGAAAAACACCGTTGACAGCGAAAGGATGCTCGCTGAAATTGCCGAGGCGGGATTTCTAATTTCACCCGAGTCCTATAATGCCGACGTTATCGTAGTCAATACCTGCGCTTTTATCGCTCCTGCAAAGGCCGAATCGCTCGAAGCAATTAAGCAGGCCGTGGCCGATAAAGCCGATCCGAAACAGAGGGTCGGCAAGGTAATCGTCGCGGGCTGTCTGCCGGAGAGATTAGGGCCCGATATCTATAGTGAGATCGACGGCATCGATGCAGTAATCGGCTTAAGCCAGAGAGACAATATAGCAAAGATCATCCGGGAAGTACTTTCGTCCGAGAGGCCGATACCACCTTTTGATAAATCCGACGACCCGGACAGGCAAAGGATTCTGGATGACCGGACGAGATTACTTATAACACCGGGGCATTGGGCCTACCTGCGGATCAGCGAGGGCTGCGATCATCGATGCAGCTTTTGTACGATACCGGCAATTCGCGGCCGGTTCCGAAGCAAGCCGCGGGAGCTTGTCCTGGCCGAAGCCGGGGAATTGATTTCCGCCGGCGTGTTGGAATTGAATGTGATTGCGCAGGATACGACCTTCTACGGCCGCGACCTGAAATTGAAAAATGGTCTGGCGGACCTTCTGGCCGATCTCGAAAAAATCCCCTCGCTTGTATGGATTCGATTGATGTATTCGTATCCGACAGGAATCAGTGAAAAACTGATTGAAACGATCGTGAAAAGTGAAAAAATCGTGCATTACCTGGATATTCCTTTACAGCACATCAGCGATGATATCCTCAAGTCGATGCGCCGGCCGGATACGAAAAGACGAATCCAAAGGTTAATCGAGGACCTTCGCTCGGCGATGCCGGACATCGTGTTGCGGACAACGATGATAGTCGGCTATCCCGGCGAAACCGACCGGCATTTCAACGAGCTTATGGATTTTGTCCGATGGGCGCAGTTCGACGCTTTAGGCTGCTTCAAGTTTTATCCCGAAGCCGGAACAGCCGCCGCCGAGATGCCGGGCCAGGTCCCGGACGAAGTCAAACAGAAACGGCTCGATGATTTGATGCTCTGCCAGCAGGAAATCGCCTTTGCAAAAAATCGAAACAAAATCGACAGTGAAATAACCTGTCTTGTCGATTCGGTAGAGAGTGAATTTCTGGCGAAGGGGCGCTACTACGGCCAGGCCCCCGAAATTGACAGTCTGTGTTTGATAAAAACCGTCGACCGGCAAAGAAAACATCCAATACTGCCGGGACAATTTATCCGGACAAAGGTAGTCGGGACAAAAGATTATGATTTAATCGTAGAGCGGATTTAGTATTGAACTGTTTCGAAAAGCAAAGTAAACTTGATGCTATGTTAAAGCAAATTCCGAACATTCTGACTCTCGGCCGTCTTGTCCTGACCGTAATTTTTTTAATTATGATTCTTTTAGCGCCGCGGTATTACACTGACGGTGAAATTCCGTTTCCCGGTTTTCTCGATGTGGCTTTTATTCTCTTCGTTGTCTCGGGACTGACCGATATTTTCGACGGCATGGCAGCCCGCAGGCTCAACGTAACAAGCAAGTTCGGCAGGATGCTAGACCCGCTCGTCGATAAGGTCCTGGTCTGCGGGGCGTTTATTTGTTTTGCTTTGATAGGACAGCCGAGACTTTTCGATTTCGGCCCTGGCACGTTAGCCGCCATTCAATGGTCCGTAGCCGGTATCCTGATTGCACGGGAAGCGTACGTGACGGTATTGCGGCATATCGCCGAGGCGAAGGGCATTAATTTCGCCGCAACCGTATCCGGCAAAATCAAAATGTTCACGCAGATTTTTGCCATCGGTACCGTCCTTGTCAAAATGGCGCACGTTCAGACGGCTACATGGGGATACTGGTTCACGACGGTGACGTTCACGATTATGATTGCCGTGACGGTATTCTCCGGCCTTCGGGCGACCCAGCGAAGCTCCTGGAAACAGGCGGCGGGTAAAGAATAAACCACCAGGACTTTTTCAGGATTGTATCTTTTTGATAATCATCCGGGCGACTTTTTTGCCGGATTTTAGCATCCCGCCGAAAATCGGCCCCATCCGCGGCAGGCCATAGACTGCACAAACCGCCATCCCCGCGATATAAAGGCCGGGAAAGATTTCACCGGTCTTTTCAACGACGCCGGCTTCGGCCTTTTCCACATCCATGAAACCTTCCTGTATCCCTTCGGGAAACAGCTCCGGCTTTCTCTTGCGCAGCATGTGAACAACTTCCGCCGGATGACCGGTCGAATCGATAATACATTTCGCTGCGATACAATACGGGTCCACGTGCAGGCCGGCGATGGTAATGGGCGAGTGGTTCACCACCACGCCTTCGACAGCATCTTTTTTGATAATTACATCTTCGGCTTCGGTAAGGTTGAAGATTTCCAGCCCGGCTTTTTTCGCCTGAAATGCAAGAGCGCTTGCGAATTCTATCGAATCGAACACGTACAGCCCCTTTTGTTTTTCGGAAGTTATGCCGAATTCGTTCGGTATCTCGTCGTCCTGGGTGACGATGACGTTGAATCCCGCTGCTCCGCCCCAGATTCCGCCGCCGATGGACAGCTTCCTCTCGATAAGGGCGGTTTTTATTCCGGCTTTTGCCAGGTAATAACCGGCTGCCAGACCGGCCGGCCCGGCGCCGACGATAACCACGTCGTTCACAAGATGTCCAGTCAGCTTCTTGTTGTATTCTTCGATGATCGCTTTGGAAATTTCCGTCTCTATCATTTCCTTGTCCCTTTCTCTAAAAAAGTCCCGTTTGCGCCAGGGGCATCTTGTTATAAACAAAAAGCACCCCTGCAAAAGGAGTGCCTGAATTCGCAATCAATCAGCCTTCCTTCGCGGGCATTATCCCGAGCAGGTTCATAGGGTAATTTCTCAGCTTCCGGCCGAACTGTTTCAGGCCAACCGGTTGCTCCCCTGGCCTATTCAATTTTCATAAGAGGATTATACAACAATCACAAACAAATGCAATTGTTTTTTGAAAATCATTTTACTCATGGGCTTTTTGTTTTTTAGCGGCTTTTTTATGCTCGCGGATATGGAATTTAACGTCGATGGCTGTTTTTAGAATAACCAGGATCAGCAGCAAAGCGGCCGGTGAGCCGAGGGCCATTGAGAGAAATCCGCCGCCCAAGATTGTAATGTGCATCACGAAAACGCGGGCGTAAGGCTGGCCCATTAAGTCGCGGATATTGGCACGGGCGTATTCACCCTTGATTAGGTAGTTATAAACAAATGAAACGCCGTGACTGGCGAATAGCGAAAGCACGCCTAATCGTACCGCCGGCGGGATGGTCAGCATGATATGTTTGACGATATTGTACAGCATCTGCACGAAGACCAGAAAACAGGGCCAGCTTTCGTTGCCGCCCATCGGCGGGCCCTGTTCGCCCTTGCTGAACATCGCCAGCACGAAAAAGCCGTGGACGGCGGTAAATCCGCCGTAATGAACGATAAAGAACGGGATCAGGAACAGCTTGCCCAAATGCTCGATTGGGTGACTGACTTTGGCGAAGGCCATCTTCAGGACATTGTAGAATCCCACTGCTAAATTCTCCGCCCAGTAAAGCAGCACGATATAGACCGCGCTCCAGTTAAGGAACAACACACCAACTAAGGGGATTACATTCGCCGCCAAGAGAGCAAGCACCGGGATATTCGTCAAAACCTCCGCGCCCTTTGCAGGCAACAGCAGCGACATGAATTTTTGCTTAGAGAGCTTCATTAAATCCATTTATTCATCTGTGACAAAACACAGATGTAGATTCTTGCAAGTTAATTTGCTTTTTTCCACACTGACCAGACTTTAATGCTCGTAACAAATTTTACAGTTATGTCCTCGGTCATTGCACTTTCCATCACTTTTGTCTGATCTTCAGATAAAAATGAGTAATCGTGTTTTATTTCTTCCAGGAGAACCTTCTCGCCTCCGACCTTTGCAGCTTCTCGGCAAACCTCTTTATCCAATGATGAATAGTAATCTGCAAACGTATCACAGTTTTCGGGTGCAATCGAATCGAGTATGGCTTTGGGATTTTTTTCAAAATCTTTTTTTGAGACCGACAATCCATGCGTGGTAGTTTCCGATTCGAATGTTCCTATTTGAATATACCCGGCGTTTTGCAGCTCCGTGGGCGTTTGAGCTGTTAAAGTTGCCTTTGCAACAGTCTTTGTTGTTCTTGTTCCTTCATAAAACACTCTCGCATTTGATGCACACCCTGAGAAGATAGCAGTTAACAGACATATAGATGTTAGTAAAAAGTGATGTGATTTTATTGATGATATCCTCATAGCTTTCTCCGTTTTGTTTATTATGTTTATTATTGTTTTTCTGGAGGTTTTCGGTTTCTTAGTTATCTGATTTGCTTTGGTTCTTTGGAACAAATTGATTCGTAGAATTATGTAGTAACATTATTGCATCAAAGAATTTTTTGAATGCCTCAGTGACGCCCTCGTCTGGGCTGCCGTCGGCATTTCCTTCGACGGTAGTTTCGAAATTCAGGTAATTCTGTCTGGTTTCTGTATCGGTGAATATGATGCTTATGCTGCCGAGAAAGTGTGAACGTAACGGCTCATCTTCGAGTGCTTCTGCATTTACTTTGATACTCAAGCTGCCATTTAATTTTGGTGGTATCTTAAGCTGGGCTGCCGTATCATCAGGTAAACTAAGACCCAGACTTGACTTGATGTTAATTTCAGTCGGCCCCGGAGTATGTTTTTGAGGGGGATTTGTGGCGCAGGAAACAAGCAGAAAAGAAGTACAGAATGTAAAAATTTGCAAAAACAGACTCTTAGACATAATCCTATCCCTTTCGTTAAAAAATAAAGACTTATCGTGATTGTCGTAAATTATATATGATGTTTATCATACGGAAAGAAGAAAAATTATACTTTGCTTATTATTGCATTAGGTTCGATGGCATGCCTTACTTTCATTGATGATGCGATATTTAAATGGTGGACTAAAACAAATTGTGCATGATTCATTTATTTCATTAATGGAGGATTGCCGCTCTGTTCTTCGAAAAGCTTGTAATGACTTTTTCCACAAAGATATTTCGTTTGACAATAGCGGTAATGGAATCTATCATCCTTTTATAAACATAACTCTTATGAAGGATGGTGCAAGTTATGACGGATAAAGGATTTACACATCTTCATTTGCATAGTCAATATTCGCTGCTGGACGGCGCGATATCTTTCGATAAGCTCCTAAAGGAGTGCAAAAAGCTTGATATGAAATCGGTGGCTGTAACGGATCACGGCAATATGTTCGGTGCTATCGAATTTTATACCAAGGCGGTTGCCGCACATATCAAGCCCATCATCGGTATCGAGGCGTATGTCGCGCCTGCCAGCCGGTTCGACAGGACGAAAACCAGCATATCCGACGCTGCATACCACCTGATATTGTTGGCGGAAAATATTACCGGCTATCAGAATCTTCTCAAGCTTGCAAGTGCCGGTTTCACCGAGGGATTCTATTATCGCCCGAGGATAGACAAGCAGATTCTGGCCGAATACAGCGAGGGATTGATTTGCACTTCCGCATGTCTTAAAGGCGAGGTTGCGATGTCACTTCTTAGAGGCGACGAAAAGGGCGCCCTCGCCGCGGCGGAAAGTTACCTGAAGATTTTCGGACCCGAAAGATATTTCATAGAAATACAGCATCACGAGCCGGATGAAACAAGCGTCCGGCAGGGCTTGATAGAGATAGCACAAAAATTAGGCGTCGGCCTGGTGGCGACAAATGACGTGCATTTCCTTCAAGAGGAGGACCACGAGGCCCATAACTGCCTGTGTGCCATCAGTACCGGCAAAAGGGCCGACGACCCGGACAGGATGATTTATCCCTCGGATGTGTATCTTAAAAGTCCCGGCCAGATGCGGCAGCTTTTTGCCGAAGTGGATGAGGCCTGTGACAATACGCTTGCTATCGCCGAGCGCTGCAACGTGGAGCTCGATTTGAAGACACGTCACGCCCCGCGTTTCGAGCCGCCGGATGAAAAAACACCGGAAGATTACCTTACCGAAATATGCTACGAAGGGGTGAAAGAACGCTACGGCGAAATCTCCGACGAGATTAAAGAGAGGCTCGACAGGGAGCTTAAGGTAATCGAATCCAAGGGCTTTGCGAGTTACTTTCTGATTGTCTGGGATTTTTGTAAATTCGCACACGAGAATAATATCGCCATCGGCGCCCGCGGCAGCGGCGTAGGGACATTAGTCGGTTACTGTCTGGGTCTGTGTGATGTGGATCCGATTCGTTATGATTTGCTTTTCGAGCGATTCATGGACCCGCACCGCAACGAAATGCCCGATATCGATATCGATATATGCCAGGCGCATCGGGGCCAAATTATCGACTACGTCCGTCAAAAATACGGGCACGTCGCCCAGATTATCACGTTCGGGACCATGAAGGCGCGCGCGGTAATTCGCGACGTTTGCCGGGTGCTCGGTGTGCCGCTGATTGAAGCCGACCGGTTAGCGAAGCTCGTGCCGTTCTCGCTCGATATGACGCTCGAAAAAGCGTTGGGAACCGAACCCGAGCTGAAACGCTCTTACGAGCAAAACGAGCTTATCCGAAAGGTGATTGACATAGGCAAAAAACTCGAAGGCCTGGCACGTCACGCCTCGGTCCACGCCGCTGGCGTCGTGATTGCCGATGAGCCTTTGACGAATTTTGTGCCCTTGTATCAGGCGTCCGGCTCGGAAGACATTGTCACTCAGTTCGACGGACCGACGGTGGAAAAGGTCGGCCTGCTGAAAATGGATTTTCTGGGACTAAAGACACTCAGCGTGCTGGACAGGGCCTGCATTCTGGTCCGGGAGATTCACGGCGAAGAAATCGACCTGGAAAAAGTGGATCTGGCCGACCATAAGGTGTTTGAGCTTTTTTCGGCCGGCAAAACAAAGGGAATCTTCCAGTTCGAGTCGGGCGGGATGCAAAACCTCCTGATGAAAATGAAGCCGGACCGGATTGAGGATTTGATAGCGGCGAACGCGCTTTATCGGCCCGGCCCGATGATTCTGATTCCCGATTACATCGATCGCAAGCACGGGGCCAAATGGAGCCTGCCGCATCCGATTATGACCGAAGTCCTCGACGAGACATACGGCATTATGACCTATCAGGAGCAGGTCATGCGGATTTGCAACCGCCTCGGTGACATCCCGCTGCGGGAGGCCTATACCCTTATCAAGGCCATCAGCAAAAAGAAGGCCAAGACAATCGCAAAAGAGAAGGAGCGATTTATTGCCGGTTGCGTGGATAAAGGTCTGTCGACAAAGCAGGCCGAGCAGATTTTCGAGTTGATCGAACGGTTCGCTGGCTACGGTTTCAACAAGAGTCACTCGACCCGCTATGCTTTTATAGCGTATCAAACCGCTTATATGAAGACGCACTGGCCCGTTGAGTTTATGGCGGCCCTGTTGACCTTTGAAATGGACAACACCGACAAGGTTGTTGATTATATCAATGAGTGCAATCAGATGGATATCGAGGTTCTGCCGCCCGATATCAACGAAAGCGGTGTGGATTTCACGCCGCTTTATGAAAATGATGCCGACGGCCGACGAAAGAAGGGAGTAATCCGTTTCGGACTGGCCGCCGTCAAGGGGGTCGGCGAAAAAGCGGTCGAGCAAATCATCGCCGCCCGTAAACAGGTCGGTCGGTTTCAGAGCCTTTTCCATTTCTGTGAAAACGTGGACTTGAGGGCCGCCAATAAACAGGTGCTCGAGGCGCTTATCAAGGCCGGCGCATTCGACAAGCTCGGTGGAAATCGTGCACAAATGATGGCCGGTCTGGAAAGGGCCATGGAAAGCGGCTCGGGCCTGCAGGCCGATAAGCAGGCGGGCCAGATGAATTTCTTCGGCCAGATAACCGGCGGGAATGATTATTCCAGGGACCATCAGCGTCTGCCCGTCGTAGCGCCCTGGCCGGAGCCGCAGATGCTCGCATACGAAAAGGAGGTTCTGGGTTTTTATGTCACCAGCAATCCGCTGAGTCACCACGCCGAGACGATTAACATTTTTTCAAACTGTAACAGTTCGGATTTGCAGCAGGCCAACGGCGAGAGACAGGTGGTGATAGGCGGTATGGTGTTGAAAATTAGATACAATATTACGAAGTCCGGCCGAAACGCCGGTTCGAAAATGGCCGTTTTCACGCTCGAAGATTTGCAGGGCCAAATCGAGGTCGTCATGTTCCCGGAAGTGCTTAGTCGTTATGGTCAAAAATTGGTCCCGGATACGGTTGTATTCGTAAAAGGCAAAGCCGATTATCGGAGGGAAACCCCAAATATAATCGCTGATGAGCTAATCACTCTTGATGAGGTTCGCGATAAATTGGCCGCAAAAGTCAGGCTCCGGCTGGTCGCCAGGGACGTCACCAAAGAGAAGGTGACGATGATTAAAAGCATCTGTCAGCACCACAGAGGAAAAAGTCCCGTTTATGTCGCTGTGCATACTGAAAAAGGCAAGGTTTATACCGCTGCCGATAAAGCCTTGAGTGTCAATCCCGATTCGGAGTTCTGCCGGAAGATGAAACAGCTCGTCGGCGACGAAAACTTCCAGCTCGCGAGATGACACCGAAAAGTGTCATCCTGAGCTTATCGAATGGATCCGGCCTGTAATAGAATTGGGGGAGATTATTATGTTGTTGCCAAAAAACGAAAGAAAATTGCTGATTTCTTACTATCGCACGTGGATTGCCGGAAAAAGCTCCTTTTCGTTTGAAAAGCCACTGGACGAAGCGGCACATCTGCATCTTCGTGACCTACGCTTAATCGTAATCGACTTTAATATCCCCGGAGGGCGAATTAGTCTCACTGCTGAGGGGATAAACCTTGCACAAAAATACACTTCCTGGTGGTCACGTAGCAATCTATGGTACGCAGAGTACATAAAAAACCACTGGATATGGATCATTGTCAGTTTTCTTAGTGGATTACTCGGAGGATTATTGATTAACTGGTTATCAGGATGATTGAAGAATAAGTTGAAAGGCAAGATTATTGTTCTTGAAGGCATGCGGAGATAAAGTAATAATAGTTATTGAAATGTATATGAATATCGGTTGTTAAAACTTATTTGATATGCTTACAGAAAAGCAAAAACAATTATTGAAGCAGCAGTTGGTTGATTCACTCAGGGCCGAAAGCGAAATCTGTCGTATTGTCATTTTCGGCTCGTTCGTAAATTCTGACAATCCACGCGATCTTGATGTTGCGGTATTTCAGGACAGCGATAACAAATACCTTCCGCTTGCCATGAAATATAGAAAAAAAACAAGGGAGCTTGCACGGATTATTCCATTAGATATCATTCCGTTGAAAGCAGGCGTAAAGGATGGTTTTTTTATGGACGAAATTGAAAGCGGAGAGGTTATCTATGAAAGAGCAGACTGAAAAGTGGCTTGCAAACGCCGACGATAATCTGCAATCGGCTAAGTTGCTTTTTGAAAATCAGCTTTTCAATCCGTGCCTGCAAAATGTACAGCAAGCGGTTGAAAAAATGCTCAAAGCCGTATTGATAGAATACGGGATTAAGATAAAAAAGACTCACAGTATCAACGAGCTGGTTATGATTCTCACAGAACATGGTCAGAAAGTAGATATTAGCGAAGACGACCGTGATCTTCTTGACTCAATATATATACCCTCTAAATATCCTGTCGGTAGTGTTTTGCCTGATTTTGAACCGGACCTACAAACCTGCCGGAAGTGCATAGAGATAGCTGAAAGTTTCAGAGAAAATGTCATTCATCTTATTTCACAAGTAAATTGAAAGTATATCATTTTTCCCTTGCGGCTAGGGCGTAGATAGGTCTGTTGTCTTTGAGGTATTTTCGCTCGAAGTTTGTGCCGACCCATTCGCCTCTCTCGGCTCCTGCGGCGGATAGAAAATCGATTTCTTCCAATATGTCACTGCGTGCGGCCAAGACCATTTTTATTTGTTCGAAATAATCGGCGTAGTCGGTGGTAATTCGCAATTGTCCGTCGCTCTTCAAGCAGCGAATCAGATGCTCCAGATTGGCAGGGCAAACAAAACGTCTTTTGTGGTGACGTTTTTTCGGCCAGGGATCAGGGAAATAAATATGGAAACAATCCACGCAGTTGTCCGGCACAAACTCGGCGATGAAAACTGCGGCGTCCGTGCGAATGATGCGCACATTCGTCAGGCCCCATCGGCCGATTCGATCAACGGCGTAACGGTAATACTTTCGTGCCCATTCAATACCGAGGAAATTGTCACCGGGCATGGTCCTGGCCTGGTTGAGAAGGAATGTTCCTTTGCCGGAGCCGATTTCGATATGGACCGGGCCCGAACGTCCGAAAAGCCGGACAAAGTCTATTTTACCGTCCAATTCTTTTTCTTTAAAAGATACGGACTCGTAGTCTTTCAAAATTCGTGCCATTAGCCTAACCATGTTCGCAACATTAAATACGTAAATGAAATAAGGATTCCAAAGTCCTATTATACAGGAAAATATCCCTTTTTACGAAGCCTGATTTGTTTTTTGGCGTTCTGCTGCAATTAAAGTGTCGGTAAATAGTGTTCGATATGAGGGAGTGAACCTGATTACTCGCTGATGCGTATTCTTTATAGGACGGAATCGCTGATGCGTCGATAAGGAAATCTGAAAAATGATTTTACAATTAATCAGAACACGAAGAAAGCAGATTCTGGTAGATATCGATACGCAAAAAGATTTTCTCTTGGTCAGAGGCAAGTCGTGTATCAGAAACCACCGAAGAGTTCTGGCGAATATCCGCAGGGTGATGGCCTGGGCAAGACGCCACAGTGTTCCTATCATCTCGACGGCGGAAGTTTACTCCAATGATAACGGTAACGGAACGCCGAGCCACTGCATCGATGGCACCGAGGGGCAGAAGAAAATTCAATACACACTTGTCGATAACAGGATATCTTTGGCCGCTGACGGTAGCACCGATTTACCGAGAGACATATTGCGGAGATACAGGCAGGTGATTCTCTATAAACGATGCGTCGATCCGTTCGATGAGCCGCGCATTGACAGACTTTTGAGCGAATTGAGGGCAAGTGAGTTTATTCTGGTCGGCACCAGTCTCGAAGGCGCCGTCAAGGCAACGGCACTCGGACTGCTGCAGCGAGGTAAGAAAGTGACCGTCATAATCGATGCGATCGGTTCGCGTAATACCGGCGATGCAAAGCTGGCACTGCGAAAGATGGAGACAAAAGGGGCAAAAGTAATCGAGACCAAAAAACTCGCCGGCTTATCACATTTAAGGCTGGTGGGTGCCTGCAATTGCGAAAGCTGCCGGGGGCAGGGGCGAAAAGCACAAATCAGCGCTTCCGAGAACAATTGATTTAGTCTTTTCACCTTTAACTTTGCGCTCTCTGAGCGATTCCTCCGAAAGAAAACTGTAAAGTTACCACATCATACTTATTCATGCAAATATTCCTCATGTTCGTCGAGGCTGGTTTTATGTGTTTCCTCGCGATTCCTCCGCCGTAGAGATGATTGTCATGCGGTTTGACCGAATTGCCGGGGAAAAGACCGCCGCACTAAAAAAAGGGTGAAAGAGGGGACTCGAACCCCCGACCCCCAGATCCACAATCTGGTGCTCTAACCATCTGAGCTACTTTCACCACAATTTTCTGCCCACCGGGACGACTATTGTATCAGGCACGCCGGTTTGCGTCAACGCTTTTATCCGGTAATAATCATCCCGAAGAAGGGACGTTTTGTGATGTTTATTAAGATATAACAGGTATGGGATCGCTTCTAAAAAGTGCTCTCTCAATTATGCGCACTTTTTTAGTAAGCTTTGAAGTGTCTCATCCAAAGAGGCCAATTTTCGTCAACCGCACCGCCGGCTTTCGTCCATACGTATTGAGTATTGAAATCACGATGCCACTTCAATGTCCACAATTCTTTCAGTCCCACGCGTCTTGTGGACCAATCCATGAACATGGAGTTGATAAAACCGTCATGTCGGTTGATACAAAAATGATCCATCTCCCCTTCTGTGCCCTGGTCGCCGATTCCGAAAGCGTCCATTGTTTCCGGCGGGTTGTCCGTATGGAGCGGCCAGGCATCATGCCATGTAGAATCCGCGAAGACAGGTATTTGATCTGCTCTTGTTACATTGTTGACATTCTTCCAAAACCATTCGACCTTGCGAGTTCCGCGGTCCCCCTTCATATTGTTCGTCCAGGAATTAATGCTATAACTGAATATGTAATTTTGCCTGCCACCTCCCGGTGTGGGTATTTCTCGTGACGCCGCCTTAAAAGTGCCCCAGTCGGATGCATTTAACATGAGTCTTTCAGCAGTTGGACAGAGCAGCATTTCCCAGTTGTCATTGTAGTAAGGTCTCAGGGCATTCATCCATAATGCTGACCCGTCGGCGACATCCCAGCCCGGATTGAAATTGCCTTGATAATCATCTGTATAAAGCTTAAAGAGCAAACCCCATTCTCTTAACCGCGCCTGACACATCACTGTTTTTGCCTGTTTTTTTACCTGGTTCAGAGTCGGCATCAGGATTGACATCAGTAAGGCGATTATTGAAATTACTACCAGAAGTTCTATGAGTGTGAAGGCTTTGTTTTTATTGTTTGACATTGCTTTAAGACTCCGAATTTATATATCGATTGTTAATAAACTTAACAATTAAGATAACAAATCGCTCCAACAATTGACACAGTTAAAATTTAACATAATTATCGGATATTGTCAATATTTTCGTATTATCCCTCCGAAAATCATGAGTTTTTTTTTAAGGCCCGAATCGTTTTTTTTCCGGATGATATATATATAATCATTTGTAAACAAAGCACTTAGCTGGATAATTTGGCGGGTTTTCCCCTGTTCGTGCCGGAGAAAATTCACTTGAAAATCCCGCACCTTGTGGTATAATACCCGCCAAAATGGGAGTATAGCATAGTACATTTCAATATAACTTTTTTGTTCACTTGATCTTGCCTGCAGGGGGGAAACTTATGTCCCGGGAGAAACTTCATAAGACGGCGAAACCCAGATGCGACAACTGCTGCTTTTCTACCTATGCCACCAGCTCCGGCAGGGCGGCTTTGATATGCCGGCAGAAAAAAGGCTCCGAAGGCCGCTGGAATATCCGCTCTTTAAGGGACCGCTGCGCCAACTTTTATCCTTCACGTCTCGCCAGCCCGACATACCGTGCGCCCCGGCGGATTCCTCTGACCCGAGGACTGTTTGCGATTGTCGATGCCGAGGACTATCCGCGGCTTAGCCAATATACGTGGTTCACCGAAGGGACGGGTCAGAATTGCTACGCCGTTCGAAAGGAAAACGGCAAAAGTATCAAAATGCACCGCTGGATTATGGACGCTCCGGATAATCTCGTCGTGGACCACATCGACCATAACGGCCTGAACAATCGAAAGGAGAATCTGCGCATTTGTACGTTTGCCGAGAACTGCCGCAACCTGCGAAGCAGCCGCTGCAAAACTTCGAAATACAAAGGAGTCCACTGGAATAAAAGATGCAAGAAATGGGCCGCTCAAATCTCCTGCGATAACAAGACCTATCATCTCGGCTATTTCACCGATGAGCTTTCCGCCGCTAATGCATACGACAATGCAGCACAAAAATACCACGGCGAATTCGCATCGTTGAATCTAATAAATATTTAGCCCCTTAATTTATTAAGGGGTTGTTTTTTTATTTTATTTTTTATGGGAATTGACGTAATCAATTCTCTTTTTCAGAGTTTGTTGATCGAAACAATATCTCTTATCGAATCCTATTGTCCAGACTCGACCTGATATTCCAACTTTGCGAAGTGCAACCTGAGCTACGATTTTATAAAGCCTAACAATCGAGCCGACCGGTCTATGAATATAATCAACTACGAGGTGGACATGGTTCGAGCGCACAGCCAGGGCATGAATTTGTTGGTTGAGATTATGGGCTTTTTCATATATGGCTTTTTCCACAATTGTACGATGAGCCTTGGACAATGTAACAGGATTTTTGATGAGGTTTTGTTGATTTGACATGGCAAGTTCCGGATTGGCTGGACGAATCGTTCCATTTTTAACATAGCCGCGTTTATCTCCTTGTAGCCACGTCCCATATGTCGTCCATGTGATCATATAACCAAGTGTCTTTGCCATCACCTCTCCGTATTTATATTGTTGCATTTATGTATACTTTTATATTTAACCTCCCGGTTTGCAGAGCGGGAGTATTGTTTATAGCGGGATTCACATTGTTCATTCTAACCCCTTAATAAATTAAGGGGCTAATTATTTTAATTTTAATTCAGATAAATAAATTTCGTTTATAATCCATATTAGATTATTAATGGACACAATTTCCTCATAACAGTCTCGCTGTACAACAGTAATAGATATACTTCCTCATCAAGATGTTTCCGCAATGTGAATTCTATTATGGTCGGAATTATTGGAAAAGCAAGGAAAAAAGTTGCGTTTGGCAAATAGGGTTTAGGGTTTAGTGTTCGCCGTATTTGTTTTTGATATTTAGCCCGGTAGTTTACTGCCGGGTTGGCTTTGATGTGTTTCGAAAATGAATCGTATGTTATTTATGGAAGTAGCTTGCCTTTATCCAGTTGAAGTTCAATATTAAATGGACAGCGACAAGGCCGACTAAAATCATTCCGCCGCCTTCGTGAATAGTCTCGAATGTCTCCGGCGAAAGCTTCAAGTGCAGCAAGCCCGTGATTGCCTGACTGATAATCAATACAAACAGAATCGGATTGATAATTTTGTGAGCCGAGTTCTTTTTCATAATTGTTCCTTTCCAAATGGATGGCCGGGAACATTTAATGTTCAATTCGAATATTCTATCTACAGATTTGATATTTTCAAATGATTAATAATGAAGATTGCCTCGGCTACTTCGCTGAAGCTACGAAGCCTCGCAATGACATGAAGCGCATAAAAAAGTGAAGCGTCCCGAAGAACGCTTCACTTTATCCACAATTTTGCGTTTTGCGTTTTGATTTTTTACTTTTCTTTCGCTGCTGCCTGTGCTGCGGCTAATCTTGCGATTGGGACTCTGAACGGTGAGCATGAGACGTAGTTCATGCCGACACGGTGACAGAAGTCGATACTGCTTGGTTCTCCGCCGTGCTCGCCGCAGATACCGACCTTGAGTTTCTTTCTGGTCTTTCTGCCGAGTTTTGTCCCCATCTCGACGAGCTTTCCGACGCCTGTCTGGTCAAGCTGCTGGAACGGGTCGGAGGCGTAAATGCCTTTGCGGACGTATTCGCCTAAGAACTTGCCGGCGTCGTCGCGCGAGAAGCCCATAGTCATCTGCGTCAGGTCGTTTGTCCCGAAGCTGAAGAATTCCGCCTCTTTGGCGACCTTGTCGGCGGTAAGTGCCGCACGCGGGACTTCGATCATTGTCCCTACCATATATTTAATCCTGGCCTTCTTTTCTTTGAAGACCTGCTTGATTTCTGCAACGATTTCGTCCTTGACCAGCTTGAGTTCGGTGACTTCGCCGACCAGAGGAACCATGATTTCCGGCAGGACTTTTTTGCCTTTTTTCTGGACGTTCAGGGCCGCTTCGATAATCGCTCTTGCCTGCATGCGGGCAATCGCGGGATAGGTAATCGAAAGTCGGCAGCCGCGATGTCCCAGCATTGGATTGAACTCGTGTAACTGCTCGACCTTCGCCTTGACTACCGCCGGTTTGACTTTCAAGCGTCTTGCCATTTCCGCCTGGCTCTTGGTATCCTGCGGCAAAAATTCATGCAGCGGCGGATCGAGCAGGCGAATCGTCACGGGCAGGCCGGCCATCGCTGTGAAGATACCTTCGAAGTCACGACGCTGGTACGGCAGCAGTTGCTTCAATGCGCCCTCGAACTGTTTTTTGGCACCGGCGTATTCCTTTTCGATTGCCTTTTTCTCTTTTGCGGTTTGGGCCGCTTCGATTTTGCCGAGCATTGCGGCATAATCATCGGCGGCGAGAATCATCGACCGCACCGGCCAGATTCGGTCACCTTCGAAGAACATGTGCTCGGTTCTGGTCAGGCCGATGCCTTCGGCACCGAAGTCTCTTGCCCGCTTTGAATCTTCCGGCGTATCGGCATTGGTGCGAACGCCGAGTCTGCGGACCTGGTCGCAAATCGCCAGGAATTTGCCGAAGTCACCGCTTAAGGTAGGTTCGACTGTTGCTAATTGTCCCGTCATGACTTCGCCGGTCGAGCCATCCAGACTCATCCAGTCGCTTTCCTTGAGGGTCTTTTTTTCAATAGTGAGTTTTTTTGTTGTGTAGTTGATGCTAAGTGCGCTGACACCGGCGACGCAGCATTTTCCCATGCCGCGGGCGACAACGGCCGCGTGGGAAGTCATACCGCCTCGTTCAGTTAAGATGCCTTCTGCCGCATCCATGCCGCCGATATCTTCCGGGCTGGTCTCGATCCGGACCAGGATGACTTTCTTGCCTTTTTTCTTCCAGGCTTCCGCCACGTCGGCGGTGAAAACTATCTGGCCGACGGCGGCGCCGGGTGACGCGGGAAGTCCCCTGGCTATGACGTTGCGTTTTGCCTTCGGGTCGAAATGCGGGTGCAGCAGTCGGTCCAGTTGTTCCGGGGTGACACGAGTGATGGCCTCTTTTTGAGGGATGAGCCGTTCGTTGACCATATCGACGGCGATTTTTACCGCGGCTTCGGCGGTGCGCTTGCCGGTTCGCGTCTGGAGGATATAGAGTTTTTTGCTCTGGATGGTGAATTCCATGTCCTGCATGTCTTTATAGTGCTTTTCCAGGCGTGACATCAGGCCGGTGAGCTCTTTGTAGGCTTTGGGCATGACCTTGTTTAATTTTTTCAGCTCGATGGGGGTGCGAATGCCGGCGACGACATCTTCGCCCTGGGCGTTCATGAGGAATTCGCCGTAGAATTCTTTTTTGCCTGTGCTCGGGTTGCGTGTGAAGCAGACGCCGGTGCCGCAGTCGGGGCCCATGTTGCCGAAGACCATCGCCTGGACGTTGACGGCGGTGCCGAG
>CAYSKI010000019.1:0-67835 GCA_964431695.1 uncultured Pirellulales bacterium | reverse complement strand
AACGCTTGCTTTTCCGCCTACACACGCTTTAAGCCCAGTAATACCGAACAACGCTTGCCACCTTCGTCTTACCGCGGCTGCTGGCACGAAGTTAGCCGTGACTTCCTCTGGGTTAGATCAATGTACCGAAGTACACTTTCTTACCCCTGACAGTAGTTTACATCCCGAGGGACTTCCTCCTACACGCGGCGTCGCTGCGTCAGGCTTTCGCCCATTGCGCAATATTCGTTACTGCAGCCCTCCGTGGAGGTCCGGGCAGTGTCTCAGTCCCGATGTTGCGGGTCAACCTCTCAGTCCCGCTACCCGTCGTCGCCTTGGTGAGCCGTTACCTCACCAACAAGCTGATAGGAGGCAGGTCGCTCCCACGCCGATAAATCTTTGATCAAAAGTCCATCGACTTCTGATATTATTCGGTATTAACGCCCCTTTCGGAAAGTCCCCTAAGGGACTGACGCTATCCCGAAGCACGGGGTACGTTACCCACCTGTTACTAACCCTTTCGCCACTAACCAATATATGAATACACTGGTCCGTTCGACTTGCATGTCTTAGCCACGCCGCCAGCGTTCGTTCTGAGCCAGGATCAAACCCTTCAATTTATATCGTCGAATCCGTCCGAAGACGGGTTACGTCGAATGAAGGCTCAACACTTTGGCATACGCACCGAAAGTGCCGGCAAAAAAAAACACCGATTTTTCCCCGCTTTTGCGAGGATGATTTTTAGCTCACCGGGCAGAGCGTATTCAAGCCCGGCGGCTGCACTTTCGCTGCTTGCCCCGTTTTTGGAAATGTTTTTTCCAACGGGGCTGTTTTGGCTTAACTGTTAACTTGTCAAAGAGCTTTATTTTCCTACTGTAAAATCCCTTTTCGGGATTAACGGAAAAAACTTCGTTTTCTGTATAGAAAAGAGCGGCCAAGTACAGAAAATACAGTCTCTACTTGACCACCATCCCGATGTATTCTAACCAATATACGAATATCGTCAATAAAATATGCGAAAAAAAATAAAATTTTTTCAATTTTTTTTCGTTTACCCCTCTTTAATCCATATTCCGTGATTAATCCTGCCTTCCCAGGCCTGAACGCAGTCTGCACTGAGTGTTGTCGAAGTGCCGAATAGCTGTGTCGCAGGGTGTGGCCGAGGGTCCCCAATAAAAATATGCCGGAGCAATTCGCTATATTCCCGTACTACTAATCGGTGGCCAGTGCCGCTAATTTTTTGAGATCGATTTTATCCATAGCCTTTTTCATTGCTTCCATTGTAGTTTGGTAGCCATTTAGCTCTACAATAAAGCGATCAGCCACAAACAGCCGAAGCCCTCCCTGCCGGGTATTATTGTCATATTCCTCCATGCCTTTATATCCCTTGTATGTTGTTGTCTTCTCGTAACCGCTGTCCGTTTCGCGACTGTACTGTTTCATCGCCCAACCGGCCATGCCCATTCTCATCGGTCCACTGAGATTTCCCATGTCCATAATAGCGATTTTGATTGAGCCGTCGCCGGCCTCGTAGTTTGCCTCCGCCTTTGCCATATCGATTCCCATCATCTGGTTCCGCTCCGAAGAGGCGTTGGTGCGTTTCATGCCGTCAAGTTCGGCAGGCAGCATTTCTTTGAGTTTTCCCATGTCAACCGGCTTAATGTCTTTGCCCTTATTCATCTCCATCAACGCCTGCCTGTTCCTGGCCTCCACATCGGCAATTGTTTCTTCCTTGCCGGCTATCGTTGACTGAGGCATCGTATTTTGATTCACGGCCGAAGTGCCCGATTCGGTCGAAGACTGCTCGGAGGATTTAGCCTGCTGCTCGTCGCTTTTCTTGCCGCAGCCGCAAAGCAACAGCATTGCCATGCATATCACGATATATACCCGCTGGTTCATTATCCATCTCGTCATCATTTTCCTTTCGATAATAAAAGTTTTTCGTATCAGTTACAATTTACCGGCCCGACGATATGAATCTACAACAGATAACATCATAAATCAAGCATGGAACCCAAAACGTTTAATCCCTGGATCTGTGTCGCGGGGAAAAAAATCTAATCAGGTGATATCCTCAAGCACCCATCGACGCAGGAGAAACATTCCTTTATCGCGCTTTATAAGTTCTGCAAGGAAACGGCAAAAGCCTTCCTTCTGCTCATACCGGGGGATACCATGCAAGCGGTCCGGGTCGTTGGGAAGGCCGAAGTCTTCTGGTCGAACTCCTGATGATTTGGCTCTATCAATGAGCCAGTCCTCTAACTTAGGACAGACAACGACAAGTCTCTGACCGCCTCTTCCTTGGCGAGTCAATAGATAAAGTCCCTCAGCAGAGTCCGTCCGTCGATAGCTGCTCATATCCTGAGGTTGAAGTTTTCCAGGATCTTCATCCACCATGCCAACGTCGTTGGTACGCTCCTTTAGCTTCTTGACCAGCTCGTACTTTCCTCCAAAATGTAATAACTGCTTTTTTGGGACTCCCAGATTTCTGAGTACTATTTCGTCTGCACTACATTCCACGAGGACTTTCATCACTGTCCCTCAATGAAACGATCAAGATTGAAGAAGGGATCAGCCTCCATCAGCTCCACAACCTCATCCGGCGTTAGGGGCTTGACTTGCGTTTGGAAATCCTTGAAGTAGGTAATGAAGACCTGGATATCTTCCTTGCGAGCCTTCTCGATTATGGCCGAAAGTAGATATGGATTATGCGTGGCAATAAAGAACTGGTTTGTCTTGTCTAAGGCAATCCGCTCTCCGAGGTATTTGGTATAATACGGAAAGGCATTAGACTCCGGCTCCTCGAACACCAACACCGAGCCCTTGTTAGAAGCAATAGCCACTGTGTAGAAAATAATCCGGCGGAGGGTATCCGAGGTCAAGCTATAGGGAAAACTAAAAACCAAATCGTCTGCCTGCTTCTGAAGCTCAAAGAGTTTTTCCTGAGGTTTTAGGACTAACCTCAATTCATATTTTTGGAAGAATTCCTTCATCATATCACGAAGACTCTCTGTACCAAAGACCACAGAAAAAAGGTTTATCCCATTCGGTGGCTTGAGGCTACCTGGTTCTTTATCATCGTATTTCTCAAGATTCTTAAAACGGAAAAATTTGATGTCTCGAGTCTGTGGATGGTTACCACCACCAAACAACCCTTGGTAATTTAGTGTAGCACGAATCGCAGGCTTTGGTTGACTTCGGAGCTCAAAGTGGTCTTTTGCGAAGCAGATAAACGCGCTAACATCGGATTTCCCAGATGTCAGTGACAAAGAGATACGAATCTCATGGTCCAACAACTGATCGTAGAACAGGTTCTGTATGGCTTGGAAGCGAACGTAGTCGTGCAAGTTCTGAGTAGGGTGAGCCCACCAGGACAAAAAAGCAAGTGACTCAAGAATGTTGGATTTGCCTGTGTTAGGCTCGCCTATGAACAGGTTCACCTTTTTACATTCGATATCCAACTGACGAACTGATTTGAAGTTTGATACGCTTAGCTTTGTAATCATAACCGCATTTCCAATTTGATTTTCATGGAACGTTATCTATTGGTCAATTATTCCACTAATAAGAACAATTATAGCAAAGCATGTATGAGAACCAAGAGAAAAAGAGTGAAATATCAGGGGCAAATCTTTTTGATAACTTTCTTTTGTTAAGGCTGTTTCAGGGCTGGAAAAACTTTTGTCCTTAATAAACGTGATAATTATGTTATAATGGTCATATTGAAGTATTACAGAGACAGGGTGAAAATTATGAAACGAGCGATACTTTTTCTAATCATTATCAATGTGGCATGGAGTGCGGAAACGCCGTTCAAACGCGGCGTTAATCTGACCGGCTGGTTACAGACCTCGAACGTGCGGCAAATCCAGTTCACCAAATTCACGAAACAGGATTTGATCAATATCAAAAGTCTCGACTGCGACGTCATTCGCCTGCCCATCAACCTGCATGCCATGACCGGCGGCGGGCCGGATTATACAATCGATCCGTTGCTCTATTACTTTCTGGACCAGATCGTCAACTGGTCCGAAGAGCTCGAAATGCACCTGATTCTCGACAACCACTCTTTCGATCCGGCGGTAAATACCGATCCGAATATCGTCGATATCCTCATCTCCGTCTGGACGCAAATGGCGGAACATTACAAGAACCGTTCGAATTATCTTTACTACGAAGTGCTCAACGAGCCGCATGGCATTTCCGATTCCATCTGGAACAGTATCCAGCAAAGAGTTATCAACGCAATTCGAGCTGTTGACAAAAAGCATACAATCGTCGTCGGCCCTGCAGGATGGAACAGTTACTACAACCTAAGTAACATGCCGCAGTACGAGGATGATAATCTTATTTATACATTCCACTTTTACGACCCGTTTGTATTCACACACCAGGGCGCAAGCTGGACAGGCCCGTCGATGGTGTCACTGGCCGGTGTGCCCTTCCCGTACGATTCCGAGGCCATGCCCGCATGTCCGCCGGAACTGGAAGGTTCATGGATACAGAGTAATTTCAACAGCTATCAAAACCATGGTACAGTATCGCACGTAAAAGAACTAATCGACACCGCCGTGGCATTTAAAACGCAGCGTGACGTCCCGATATTCTGCGGTGAGTTCGGTGTATATATTCCCAATAGTGACAACGAGGACCGTGTTTACTGGTATGAGGTTGTCCGAAGCTACTTCAAGGAAAAAGGCCTCGCCTGGACAATCTGGGACTATAAAGGCGGCTTCGGACTATTCGAAAAGGATTCCGGCGAATTGTTCGACTACGATTTGAATGTCCCCTTGGTCGAGGCTTTGGGATTGACAGCCCCGCCTCAGCAGGAACTTGCCACGACACCGGACGTCAACGAATTCGATGTGTACATGGATTACATCGCCGCCGGTATTGTCGAGTCCAGTTGGTCAAGCCAGGAGCAATTGGATTATTATTGTCAGAATAATCCAGCGTCCGGCGATTTCTGCATTCACTGGACGGGAGTATCTCAATACAGTCCAATCTCATTGCGTTTTGCTCCCGTTAAGGATTTATCCGTGCTGGTCGATAACGGCTTTACACTCGATTTCTGGATTCGATGCGATCAGTCGGGCGCTCAGATTGATGTCAGATTCATAGATACCAAAACCGACGAGCCCGGCGACCATCCCTGGCGCATGCGGCACAGAATCGACCAAAACCTTGCCGAGTGGAACGGCCAATGGAACCATGTGCGAATTCCGTTGCGGGAATTTTCCGAGCAAGGCTCGTGGGACGACGGCTGGTTCAATCCAGCAGGCAAATTCGACTGGACAGCGGTCGATAAGTTCGAGATTGTCGCCGAGTATGGTGATCTGGAGGGAATCCATTTCTATTTCGACAACATCCGCATCATCGAATCCGGCGCGCCGGTTGTCCAAACCGACAGTAAAACGCCTTAATCGGTCGGGTCATATCGAAAAATCAATCCGTCTTAATTCTTCCGGGCGGTTAGTGCGGAAGTAGTTTCCGGACTGGTTCTGCAAATTCCCGATAAAGGTAAAAAAGTACCATGAAAATTTTCCATCCGCCATTTATTTTGCCCATTTTAAGGGAGTAATTTGTATTGTGGTAAATACGTATTTTTTTCATTTTTCTTACTTTTTTATTGACCGGATTCAGAAACAGCGCCAACATAATCGTTAGTAGATAAGGAGGAAAATTTGCACAAAAGCGAGACTTGAAGGCAATGATAGTGTGCACTATGCAGCTTCGAAAAAATTTGGCCGGCTATTTTTATGCGTGCGTGCGATACCTTTGTCCCGACCATAACAATCTCGAACGATAAGCCTTTGGAAGTATTTATGTATATTCATTAAGATGTTTCGTAATTCGTGGCTGCGGTAAAGTTACACAAAAAATTTCAAGGAGGTGTTATATGAGAAAAAAGATTAATAACCCTGCGCGGATAGTCGCATTTTTCATGGGCGTCTTTTGCATAGTGGGGCCGTTCTCGGGCTGTGACGATGACGGCTCCACACCGCCGCCACCTACACCGGCTGGCTATGCACTTGCGATCGGGCTCAATAAAGTCGATCCCGGTCACTACTGTGGGTGGGACGGAGAGCTTAACGGATGCGAGCCTGACGCAATGGATATGAAGGAAATCGCAGAGGACCAGGGATTGATTACCGAGACGCTTCTTACCGACCAGGCAACCCGCGAAAGAGTGCTGGCCGAGCTTGAAGATCTGGCCGGTCGGCTTAAGTCCGGGGACCTGCTGGTAGTGAGCTATTCGGGGCATGGAGGATACCTGCCCGACACCAACGGTGACGAGTCGGACGGACTCGACGAGACGTGGTGCCTGTATGACGGGGAGATTCTCGACGATGAGCTGCATGGAGCCTGGATGAAATTTCAGGCGGGAGTGCGCATCCTGGTTTTTTCCGATAGCTGCCACAGCGGAACGGTACTCAGAATGAAGAAGCTCGATATGGAAAATCCGCCATCGACGCGAGTCATCGAACTTCAAGAGAACTGGACGCGAATGCGCGTTCCGCCCATGCTGGACCGGGCGAAAATACGTGCACTGCCGGAGATGCGCGAGGCGGTTCGAGTACGGCCGTATCTGCGGGAACAAATCGGACGTTCACCGCTTTCCAGGGGAGAGCCGAACGAAGTTACGACCTTTAAGCCTCCGAAGGCCGAAGAAGAGCATGTGATTGTCACGCGGTCGATTCCACCTTCGATCTCAATACAGACATACGAGCAGAATCGCTCTTTTTATGATAAAAACGGTTCAGCCGCACCCAGGGAAGATATAGGCGTGGTCAAGGCGTGCGTCATATTGATATCGGGATGCGAGGACGCCCAGACATCGGCTGATATAGGATTCAACGGGCTTTTCACCTGGAAGCTTAAAAGCGTCTGGAACAACGGCGCATTTATCGGCGACCACCACCGATTTCACGAGGAAATCCGGGATCGAGTTTTAGCTGAGAACGCGGGGCAATCGCCCTACTTCTACCAGATTGGCAGCCTCGATGATACGTTCATCGGGCAGCGGCCTTACACGTTAGAGTAATCGTAAGCCGGCCGACACGGGGAAAAAATATCCGAATCAGCAAATTAACCGATTATGCGCAGGCAAATCTCAGTGGAGATTTTATTGCCCTTTGATGCCCGGATTGACCAAAGATTGCCGCACTACCGGTCCGATTCAAGAAGCTTCTCAAGAGGTATTTTTTTCAATTTCAAGAGAGAATTCTGGACGTCCAACGCCCGTGCTCTTGCGGATTCATCGGTTCGGGAGCGCATGTCCTGACCGGAGACCAGAGTAGTTCCAATCGCCAGGACATCGGTTTCAGGTATCTCCCAGCTTGCCGTCGTCTCACCGCTGATATTCAATTTGAATTCACCCTGTATAAGTTTGCTGATTTCAGGCACCTTTGCCTCGAGCTGTTTCGTATCCTCACACTCGAACGTGTATTTCATACCCGAAGATGTAACAATCGCGGCAATCAGCACATACTCAGGACGCGTTCGGACCTTCGCAAGGTCATTAAGGTACCCCTGGGATAAGTTCCCGGTGACATTGGGATCAGCGAGGTCGCCGAGGACTATCCGCGAGACGTTCGTCTCTCCAAAGTCCAGCTCGATAGCTTTCACCGTTCCATTCTTAAGCAGCAGAGAAAGCTCGTCGGCCCCGCCCAACAGCTCTTGTGTAAACGCAGCGTCAAGGCTCATATCGGCATTAACCTTCTTGGTTAGCGTCCGAAATTTGACGCGGTTCGGCCCGAACAGCTCCAGGTTAGACGGACGTCGCTGCTGAATATGTTTCTTTCTCCCGTTCGTAATCCAGATTTGTCCTGGCTCAACTCCGGACTCGGCCGGATACCACAAAGAGAACCCCCCTTTTTCCAGCTCTTTCTTAACGTCTTTGAGAGAGTTGCACCCTGCAAAAATAATACAGATGAGCATGACAAACACAATTTTTCTCATGGTCGAATCCTCCCAAATTCTACAGTCTTAGTTTATCCGCTCTATTTACCGCGTACTTTAAAAACTATCTGCTTAAGCTGTTACATTGGGTGGTTCATCCAAAGGTGCAAAGTCCCCTTTTACGAGTGCAATCATCATTATATGCATCTTCAAAAAAGGGCAAGAAAAATCCGGCGAAGAAAGTGTTTTTTCACGGCTTGCATCTTGCGACCTGAAATTCAGATAAAAAAATCGAGAAATTCCATGAGATTATCGAAAAAATACGTAGAACTACGTACGACAATCAAACAAACAAATAGTTCAATTATTTTGATGATCATGGTAATTTTCGGTATAATACCATCGAGCTCATCAAAGATGGGTGTACCAAACAATCTTTGATAAGCTAGGCGTACGAACAAGGCTGCTGCTCGGAGTTTTAGCCGATTCAATGAGCAGGTTCAAGATGTACGAGAGGATTTTGTAAGGTAATGCATTTCTTTGTTAAGAATAAAATATTGGTACTATCTATCGCACTTAATGTGTCACTTGCAGTTGCTTTGTCGATACTTTTTTACCTCGTATATCCTCAGCTTATTTATGAGCTGGAGTCCGTGAGAAACTGGGACCGATATAGTGTCAGAATATACAGAAAAGATTTTGGCTCGTCATATTTCGAGGTATTAATGGGATCCGAGGAGTACCTCATACAACCCCATGTCCTCAGGAGGATTTATTCACATTCCGGTGAGCAAAAATTTTATGTTGAATTATTAGGTTCGGACGTCACAGGGAACGGCGTGCCGAATCTTGTTGTCAGCCAATATCTCGGCGGGGCCCATGGAGTTTACAGATATCTTGTCCTGGAACTTGATGGTTCGTCAGTTAATGAAGTTGATGTTATTGATGGCATCGATGCCGAATTTAGGGATTTAAATAATGATGGATTACTGGAAATCACAGGCATAGACAGGGCTTATGGCTATTTTTTAGGTGATAGTTTTGCCGCCTCTCCGCGTCCTTTGGTGGTTTTGTCCTTTGATAAAACTCAAGCAAAATATGTTCTCGACAGGCAGTTGATGTCAAAAAGCCCTTTTTCTCAGGACCAGCTTAACGAGCTGAGCTTAAAGTACAGGGAAGATGTCAGGTGGCACAAAGAATCCCGTCCACCCTCGAAGCTCTTCGATACCATGTTGAAACTTATATATAACAGCAATGAAAAACAAGCGTGGGAACTTTTCGATGCATCCTGGCCCGAGGGAGTCAACACCATAATGCCCAAGGAAGAATATAAAGAAGATGTTGTAAACGAGCTAAGACGTAGTCCCTTTTATTCTGTTATAGCCGGCTGGAACAAAGAGAAGTCTTGAAATTAGCCTTATTGGTGTGCAAGAACAACATCAGCACACTATTCCTGCGTAATGTCACAATCGGACTAATCCTTTACACTACTTCTTATAAATATTTATTCTATCCAGGACAACGCCGGGTTCCGGTAAATAAATTCGAATCGTCGTCTTACCGGCATTTTCCTGATTAAAGGCCGCCTGCCCTACGGAGTACCCCCTAAGCACATTCTTACTCCATTGCTCGGACCATTCGGCAGCATGTAAATCCTGGATTACGGGATCGTTTCCACCGGCGGCAATCGCAATCCGTACTCCCCTGCCCTCGTGAATGCGATGTGTGGGCATGCAGCGTACCGTCACCTCGTAGTCACCGGCATCCAAATTCGTTTCATATTCCACCCAGGGAGCATTCTCTATCTGTCCGTCCGCTATGGGAACAGCAGTGAAGTTTTCAATTGTCACCGCCCCGTCTTTGTAACCGGGTATGACCCTCAGCCGCATCTCGGGATTATCTTTTTTATTATTAAAAAGTTTCGCCGGAATAGAAACAACAGGCTCGGGAGCGGCACTACGAGGAAACTTCGCCGCCCTGCTCGATGCGATACGTTCCGGCTCTCGAAATACGAGGCGATTGTTGGGCCTGTAATACATCATATTAAGCCACTTTCCGCCGGCAATATCCTCATTATACATGCGAGTCGTATCAACAATGCCGTCAAACGCCTCCATAGCCTTTTTGGCAAGCTCGATATTCCCCGTATCATTATTTCCGGCCGGTGACAGAGAACGGCGGATGAAGAATATCTTTTCATTAATGAGCTTCGTACAAACAACCGGATAATAAATCAACTGGAAATAAGCATCTCGCAATTCTTCGGGCAACCTGTCACGGAGTTTTTCCGCCCTTTCCGAAATTTGCCGGTACGCATCCAGCCTGCGGTCAATCTGACCATCTGAAAAGGCGACATTCAAAATATGTTCTGCTCGTCCGTCGGCCGCAAGTTTGTAATAGATATTCAGGATATCTCCAATTTCATCCGCGAACTCGGGGCCGAATACCCTGCCCGCCCAATCGGCGTTAAATTCCTGTGCGTTCCAGGGATTCCAACGGTCGATGTCCCATGCCATCTCCATGGCGAAAGTAGTTTCTTTTTCGATGGGTTTGATGTCACCGACATTAAATATCCAAACCCGGTCCGCGCCGTAGGCATAGGCCTTATGCATCTCATAAGCGGTTATTGCAGGACTGCTGGAGCCTAACCACAGAAAATCTTCGGGAGCGCCCCAATACGACAAATGGTAATATACACCGGAGCCGCCGCTGCGTTTTTGTTCCCGCGGGTCACTTAGCCGCCGGATATAACCGTGATTGTCGTCCACCCACATCAACGTGACATCATCCGGGACTTTCAGGCCGTTGTCGTAAAGCGTCATGACCTCTTTATATGGGATAAAAACCTGCGGAATTTCCGTGATCGGCTTATCGATATAAGTGGTCAGAATCTTCCGCTGGTCGGCAAAGACCTGTTCCAGCAGAGCAATCTGCTCTTCAAGCTTTAAGTTGCCGCGCAAGCCCGAATCATGGATTCCCCTCAAACCGACGGTATAAACATTCTCGTATTTGCCGTTTTCCGAGACCCGCTTATCCAGCACTTTATAGATGGTATCCCTGTTGGTATCGTATCGCCAGTCGCCCATTTCCCGGCTGTCCCATTCGGAGGCGTTATTGAACAGCAGCGGCTCGCAATGGGCCGAGCCCATAAAAATGGCGTAATCATCGGCGACCTTTTTATTGTCGGGATAAAAATTGAACGGCTTAGTGCAATTGTGCATCGCGGGCCAGCAGTGGTTCGCTTTTAGCCTCAACAGCAGCTCGAAAACTTTCCTGTACGTTTTGGGACCGATGTCACCCAATTGGGGGTCGTAAGTTTTGGCCGCCCAGGGCTTGAGTCCGAAGTCCTCATCGTTGATAAAGATGCCACGGTACTTCACCGATGGCGGTCCGTCGTGGTAATAGCCTTTTTTAATTATAAGATTTTCCCTCTTTGCCACCGGCACATCGGCCCACCAATACCAGGGGGAAACGCCGATTTGTCTGGACAATTCGAATATGCCGTAGGCGGCCCCCCTTCGGTCGCTGCCGAAAATAACTAAGGCAGCATCGATACTCGCAAAGGGCTTTTCGACAACCTGCAGGGCATACGTTTCCCATTGCCCGGCGATACCGGCGGTATTGATTTTCCCCTCTTTTATCAATTTATCTATGAGCCTGCTATGCCCGATTGTCCCGGCAATTACTACATTGTCACCGAGCCGCTCCGAATCGTTACGGACGGAAGGTTTTATGCTGGTGACATTAAATATATCTTCGGCCAAAAGATTCGCGGCAATTTCAACGACCTTATAATCGTTAGCATCAATGAAAATCCCGGCGGTGACATTATTATAAACGAGCTTGAAATCCCCATCTTCGTAATTTTGTTTGACAATGCCATCTATTTTCGCACTTGATAAACCACAACATATTGAGATGAAAAAAACCGCTAAAATTATCTTTTTCATTTTCTGTTCTCCCACCATTAACACGTTCCTTTTGAAAAACTGTGACGATTCAACAACGACAAATTATTCAAAACTTACCTGAATAGTTTTATCTTTCTTACTGAGAGTCACTTTCCTGGTCTGTCCGTTCGAGGTGACGATATAATCGCCATAAAACGCATCGGTATTGAATGTCCCGTTATCATCCGCTTTGCCGGACGTCTGAGTCCACCACTTGTTGAAGACAAGGTCACGATATGCCAGAGCAAGCGGGGTAGGGGTCCAGTCTTTTTTCCACATGGCCGCTTCCGGCTTCCACAAGACAGGCTCCCAAAAGCCCCACTTTACTATCGCTTCGACGTTGGGGTGCGCGAAATAGATCGGGAAAACCTTGTGAAATTCATCGACCTTGGTCTGCTCATCGTCGTAGATGAAAAGACACTCGGTGATTTTTATCGGCAGCCCGAATTCCGTGAGTGTATCGAGGGTCTGCTGAACGTGCTCGGCGGGAGTGGTCGTTGCTATAGTATAGTGGGCCAGATGCCCCTGGCAGCCGATGCCGTCGATGGGTACGCCGTTGGCCAGCAGGTTCCGAACCTGCCAGACGAACGTATCGGCGTTGTAGCCCTGGACGAGAATGCCGTAATCATTGAGATAGAGTTTAGCATCAGGATTACCCATCCTGGCCATTAGTGCCATTTCGTTTACGATGCCATAGCCGAGACGGCGGCGGAAAAAATCGCCGTGGACCATTTCATTGTTAAGGTCGAACTCTTCGATCCGGCCTTTGAAATGCTGCGTCACGTCAAGGGCGCGGCGGCGAACAGCCGCTCGAAGCTGGTCGTTGTTGAGCCGGTTCAGCCATGGCATGACGTATTTGTCTTTTGCCCAGAAGATGCAGTGACCGCGCATTGGTATATTATTCTCGTTGCAGATTTCCCATATTCTGTCGGCAACGGAATAGTCAACAACGCCTTCTTGTCTTTCGCAGTCATACCATTTCAGGGCGTTCTCGTGTACGGCGTAGTTGAAATTCTCGGTCATGACTTTTATAAACATCTTTCTGTCTTCCGCAGACATGGCACCCCGATATGTTTCGGCGAGTTGATTTGCAATAGCTGTTCCGAAGAGGAACTCGTGACGCACCTGCTGAACCTTTACATCGGCGCCCGGAGCGGTCTTAACATCGATTTGTCCCATCCGTATTTCCGCGATTCGGGCCCCTATGGCAGATGGGCTCAGTTTTGCAGCAGTATCATTCTGGGCAAAACAAACAGGGACAATAAGCATAAAAATAACTGGAATTAAAATTTTTCTTTTCATAATCTGCACCTCATTGCTTCCTTTGATTATTATTTCTGTTCTATGGCCGGCAGGTTATTATACTCCCAAAAACCGGATATTTTCAATCTCATTCTGATGCCTCCTTATCGTATCGAATTCGCCGGATGCAATCTGACCAAGGTATTAAAAGTTAAATATAAATATACCAGATGCCAGAGATGAACATCAAGGATTTTATGACCGCTCAAACAACGCTCAGGGACTAAATACAGCCGTTTTTATTTCGTGAATCCGGTTGGTATTTGATATTATCCAGCATTATTCAGGCTTGATTAAAAGGGAAAAAATGTCGTTTTGTACGGTGATAAACTGTATGGACGAGCGGACCCAACTGCCGGTTAACGAATTTCTACGGCAGCAGCTCGATGTGGATTATCTCGATACGATCACAGAGGCCGGCCCTTTCCACATCTTAGCCGAACAGCAGGATTCACTCACGGCCAAATTCATCCTTGATAGGGTAAATATATCCGTAAACAAACATGGCTCGAAAACATTCGCTCTTGTAGCTCATTACGATTGTGCCGGTAATCCCGCCGACAAAGGCAAGCAGCTTGATCAACTGAAAGCAGCAACGCAGTGGCTATCCGGGAAATATCCGGACGTCAAGGTCATCGGCCTGTGGGTAAATTCGGACTGGACGGTCAGAGAAGTATGTTAACCGTATCCTTATTGCTCTGAAGCAGTGACCGAAGAATTACCCGTCAATTTCATGAATATTTTAAAAATATCCGTATTATCAGTGACACCGACGAATTCTTGTGCCCCCTGCCCTGTGGCATAGACAGGAACATTCGCTCCGGAATGGTCATCAGAACCCCAGAACACATCCGGCATAGTTCCTCTTCTGTTACCTTTGACCACCTTCAATCCGCCGCATTCATGGTCGGCCGTCACCACTATAAGGGTGTCATCCCTGTCCTTAACCCATTTCATAACCGCCCGAAAAGCCCTGTCGAATTCCAGCGTCTCGAACACACTATGCTCGATAATATTATCATGCCCGGCCCAGTCGATTTTGCCGCCCTCGACCATTAGAAAGAAACCGTTCGGGTCGTTATCCAGCACGACAAGAGCCGCCGTGGTCATCTCCGACAGATGAGGTATCGTATCATAATTCGGGACGTCTAAAACTTCCTCCAAAGGAAACAACATCACCGGCGGATGATAATAATCATATTCCCAGGGCATTTCATCGGGGCAAAATAATCCCGCTATGAAAAAGACCTCCGTGGAATTTTTATCGAGCGGACCGACAATATCCAGCAATTCCTGTCTCGTTGTCGCCACAGAGTAACTGCCCTGCTTAGCTTTCTCGGCGGTCATTCCCCTACCACTCTTGTAATATGCTCCGAAAAGAATATTCGGCCTGGTCTGGGTCATGTAATCGTTTGCTATATCGCGATAATTACTCCGAGTTCGGCAGTGCGCTGCGAATCCCGCCGGTGTCGCGTGTGTAATGGGAACCGTTGTTACCAGACCGGTCGCTTTGCCTTTTTCCTGTAAATATTCCAGAATGGTTTTGAGTGGTTGTCTGGATCGCTCACTAATGATGTCGTTATTGACCTTTTCCCCGGTTGCCATCGCCGTGGCTGATGCCGCTGAATCGCTTGCATGATAACTAACCCGATACGAATTTGCCGAATGCGTCATCATTTCACCGCGATAATACTGCTCGAACGATAATTTCCCCTCTTCCCCGTAGGCATACAGCGAAGTGGCCTTGACATGCTCGAATCCCATTCCGTCACCAATCATGAGAATGACATTTTTTACCGCCGCATGGGAAGGCTGGCCCAATAAAATTAAAACTACAGCCAGGATTAATAATTGTGATTTACGTAACATTCCTGTTTCCTTTGTATGATCATAATAAGACTGGTTAAATATAGTCAATTTACTAAAAAAGGCATTTTAGTGTTTTTAGCTACAAAATGCAACCTTATCGACAGAAGTTCCTCCGGACAAACCTATTTTTTCTGAACATTCATTTAAACATCAGTCCGCAATTACATGATAGGTAAGGACCCAGAACCGGATGTTTAACGCGCCGTTCCAGCCGCTGCGAGGAAAGTCCTACCTTTTCAGGCCTGACAACTGGCAGGTCCTTCGCGAAAACGGTTCCTAAAAACAATAAAACAACTAAAATAATTAATGGTTTTTTGAGGCTCTTCATCAAGATTTTTTCCTGTTTTATCAACTGTCGTTCTGTGATAATGCATTTTTAATGAACATATTTACAATCGTCAAATATTGTTCTTTCGAGAGCAGGTCTCGACTGACGGCCTTCAGGGTATCAGGTGACATCTTCCCGTCCCTAACCAACTGCCGGCCGGCATCTTTTGCCGCTTCAAAAACATCACTCATATCCATCCCCTGATCCATCATCCCTTTTAAGACCGGCCCGTGCGGGCGTAAAAGTGCTCCGGCAAATTCCATACTTATGTTCCTTCCAATCGCCTGAACATGCGTGACAAGGGCATCGAAATTATCCATCTCCCAAAAGCCGCAATTAGAGACCAAAACCAGCTTTCCTTTTTTTATTTTTACCCGGCCGGGATGGCGGCAATGGTCGTCCCGAAGCTCGATGATCGGCTCGGCAATAGGAATCATGCGATCCAGCATATTTTTCATTGGCCCAGTCATTCCATCGACATACAGCGGTGTTGCAAGGACGAAAATTTCCGTTTCCATCAACACAGGCAGAAAATCCCGCATGTCGTCGTCCTGAAAACACTTGCCGGGCGTCTTGAACCAGCAGTTATATTCCCCCCGGCAGGGTTTTATATTCATTTCCACCGGATAAAATATTTGGACTTCTACCCCGGCTTCCTCCATTCCCTCGATAAAGGGCGTTAATATCAAGGCCGTGTTGCCTTTGTTACCTTTGGGACTGCCATTTATGACGACTGCCTTCATTTTACTTACTCCTAAAAAAATCCTAATCCGGAACAGACCATTTGAGCTGGAATTCAATTTCTTCCCGCCCATATTCATGGTAAATTTCCAAAAATTTTATGTGACTAAAGTTAAAAATAATTCATTTTAACTCACTTTAGGCACTTTAGCTCACTTTAGGCATTTAAGTTCTCATATCAATTATCCAGTCAGATTATTCTACTTATTTGCAAGAGCCTTGAAAAAGGTATAGCAGAAAGTCCCGTCTTTTCCCGTCGCTCGATAGAGGTCTTTGATTCCCTTTTCCCAGTGCAATTCCTCTATCAGTCCGGAATTAATCGCCTCGTCGTGAACGCCTTCGACCATTGCGATGAACGTATTTTTCGTAAAGCCTTCCACGTATCCGGGTCTGCTTGAATCGACGTAAACCATTCTCGGTGAAACAGTGACACTGTGAAAACCTGCGTCTTGTACCAGCGGAAAGAGTTTTCGGCCGATAAGGGAATCGCCGCCTTTTCGGGCCTGCAAATCAATCAGGCATTGAATTGTATCCCATGCCGCCCTGCTGTCGGGATGAAAATACGTCGAGCCGTGGTCGCCCTCGATAACCGTGATTGTGCCACCTTTTGTGAGCTTTGCTTTGAGGTGTAGTAAAGCATCCAGGGGATTTTTCAGATGCTCGAGTACAAAGCAGACAAAGACATGGTCGAAGTGTCTCTCCGGAAAGGGCAAATTGAAAATATCAGCCTGTTGAAACGTCACATTATGAAAGCCTGCTGTCTCAATACGACTTTTCGCCGCTCCGAGAGACTCCTGCGAAATATCCACAGATACGAAATGAGCATCGGGATTATTTTGAACAAGAGCAGTTGTCTGCGCTCCGACTCCGCAGCCAGCCTCCAGAACTAACGCACCGGCGGGATATTTAGTATCGTGATGTAAAAGCTGCGTGAGAGTCGTCGCCTGGTCCATCAGCCTTCGGTTCTCTCTGGCCGAGTAGCCATGAACATATTCGTGAGAAGGATTTTCCATTTCCATATCCTGATTTCAATAGTCCGAACAGGAAAAAAGAAATTACAGGATTTTACCTGAGTATGCAAGGCTCGAGGCAAATCCTTTTGCAACAAGCGGATTTACCACCGCCGATGGTCTGAATCCTAAAAGGAATCTTAAAAGTGTGAATTGTACCGGTTAATTTCATTCGATTTGTCTTTTATTCGATGCCCTCGACCGCAATCGCCCTGCCTTTAGTCGATTTTTCGCGCAGCGGAGCTGTTGCACGATACTCCGGACAGCCGAAGCAATTTCGTAATGCCTCAAAATTGTCAAATTCGATAATATACATTTTCGTAATATCCTACACAAGGAAAGCATTCCGGCTGCAAACAGAAGTTTGTTACATAATAAAATCCAGATTCATCATCCTTAAAGTGAGTTTGTCTTTTTTAGCTTTGCCAGACAAATACAATACTTCAGATTATCATGTTATTGGCCTATATTCCATGGCATTGCTTTTTGTATTTACAATATTATAGAACAACTAATTTTTATAAAATCGCGTATCGACCGGCTCATTATGCCTTTGCCGACTGTGTCAAAAACGCTAGGTCCCATAATTTAATATAATAGCCTTACTTTATTTTTTTTCTGTCATCTCTAATCAAAATCATGCAAAGGAATTTGGTTAAGCCCCTATGCGTACCTGACGATAAAACACATATATACACGGGGGTACTCATAAGAGAAAACTACTCTAAAGGTATAAAAGATATAAAAATCATGGGGGATCTTTACAAATAGTTAACCTTTCCGAAGTAAACGAAGTATGTTAAAAAAATCTACGATACTACTAATACTGTCGCTTGTATTAGTGATCAATTTCAGGATACTCGCACAACAGCCGAATACCGGTGAAACGCCGGATTATTTCGATATGCCCCTCGATGAACTTATGGAGATTCCGATAGCCACGGCCGCCTCAAGATTGCCCCAAAAATCAATAGAACAATCGAGTCCGGTTACTATCATCACATCCAAAGACATTCACTACAGCGGCCTGACAAGTATTCCTGAAATACTCCAGTTTTTTTGTGGTATAGATGTGCTTCAAATCGATCGCAGAAGGTATGCCATCGGCATTCACGGTTTGCATGAGACCTTCTCGGATCGGACCACGTTGTTAATCAACGGACGTCTGGCGGACAATCCCGTTTACGGCGGGCCTCACTTCCAGGCTTTGCCTTTTATGGTCGAGGATATCGAAAGAATCGAGATTGTCCGAAGTCCCGCAAGCGCAGCATGGGGAGCCAACGCACTTACCGGCGTAGTCAATATAATCACAAAAAAACCTGCGGATGTCCTTGGCGGCACGGCCAAAACAACCTTTACCGAATTCGGTGACAGCTATACGTATTTGCGATGGGCCCAGAAAGAATCCGCCTTGAGCTGGAGAATATCCGTCGGATACGAGGATATCAAAAGTTCCGAAGATGCCATCGATGGAACAGCCAATTTTGAAATCGCTAATCCGGCACTCGAACCACTGATAGGATTCAGTACGTTCGAGGCCAGGGATTTTACACGTAACAGCCGAATTGATACCGATATATTCATTGATATCTCGGACATGACAAAACTATCCACAGGAATAGGCTATACACATATTGACGCAGGAGATTATGAACTCGGCGGACACTTTCCAGGAGAGAATATTCGGGAAGATGATGTACGAACATATATGAAGCTCGACCATAATTTTGTTAATGGCAACTCAGGTTACCTGCAATGGTCCGGCGAATTCTGGAACATGAATTGGCCCATGGCGGGGATATTTTCGATGCAACGGCATGAACTGGAAGCACAATATAATTTCAGCTTAAAAGAGGGACACAACTCATGTATAGGGACCAGCTTTCGACGGGATTATATTAATTCCGACACTTCATCGGCACAGCAGGTACGTTTAGACGGCGAACCGTTGGACGAATACAATGTGGGGTTGTTCGCCATCGACAGATGGGAATTGAGCGATCGATGGGAGTTTGAAAGTCAGCTTCGCGGCGATTATTATTCGGGTACAAAGACCGACTGGTCCGGTCGATTGACCGCTTTTTATAAGTCCGATAAGGCAGGAAACGATATCCTTCGATTCAGTGCGGCAAAAGCTTTCAGCGCACCCTTAGCAGAATTAAGAGAGGCATCCAGCTCCCTATTACCTATGGGGCCGCTGTATCTTTTGAACGTGACCGCCCCGAGAAGCCTCGAAAACGAGGAGATTTACTGTCTTGAGACCGGTTATGTCACAATGCTTTCAAAAACATTGTCTTTACGTGCCGATGCGTATTATCAGAAATTCGATAAACTTATCGGGTATCGGAAAACTACAAACATTCTCGGCCAGACTTTCGCTACCGTCGACAACATTGACGGAGCTGATGCATGGGGAAGTGAACTTGAAATAGCTCTCGATAAAACATGGGGCAGAATATCGGGCTGGTACAACTATAATAAATTTGAGCCGGACAGGTCAAATCAGGACGTTTCAGCCTTTCTCCCGGCAAAACATAAAGCCGGTATGCGATATCGGCATCGAATACAGCCCGACTGGACATTTAATGTAAACTACGCTTATACCGATACGACTCCGGGCTATCATCCGTCGGCAGGCGATAATAGCGTAAATGTCTCACACCGTTTGGATTTTGAATGTCTCTAAAACCTTTAACAAGGAAAAGGGGCAGATAATGGTCGGCGTAAGAGATTTACTCGATAAAACACACGATCCTGTCAGAGAAAGTAGCACATTTACAGGGCACGAAGTACCGGGAAGGACATTTTTCGTCAGTTTGCTTTTAAAGTTTTAAAACATATATTGACGAATTAAATATAGAATGCGTAAATAGTGAATTATCAATGAATAGCAAAACTGTCACATATATAATACTCATAACATGGCTGTTCCTGGTGCCTTTCCTGCAGCCGGTCCGGGGCGATGACGTCACGAACCAGGAATACCAAATCAAGGCCGCGTTTCTGTTTAACTTTCTGAAATTCGTGGAATGGCCGAAACCAAAGACAAAGGATTCAAATGAACCAGTAATTATCAGTATTATCGGCGAAAATGTTTTTCAGGATGCTTTTGATAATATAAAAAACAAGACTATAGAAGGCAAAAAAGTTATCGTAAAACAATATAAAGGAATATCCGGACTGGATAACGCTTCAGAGAAACATCCTCAAATAGAGGCTATCCGGGAATCCCATCTGTTGTTTATCTGCCCTTCGGAAAAAATTTATACACCAAATATCCTCGAATCCGTAAAAGAGCATGGCGTTCTCACGGTCGCAGATTACAAAGGTTTTCTCGAGGCCGGAGGCATCATTAATCTGATAATGGAGGAAAAGAAAGTTCGATTTGAAATCAACATGGTTGCCGCAAAACAATCCGGAGTTCAGATCCGGTCGCAACTGCTGAGGCTGGCTAAAAAAGTCATAAAGCAGGAAACAAGCTCTGCGGATACGGACCCGCCCTTTACAGCAAAAAAGACCACCCTTATCTCTCGTGCCATCGTCCTCTGTGTGACGATGAACCGGAGATGACTAAAGTTTTGAGTGCTTAAAATGAAAAGTATCTAAAGTTAAAAGTAATTCACTTTAGGCACTTCAGCTCTCTTTACCGCAATCCTTTGCCACTAATCGGTTAATTTGTCGTACCAGTTCTTCTTGAGAATAAACGAGGTAATCGCCAGGATAATAATCGCCGTAATCAGGGAAACTCTTTCTTTAATAATCAGGTATATCGGAATAACGATTAGTGACGTCTGCCAGATAATCCCAATAACCACATTGAACATATCATTTTTGAAATTTTTATTTCCTTCGAAGGTCGGATCTTCCTGAACGACCTTCTCGTGTATCGGCTTCCAGAATCCCCATGGGCGTATTGTTTTATAGAAAGATTTGAGAACTTCGTCATTTTCCGGTTTTGTCAGCAATGTCCCGGCAAAACAACCGGCCAGTGAGATGACTAAAATAAATGGAAATATGTAAAAATCCGGCAAACTCATAAATAATGGCAATATGAGAGACGCAACCAGACCGGTAATCATCCCCCAGAAATAACCATAACCGTTGAATCGCCACCAATGCCATTTCAAAACATTTGCCGCAGCGTATCCGCCCCACAGGGATGAGACTATCCATTGCGTCACCGAATCTATCGACTCAACGACAAAAAGCCCAAACGTAATACCCACCACCACAACGGCAAGCGAAATGATGATACTCATCCTGACATATTGCTTATCAGAAGCGGTGGGATTGATATAGCGTTTATATATATCGTTGACAATATAAGCCGGGGCCGCGTTGACCGTCGCGGCAAAAGTTGACATAAACGCCGCAATCAAACCAGCCATTAATACACCTAAAAGACCGGTTGGAACAAACCTGCGCATCGCCATCGGCAAAATCATTTCAAAATCGATTTTATCACCCATTGCCGCCAAATCGGGCATAATATATACAATGGCCAAGACTACCAGGCCCGTTATCAGCATGTATCTCGGGAAAAACAGAGCCACGGACACAAAGCCGCTCATTTTGGAAGCTTCTTTGGGACTTCTTGTAGCGAGAATTCTCTGCATATCATAGTTTGGAGCAGGACCCGCTGTACTTACCAAGAAGCCTTTGAAGAGAATCATCATCATAAAGCAGGTGAATAATCCGTAACCATCTTTTGAGATCTTAGTATTGACCGAATCAAGGATCCCGCTCCAGTCCAGATTAAGCCTCCAGCCAAAATGCAACTGTCCCCATCCCTGAGGCACTAGTTCCGAGATTTGTCCCGAAGTGACATGGTTCATGGCGATTATACCAACGGCGATAGATGCTACTGTCATTATGACGAATTGAATCAGCTCGGTTAAAACCACGCTGTGCATCCCCCCTTTAACAACATACAGGGTGGTTATACCCATAAAGATGAGGCCGTATTGATTCGGCGTCAGATTCCAAGGCAGAAATTCCGATGAAAACTTACCGATTCCCTTGAAACCGTAAGCTAAAAAACCAATGACGCTCACAAGGGCAAATATAACGATGACAATATGGGATAACTGCGAGCCGATTCCGGTGCCGAATCTTGTTTTCATCCATTCGGCGCCGGTCATGACATTCGAACGCCGCAGCCAGCAGGAAAGATATATCATTAAAAATATCTGGTTAAAAACGGGCCACAGCCACGGCATGAATACACCTTTGAGACCGTAAACAAACAGAAGATATACAAGCCACATCGTCCCGGTTATATCGAACATTCCCGAAGCATTAGAAACACCAAGTATATACCAGGGGATACTCTTGCTGCCGAGAAAGTACGAATCCATATTTTTGGAGGCCCTTTTCGATATGAGAAATCCGACAACAACCGTTGTAACAAGGTAAAGAATAATGATTGATATATCGATGATGTGAAGCTGCATATTATCCTCCAACATTGAGAGATGTAAGATAATTTATGTAGATTATTCTTAACATAAATCGCCTCAGTTTTACCTAAAATTTCCGACGGGGCATTATTTTCATAGATGAACTATACCATTTAGCAGGGATTTTGGGAATACGCTGACAGATTTTATTTGTTTCTTAATTTTACTTGCAGAGGCGGAGTATTTTTTGTTAAATGACGCCCGTTCTAAACGTTTCATGACACGAACGTCAAAATAGGAAGTGCGTATTAGGCGAATCAAAATTATCTATAATGCCCTAAAGAGGAACAAATCACAATGAAATCCGACAATAATTCGATTCCGAAGGTCACAGGCTCGGCCGATGGTGACTTAAGCGGGAAGCTACCCCTGTATGAGAAAATAGGTTACGGCTTCGGCGATACCGCATCTAATATCCTGTATCAGGCGTGGAGCTTCTTTCTTATGATCTTCTATACGGATGTATTTGGGATCGATCCAAAGGTGGCGAGCTTCATGTTTCTTGTTACGCGTGTCTGGGACATGATTAACGACCCTCTTATGGGCATGATCGCGGACCGCACCAACACGCGATGGGGCAAGTTCCGGCCCTACCTGTTGTGGATGGCGGTTCCTTACGGGATTCTGGCATGCGCGATGTTCATCACACCCGATTGGAGTCAGAATATGAAAGTCGTCTATGCCTATGTCACCTACATCCTGGCAACTATGGCGTATACGGCAATCAATATCCCCTATTCCTCCCTGATGGCCGTTATGACCCCGGACTCCAAGGAACGAACGACCCTGTCGCAGTATCGCTTCTTCTTCGCATTTGTCGGGGCGATGTTGATTACCACCTTTACGCTCCCATTGGCCAAGTTCCTCGGTGCCAATCCCTCCCATCCCGGCTACGATGAAGCATTGGGCTATAGTAAAGCGCTGGGCTACCAAATGACGATGGGCGTCTTCGGTGCAATCGCTATTGTCCTGCTGCTAATTACCTTCCTGACCACACGGGAGCGTGTCCAGCCGCCGAAAGAGCAGAAGAGTACGTTCAGGCAGGATCTTGCGGATGTCTTTAGAAATGCCCCCTGGATCATTCTGTTTATTGCATGTATCTTCTGGGTTACCCATAACGTAATACGCAACGGTGCAGGCATATACTATTTCGATTACGTCTATTGTAACGGCAGTAATAACATGTTCACCTGGACCATAGGACCTCTGATCTTAGACTTTGATCAGACCACTGTATTTTTGACAGTTGGCACCCTGGGTATGATGGCCGGCGTTTTTCTCAGCACGCCTCTCAAAAAGTACTGCGGCAAAAAACCATTAATGATTTTCTTCTCCTTGGCCAGTGTAGTTCTTGGAGGCGCATTCTATGTACTGCCTCAATACAACCTTTCCAAACAAAAGGTAATTACCACCGAAGTCGACGGCGTACGCTCGGTGTACGCGGCGGATATCGACTCGGATGGTGACATAGATGCATTATCGGCTTCGGCCGAGGATGACAAGATAGCATGGTACCAAAATAACGGTGCGGGTAATTTCTCCGCCCAAAAACTGATTACCACCGAGGCCGACGGGGCGGAATCGGTTTATGCCGCGGACCTGGACGCAGACGGCGACCTGGATGTATTGTCGGCTTCGGCCCAGGACGACAAAATCGCATGGTACCAAAACGACGGCACAGGAAACTTCTCCGACACAAAACCGATTACTACTGAAGCCGATGACGCAAAATCGGTTCATGCCGCGGACCTGGATGCGGACGGAGACCTGGACGTACTGTCGGCATCGGCCCGGGACAATAAGGTCGCATGGTATGAAAATGACGGCACAGGAAGTTTTTCCGACCCAAAAATAATCTCCGCTGAAGCCGGTGACACATGTTCGGTTTGCACGGCGGACCTCGACTCGGACGGCGATGCTGACGTGATATCTGGTTCGGCCGGTGACGGCAGGATTGCCTGGTATGAAAACGACGGAGCAGGCAATTTCTCCGAACAGAAAATAATTGCCACGGACGCCAACGGCATAAAATTGATTTACGTGACGGACTTGGACTCGGACAGTGATCCGGACGTTATATCAGTTTCGGATGCTAACGGAAAGATCGCATGGTATGAAAATATCACAGAAGTCAAAGAAGAAAGAAACGAAGAAAACGAAGTAATAAATAGAATAGCAGAAGTCGAATTCTTCAAACAAAGAGTAATCACCACCGAGGCGGACGGCGGTATATTCTCCAACCAGAGACTGATGATCACCAAAGCCGACTATGCAAGATTATTTTTTGCCGCAGACTTGGATTCGGATGGCGACACGGACGTGCTGTCGGCTTCGGCGGCGGACGGCAGAATCGCCTGGAATGAAAACGACAGCGCATTTAACTTAAAGCTACTGTTATTGTTCAATTTTATCTGGTCGTTGGTAGCGGGTGCCATGCCGGTATTTATGTTTGCCATGTTCTCCGATGCGACGGACTTTCATGAGTGGAAGTTCGGACGCCGAGCAACGGGCCTGGTCATTGCGGGTATCATGTTTGCAATAAAGATGGGGGTCGCAGTCGGCGGCTTTATGAGCCTGCAGGCGCTGGGCCGCTTCGGATATGTGGCCAATGTGCCTCAGACCCTGAGGACGACGCATGGAATCAAACTGCTGTTTAGTCTTATCCCCGCAGCTATTATTTTGGTCTGTGGTCTGGTTTTGTGCTTCTATCCCATTAGCAAAAAATTAATGGCAAGAATAGAAGTGGAACTGAAAGAGAGAAAAAGCAAGGAGTAATTGCTATCTACGTTAATCGGTTGCGGTGACGAGGCTCGTAACGTTAAACGTAATACGTTAGACGAAACGAGCAGCGCAACCGAATAACGAAAACCGTGAATTGAAAACGAGAGGTTGAGATGACTGATAATGCATTAAATAAAGGTAATTTTACACTGCCGGGCGAGGCAGGTTACGAAGACTTGACTCTGGAGCTTGCCGAAAAATGGGGGGCCGACGCCATACGCGACAGTGACGGCACGGTACTTTCGGAAAAAATAATTTCCACCGGATTCGATATCTATTCCACGATTTGCCTTGTTCGCATCGACAACAAATGGGCGAAGGCGAACATGGACAAGCTCCAGCAAAACTATTTAATGAGCTATCCCGTTATCGCCCAAAGTGACAACGTCACGATAGATTTGTTAAGCGGCTTTTTCCGGGAACAATTCCTGGTTAATACTCACGACGATCCCAAAACATGGTGGCAGGTATTCGACAGGACCACCGGCAGGGAAATTCCAATCGAGCAATGGGACTTCGATCCTGACAAAGGAACCATTACTATAAAAGGCACACAAAAGTGGCATAAATACACTGTTAATTTCCTGGCCTATCGAATCTGGGAAGCCATTTCGATGTACAACCACGTCACCAACAACTGGGGTGACAGGGAGCACCTGATGGTGATTGACCCGATATATCCCCAGACGCAGGAATTCATCTTAAGTTATCTGGAACAATGGCTCGAAGACCACCCCCGGACAAAAATCGTTCGCTTTACCTCGATGTTCTATAACTTCGCCTGGTTCTGGGGCGATTCTGCCGATCTGCGTTTCACATACGCGGACTGGGGTTCATACGAGATGACGGTCAGCCCTTATGCCATGCGTCTTTTCTCCGAGGCAAAAGGCTACAAGCTGACAAGCGAAGATTTCGTCAACAACGGCTCTTACTGTTCCAGTCACAATGTGCCGTCGCGACGCTTGCTGGACTGGATGGACTTTATGAACGAATTCATTACTAACTTCGGGAGAAAGTGCATCGACCTGGTCCATGCCGCAGGCAAGCAGGCCTATATGTTCTACGACGACCACTGGGTCGGCACCGAACCATATGGCGAAAGATTCAAAAACTTCGGCTTCGACGGCCTGATTAAATGTGTGTTCAACGCCTTCGAGGCCCGACTATGTGCCGGTGCGCAGGGTGTTAAAACAAAGGAGCTGCGTCTGCATCCATATCTTTTCCCGACCGGTCTGAAAGGCGAACCAACATTTATGGAAGGCGGCGATCCGGCACGGGATGCCAGGCGTTTCTGGGCCAATATCCGCCGGGGACTGCTTCGTGAGCCGGTGGACAGAATCGGCCTGGGTGGCTATCTGCATCTTGTAGAGACTTTCCCCGAATTCGTAGAGACGGTAACGCAAATCACTGAAGAGTTCAGAACGCTGCGCGGTTTCCATAAAAACGACAAACCTTACACTGCCCCTATCAAAGTGGCCGTATTGACGGCCTGGGGCAAGCTGCGCTCGTGGGTGTACGTAGGCCATTTCATCGCCGGAATGGAGCTGTACGAGCTTACCGAGTCATTAGCCGGTCTTCCGGTAGATGTCACCTTCATCAGCTTCGACGATATTCTCCGAAACGGCATACCAAAAGACTGTCGGGTCATTATCAACGCCGGACGCCTCGACAGCGCCTGGACAGGCGGAGAGCACTGGAAAAACGAAAAAATAATCGAGACGATTACCGCATGGGTCGCCAACGGCGGAGGATTCATCGGCGTCGGTGAACCTTCTGCCTGCCGTCACAGCAGCCAGTACTTCCAGCTTGTCCATATCCTCGGCGTGGACTGTGAGACAGGACAGACCTGCGGCAAGCCCAAGCGAAATTACACCATAACCGAACAGAAGCACTTCATTCTTGAGGATGCCGAAGGCGATATAGACTTCGGGGACGACATCGATAATATTTATATAACAGATAAAGACACGCAGGTTCTCTTCGATAGTGGTCGGTCGCCGAAAATCACCCTCCACAGCTTCGGCAAGGGACAATCGGCTTATCTTTCCGGTTTCAAGTTTACGCCGCAAAACACCCGGCTTCTACACCGTTGCCTTTTCTGGGCCGCAGGCCATCAAAGTGACTTCGGACCGTGGACAACCAGCAACATCAACACGGACTGTGCTTATTACCCGAAAGCGAAAAAACTGGTGGTGATAAACAGCAGTGAAAAGGCACAACAAACAAAAGTACTCGATGCAAAAGGAAATGCAATCGATATCAGCTTAGAGCCTTACAGCATTAAAATTATGGAAATTTGAGAAGGCTCCGAATTATCCCATAACAACCTGAATCTTATGGATTTTGCCGTCCTCGAAGGCAGGCAGGAGATTTCCATCTTGCTTTTTGCCGTCAACGAGAATTTCTTTTACACCCTTTGAGACGTGTTTCGGATTTTGCACCGTTATTTTATAGACGGCGTTTCGGAATTTTCTCTCCACGGTAAAACCATCCCAGTCCTCCGGAATACAAGGATCGATTAATAACCCGTCGTATTGCGGCCTAATACCCAGAATATACTGGGTGACGGCATAAAAGTTCCACGCCGCGGTGCCGGTCAGCCATGAGTTCTTCGCCTGGCCCGGCGTAAATGCGTCCTTGCCGGCAATCATCTGTGAATAGACATAAGGCTCGGTTTTGTGCAGGTCACTGATATCTTCAAGATATGCAGGCGCGATTTTTTTATAATACTCGAACGCCCTTTCACCGTTGCCAAGGATGGTCTCGGCAATCATAATCCAGGGATTATTATGACAAAATACTCCCGCATTTTCCTTGTACCCTGCCGGATACGTGGAAATTTCGCCTAAGTTAAGGTAATACTTAGTAAAGGGGGGATGATTCAAGACTATGCCATAGTCGCAGTCGAGATATTTTTTTACTGACTCAAGTGTCTTCTGCGCCCTGCCGTCGTCGAGACCCAATCCGGCCATAATGCAAAAGCCCTGAGGCTCGATAAAAATTTTGCCTTCGGCGTGTTCATTACTGCCGACTTTTTTCCCAAAATAATCGTAAGCACGCAGGAACCAATCGCCGTCCCACCCATATTTATTGATACTTTCCTTCATTTTATTAACGTGGGAAACAGCTTCATCCGCTTCCTTCTTCCGGCCGTGTCTTTTACATAACTCCACAAACTCGGTTCCATAAAGAACGAACATTCCCGCAATCATAACGGACTCGGCGAGGCCGTCTTTTTTGTTTTCGGACAACTGGAAGGATTCATCCGGATTGGTCGAGAAGCAATTGAGATTCAGGCAATCGTTCCAGTCCGCCCTGCCTATAAGCGGCAGATTATGAGGGCCGAGATTATTTACCACGTGATAGAATGACCTCTTCAAGTGTTCGAATAAAGATTCTACTTTGGCGTGGTCGTTATCGAACGGGACCATCTCGTCCAGGATCGACCAGTCGCCGGTTTCTTTTATGTAACTGCTGGTCGAGAGAATAAGCCACAGAGGGTCATCGTTGAAGTTACCGCCTATCTCATTATTTCCCCTTTTAGTCATAGGCTGATACTGATGATAGGCGCCGCCGTCTTCGAACTGCGTCGCAGCAATATCCAAAATTCGGCCTCTGGCTTTCTCGGGTATCTGGTGGACGAATCCTACGAGGTCCTGGTTGGAATCCCTGAAACCTATCCCGCGGCCGATTCCGGATTCGAAATATGAAGCGCTTCGCGACAGATTGAATGTCACCATGCACTGGTACTGGTTCCAGATATTGACCACGCGATCGAGCTTTTCATCGTGACTTTCCAGCCGATAAACCGAGAGAAGGTCCGACCAGTAGTTTTTTAACTGCTCGAAGGCCTTATCGACGGAATCTGCATTGCTGTATTTTTCGATAAGCCGTTCGGCTTTTTGCTTATTTATTACGCCGGGACTTTCCCACTTTTTGTTCTCGTCGTTCTCAACATATCCGAGAATGAAAATAACTTCTTTTTCCTGTTTCGGAGAAAGATTGATTTCCAGCATGTGCGAGCCGACCGGAGACCAGCCGTGGGCAATCGAGTTGCGGCACTTTCGGTCGCTCACCGCATCGGGACTCGCGAAGCTGTTATACAGACCGACAAAAGAGTCCCTGTCCGTATCGAAACCGGCGATTGGCTGGTTTACCGAATAAAAGGCGTAATGATTTCGCCTTTCTTTATATTCGGTTTTATGGTAAATAACCGAATCCTTGACCTCCACTTCTGCCGTTGAAAAATTCCTCTGAAAATTTGTCATATCGTCAAGCGCGTTCCACAGGCAAAATTCGACAAATGAAAAAAGTTTAATCTTTTTTGCCGCTTTGCCATTGTTGGTCAGTGTCACTTTCTGGATTTCGCAATTGTCACTGAGCGGCACAAAATACTGTACCTGTGCCTGCAAGCCGTTCTTTTCGCCGGTAATTATCGTATAACCCAGCCCGTGCCTGCACTGATAGGAATCCAGTGCGGCCATGACCGGCTTGAAGCCCGGCGACCAGATATCGGCGCCGTCAACGATATAAAAATATCTGCCGCCGTCATCGACAGGGACATTGTTATATCGATACCTTGTGATTCTTCTTAATTTTGCGTCACGATAAAAGCTGTATCCCCCGGCGGTATTCGAGATAAGCGAAAAAAAATCCTCCGTACCAAGGTAATTAATCCATGGATACGGAGTTTTCGGGTCCTTTATAACATACTCCTTGCAGCTATCGTCAAAATGTCCGTACTTCATAAGACCTTTACTTTCGCTTTATAATCAGCTCTCTTCCATTATAGCGAGCCGCCTGGGCGGAAGCGGCCCCGAGATTAAAGGCAACCGGCTTGTCCTTATCGACCCAGACAATCTCAAATGTCCTTGCCTTGAGCATTCCGGGGAATTCTCCCTGTCTGGCGCCTATTGTAAGTGACCTCGCAGCTTCGTTATATACAAAAGCAATTTCACTGTAAGCGCCCCGCTCATAATTGTAATTGATATTTTCGTCCTCATACAGGGTAAATGCTGAATCTTTGCCTGTATAAACGAACAAGCGAATCGGATCGGCCGGCTTTTCGGCCGTGTATTGAATCGCAGGGCCGAAAGGAATAATCGAACCTTCCCTGACAAAAATCGGCATGTCTGTATATGGGGCATCGGCTTCGATGGTCTGGCCACCCGTGTAATATTGGCCGGTCTTGAAGTCATACCAGCCGGTCCCCGCCGGCAAATATACCTTTCGTGACCTGGCCTTATACTCGGTGACGGGATTAATCAAAAGTGACGGACCGAACATAAACTGGTCGCCTATATTATGGACATTGCTGTCATCGCCAAAATCCATAACCAGGGCACGCATAATCGTGTAGTCATCGTGTGTCACCATGCCGGCCAGCGAATAAATATACGGCATCAGGCGATACCGCAGCTTGTCGTACGCCAGCATTGTTTGATATGCCGGATGGTCGTCCGGCGCAAGGTTAAACATTTCGCGATACGGGAACTGACCGTGCACGCGGAATATGGGACAAAAAGTACCGAACTGGAACCAGCGTGTGTTTAATTCGCGCCATTCTTCCAAATCCTCCGGCTTGACATTGCGCTCGAAACGCGGCTCGACGGCGAAACCGCCGATGTCCATCGTCCAGTAAGGAATGCCTGACAGGCAGAAATTCAGCCCGGCGGAAATCTGCGCCTTAAGGTCGTACCATCGCGTTGCAATATCGCCGCTCCATGTCGCTGCGGAATATCGCTGCTGCCCGGCATAGGCCGAGCGGGTCAGGATAAAAACTCTTTGATTGGGACTATTCTTTCGCTGGCCCTCGTATATGCCCTTAGCATTCATCAACGAATACGTGTTGCGATATCGGGCCGATGTGCCCAGTGCCGTAGGACCAATACGCAAAAGATGCTCTGTCTGTGACAGGTTGGAATGAATATCCGGTTCGGTCGCATCCAGCCACCATGCATCGAATCCCTTGCTGAACAATTTCTCCTCGATCTGCTTCCAGAACAATTCGCGAGCGCCCTCGCTGTACGGATCATAGAAAGTGGAATGATAACCGGGTCCGACCCAGTCGCGTTCCTTTTTTTCGACATTACGCATATACAGCCAGCCTTTTTCCTTAAACTGGTTGTAATTTTCCGTGCCGACATAGAACTTCGGCCAGACCGAAATCATGATATGAGTGTTTAGCTCATCGTGTAACTCTTTAACCATTCCCGCCGGGCCGGGGAAACGTTCCGGATCGAAATCATGGTCCCCCCATTTGTCTTCCGGCCAGTAAAACCAGTCCTGCACGATACTATCCAGCGGAATCTGCCGTTTGCGGAATTCTTTAACGACCGAAAGCAACTGCTCCTGGCTCTGATAGCGTTCGCGGCACTGCCAAAAACCCATCGCCCATTTCGGCATCATCGGGGCCTTGCCGGTTATTTTGCGATAACCAGCGATTACCTGGTCCGGATTATCTCCGTATATGAAGTAATAATCAATCTTCTCGGCCACGTCGGAATAAATTGACATGGTATTATCCAGCTCCTTACTCGGACCGAGGTAGCGCAATCCGATATAACCGCTGTTCGGCACCCATTCGATTTTAATGGGGTATCTTTTGCCAGCTTTCATCGGCAGGTGCAGTATATGCGACCAGGGACACCAATTCTGCCGCCACGAGTCCACGACCAATTCACCGTTGAGCCATACCTTCGCATAATGCGAACTGTAGAATCGGAAGGTATGAACGCCGGATTCGCCGGATTGAATTTCACCGCTCCAGCGAACGCTGCCTCTGCCGAAATCAAATCCTTCCGGGAAACCGCCCTGTGTATCAAGAGATTCGTGAGCGATGGCAGATTCGATTCTTGTGGCAACCGGCGTTTGAAAATATGCAGTGCGGAAATACTCGGCCGTTAATCCGCCCTTGTTGCCGTCTTTATCGTACAGCGTTAAAGACGACAATGGCTGATAGTCCCGAATGTCACCGAACTTTATTCGCGAATTATTGTCCCAGAGTATGCCGTAGTTCTTGCTGGAAACAAGGAACGGGACCGACGCCACCATATTATGCTGCCATAGGTCCACGTTGTGGCCCTTGTAATTCATTATATCGTTTTGATGCTGGCCCAGTCCATAAAACGCTTCATCAGACGGAGAATCGAACACCTGCCGGGCATGGTACGTTTGCTCTGACATAACTTCGGCCGGTGTGAAAACTTTACCGCCGCCCTTTTTCTCCCGGAGTATCAATCGACCGTTCTTATCATAGAAAGCTATTTCCCCCGTTTTTTTGGAGATTTCGGCCGTAATTTTAGAGGTGGAAATATTCACAATATTTCCCTTTTCTTTAACGGAATACGGCACATTTTCCCTGTCGCGTTTTTCCACAATCAGGCTCTGCCTGTCCGAAAAAGATTCGGATGGAGAAGCAACAATACGGAAGATACTCTCGGAACAGACCTCAACTTTCAATATGTTCGGATCCGTAGTCTTTTGTTTTTTGAGCTTAATCATAATTCCATCGGCTTGTTTTTCATAACTATGGCTGATACAACCACTTAACAAAACCGCCAATATTATAAAAAATAATACTTTCCGTTTCATAGCCATTTTTCTCCTTAGGCCAGGAATCACATATTATGCAGAACTATAAAAGAACCATTACCCTTAAACGGGGCTATTATGTGTGGATAAGGCGAGCAAGACAAGAAAAAAACCGTAAAGCAAACATACAGTTGATTACTGATAAAAATGTGATGTTTTGCGGTCGAAACGAAGATTTAGTAATGGCGATTTAAAAAAGAGAGCCGGAAGGTATTACATCCTCGACTCCACCTCCCGGCTCTTAAAAATATCCTTAGAATATCTTTCGATATATATGACAATAAGGGCTTTTACCGGTTTTTTCGTAATAATCCTGATGATAATCCTCAGCCGGCCAGAATTTGCCTGCAGCGGTTATTTCAGTCTTAACATTAGAGCCTTTTTTCTCGAGTTCATCGAGAAGCTTTGTGGCAATTTCTTTCTGTTCGTTATTCAAATAGAAAACCGCCGAACGGTACTGCTTGCCGATGTCCGGCCCCTGCCGATTTAGCTGTGTGAAGTCATGTGTTTCAAAAAACAACTTTGCCAATTCCTCATAACTTGTCTTCGAGGGATCATATACGACTTTGACAGCCTCGGCGTGCCCCGTCTTGTCGGTGCATACCTGTTTATAGGTTGGATTATCAACATGACCTCCGGTATAACCAACGGTCGTAGAAATTACACCCGGGACTTTTTGGAAATGATACTCTGTTCCCCAGAAACAGCCGGATGCAAATATTGCTTCTTCGGTCTTTTTATTCTCGGCCGGTACAAAGTTCATAGAAATAGAATTGACACAATAGCGAGTGTTTTTATCTGTCAGTCCCTCACCCATAAAAACATGTCCCAAATGAGCACCACACTGGTTGCAAAGGATTTCCGTACGGACTCCATCGGCATCGAGCTGCCACTTCACGGCACCGTCTATCTGCTCATCGAAGCTTGGCCAGCCGCATTCGGACTTGAATTTCGAATTCGACTCGAACAGCTCGGCTTCGCATCGCTTGCAGGTATAAACGCCTTTTTCGAAAAAGTCGTTATATTTGCCGCTGAAAGGCCGTTCCGTTCCCTTATTGATAATCACCCTTGCTTCTTCAGGCGTCAGCTTATTAAACATCTTTCGCTCCTTATAAAATCCGATCTCATCCAGATATATCTCTACAGTTTTTTGCTGCCTGCCCGCTACACTGCTCAGACGAATCAATTCGGGACTCTTCATAGTCCTTTTTGCAGGGAGCGCGTGGAACCTGCGAAACGGCACCTGGATTTCCTGCCAATTTTTATTAAGATCGATTGGGGCCTGGTACAGTCTTATATCACCTTGTGTATCTTCAACCCACAGGCCAATAACCCATTGGCCGGGCGAGCCTTTGGCCTTCACATATACACCCTCATAGGCAGAGGTGTGCAAACCTTCTCCGAAATTTGCCAAACCCGTTCGAGAACCTATTATGCTCCAGTTATTTTCAGCCGATACCGGCTTTTTGAGATGAAGGCAGGATTTGCCGTCATCTTGGACAAGCTTTACATTACCTGTCGCGCTTTTCTGCGCGGCCGGAGTAACATCAAGGGTCCAGATAAAATTTGCCGGGGTGTTCGTCGCTTTCTTCACGAAATCATCTATAACAATATTAATGACGGGATTTGACATCTTAGGTTCGGCACCCAGCAACCATCTTCCAACCGAGCCGCCGATAATAACCAAAAAAAGCAGTATTAACCACATATACCTTTTCTTTGTAAATCCTTTCCATGTTTCCACTTTCGTATTCTCCTTATTTATTTGAAATCTATTAGTTCCTTTATTATTTATACCCGGAATCAATTCCGGCAGTTCGTAAAGAAAAAGGCGAAAAATTATTATCGAAGCGATATTCTAAGCGCCTCTTAGAATGAAATCCCCCGGAAAGATGAGTGGATTCTAGCGCTTTTCATATCTTTACTATCTAATTGAATATTGTCAAAGTGGGTTCGCAATGGATAAAACATATATGAAAAATCTCTTCTGAACAATGACATACCACCGGTTGATACAGCACCCGCCACCAAAGCGAACCGAAGTGTCTAAAGTGAGCTAAAGTGAATTTTATTAACTTTAGTCACTTTCAACTTTAGGCACTTTTTTTTCTTTGACTAACCGAAAGTCAAAGCACTATAGTAAGTGTATGGAAACAGCGGTTTTATTATTCGATGATGTAAATGCTCTTGATGTTGTCGGCCCCTGCGAAGTAGTGTCCAATATCCCGGATATGGTAATGAAATATGTGGCAAAGGAACCGGGCCCGAAGAAAACAGATGTCCATCTTAAACTAACCGCCGACCACGCCATCTCAGATATTTCAACACCGGATATTCTCCTTATCCCCGGCGGCCAGGGTATAAAATCAATCATAGGTGACAAGCAAATCATTAACTGGATAACAAACTGTCATAAAACCACCAAATGGATGGTATCAGTCTGCACCGGTGCCCTTTTGCTCGGTGCGGCGGGAATCCTCAAAGGACTTAAGGCCACAACCCACTGGATTAGTCTGCCGTCCCTAAAAAATTTCGGAGCCGAACCACAAAAACAGCGAGTTGTCATCGACGGCAAGGTAATTACCTGTGCAGGTGTCTCGGCGGGAATCGATATGGCTCTTACTCTGACAAGTCTCATCGCCGGTGAAACTACAGCCCAGGCAATCCAGCTTGCTATCGAATATGACCCTGTCCCGCCATTCGGTTCCGGCTCACCCGACAAAGCCCCAAAGAATATCCTCGATCTTGTTATTCGAAAAGTAGAAAAACAAAAAAACAACTGACAGGAGAAGTGATAAAAAAATACGGGAATCAGGTAAATGCGAGTGAATAAATGTATTGAGTGCGAAAAGTTTCCTTGCGATGACGTAAACAAAAAAAGTTATATTGTTCCAAATATCAACGTTAAGCCGGAAACTATCAAAATTGTAATGATATCTGAAGCCTCACCGAAAGACCTTTCGGATGATTTCTATGCAAAAGCAAATCCCCTTTATGCACAAACTACAGTCCAGGCATTTGCGGACGCAGAAGCAAAAGTAACATCAATGCAAAATATACTCGATATGGGGATTTATGTCACCACAGCGATTAAATGCGGCAAAACCGGATACGGCATAAAAACAGACACTATAAAAGAATGCTCTTTCATACTTGAAAAAGAGCTGGTTTTATTTCCAAACATAAAGGTTTTCCTTTTAATGGGTGACGTTGCAATCAAATCGCTCAATTACATAGCCAAAAGGGCCGGTGAAAAAAGGGTGATTCCCGCAGGTTCCACCTATAAGCTCCGTGGTGAAAAATACTTCTTTCAATCGAAAAGAGTATTCCCCTCATATTTACAGGCCGGACCGAGTTTTTTCATCGAGAAAAGCAAAAGGAAAATGATTGCCGAAGATATTGCCGCCGCATTGAAAATCATAAAGTCAAAAGGGTGAAAACATGAGTGCGAAATCGAACAAATATAAAAGCTGGAGGGAAAAGCTCGAAAATCCGGTTGAAGGTTTGCCGAAGGTGGTTGACGTACCGGTCAAATGGCAAAAGCAGATGGGCGGCAAAAAGATACTCGTACCGACACCTATGCTCGTGGATGAACGAATAAGGAAAGTACCGAACAAAAAGCTCGTCACAACGGGACAGATAAGAAAAGACCTTGCTAAGCAATTTAAGGCGGATTCGACTTGCCCAATGACTTTGGGAATTTTCCTACGGATATCTTCCGAGACGGCTGAAGAAGACCGAAGCAAGGGCAAAAAAAGAATAACGCCCTACTGGAGGGTGGTTAAAGACGATGGGAGTCTGAATCCTAAATTCCCCGGAGGTGTCAAGGCACATGCCCAAAAGCTGAAAAAAGAAGGCCATAAAATTGCCGCGGGAAAAAGCAAAACAAAGTTAAAGGTCAAGGATTTCGAGAAAGCCCTCTAATTACCTGAAAAGCTCCCATCCCGAACAGTAATACCGACTTCGGATAAAATTATTATTCAATCAGAAAAAAACCGTTCATCAAAACATTCAAAGAAACTTTCTAATTTTTTTGCGCCCCATTTTATCTCACTTAACAGACATATATAATAGAAACGTGAAGCAAAATGAAGAAACTAACTTAGTTCAGGCTGCAGCCGGTGGTGATATCGAAAGCTTCAACAGGTTGTGTGAGCGGTATTACCCGGCACTCGTAGCAATTTGTTATTCGCGGTTAGCCGACCGCGACTTAGCTGAAGACGCCGCTCAGGAAGCTTTATTCGTTGCCTATCGTGATCTTTCAAAACTTAAGAAAGCCGGCCGTTTCGGCCGATGGCTGACGGGAATCTGCCGGAATATAGCTGCTAATATGGCAAAAGCAAGGATTAAAGAAAGACAGGTCATGATCCGGGGCGATAATCCTGTCGCCATATCCGAGCATAAACAGAAAGACCATATTGAAGCAGTAAGAGATATTATCTCAACTCTGCCCGCCAAAATGAAAGAAGTAATATTTCTTCGCTTCTACAACCAGATGAGTTATCAGGATATTGCAAAATTATTGGGGATTTCACAACAGGCCGTCAACGGCAGGTTAAGAAGGGCAAAAAAATTAATTGTGAAAAAGCTTAATCGGCTCACTCCCATCGAGGTGGACTTATGAAAAATAACAAAGATGAAAAATGGCTTGATGAAACTATATCGAGAGCCGTTGATTTGGGCGAAGTTCGATTCGATGCACAGAAATGGCGCGAAAAATATATCCTCACTGACTCGGCTGCATCACGTTCAATAATCAAAACACATAAAAATTTCTGGAGACTTATCATGGAAAATAAAGTTACAAGATATTCAGCAGCGGCTGTCGCCGCACTGGCAATAACTTTGGTTCTGTTCAATCCCTTTGGAACACCGGGGAACGGCGGCGTAGTCCTCGCTGATGTTCAGCAAAATGTTGCCGATATTGAGACAATGATAATACGAGGCACAAAAACCTATACACATCCGGGAGAGGACGGCGAGGTCTTCGAATTCGACGGGATCAAAGCCGAATTAGACCTCGTGAAATATTTTTCGAAGGAACATGGCTTTGTTGAGGAGGGATACGTCAAAGACAAACTGATATATCGACTCACCTTTAATTTCCCGAAGCAACAGACCCTTATTGTGTTACCACCATATAAGAAGTATGTGAAGTTTACTTCTACGGGTAGCGTGGCGAAAATAATGGAGACCCTAACCACACCAAACGGTTTCTTTAATGTGCTTATTGAGAACGATTACAAGGAATTGGGGCGAGACGAGATTGACGGGGTTGAGGTTGAGGGTTTTGAGTTTCGGGACGTCGAATCCATCAAGGGAATTTTTCCCAATTTCGTTTTTGATATTCAGGACTACAAAGGGAAATTCTGGATCGGGATTGATGAGCAACTACCGGTACGGATTGAAGGTGACCTGGTCATCGGCAAGAGCCTTATGACCATGTTCAACGACCTGAATCTGCATGAATTCAACACTTTAAGTGATTATAACATTGAACTTGATGAAACCATATTTGATATTAGCATACCCGAAGGTTATACAGAGTTAACGCTGGTTGATATTCTTTCAATAATCCCGACAAATGTTAAGGCCGGAGCTGCCGGTGCAGGTTTAGGCTCGATACTTATTCCCGCCGGATTTATTACATGGAGAAGGCGAAGAAGAAAAAAGAAGTAAGGCAACAAACTTTTGTGAATAAATGGTATGGCCCTGTCTGCAGACAGGGCTTTTTTTCTTTATTTTTAAGATGATTTTGGTAGATTATATTTTTTGAAAAGTTACTTTCTTTAAGGAGGCCCGGAATGGCGAAAAAACAGGAAATGATAGCTTATTGCGGCCTATATTGTGGAGATTGTTTCGGCCATACCCATACAGTACCCAACCTTGCCAGGGACCTGAGAAAAGAATTACGGCGTTATCGGTTTGATCTCATGGCCGACATGCTGGCACAGATTCCCTTCTTCAAGGAATTCAAAGACTACGACAAGTGCTATAATCTTCTTGGCACAATGGTGAAAATGCGCTGCAATAAGACTTGCCGGGGTAACGGAGGGCCACCTGATTGTAAAATACGAAACTGTGCCAGAAAGAAAAAACTCAAAGGCTGCTGGGAATGCGATGATTTTGCTAAATGTGAAAAACTTAAAATTCTTGAGCCGCATCACGGCAAAGCACATCTTAAGAACCTGCGAAAAATAAAAAAACAAGGCCCTGCGGCATTTTTAAAAGGTAAAAGATATTGGCATACAGCCAAATAACACCTTTTTTTCCACGAAATAACACGGCATTTTCATAAAACCTGGGATTTTTTCACTTTTTCAAAGAAAATCTGTAACGAATCTTCTTTTAAGCCGTCTATTAGGGTGCGAGCTGAATATTATGGCTGAACAAGATTCATGGTGTAAGCTGGTTGAACTGGCGCAGCGTGACCGGGAGAAATATATGACTCAACTGGTCCACGAAGCAAAGGGAAGATTGTGCGCTTATTTTTACCGCGTAACCCTGGATCACGATTTGACCGATGACCTGTCTCAGGAAACACTGCTTCAGATGATGCAATCTCTCGACAGCCTGAATCAGGCAGAGCGTTTTTGGCCCTGGATGTATCGAATAGCACATAACAAAATACAGGAGCACTACAAGAGCAAACAAAGGAAAAAAATGGTATCCGTATCTGCTTTCTACAAGGATTTTCTCACACATAGAAGTAACTATTACCAGGAAGACGGACTAAAACAAATGCTCCAGGAAGAGCTTTCCAGAAAAGTTATGATGGCCATGAAGCAAATAAAACAGCAATACCGGGCGGTATTGTCATTACGCTGTTTCGAGCAATTATCTTATGCCGATATCGCCGAAGCCATGCAATGCAACGAGGTTACGGCCCGTGTTTTGTTTTTCCGCGCTAAAAAGGCCATTAAAAAACAATTGGCCAACCAGGGCCTGAGCAAGAGCTTGTTATTGACGTCTCTGGGTCTGTTCGGCAAACTTACCGCACCGGCGGATGCGGCTTCTTCGGTCACAGTAACGGCAGCCTCTACCAAGGTCGGTCTGACCACGGCCGCACTGGCTACAGCCGGCTCGAAGCTGGGTATTACTACAATAGCGGCGGTAGTATCGTTGGCAAGCATAGGTATATCGGTCATGCCCGAACTATCCGGACCGGACACATCTTTATCCGCAGTATTTTTACCTTCCAGAGAAGATGTAAACAGCATTCATTTCACCTCTCAAGTACAGGATAATGATCCGAATCTCGGTGGCAGTTACAGCAAAGGAGCTTACGAACAACGGTTTTATTTCCCGAAAGGAATCGACGGACCGATGTTTATGCGGATGCAGCGATGGACTCCGGAACAGGATAAGAAATTATGCTCCTGGCTCGAAAACGGCCAGGGCAACTATTATTATGAAAGTGGCAAAAAAGAGATTTATATACATAACTATCGCGTGTGCTGGAGCAACCTGAAAGTCTGCCGATTGCCTACCGATACGGAAGAATTTAACGCGTTTCTCTCGAAAGTCGAAGGTGACGTGTCCTCTTTTTGCGAATACAAGCGCCATCCGGGAACTGGATTATTAATCAGTTCCGTGGATTACAGATTCGTTAATACTTCCAATTTTCTGACGGAATATTTTTATAATACGATAGGTCCGGAGCAATTCCAATATGACTGGCCCGCTGATACCCCGGTTATCGATCAGCGTGACCAGATGCACAAAAGAGGCTGGACATATTTTCACATCAACGGCGAATTAAACGGCAAAAACATCTCCGGCCGGGGGCAAATCCCGTTCGTGTATGATGCCAATAATGAACACCCGGCATGGATGAGATTAAATATCGAAAACGAGCTTGAAATTACCGACTGTCGCGGAGGGGCACTGTTACGCCGAGGCGACGGAACTACAATCGCCGCTTATCCGGCGGGCACTTTCTTCAAGGGTCTTCCCCGCCCATGGATGGGTCTGCATACGGCCGATCTCGTCCGCAGGGACGCAGCCGATAAACGTATATGGTTTCAAAGCGAACAGATGGAGAATGAAGACACAGTCATTATAACTCTCGACTATCGGGAAAACACATCTCTGCTGTACACTATCAATATGGAAAAGGACATCGTCGAAGATATCAGATTCGTCGTAAACGGAATGAATGTGGGAACGCTGTACTTTTCATATCTCCAGGATATCAGCCAGGTCGATAGCGAATTCGCCGAACCGGTCATACCAGATTCTTCCCGGATTGTCACACAGAAAGAGCCGGGCATATTATGGCTGGTCAACCTGGCGCATAGAAATCTTGATAATTAATCTCTGTAGATTTTTTGACAAGATGTATAAATAGTGTTATCTTCCAGTCAATCTACTGTAAGCTTTCACCCGGATAATTCAATTTACGATAGCAGTGGTTCCGAGCCAACTGAAAGGAGTGAAAATGAATCCAATCCGAAAATTACACTTATGTTCTCTCGTTCTTATTCTTACCTTACTGTTGAGCCGAACACAGCTTGCAATAGCAATAACAATCGATGAGCTTGCCGATATATGCGAAGTAACTGAGTCGGCAATAATTGATATTTATGTCGAATATGAGTTCGGGGTTGAACCTCAGTCGACAATCGATGATATAAAAGACACGAGTGACATTATTACACTGGGACCTTGCCATGAGAAATGGGCAACAAAGCGTCCTTTTAGCGAAAGATCTTTTTCTTCAAGGCGTGGAAAGTATATGAATGAAGATGGAGATACTTTTGAACAAACCATGATGAATTCATATAATGGGAAAATAGCAAAATATTTTAGTACTGGAGGTCTAACAATGCCGACCGGGGAGCAAGTTAACTTTTCCCGTGGCACAATCACAAACAGCACAAGATTCATACCGCCCCCGAATGTTACCCCAATTTCTTTTTCTGTATTTCGTTTAAGATATACTGATAGTGAAAAAAAGTTCCTTTCTGAGCATTTACGCAAAAAAGAGTTTGTCCGTTTATTAGATTCAGTCGAAAAAGCAAATGGATTTAATGCGATTTGTATTGAGTTACTCTGGGATGCGCCTTCTGTGCCAATCATACATAAACAACAAGCACAGCACCGTATCTATTTTTCTGTAGATCACGGCTACACGCCTATAAAGTATGAAGATTTGTCACCGTCAGAATCCGGTCCTGAAATCAACTTTTCGGTTAATGTGACTTCATTGGAAAAGGTCTCTGATAATCTATGGTTTCCGAGTAAGGGCTACTTAAAACAAGTTGGTTCTGGTTTGATTAATACATATAAAGCAACCAAGATAGTTGTAAATCAGGGGCTTACTGACGATTATTTCGATATAAAATTTCCCCCAGGAACGAGAATAACCAATGAAATTTCAGGTTTGAGCTATGTCAGTGAAGCTCCGGAAGGTCAAAACGACACAGGTGCGAAAAGCACTATCCATGATTCAAAACCGGCAATTGAAGACCAAAGACCGCAGACTCCGGCCGATACGCATGAATCAACTAAAACGATAATTTATATTTCCATAGCTGGCGTTATTGTCTTGTTGATCGCTCTTACAGCAAAAAAATATGTGTAGATAACAGCGAAAGATAAAAAAGCAAAAAAATGACATTCTATAACCAAAAACGTAACGAGATGATTCAAACACATATCGTTTGGGGTGTCAAACCCCTGCCGTGGCTGATTCTGACGAATCCCGAACATATTGTACAGGCCGAAAGATTCAGTCCGGCGGAACTCGATGAAAAACTAAATTAGAAAAACGGAGATTGGATCAATGAAACAATGCATTTGGATTATGGTTTGCTTTTTATGTATTTCGGCGTACGGTGTGACGGAAGAGAGCACTGAAAAAGTAATGGCAACACTGCCGGAGGGGATAACAATTGAATTGGTTGGAATCAGATATTTTGACGTGAGATACCTGGAGGAATTCAAAAATCAGGATTATCCGTGGTGGAGGCCCAATGGTTCATTATTAACCGATATACCTGACAGCGGCCGGAGGAGAGGGGCGGGTGGTGACACACATCTATTCGTTATCCGTATTATCGGAGATATCGACTGTGATTTTAAAGCTATGGGGACATGGAGTTCCAATTTGACAATTCAGTCTGTTCAAAGCAAAGGGAAAGGATTTGAAAATGATGATTTAAGATTTTTTACTCTTAAGTTCAACGAAAGTCAAAAGCAAGCAGACATCGAATTAGGCCTGGCAATTGGCCGGTGGAATGTAGTGGAAAACTGGCCGCTTTGGGATAACGCGTCACCAGATAACAGTTCTTTTAGCAGTTCCGATGGAGTAATAATGCGATGCCCGGAGCAAAAAGGTCCAGATGTGGTGGCGGAAATTACACAAACAATTTTAGACGATGCTACAAGACTCGTACTATTCGACAAAGAAGGCACGCTGCACAAGTCACAAAAGAGCAACGGCGGCACAGGGGCCGGTTTAGCCAGATATACCCACCGATTTAAGAATCTCGATATCAAAAATATAGATCATCTCGAATTCCAGTCCAGACCTTATGATTACTGGATTATGTTCAGCAATGTCTCGTTGCAAATGGGGCAAAAGACGCAGGTGCAGGTCAAAATCAAAAAGCCGGGATACTTACTTCCGGGCCAGCCTATTCCAAATTTCGATGGTATCAATATCGATCCTGCTCGTATCTCAGCCGAAGGCAAGTCAATTCTTGTGTGCTTCTTAGATTACCAGCAGCGGCCTTCACGAAACTGCATTTTGCAGTTGAGCAAAAGGGCACAAGAGCTAAAGGCAAAAGATATTGTAGTGGTTGCCGTTCAGGCCTCGAAAATCGAACAGGCAAAGCTCAATAAATGGGTAAAGGAAAATAATATTCCCTTCTCGGTCGGAATAATCGAAGCTGATTCAGAAAAGATACGATACAACTGGGGCGTCAAATCCCTGCCCCGGCTGATTCTTGCCGATAAGCGGCATATAGTCCGGGCCGAAGGATTCGGCTGCGAAGACCTGGACGAGAAAATAAAGCAATTAAAAGAAGAATAAAACGTTATATTTTATCCACTTAAACGCACTATATATAAAGAAGCAAGATCAGGGATTATGCCGTTTAATCATAATGTCCAACGGAGGTTAGTCAGCAGCATCGACAATAGAGCTTTGGCAGTTTTTGAGCCTGGTCAGGATAATCCACACATACTGCTTGAGACACAGCTTCACCGATTTATGCGTTTTTTTATTAAAAAATACCAAAAATACGTAACATTTTACTAACAGATGCGTCTATATATATTGAGACTCTTTAGCGGTTGAAGTCTATGAATATATCTGCACTTCAGCAAAGGCTTGAAAATGGACAGTAAAAAAACAAAAAAACGACATAAAAAGGCCGGAAACCGACTAAAATCCATACGGCGTTTTACATTATTTATTATCGTTTTTGCTATCATAGCTCTGGTTTTCGGTTTTTCACATTATTGGTCCGGCTCCGGCAGTTCGAGCTCAAATATAGAACTGTACTCGGTAAAACGGGGCGATTTGAATATCAGTGTTGTCGAGAACGGCAGCATAAAACCGGTAAAGTCGGTGACCATAAATGCACCACGACTTTCCGAATATCAGGTCAGCATAGTTAATATTGTGCCCGAAGGGACTTTTATTAAACCTGAGGATGTCAATAACATGGTGCTGGTTGAGCTGGATGCATCGAGTTCAAGAGAGCAGTTGCCTCAAAGAGAAATTGACGTTACAAGCGCCGAAGCAAGCTTTGCCGAAGCAAAAGAAAAACACAGTATCCAGGTAAAACAAAACGAAAGCGATATCACGGCGGCCGAGTTGAAAGTTAAATTTGCACGAATGGATATTCAAAAATATCTCGGTCAGGAAGCCTCAAAAAAAGTGCTTGAGACGGCCATCCTGGAATCGCTTTCGGATATAGACATGGATTTGCTTCTCCAAGAGATTAAGGATTCGAACTCATTATGCGAAGCTTCCCAGAAAATACTCGATTTAACAAGCAGCATAACAATAGTCGAGTCGGATATGGAGGAAGCAAAGAGAAATCTATCCGGAACTCAGAAGCTCTTCGATCATCAATACGCATCAGAATCCGATCTTAAAAAAGCTGAACTTCAGGTGGAGCGTCAAAAGATTAACAAAGAAAAAAACGAAATCTCCCTGGCCCTTTTTAAGGAATTCGAATTCCCCAAGCAGGTTGAACAGCTTTTGAGTAATTATCTGGAAGCTAAATTGGCTTTGGAGCGTACTAAAAGCAGCGCCATTTCGCAACTCGCCCAGACCAAAGCAAGACTTGCCAGTGCGGAATCGTCGCTTAACACCCGCAAAAAACGCCTGGAAACTACCAAAGAACAAATCGAGTCATGCATCATTAAAGCACCTTCACCCGGTCAGGTCGTATATTATTCGTCTCTGGAGAGATATGTGAGATATCCAATTGAGCAGGGGGCGCAGATATCACGAGGTTATCCGATGATAGTGATACCAGATACAACCCAGTTGAAAGTCGAGATTAAAGTCCACGAAACATGGATAAATAAAATCGATGTGAATCAACCGGCGAAAATAACCACTACGGCATTCCCGGATAAAGTTTTTACCGGTAAGGTCCTCAAAAAAGCGCCCATGGCCGACTCACAATCTTACTCGTTAATGGCGGATGTTAAAGTTTATACTACCGACGTGAGCATAGAGGGAACGCATGATTATTTACGAACCGGCATGACGGCGAAAGTAGAAATTTTAATCGACAAATTAGAAGATGCCCTGTACGTACCCATACAATCGGTAGTGACCGAAGAAGATGATGAAAAGAAAGTATGTTATGTCATGACCGATAAAGGACAACAAAGGCGGGAAGTAGAGATAGGATTATTTAACGATGATTTTGTCGAGGTAAAAAATGGATTAGTCGAAGGTGAACAGGTCCTGCTTAATCCGCCTCGATGGACTGAAACAGAGAAAGAAGAAGAAGAAGAAGAAGAAGAAGAACAAAAAGAGAAGACGGAACAACAAACAGAGCAAAAAACACCCACTGAAGAAACAAAAAGTACCGAGGACGCTGAAAAGACAGAGGTGACAAAGAGCACTGAGGATGTAAAGCCAGAAGAAACAAAAAGCACAGAGGACGTAAAGCCAGAAGAAACAAAAAGCACAGAGGACGTAAAAAAGGCGGAGGAAACGAAAAAAACAGAAAAAGAAGAAACCACCAAACAATCAGAGGAAGCAAAACAGACAGAAAAAACTGAGAAAGTCTTAGAATCGGTTGTTATTCAAAATCCGCAAAACAATAAGTGAGCTAAAGTAAACTGAAATGAGTAAAAGTGTAAAGTTATAATTTAGGCAATTTTAACTTTAGGCACTTTCAATCTGGCAATCTTTACTATGCGCTTCTCCGGAATCAAAAGAACAATTAAGCTGGGGTTTAAAAGCCTGTGGCTACACAGGCTTCGAACGATCCTGACGATGCTCGGGATAATTTTCGGAGTCTGCTCGGTAATAGCTATGCTCGCTATCGGTGAAGGAGCCAGCCAAGCAGCACAGGAAACCATTGCCCGGCTTGGAAGTACCAATCTGATTATTGAAACAGTTGAACCTCCACCCGAACGTAACGACACCAGTGGGCAGGAAAGAAGAGTAATTAAGCAATACGGCCTGACTTATAAAGATGCGGAGTCAATCAATAATACAATACCTGACGTCGAGGTTATTGTCCCGGTTCGTGAGTTAGACAGCGAAGCCCGGTATAAAAGCCGCAAAGGGACGGTGAAAATAGTCGGCACAATACCCTGGTACCCGTTGATTTCCACTATTGATGTGATTTGCGGTCGTTTTATCAGCAGTATCGATCTTCACCAGCAAAGTACAGTATGTGTTATCGATGAGAAGGTCGTTAATGCTATTTTCGGATTTGACTACCCAATAGGAAAAGATATTCATATACAGGGAAATGTCTATAGAGTTATAGGTGTGGTCGGAGCGATGACGTTGCTGAATCGGGACAATAGCGAAGCCAATATAACCAAATCACAGAGTAATTCGGGAACTGACGAAATTGGCTTCGTATATATACCAATCTCGACCGCTAAAAGCCGGTTTTCGGAAGTAAATTACACCTACAGCAGCGGTTCTTCGACTTATGAAAAAGTTGAACTGCATCAAATCACAGTCAAAGTCCATTCGTTAGAACATGTTGTGCCGATGCGCAATATCGTTGACGCCCTTCTAAAACGGCTCCATAAGGAAAAACAGGATTATCGTATTGTGGTCCCGCTTGAGCTGATGCGCCAGGCGAAAGATACTCAACGTATTTTCAACGTCGTGCTCGGCTCGATCGCCGCTATCTCACTTATTGTCGGCGGCATTGGAATTATGAATATTATGCTGGCAACGGTAAGCGAGCGAACTCGCGAGATCGGCATCCGCAGGGCTCTCGGTGCTAAGAAACAGGACATCGTTATTCAATTCCTCTCAGAAAGCCTGATAATTACATTATGTGGAGGAATAGTAGGGATTGCTTTAGGTTTTCTTTTGCCGTTGTTTGTCAGGTATTTTGCCAATATGCCCACTATCATTACGTACAAGTCGTTAGTGCTGGCCTTTGGTATCAGTGCCGCTGTAGGCATAATATTCGGTTTATATCCGGCTTACCGGGCGGCGGGTATGGACCCAATTGAGTCACTGAGGCACGAATAGCTGCTATTGATTTGAATATATAGGAAATACATTGCCATCGCCGAGGGATTTTTAAAAATCGAACCGGATAAGACAATTGCAAATTCAGGTGAGAAGCTCCGGAGTAATCATCCAATCAATTTGCCATTGGTTTTGGTTCTCGCAGCTCAAGCACAGGATGCCGCCCTGCTTGAACGCCACCGTGTAGGATGATTCTGAATTGGTCAGACGTATGGAAGCAAGCTTCGCCATAAAAGGCAGATGACCGACAATCATAATATCTCCCCCGGCAGAAACGATACTATCTTTTATCACCTGAACATCATCATTCGGAGCGAGGCCATCGCGAGCGGCCATCTCATTTTCGACTGTAATAACCTTAGCTAAAACCTCCGCCGTCTGCCGGGCACGAGTTTTGCCGCTGTGCCAGAGACTATTAACGGCAAGATTCAAAGGTTTTATAAATGCGGCCACTTTTTGCATATCCCGGCGACCTTCGGCGGTCAGAGATCTATCCGGATCAGCTTCCTTCGAAGCCGCCCTGGCATGTTGAACAAGATATAACTTCATGTTAACCTCCCTAAACAAAGTCAATTGTGGATTATTTTATAACGTAATGGTGATTTTTTTCAATTTTGAATATTATCCCTTGTTTGATAGTGATTTACTTTTTATACTGCCGCTCTTATTATTAACATTCGAAGCTGGAAACGAATAGCTATTTATAATACTGCATTTAGGATTAATTGATATTAAAATAAATATTGTATGGGAAAAGCGAAATGGTTGAGTTTTCGAACATTTTTGAAGGCAGCTACAATCCCTTTGAAGCATTGGCTGAACTATTGGAAAAAGAAAAGGCCCGCGTTTTGAAAGCAATGGAATCGAGAGGGAAATTCGTACCTGTCGATCTTGGAAAGAAACGTCCGTTGAAAATCGGTTTTGCCACAGGTGACGGAATTGGCCCGATTGTCGCCAGAGCCGCCAGAACAATTTTGGAAAACCTTCTTCGCGATGAAATAGCCAGGGGCAAGATTATAGTGGTCGAGATCCCGGATCTTACAATCGAAAAAAGAATCGAGCTTGATGTAGTCGCACCTCCGACATCGATCGAAGTTATCGACCAATGTGATGTAATCTTAAAGATGCCTCTCGAAACGCCGGACAGCTTCAAATATCCGAATGTTCCCAGCGCAAATGTGTGGATGAGACAATACATGGATCTTTTTGCATGTGTACGCAGGATTAATAATGATGAAAAGGGATTAGATTTTACGGTTTTCCGCTGCAACTTTGGAACACCTTACCAGGATGCCAAATCCGCGGGAATGATGGCAATCAATGACCAGGAAGAATACGCACTTTGTTTCTGGCCGCAGGCTCGTATCGATATCGACAGGTTGACACATCTGGCCTGCCTTCATGCAAAGAAAAATAACAATAACTTCGTCGTTCTCAATTTCAAGGATAATGTAATCAAACCCGATGCGGCCGGTCTCAACTGGGCCAAGGCTTATATTGACGAGAATTTCCCCGAGATTGATTATCTCGGAGTAAAACCGGACGATTTTTCATACACAATCACTCAACCTGAGAAAATCAAATCCATGAGGGGCGAAAAATCGGGCAAGACCTTCAAGCTCACCTCCATGGTCTGTAACAATATAGTCGGAGATATGGCCGGCGACGAAGCAGGAATGTATGTCGGCGGAATCGGCGGCGTAGGCTCGGCAAACGTGAGCTTCAGCCGGGGAATGTTCGAAGCCGGCGGAGGTACAGGAACTCGTATGATGAAAGAGAACAGAGGACATTTCGCATCTCCGGTGGCAGTAGTGAAAGCAACCGGTGAATTACTTGGCTTCATAGGCTATACGGATCACCAGAAAAATATCCTGAAAGCTCTTGATGAGCTCACCGAAGCCAATATAGTGCCGAACGGCGGCAGAAATGGAGTGACCTGTGAGCAAGCCACCGAATTTTTATTAAAAAAACTCTCGGGTTAAACAGAAATGCCAAAATCAAACGCCCCACCCCAACAGTTAAAGAATAAACCTAACAGCCGATACGATGGGTGGACGATCTAAATGATTAATCGGGTGCAGATCAACAAGCAACATCGGCTAAAATCCTAAGATCATTTTTAACTCCAACCATTAATTTCGGCAGGGTAAAGGAAAATGTGCTCCCCTTACCCGCTTCCGATTCAACCCAGACCCGGCCGTCGTATAACTCGACGACTTTTTTAACAATGGAAAGACCGATGCCGATATTTTCCGTCTCATCTCGCAATGACAACATCTGGAAAATTTCAAATATTTTAGAAAAATACTTTTCTTCTATACCGGAACCATTATCAGCAACGCTGATTTTCCAGAAATCACCTTCCTCGACACATACTATTTTCACGAAACCATCGGGTTTACCCATATATCTTATGGCATTCGTTATGAGATTGCTAAAAACCTGTTGTATAAACTTAGGAACGCCCATAACAACAGGCAGCTTGTCTTCGATTATTATCTCAACACCTTTGGGGACTTCGATATTCGCGATAACATCGGACAGTATTTCATTTAAGTCCAAACATTCCTGCTTTCTGTCAACAAGGGATATTTCGGAATACTGAATAACTGCATTCAGGAGCCGGCTCATTCTCTTTGCCCTGCTTACAAGCAATTTTGCATTAATATGTCCCTTATCACCAAACCTCCGCGCATAATCTTCCGAAATCCAATCAGACAATATCCCAATCGAGCGCAGCGGAGTTTGCAAATCGTGGGCCGCAATACGTGTAAATTCCCGAAGCTCCCTGTTGGAAATTGTCAGTTTTTTAACGGCATTCGCAAGTTCGTTTTCCGCCTTTCGACGCACAGAAACCTCCTCTTTAAGATCCACGGTGCGTTCTTCGACTTTTTTCTCTAATTGCTCATTGGCATTAACCAGAGCCAAATCTCTCTGCTGAATCTGAGCAAGCATTTCATTAAACGCTTTGATAAGCAAACCCAGTTCGTCCTTACTGCTCTTATCTACCCTGATGGAATATTCCTTCTTTTCCGATATCACTTTCGCAACCTCGGCCAGATCCAGGATCGGTACCGATATAATTTTCTGTAGCTCGGCCGATACAAGAAATATCAACAGCGAAATGATCAATAACGCTCCAATCACAACGGCAATATCTCGCTTTAGCGTCATATACAAATCAGATAACGTGGAACGCAGACAGACTATACCGACGTTCTTGCCTTCGACAGTAACCGGTTCGAATACGGTTAACAGGTTGTTTCTGAAAAAGTACCCGGCAATTTGAATTTTAACCGAGGAAACATCTTGGTTCTGATCGCTACGATAATAACTTGCAAAAATATCCCCTTCGATAGTATATACACCGCCAAAAACAATCGTTGGTTCCGTTCTCAATGCTTTCAACACGTCACTGGCATCTTGAGCCTCCTCGAAAGTGATCGATGCTTTACAGTTATCGGCGATAACTTTGGCCTGTGTCGATAATGTTCGAACCATCGAATGACGAAGACTGAACCACTGCCAAATGATGAATACCGCACCAACCAGAATTAATGAGGTGGTACAAGCCACCATAATAATCGATATCAGTTTACGCCTTATCGTCATGTCACTGATGGCCTGTTTTATAATTGAATACACAACCTTAAATCCCATCTGTTTATACAACTTAACAGAAATAATAATCAATTCTATATGTCATCAATATCAAGCATAAATTCATCCCCCCATAAATATTTCAATGCATATTAAATCGTCTATCCAGGCATTCACCTAAACTTCTATCTCCGATTCGACTGTCATTTCAACACTCATAATATGTTAAAAACTCCCTCAGTATAAATTATTGTTGAAAATGAAAAAGAACAGTCCTATATAAAGACCTATTCAGGCATTCTAACCTACGCAGATTGCACCAACGATTGTTTCATAAATAAAACTCTTTTTAGTGGCAAAAAAGGGGCCTTCTTTGTAATCTGTTATTAACAAAATCTTCACACGGAACTAAAGGTCTTATAATATGAATCAAAATTTTTATTACAAGCTGGTCTCAGGTCACATAAAAGGCTGGACGGCGACTGTGCTAAGAACAGCTTTGGCTATAGCAGCTAAAATCTACTCATTGATAATCAGACTGAGAAATTTATTATATGACAAGCAAGTTCTCAAGACACATCACAATAAAGCCGTCGTGATTAGTATCGGTAATATAACTCTCGGCGGAACGGGTAAGACGCCGCTCGTAGCCTGGCTGTGTAACTACCTGCACCAACAAAACCTTTCCTGCGCCGTCTTAACAAGAGGATACAAAACACACGCGAAAAGACACACAAAAAGCAATGAATCGCCGGATACGATAACAGACGAACCGGCGGTTCTTTCTGAAAATTGTCCGCAGGCGGAAATTATTGTCGATCCGGACCGCGTTGCCGGTGCGGCCAAAGCAATCGAAAAATTCGGAGCTAAGATACTGATTATGGATGACGGATTTCAACATCGCCGATTGGCCAGAGACCTGGACATTTTGACCATCGATGCAATGCAGCCTTTCGGCTGCGAAAAGATATTTCCGGCCGGCCTGCTACGGGAGCCTCTGACTGCGATCAGACGTGCCGACGCCGTTGTTATAACAAGATGCGACCAAATCTCCGAACCTGAATTAAGAAAAATCGAAAAAAAGCTGCGAGCCGTCAATCCAAATATCCTGATAGCTAAATCAATCCATGCTGCTGTCAATATCAAATCGGCAGATAATGATGAAACAACCGTCGAACGATTGAAAGGCAGTAAGATATATGCCTTTTGTGGCATAGGCAATCCTAAAGCATTTTTCAATACAATCGAAACCTTAGGGGCTGAAATTACAGGCTCAAAAGTCTATAACGACCACTATCAATACACTCAGGTCTCCCTGGCTGATATTTACACCCAGGCAAGACTTGTCGGAGCAGACCTTATATTGACAACACAAAAAGACTGGACCAAAATTAATCGTCTGAAACCGGATAAAAAAGACATACAACTCGCATATCTGGCCGTCGAGATTAAGTTTATTACTGCTCGGGATAGATTAACATGCTTGATTAAAGACACTTTAGCAGGTAAAATCTCTAACATTAATTAAATGATTACCTTAAGTATATAAGCTCTTTTGCTCAGATGTTGTTATGTACGAAAACCTGTTGAAAACACTTACGAATATCGGCTCGCCGAAGGTGATGGTCGCAGGCGACTTTATGCTCGATATCTACCTCTACGGAGACGCCCTGAGAATCAGTCCCGAGGCGCCGGTGCCGGTGTTGCGGATACACAGAACCGAACACGGTTGCGGTGGAGCGGGATCGGTTGCCGCCGATCTCATAGAGCTGGGCGCCGTACCTGTTTGTTTAGGTATAATCGGAGACGATCAAAACGGCAAAATCCTGATAAAAATGCTTCGGGAAATCCGTTCCGATATTACCGGCCTGCTTACGGTTCCCGGCCGCTATACCACGAGCAAACAAAGACTCATTGGTCTGGCGCAGCACCGCCATCAACAACAATTATTCAGAATGGACGAAGAATCCACCGAGCCTCTCTCGAACCAGCAGCAGGAAAAAATCCTGCAGTGCTATAAAAAAAATCTCCCACATGTTGACATCGTCTGTCTTCAGGATCATGACAAAGGACTGCTAAGCAAATCGCTTTGCAGTGAATTGATACACTCTGCAGCACAGGAAAATAAAAAGGTCATAGTAGATCCATACCTTAGAAGCGATTACTCGAAATACATCGGCGCTACCGTCATTACGCCGAACCGCCAGGAAACGTCCCTTGCCGTAGGTTTCGAGATAAACAATGAAACTGAATACGCCAAAGCGGCACAACAGCTATTGGAAAATCTCGAACTCCAGGCAGTGGTGATAACACTCGATAAGGAAGGTGCGTATCTTAAGACAAAAAACACAGGCAGAATAATACCTACTCGCCCCCGTGACGTTTACGACGTGACCGGCGCGGGTGACATGGTTTTATCCACACTGGCCATGATTCTTGCAGCCGGCTGCGATTATGATACGGCTGTGGAATTAGCCAATATAGCCGGCGGGATTGAAGTGGAAAAATTCGGCAATAAAACCGTGACCGTCGAAGAGATGATAGATGAAATAGTAAACCGAAATCGAGCCGACAGCGGCAAGATACGTCCAAATGACTTATTAACTCACGAACTCGCCTGGCACAGGCGACGGAAAAAAACCGTAGTTTTTACAAACGGCTGTTTCGATGTTTTACACAGCGGTCATATAGAATTCCTGAAATTCTGCAAATCACAGGGTGACATTGTTGTTGTCGGACTTAACAGCGACAATTCCGTGAAAACCATCAAAGGTTCGGACCGGCCTATAAATAACCAGCAGGACAGAGCAGCCGTTCTGGCCGCACTGGAAATGGTTGATTACATCACGGTCTTCGATGAACCGGACCCGCTCAATCTAATCAAGATGGTTAAGCCGGACGTACTGGTAAAAGGCCGGGACTGGGAGCAAAAAGGTGTCATAGGACGCGAATTCGTCGAATCACACGGCGGTAAAGTTGTTCTTGCGCCAATTGTGGAAGGAAAAAGCACTTCGGCAACAATCGAAAAAATGAAACCAGTAAAGTCAAAATCCAAATGAACAAGAATATAAAACAGCAGATAACCGAGATAATCGAAACGCACAAAAAAATGACCGCCGAACTTCAAAAGGCCGGAATAGAGAAAATCGTCACAGTCGCCGAAATGCTCACAGTAGCCTTGAAGCAGAACGGCACAATTTATCTTTGCGGCAACGGAGGCTCGGCGGCAGATGCCCAACATATCGCCGGCGAGTTTGTGGGAAAATTCTGCAGGGAACGCAAGGCTTTGGCTGCGGTTGCACTTTCAACCGATACGTCCATTCTCACATCCGTTGCCAACGACTACACGTACGAGCGTGTGTTTGCCCGGCAGGTGGAGGCACTCGTACGAGAGGGTGATATTCTGTGGGCATTTTCAACCAGCGGAGCCTCGGCAAATGTCACTTCTGCTGCAAAGTCAGCGAAAGAAAAAGGCGCCCGTGTCATCGCTTTTACTGGACAAAAAAACAGCGAGCTTGAAAAAATCGCCGATATCTGTTTCTGTGCCGATAACAAATCAACGGCGAGAAGCCAGGAAATGCACCAGCTCGCTTACCATATTATTTGTGACCTTGTAGAGCAAAACTTCTCAGGCAATTAAGCTATAATTAACTGATAAATATGTCCGACAGAGCAATATTCTTAGACCGTGATGAAACTTTGATAAAGGACCCCGGATATATCAGCAGCCCCGACCAGGTTGAGCTGCTGGATGGTGTCCCCGAAGCGCTTATCAAGCTCAGGGATCTCGGATATAAGCTGATTGTGGTATCCAATCAATCGGGAGTTGCACGAGGAATTGTAAGCGAGAAGGTCCTCGGGAAAATCCACGACCGCTTAAAGCAGCTTCTGGCCGAAAAGGATGCACTTCTTGACCGGATTTACTACTGCCCATACCATCCGGACGGAGTTGTCCCGAAATACCGCAAAGAAAGCAATAATAGAAAACCGAATCCCGGCATGTTGCTGACCGCAGCAAAGGATATGGATATCGATCTGGAACAATCGTGGTGTATCGGCAACAGCTCCCGTGACGTCGAGGCCGGAAAGAGGGTCGGTTGCAAAACTATATTAATCGACGCCCATTCACAACATAAACAGACAGATTCCCGTATAACACAAACAGATGTCAGACCCGATTACAGAGGAGTGAATCTAAGAGAGGCGGTGAATATCATTAAAAAGCATCTTCGTTCGTCTGCCAAGACACAAACACAGGCTCAAACGAATCCTGCGTCTGAAAATGTATCCGAAACTACTGATGATGAGGTCGAACCTGCTTCCGAGACCGCAGAGCCGGCTACTGAAGCTCCTGAATCATCCCCTTATGAAGAAACTTCTCCGGAGGTAACCGAACCTGAAAAAATATCTGTCGAATCAAATTCCGGGACAGATGTTTATAAACCTCGACGCGAGCAAAAAAGAACGCGAACTTCCCCCGAAGAAAAAGAGGTGACCGACAACAAAACCGAACAACTACTGGTTGATATATTGGGACAGCTCAGAAATATACAGAGGGCGGAAATATTCAGCGAGTTTTCCATAATGAGACTGATAGCCGGTATCGTGCAAATCTTAGTTCTGTTTTGCCTGCTGATAACGATCTGGTTCCTGATGAGCCCGGAAAGCCGGCCGAATTCCGTCTTTATTTCGCTCGGTTTCGCTATAGTATTTCAGCTCATGTCACTGACTTTTTACATAATGCACTCTCGAAAATAAGGATGTTTGAAGCGTATCTCCTTTAAACCGGAAACGAGATACGAGATGCAAAATGCAAAAAACGAATGTATTAGTCTGGCTTCCTTCTCCGATGGGAGACGCCGTTCTCGGTACGCCGGCCTTGCGGGCAATCCGGGAACATTTTAACTCCTGTAAAATCACTTTTTACACAAATCCTATTGTTCGGCAGGTCCTTTCTCCATGTAGCTACAATGACACATGGCTGGACCAAAAGGCCAACAATCCTTTTGCCATCGCGAAAGAACTCAAAAAACACCAATTCACACACGCAATCCTGTTTAAGAATTCTTTCGCATCGGCATTGGCCGTTTATTTGGTCCGGATACCATCGCGTATAGGCTATGTTCGCGAAAAGCGGGGTTTTTTGCTCACAGAAAAACTTTATCCCGAGAAACTTCGCAACGGCAAATTCAAACCTCTTTCGATGGTAGATTATTATCTTGCAATCGCTTCCAGGCTTGGCGCCCGGACAAGCAACAAGAGCCTCGAATTATCCATCGATACATCGGCAAAAGAAATCCTGCGAGTCAAACTGCCGGAACTTTTTAACACCGACGGTCCAATTGTAATTTTTGTCCCCGGCGGAGCGTTCGGGCCGAGCAAATGCTGGCCCAGTGACAGATTCGCGCAAACGGCGGATAGGCTTATCGCCGATTACAACGCAACAGTTGTTATATCTGTCGCATCCAATTCCGCCGAACAAAAAATCGCAAAAGAAATCTGCCAATCAAGCAAATCCTATCTGAACTCACAACAAAATGATTCTAAGAGTCACCTCATCAGCCTGGCGGAAAAACCTGTCGGCCTCGGTGAGCTAAAAGCCCTTTTTTCAATGGCAGATCTGGTGATAACCAACGATACCGGGCCGCGACATATCGCCGTGGCACTTGGGCGCAGGATCGTCACACTCTTTGGCCCGAATAATCCCGTATGGACCGATACTCACTACGAAAGCGAGATTCAAATAATCGGCAACGTTTATTGTGCCCCCTGCCACAATCCAAAATGCAGGAAAAATCGGCATTTCTGCATGGAATCAATCACCGTCGAGACGGTTTACAACGCCGCAAGGCAATTACTCGAAAATAATCGCAGAGAGGCTAAAATTTTCACCCGGCAGGAATATAGAGAAACTTCAGAATCTTTCTTTCTCGATCCCATTTATGCAACCGTCCTTGATGCTCTGGGTTTGAATTCTATCGATGCCGTCTTTTCTTTCAATCAGGCAAAAAATCTGAGCAAAAAAAATCTCGCCCGTTTTCGTTCTCGCCTGCAATTCGAAGTAACCTCACCGATAAATTCGATTCCTGTCACCCTATATCTAAAACGTTATGACAATCCGCCGATTTGGAACCAAATTAAAAACTGGCTTGCGTCCCACGGGAGGAAAAGTTACAGCTCAATCGAATTCGAAACAGCACAACAACTGACAGAGGCAGGAATAAATACACCAAAAACCATCGCTCACGGCACACAATGGAAAACATTTTTTGAGGAACGAAGCTTTATTATCACAGAGAAAATCCCTGACGCCGAAGCCTTGGAGAGAAAACTGCCGGATTATTTCAATGGAACCGATACAGTTGAAAACTTAAAGCAGCGAAGAGAATTCACTGCCCGGCTCGCGAGATTTATCAGGAAATTCCACGAGACCAATTTCCGCCACCGGGACTTATATCTTTCACACATATTTTATAGTGACGATGGCACTTTTTATCTTATCGACCTGGCCAGAGCTTTTCAGCCGTTTGTTTTCAGCAAAAGATTTCAGATAAAAGATATTGCCCAAACTTATTATTCTTCGCCCGGCAAATATTTTTCAAGAACCGATCGGATGCGTTTTTATATAAACTACACCGGACGGGAAAAACTGACAACAACGGATAAAGATTTTATCCGTAAAGTAATTAAAAAAGTAAAACAAATGGCGCAGCACGATAAAAGGCACGGCAGAGAAGCTCCTTTTACAGGATAAAAAACTGAGGACGATATGAAGCGATGAACGCAAAAATCGCAATAATTATCGAACGAGCGGATATCTCACTCGGAGGCGCGGAGCGCTCGGTCTTCGAGCTGCGAGCTGCGTTGACGGCCCTCGGTTATTCGGTTGATGTCCTTGCAGCAAAAGGCAAGACGGATGCCAAAAACATACACATTTTATGCCGAGACAATCCAGGCAAGCGTGTGAATTTCTTTACTTTTGAAGAAGCGATTAAAAAGCACCTTTCGGAAAATGAATATGACATAGTCCACAGCGTTTTACCTTTCGATTTTGCCGATGTTTATCAGCCCCGCGGCGGGACGTACGCAGAGACTATTATCCGCAATGCCGCAAGTTATCAAAACAAGTTCCTCGAATATTACAAAAGAATCACCGCTGTGACAAATTCCCGCCGGACTACGTTATTACGTGCCGAGCGTAAAATTTCACAGTCATCTAACGGTCCGCTAATCGCCGCCCTCTCGGATTATGTCGCCAACCAATTCAAACGACATTACAACACGGACACCCGGCGAATTGTAGTGATACCCAACGGTGTAAAAACAGACAAACGAATCAGCACAACCGCCGCCGATACACTTCGCTCGCATATACTGGCAAAATTAAAACTCAAAGAAGCTGATAATCCTGTTCTTTTTTTGTTTGTGGCAAATAATTTCCGTTTGAAGGGATTGGGACCGTTAATACAAGCGATGCAAACTGTCGCCCGCAAAAAATCAGAACGGCAGGCATATCTTATCGTCGCCGGTCACGGCAAAGAGAAAAAATACCGCCGGCTCTCTGAAACTTCGGCGGCAAAAAACATCCTTTTCTTAGGGCCTTTGAACCATATTCAAAACGCCCTGTCAATCGTCGATGTGGCCGTCCTGCCGACTTTTTACGACCCTTCGAGCAGATTCATCCTCGAAGCATTAGCCGCTAACAAACCCGTAATTACCACGAAGTTTAACGGCGCCACGGATTTATTTGCCCATAACCGGCACGGGATAATCATCAATTCGCCGGAAAATATCGAAGCCCTGGCGGAAGCAATAAATTATTTCACGGATACAGACAATATCCGAAAAGCTTCACAGGCGATAATCGAAGATAATCTCTGGGAAGAAATCTCCATTGACCGAGCGGCAAAACAATTGCAAAATGTATATGAATCGATATTGCAAAGGAAAGGCCTGAAATAATGTACTTGATTTTTGCCCCGGTCATCCTGGGAGCTTATCTGCTCGGCTCGATACCCTTTGGTTTAATCATAGCCATGGCTTACGGCAAGGATCTACGAACAATTGGTTCGGGCAATATCGGCGCAACCAACGTCGCCCGGGCGCTCGGCAAAAAATGGGCCTATATTTGCTTTGTCCTTGATGTTCTCAAAGGCATGATTCCTATGTTAATAACCTTACCTTTGCTAAAAACATTGTCCTCCCATGGAGTTGAAAAAAGAGTACAAGTATTGGTCATTTGGTGGCTTGCGGTGGGCTGTGCCGCTATCATCGGTCATATATTCCCGATATACTTGAAATTCAAGGGAGGCAAGGGTGTTTCAACCAGTTTCGGCGTAGCACTGGGACTATGGCCCTATTACTCTGTTTGCGCATTGATTGCCATCATAGTATGGATAGCGGTCGTATTAATATGGCGGTATGTCTCTTTAGCATCCATTGCCGCTTCGGTCATTTTCCTTCTCGCTCTGATTCTGGCGATAGTCATAAAACCAGGTTGGGAATTCGCCACACTCTGGCCTCTGGTAATTGCAGCAACGATAATTCCCCTTATGGTAATCATCCGCCACCGCGAAAACATTAAAAGACTTTTAGCCGGAACAGAAAACAAAATAAGAGACACGAAAGATAAGCAGAATTAACTCATACCGCCGAAGCGGGAATCAGGCATAACAATCTTACAAGTGAATCCCCGGTATTTTTGAATTGATGTTCCTTGCCGCCGGGCACGAATATAACATGTTCGGGGCCGAATGGATACTCATTGCCTTCGAATACAAGTGTACCATCTCCTTCAACGATAAAAACTTCGTGCTCGTGCGGGTGAGTATGCAAAGGCGTGTGTCCGCCGGGCTGTATTTCGAACATCCGCATGGCGAAATTCTCCGCTCCATCCTCTTTTGAGATCAGCCATCGAATCTCTACGTCCTTAGCTCCCTCATGCACGACCGGAGATTTTTGAATATTGTCACTTTTTTCTATTTTCATTAATCAGCTCCGCATATATTTCGACATTTCACGTAAGTTTTTTTGTGAGGATTTCCGAGACCACTTTAGGATTCGCCTGTCCCTTTGTTTTTTGCATAACCTGTCCCAGCAAAAAACCCCTGGCCTTTTTTTCTTTTTTGCCCCCGCTGGTAACATCCTCAACCGCCTGGGGATTTTCCGCCAGTACGCTATCTACGATTTGTTCCAGCTCGCCTGCATCGCTTTTTTGAATCAGATTCAATTCTTCCGCCAGGACCTGCGGCTCTTTTCCTACCTGGGTCATCACCTCAAATATAGTTACAGCAGAATTTGCACTGATGGTATTATTGATGACCATATCTGATAAATCAGCGACACCTTTTGGTGTTATGGGCAAATCATTGATAGAACAGTTTTTTTCCTTTGTTATTTTCAATCCTGTCTGAGTAAGCAGGTTACAGACCCGCTTTGGATCTCCGCCGGCCTTAACCGCTTTATCGAAAAAGTCCGCTGTCGAACGTTCCGCCGTAAGAACACCGGCATCGTAATCACTCAGACTGTATTCACTGACATAATGCATCTGCTTTTTTAACGGAAGCTCGCACAAACGCGACTGGATTTCTTCCAGCCATTGACTTGTCAATTCCACCGGCACGAGATCGGGTTCGGGAAAATATCGGTAATCGTGGGCCTCTTCTTTTTCTCTCTGAAGGACGGTGACCTCTTTTTCATCGTCCCAGCCGCGTGTCGTTTTATTACCCATCTCCATAACTTTGCCGGTCTCGATGAACTCGTCAAGCTGCCTTGCCGCCTCGTAATTGACGCTTCTTTCCAATGCACGAAAGCTGTTGAGATTTTTTATTTCGGTTATGGGAGTTTTGTATTCGGTGCCGTCTTTGGTAATAATCAAATTGATGTTCGGCTCGAAACGCATGTGACCTTTTTGCATATCCGCTTCGGAAACACCAAGGAATCTTACCATCCGCTGCAGCTCGATCGCCAAGGCACGCACTTCGGCACCGCTATTCATATCCGGCTCGGTGACAATTTCGAGCAAAGGAGTTCCAGTCCGGTTCAAATCCACCTGGGAGAAATTACCGGTTGCATGGAGATTTTTGCCGGCATCCTCTTCGAGATGCGCCCGGATTATCCCAATCCGCTTTGTCTGCCCTGATTCGAGCGGAACTTCAATATAGCCGTTCTCGCTGAGCGGCAAATCATACTGGCTTATCTGGTAATTCTTCGGCAAATCCGGATAATAATAACTTTTCCTGTCCCACTTGGTGAACATCGGTATCCGGCAGTTCAGAGCCAGTCCGACCATCACAGCATATTCGAACGCCTGCTTGTTCATTACCGGTAAAACACCCGGCATCCCGAGGCATACGGGACAGACCCTGCTGTTCGGCTCGGCGCCGAATTCGACAGCACAGCCGCAAAACATCTTGCTCTTCGTGCAAAGCTGCACATGAATTTCCAGGCCTACTATGACTTTGTATTTTAAATCAGCCATTATTCTATTTATCAATCATCGGCGGTTTTTTCGTATGCCACTGCGTCTGAGCTTCGAACATTCTTGCTATTCGCAATAATTTTTCTTCTGCGAAGGTCGGGGCCATAATCTGCAAACCAATCGGCAGGCCTTTATCATCCATGCCGCACGGGACGCTGATTCCAGGGATACCGGCTAAATTTGCAGAGATTGTATAAATATCCGACAGATACATCTGCAGCGGGTCGTTGACCTTCTCGCCGATCTTAAATGCGGTCGTAGGGGCGACCGGCATCATCACGCAATCGCATTTTTCAAAAGCAGCGGTAAAATCGTCGCGTATCAAATTCCTGACCTTCAGTGCCTTTAGGTAATACGCATCGTAATAGCCGCTCGAAAGCGCGTATGTCCCAAGCATGATTCGCCTTTTGACCTCCTGACCGAATGCCTCGGCACGGGATTTGGTATAGACCTCGATGTAGTCCCGGGGATTTTCCGTTCGGTGACCGTAATGCACGCCGTCATACCGGGCCAAATTACTCGATGCCTCGGCCGTGGCAATTACATAATATGCGGCAATCGCATAATCGAGATAAGGCATTTCCACTTCGACGATTTCGGCCCCGAGTTTTTCGTATATATTCAGCGCCTCGGCCAAAGCTTTTTGCACCTGCTCGTCGGCTCCTGCATTGAATTGTGTCACGACTGCTATTTTGAGCCTGTCTATCGGCGTATCGAGATTTTGAAGATAATCACTAACGGGAGCTTTCGCTTCATCAACGCTGGTGCTGTCGGCCGGGTCGTGACCCGCAATAACACTAAGCAACAATGCCGTATCGGCGACGGTCCTTGTAACAGGCCCAATCTGGTCGAGACTCGAACCGTAGGCGACAAGTCCGTATCGCGAAACTCTGCCGTACGTCGGTTTCAATCCCACTACGCCGCAAAAACTTGCCGGCTGGCGAATAGAGCCTCCCGTGTCGGAACCGAGTGCAGCAAAACACAACCTGCCCGCCACCGCCGCAGTAGCTCCCCCGCTGCTGCCTCCCGGCACACGAGAAGAATCCCACGGATTGACTGTCTTTTTCAGGCCGGAATTCTCGGTGCTCGAACCCATTGCGAACTCATCCATGTTGGCCTTGCCGATAATCACTGCATCAGCGGCCAGGAGCTTTTCAATAACAGTCGCATTATAGGGGGCATGGAAATTTTCCAATATCTTCGAAGCGCATGTCGTAGCTCCGAAAGTAGTGCACATATTGTCTTTTACCGCTATTGGCACTCCCGCTAATTTCCCGACCGGCTCACCGGCGGCTATCCTCCGGTCAATATCCGCGGCAAATTCCATCGCCTGGTCTTCATGAGTGCTTATAAAGGCTCCGATTACCGGCTCGAATTTTTTAATCCGCTCGAAAACAACCTTGGCTGCTTCGACGCTGCTTATCTTTCCGGCGGCTATTTTCTGGCGTAATTCTATCGCACTTAGCTCTTCCATCGCTAAAAGTTATTTCTTCCTATCACTTATTCGATGCTCAAGAAACCAATCGTAAAGTTTCGGATTATCATACGTCAGCGTCCAGGAATCGTGGCCGGCATCGGGATAGACTGTTAACATAGCGTTTCCGCCAAGAGCATTTATCGCATCAACCATTTCCTGAGATTTTTTAACAGATACGACCTTGTCCTGTACGCCGTGAAAGGCCCATACGGGAATATCCTTGAGTTTCGAAGCCGTCGAAGGCTCACCTCCGCCGCAAATAGGCGCAATAGCAGCAAAACGCTCCGGATAGGCACAGGCCAAAGACCATGTGCCGTACCCACCCATGCTCAAACCAGTCAGATAAATCCTGTACTTATCTACTTTATATCGAGCTTCGATGTCATCGAGCAATTCTTTCAGGAACCCATTTTCCTTTGTCCACGAGCTATCTTCGGGACACTGCGGCGAGACAACTATAAAGGAAAAATCCTTTTTCTCTTCAACAATTTTGGGCGGGCCGTGCTTTTTCACTAATCCCAGGTCGTCCCCCCGCTCGCCGGCACCGTGCAGGAACATAATCAACGGCCAGCTTTTTTTTTCGTTGTAGCCGTCCGGCAGAAACAGTAAATACTTACGATCGACAGCGGCATTTCCCTTTTCAAACACGCATGGAATCTGGCCTATCGATAAAACAGGTCCGGATTGAATCTGCTTTTTGTCTGTTAACACACAGCCGGTCAATAATAAAGGCACAAAGATAAAGAACAAAAAACGTATAACCTTCATTGTTTTTATCTCCTGTCAATTCCAATATGGACAGCTACGCCCCCGAGCTTTCATCGAGGATTTTCGGCACCTTGAAAAACGATTCGTCCCGATCCGGTGCATTGGCAAGGGCTTTTTCTGTTCCAATTGATTCCCTGACACAATCTTCGCGAAAAATATTGCTGACAGGCAGGCAGTGCGCCAGCGGCTCAACTTTATCGGTGTCCAGCTCGTTCATTTTTTCCACATACTCGAGGATAGCGCCGAGCTGACCGGTAAATTCCTGAACTTCACTGTCGGTCAATTCCAGCCTGGAGAGTTTGGCAACCTTTCTTACCTGCTGCTGGTCAATTTTTTGGGCCACCGTATTTATCCCTGTACAAATAAAAAGCGAGGCATAATTCGCCCCGCTGTAATTAAAGTCTATCCCGAAATAACGGCATTTTTCAGCCTGTCGCTTTTTCAGCGGGCTTATAGTTTCGCTTTTGCGGCTTCTGGACAAGTCCCATATGGATTGCTCTGGCCGAGACCTTGATTCTGCAGACTTTGCCGTCAATAACAGCACGAACTTTTTGTATATTCGGCTTAAATTTTCTTTTGGTAACACCGGTCACTTTTCTGCCGACACCACCGAGGTGCTTCGCTTTACCACGCCGGGAGATACTTCTGCCGCTTATCGTTCGCTTGCCGGTAAAATAACATTCTCTTGACATCAATTATACTCCTGAATCGTCGAGTCAGTATTTATAGTTATCATTTATCTGCCGAAGCAAAAACGCAAATATATGCTTTCAGCAAAAAAAAGCAAGCATAAAACCAATTTTTCTTTCAAAAACTGCTCTTTTCTGTGGGGATGTCATTAAAAAAATTTAGAAATCATCGAATGACAAAAATGTATTTATATACATCCAAAGCATTTTACCCCGGTAAAAAGTTCGACATATCGATACTTTGCACACCGACCGATATAGCTTATAATTAAGACCGAGGTTTCGTTCTTTCGAGCCAAAATGAAATGAAGCGATACTAAAGGTTGTAAAAAACATGAATATTTTGGGAATATCGGCTTTTTACCATGATAGCGCGGCAGCACTCGTTCGCGATGGTGAAATCATTGCCGCCGCACAGGAGGAACGATTCACCCGAATAAAGCACGACAGCCGATTCCCATCACATGCGGTCGATTACTGTCTGGAGGCCGGAGGGATAAATGCCGAAAAGCTCGATTTTGTCGTCTTCTATGAAAAGCCTCTCATCAAATTCGAGAGACTTCTGGAGACTTACATCGCCTATGCTCCTCGCGGCTTTAAGCAGTTCCTGATGGGCATACCACTATGGCTGCGTCAAAAACTACACCTGCCCCGAGAAATGGATAAGGCACTTCACAATAGATATAAAGGCCGCTACGTCTTCACCGAACATCACGAATCCCACGCCGCCAGCGCATTTTTCCCCAGCCCGTTCGATGAGGCCGCCATTCTGACTATGGATGGTGTCGGCGAATGGGCAACGGCAAGTTTCGGAACAGGACGCGGCAATAAAATTGAAGTTACCCACGAGCAGCATTTTCCTCACTCGCTTGGATTGTTATATTCCGCTTTCACATATTTTACCGGCTTTCGAGTCAATTCCGGTGAGTACAAGCTTATGGGGCTTGCCCCCTATGGCGAACCGAAATATTACGATATCATATTGGAAAAATTAATAGATCTTAAAGAAAACGGTACATTTCGTTTAAACATGACATATTTTCCGTACTGCCATAAGACCGTAATGACGAATTCGAAATTTGAAAAACTTTTCGGCGGACCTCCCCGCAGGCCTGATTCACCTCTGAACCAGCGCGAGATGGATATAGCAGCGTCGATTCAGGCTGTAACAGAGGAGATTATGCTCAGGACGGCCGGATACGTACATCAACAAACCGGAATGCGAAATCTTGTATTGGCGGGCGGCGTAGCTTTGAACTGTGTCGGGAACGGACGAATTCTTAAAGACGGCCCCTTCGAGAGTATCTGGATTCAACCGGCAGCAGGTGACGCCGGCGGCGCGTTGGGAGCGGCATTGTTTGTCTGGTATCAACTGCTGGACAATGAACGCAAAGTCGAAGGCTGTGACAGACAACAGGCTTCCTTGTTAGGGCCGTCTTACAGTAACGAGCAAATAATTGATTTCCTCAATTCGGTCGATGCAAAATATCACGTCTATCATGACCGGGAGCAATTGATTGACAAAGTGGCTGAACTAATCAACCAGGAAAAAGTAATTGGCTGGTTTCAGGGACGAATGGAATTCGGTCCCCGGGCACTTGGTAGCCGCAGCATTATCGGCGACGCCCGAAGTGAAAAAATGCAGTCGATAATGAACCGGAAGATAAAATTCCGTGAATCTTTCCGCCCCTTCGCCCCATGTGTTTTAAGAGAGGACACATATAACTATTTCGAAATGTCCGATGGGCAGGATAGTCCTTATATGCTGCTCGTTTCACAGGTTCGCAACGACAAACGTTTGTCGTTAAATAAACCGTCTGATAATCTGAAAGGATTGGAAAAACTCAAAGTCAGGCGGAGCATCATTCCCGCCGTCACACACGTGGATTATTCAGCTCGTATCCAGACTGTCGATGACGAACGCCACCCTGTATTGCATCGTTTAATGAGTCGGTTCAAGGAAAAGACCGGCTGTCCGGTAATAATAAACACAAGTTTCAATATACGCGGCGAACCAATTGTTTGCTCTCCGGAGCACGCATACCGGTGTTTTATGGCCACAAATATGGATGTTTTGGTCATGGAAAATCAATTGCTTTATAAAGAGCAGCAGCCGCAGGCCAAACAGCATGAAATTGACGAATACAAAGCACAGTTTGAGCTGGATTAAATAAATTTGGAAAAACAGAAATGTCAATGATTGAAATAAACTGGCACCCCAGGCATAAAGAGCTTCGCAATTTCGGTCTTATTGCCCTGATTGCATCCGTGACAATTTCTTTATTGCTTTACCTGCTAAAGGACCCTGGAATACAGTGGATTTTAGCCATAACCGGTACTGGTTCGGCAATCTTTTTATGTAGTTTAATTTCGGACGAATTAACCAGAATTATTTACATCGTCCTCACACTGATAACACTGCCTATCGGCTGGGTGATGAGTTTTATCATGCTGGCAATCTTTTACTTTTTAATACTTACACCGCTCGGACTTGTCTTTCGTCTTACAGGACGAGACCCGCTGCATCGAAAATTTGACTCCAGGACGGAAAGTTACTGGCTAAAGCGTCAACCTCCCGATACAATCGATCGATATTACCATCAGTTCTAATGAACCGGAGATTATAAATGGCTAAAAAGTCCCAGGAGAAAAAAACCAGCTCATTCAACGAGCTTGCCCAGGAAAAACGCCCCTCCCTGCTTTCAGAATTTTGGTTTTTTCTCAAGCACAACAAGAAATGGTGGTTATTGCCGATACTAATCATTCTTTTGCTTATGGGCTTGTTGGTTCTGCTCGGCGGCACAGCTATAGCACCATTTATTTATCCACTTTTCTAACGCAGCTTTTCCATATAAATCTGGTGGCTCAATTCACCGAAGGCGGATAAATATTTAGTGACTCAATTTATTGAGGGATTTGAGAAGAACCCTCCAGCATTGCCTGCAATATATTACGCGCCTCGACGGAATTAGGGTCTAATTCAAGAGTGATACGAAGCTCTTTGACAGCGGCGTCTTTATGTCCCTGTTTATGCAAAAGAAGACCAAGACTGAAATGCAGAAGAGAACTATCCGGTATAAGTACTAAACCCTTACGACAAATTTCAACTGCTTCATCGATCTTATTCTGTCGATAAAGAACGTCGGCCAAACTATTGTATGCAGCAACATAATCGGGCCAGAATTTTATTGCTTTGGCATAGT
>CAYSKI010000018.1:0-69608 GCA_964431695.1 uncultured Pirellulales bacterium | reverse complement strand
TCCTGCTCCCAAAGCAGGCGCTCTAGCCAAGCTGAGCTACACCCCGGATAAATCGGCATAAATCTCAACGGCTTATTTTACATGAGATTCTGAAGATTTGCAATAACCACATTTTTTCTATAACTCCTCCCAAAACCTGTTTTGTGACGAGATTGAGCGAAAATTTCGTGGTCAAGGCCGGAGGTGGAAAAGGCTCGGAGGCGTGCTTCAAGCACGTTGAGAACCTTTTTCGCCGACAACGCAGATCCACGGAATTTGCAGCAAATCGCAGTAAAATGAGGTTTTGGGAGGAGTTATAATATCAGGTGTGATAGTCGGCGTTTATCCGTACGTATTCGGCGCTTAAATCGCAGCCGTAACAGAAATCACTTTTATTGCCTACTCCTAAATCGACGGTGATTGTATGCTCGGTTTGCGAGATTATACGACTGACCTTTTTGGGATCGAATTTCGTCGGACCGCCGTTTCGAAAAACGGTCACCGGTCCGATTTTGCAGGTCAGCTTATCGGGATTCAATTTGACGCCGGCCGAGCCGACGGCACAAATAATTCTGCCCCAGTTCGGGTCTCCGCCGTGTATAGCGCATTTTACAAGCGGATAATCCGCTATAGCCCTGCAGGCTTTTGCCGCGTCGGTCTGTGTGGCCGCCCCCTTGACGACGACCTTGAACATCCGCGTCGCCCCTTCGGCATCGAGTGCCATCTGCCGGGCTAAATCATCGCATAAATCAGCCAATGCAGCAGAGAATTTTTTATATCGCGGGCACTGACTTACAACGGGACGATTTCCCGCAGAGCCGGAGGCAAGAATAATCGCCGTATCATTAGTGCTCTGGTGGCCGTCAACAGTCAGCTTGTTTAATGAATTACCGATAGCGGCTTTCAACGACTTGCTCAGCAGAGCTTTGGTTATAGCGACATCTGTCGTGATAAACATAAGGGTTGTCGCCATATTGGGTGCAATCATGCCGGCTCCTTTGACCGTACCGGCGATGGTGATTTTTTTACCGGAGATTTCAATTCGGCGTATGGCCTGCTTTTCTTTGGTATCGGTGGTCATTATAGCCCTGGTAAAGTCCAGACCTGCCGCCGGTGTTGAGGAAAGTTTCGAAGCCGCCTTAGAGATACCTGTGGAAATTTTTTTGATCGGAAGCTGCTCTCCGATAATACCGGTCGAAGCGACAAGCACGCTATGCGGATTTTCTTCGATATGCTTTGCTGTTTCATTACACATTTTTATCGCGTTTTTGGTTCCTGTTTTACCCGTGCAGGCGTTCGCATTGCCGGAGTTGACAACAACGGCGAAAATCTGCGGACTTTTAATATGATTTTTGCTGACCTGAACCGCTGCTGAGACGATTTTATTAGTGGTAAAAACCGCCGCTGCTTTCGCTCCGCCCGGGCAGACAATCAGGCCTAAATCGTTTTTTCCCGATTCTTTTATTCCGCAATGCAATCCCGCCGCTAAAAATCCTTTCGGTGTCGTGATGGTATTGTTGGACATCTTCTGCTGCCTTTCTTTCTTTTTTTGCTCTTACAGCTTTTCGATTTTCACGATTTCCACGATTGTCCCCCACATGTGGACACTTGCTATACCCTTTTTGGGATTGACCAGAAACTTCACGCGAAGACCACTTTGTTTATATTCTTCGGGTAAATTTGTCGGGTCGTATTTTGTACCGTCATCGGCGATAAGTCCGTAGGAACCTCCTTCAATCGGAATATGAAATATAGTTCCGGTTGTTATTTGCTCGTTGTTTTGTTGCGATATAGGTGTTTTCGCTATTATTTCTTCTTTTTTTGTTTCTTTTATTTTCTCTGTTTGTTTCGGATTGGCTGTTAGATAATCTCTTACGAAGAAACCCAATTGGTAAGCCACCTCTTTTTTAATAGCCTTCTCTATTGTCCTGGGATTCAATAATAATAAGTTCCTTATGTTTGATCCAGTAGGAGTCATCGGCCACGTTCGGGCAAACGTACGTATCGATTCGTTTTGAGAAAGTCGGACAGACTGGAGGGCCTCGGTGTTTACGGAAACGACGTAAGCAGGCGAGTTCGGCTTACCCGCTACCCTTATGAAAACGGTGATATTCAGGTTTAAGGGAGAATCCGAGCTGGAAATATCGAAACTATCGGCGATTTCGATGTCGGCGCTGCGAAGAGCATCCGTTAGTCCGTCGGCAAGGTCCTTCTGAACCAAAGGGCCAAGCTTCGGAACATAACTCGGCTCATTTTCATGTGTCTCAATGACTTCCAGCATCACCTGGGGATAAACTTCTTTGACACCTTGTAATGTGGATGTCCCGAAGGTATCGATCTGCAGCTGGTCCACACTGCGGGATTTTGTTTCACTTCCAGAGACGGCTGGAACAAAACAGAGAGCTAATGAATATAATATTAATTTTTTCGTCACTCTCATCATGTATCCTTTATCAAATTCTTTTTTGCTCTTAAAGAAAGGTTTTATTTTTTGATCTTGGATCTTTTATTTTTTTGGGGCTGTTACTGAGTTTGCCGGCGATTACCATGTTTCTGAACTCTTTCATCGGGTCGTAGAATTTTTTTCGCAGCTCGATCGTATTGACCATTATGCCGGGCCGGTTTGTTCGCAGTTGTTTGACAATTCTGCCGTCCGGCTGGATAAAACACGATGGGTACGGCGAGTAATATCCGTTCGAATTTGCCATGCTGATCCAGAAGTAATTGCAGGCGGCGTGAGACTGCATCGTCTGGCGCATAATGTGTGTGTGTATGCTGGGGCCGGTTTGCCTGGCGTTATAGAATGATTGCAGGATGCAGTTGACGCCTTCTTTATAAAGTGCCCGGTATATTTCCGGGAAGCGCAGGTCGAAGCATATCAACAGCGAGCATTTTACGTCGTTGATTTTAAAATTGACGAAATGATCACCGGGAGTCATCCGGCGAAGGTCACCCGGCGTGCAGAATCTTTTATCGTAGCGGTCGGCAATTTTCCCCTTCGGATTGATAAGATACAGGCTGTTATGCGGCTTGTTCGTCCCGGTTAATTTGTGCGTGCTGCCAAGAGCAATCCATATTTTTAATTCAGTTGCAAGGGACATAATTTTTTGAGTTTCTTCTTTAAGCAAGTCCCAGTCGTATCCGTCGAAGTTCGGGAAATCCGTACCGACATAGCCGCTCAGTGCGCACTCTGAGAAATGGACGATATCCGCCCCGGCTTGGCTCGCTTTACGGATGAAACGGCAAATGTTCCGTGAGTTTTGTTTGATCGAACGTCCCACCGCAAACTGACATGTTGCAATTTTCAATATGCCTTTTACCAAGATTCCTCCTGTAAGATATGCTTGTATAGTTCAATATTTTTGTTACTTATTCTTTCAATAGAATGTTGAATCGTTCTAAAATGCAGGAGTACTCCTCAATTTTAGCAAATTCTGAAAGCCAGTTCCTGATGTATTCCAGGTCAATTGTTTTAATGTTTTTGGCCAGTATGCTTTTTATATCTTCTTCGTCAATGGCTCTGCCCGCAACCATCTTGTGAATAATTACATCTTCACACGATGCGAATTTAACCGAGTAATCATTTATTGTAATCTGCCTGGCATTTTTTATGGCTTGTGCCTCGTATGGAGTGGAGGAAAAGATAAAGTCCGCACGTATCTTTGATTCAGGTTCCTCTGCAGGAATTACTTTTGTAGTTTGGGCAAACTCTTCAGGATTTTTGACGAGTAAATTTAGTTGTAAGTTTTCACATATTTTTGCTATCTGCTTAAATTTATCTGTATCCACACCCAGTGTGATATCGATATCCCGTGTCAATCTGGGTCTGCCGTAAACAAGGACGGCCTGGCCTCCGATTATCATGTAAGGTATGTTTTCTTTGTCCAGGCTCTGTGCTATCTTTTTAATAATTGTTTGTATCATAAGCCGACTCTGTTTATTGCCCCGGCGATTTTTATGTCAATCTCCAGTCCGTCCAGAATATTTTCCGAGCTGATAGCCCCCAATGAGACGGCCTCCTTATGGAGCATCTCATAGATGGCAAGTGCCTGAGTATAAGACAGTTTTTCCTCTGCATCTAATTTGCGATAGAGTTCGTTTAGTTTGTTGCTGTTTCTTATCATATATTGCCGAATATCGTTATATAAGACCCATTGTCTCAGCGAGGTTGAAGATGATGTTCATATTCTGGATTGCCTGACCGGATGCGCCTTTGACCAGATTGTCAATAGCGGAAAAGCTAACGATTTTTCCCTTAACGAACGTTGGAAATACATGGCAATAATTCGTTCCTGCAACGTCTTTGACGGCGGGGGCATTACTGCATATCCGGACAAAAGGCTCACCGGCATAAAAATCGTTGTAGAGCCGGATTAATTGATCGTTATTGATTTTTCCTTTTGGCTGACAATAAACCGTCGAGAGAATTCCCCTGTCGAACGGCCCTGCGTGCGGCTGGAACAGTACGGTGACTTTCTCGCCGGCCACGTCGCTTGCGATTTGCTCGATTTCCGGCATGTGACGATGAGTGCCGATACCGTAGGGGAAAAGGTTTTCGTTCATATTCGGAAAATGAAACTTGGCCGAAGGCTTGTTTCCAGCTCCCGAAGCACCAGTTACGGCATTAACGATTATCGAGTCAGTCTCTATCAGGTCTTCTTTCAGCAACGGTGCAATCGCAAGCGCCGCTCCGGTCGGGTAGCAGCCGGGATTGGCTACGAGCTTCGCACCTTTAATCTGCTCGCGAAAAAGCTCGGGCAGGCCGAATACGGCGTGTTTGAGATTTTCGGTGTCGGTGTGCTTAACATAGTATTTTTCGTAAACCGCAACATCTTTAAGCCGATAGTCGGCGCTGAAATCGATTACTTTTAATCCGGCGTTTAGAAGATTCGGCACAAATCCCATCGAGACTTTATGCGGCAGGCAGCACAACGCCACATCTGCCAGATTCGAAAGCTTGTCCAAATCCAAAGGCTCGATTTGCATCGCACATAGGCCTTTGAATTGTGGGAACACATCTTCGACGGCTCCGCATTCTTCCGGCAGGGCGGTCAGGTAAGTCAATTCCGTTTCGCTGTGGCGTAAAATAATCTTTATCGACTCGGCTCCGGTATATCCGCTTGCTCCGATTATCGCAACTCGTATCATATCAAACCTCTGATAAAAAAAGCCGCCAAGATTTTCTCTCAGCGGCTATTGTAATCATCTGATAATAAATTTGCAAATTAACGCTTCGAGAACTGGAATCTTCTCCTTGCACCTGCCCGGCCGGGCTTTTTCCTTTCGACCATCCTCGGATCACGGGTCAAATGACCGCCGTCACGCAGGGCCGGAACAAAGCTGTCGTCGTAACTTCTTAATGCCCTGGCTACTCCAAGCAACGAAGCACCGGACTGCCCTGTAATTCCTCCGCCTTTGACGTTGATAAATACATCGAATGTTTTTTCCGCACCGACTGTTTTCAATGGCGCCATAATGGCTTTTCTGTCCTGCTCGCGTGGAAAATACTCATCGAGCGGTTTTTTATTGACGAGCATCTTGCCGTTGCCGGGTTTGATTCGGACCCGGGCTATGGCACTTTTTCTTCTGCCTGTTCCCCACCAATACCCGCCTTTAGGTTTAATTACCGGTTTTTGTGTCTTTTCAGTTTGTTCGCCGATGCTTATTTCGGGCTTATTAGATTCGTTCTCTGCCATAATATATAGTCTTTATTAAAATAGATCTATCTTTTCTGGTTGCTGGGCCTGATGGTCGTGTTCCGGGCCGCGATAAACTTTTAATTTTTTCAGCATTTGTCTGCCGAGGCTGTTCTTCGGCAGCATTCTCCTGACGGCTAACTCGATTACCTTTTCAGGCTTTTGTGCCATCATTTCGGCAAAACTGACATATTTGTGCCCACCCGGATGATGCGTGTAATAGTCGTATTCTTTTACCTGGGCCTTTTTTCCGGTCAGTTTTACTTTTTCAGCATTTATTACAACTACATAATCGCCGGTATCGACATGTGGCGTATATGTGGGCTTATTTTTACCCATTAGTATCGGTGCGATTTCCGCTGCCATCCGGCCTAAAATCGCCCCTTCGGCGTCCACAAGCAGCCATTTCTGCTCGACCTGGTTTTTCTTTGCCATAAAACTCTTCATAGAAAGACTCTCTTTCATTACACAAAAACCAGCATTCTACTGAATTTCGGGATTCTGTCAATTTTTTTGTGTACAAAAATTTGTAGATTTTAGCTAAATGCGGCTCATAACCTCCCATTATAAATAAAAGACAGGGAACTGTAACCGACAGCCGAAATTTACGATTATTCTTCCGGCTTACGAGCTTATAATTGACTATACGTTTCATTTTCTTAATCCACTGGTCAGGTTAAGGAGCTGACCGTAATTGGCTTTGAATTGGCTTTGTTTTTTTGATGCCTAAAACCACATAATTCCTCATATTTACTTGTCACTAAAGATGTTACGCCAATTCGGGACAATCTCATATTGGCTTTGTTTTCAATTTTTTCCCTCTGGCTTCTGTATTCCGTCTTCTCCGTTAGGAGTCCCAAGGACTGTCTTCTGCCGTTAACATTGGCTTCCCTTGGGGATAAATTGTTTTTTCAAAAAAGGCTGATTTGTACCTGTGGCAGAGATAGAGAGTTCTTTACATTTGTCGAATACTCCATGACAGATACGGCCACGGTCAATACCGGAAACGGTTTTGGTGGCCGCCCTGGGCAATCACATAGGATTGCCCCTACACATATCTATTTTACCCAAAAACCACCATAATACAATGAAAAACCTCATTTTTAAGTGAAAAATCTCTTTCTCATGATATGCTCCATCCTTTATTTTTATTTTATTCAAATGTGGCAATATCGAAGATTGGAAGAATATTTGCAATCTTTATAGCTTTTAAGATTGAGTATTCTATATGATATTATATGTCCCTTCCCATAGACAAGAAAGAAAACCGGGATTATAAAGGTAGTTGAAAATGCTGTATGTTAAAGCAGTCGGAACTTTATAACAGAGCTCTTTTATTCACGAACGTCATTTACAAAATTTAAATAAGTGAAATTAAAGCATAAAGAATTTTTATCATACGGAGCCACTGATTATGTACAGACTCGTACTATTGCGGCATGGCGAAAGCCAATGGAACAAAGAAAATCGGTTCACCGGCTGGACGGATGTTGACCTGTCGGAAAAAGGTGTCCGTGAAGCTCAAGAGGCCGGCGCTTATCTGAAAAAAGACGGCTATACTTTCGATGTTGCATATACCTCAGTTTTAAAACGCGCAATCCGAACGCTCTGGATCGTTCTCGATACTATGGATTTCATGTGGATACCCGTAGAGAGGAACTGGAGACTAAATGAACGGCATTACGGGGCGCTCCAGGGCCTAAATAAAGCCGAGACAGCCGAGAAATTCGGTGAGGACCAGGTTGCTATCTGGAGAAGAAGCTATGATACACCGCCGCCGAAACTCGAAAAGTCCGACCGGCGCTATCCCGGCAGGGATCCCCGGTATCAGCAATTGCATGAGAATGAACTTCCCCTAACAGAATGCCTGAAAGATACCATCGCGCGTTTTCTGCCATACTGGCATCAGACAATTGCCCCGGTGATACAATCCGGCAAAAAAGTTCTTATCGTTGCCCACGGAAACAGCCTGCGCGCACTGGTTAAGTATTTAGATGACATTTCTGATGAACAAATCGTCAATCTCAACATACCTACAGGTATGCCGCTTGTGTACGAATTAAACAGCTCTCTAAAATCCATAAAGAGCTATTATTTGGGTGATCCGGAACAGGTCAAAAAAGCGATGGAAGCCGTAGCCAACCAGGGCAAGGCTAAATAAAAAATGGAGAAAATATAATGTCAGAGAAAATAATAAAGTTACTCGATGAAGATGCAAAATCATTACTGGAACATACCTGCAAGACTGTGAAGAAAACAGACTTACACCTTCCCGGCCCTGATTTTATTGACAGGGTAATGGTTCATACGGACAGGCCTAATAATGTTCTTCGAAATCTGAACTCATTATTTAATCATGGCAGACTTGCCGGCACAGGTTACCTTTCGATTTTGCCCGTTGATCAGGGTATAGAACATTCTGCGGGAGCATCTTTCGCACCTAATCCAATCTATTTTGATCCTGAGAACATTGTAAAACTCGCCCTTGAAGGCCAGTGCAACGCGGTCGCTTCTACACTTGGGGTACTCGGTGCAGTGTCCAGAAAATACGCATACAAGATACCTTTTATCGTAAAACTGAACCATAACGAATTGCTTACGTACCCGAACAAGTATGACCAGAGGATGTTCGCATCGGTAGAGCAGGCATTCAACATGGGAGCCGCCGCAGTCGGAGCGACAATTTATTACGGCTCAGAGGAATCCAACAGACAAATCGAGGAGGTTTCCCATGCGTTCGAACTCGCCCATGAGCTGGGCATGTTTACAGTTCTCTGGTGCTATCTTAGAAACAGCGCATTTAAGAAAGACGGCGTTGATTATCATGTTTCATCGGACCTTACCGGACAAGCAAACCACCTTGGCGTAACCATACAGGCCGATATCATTAAGCAGAAACAGCCGGAGTGCAACGGCGGTTTCAACGCAATTAATTTCGGAAAGACACATAAATTTGTTTACGAAAAACTAACCACCGATAATCCTATAGATTTGACGCGATATCAGGTTGTGAACTGCTATATGGGAAGAATGGGATTGATAAATTCCGGCGGTGGTAGCGGAAGGAATGATTTGCAACAGGCTGTTAAAACAGCCGTAATCAATAAACGTGCAGGCGGTATGGGCTTGATATCCGGAAGGAAAGCTTTCCAGAAACCTATGAAGGATGGCGTTGAGCTTCTGAACGCCATACAGGATGTTTATCTGGCAAAGGACATAACCGTAGCTTAGTCTTGTCGTAAAAATAGATCGGTCATTCGCGAAAATTTTCTATTCGTGCGCATCATCCGGAAGCTTGTGGGGCGGAGCTTATTGCTTAGCAACGCGAATTTTTCGCCAGTTTAAGAACAGCCCATAGAATTGCCGCAGTTGAAGCATTTATAACATGTTCCGTTGCGGACGGTGATTGAGCCGCAAATGTCACAGGCCGGGGCGTCGTCCGGGAAATGGGCGAACTGGGAACTGAATTGCTGCATAATCCTGGCTTCGGACTGCAACTCTCCGGACTCGTCGCCGACAACAGAACCTACAAGGGCACTGACTCGGCCGGCCGGATTGGAAATTCTTTCCGACAGTAAAGCAGGTACCTGTTTGGTGGGTTTTTTCGTGGCTTTAGAATCGGTCTTTTTGCCGGTAACAGCATCCGGTTTGATTTTTACATCGGCTTTTGCTTCGGCGATTTTTTTTGCAAGGTCTTTTGTCTTTTCAACAACTTCCCTGGCGGTCGTTATGTTCTTGCTTTCCGGCGTAGCCGCCGCAGCTCTGTTGGGAGTATTCTTTTCCGCATAGCCTGGTATAAACTGGCATCCGAGCCAGCAGAAAATATAATCAATCAGGCTTTTGGCAAATGGGATATCTCTGTTTGATGTCATTCCCGAAGGCTCAAACCGGGCGTGGCGGAATTTATCGACCAAAGTAATAAGAGGTACGCCGTATTGAAGCGCCATCGATGTGCAGGTTCCGATTACATCCATGAGGCCACCGACGGTGCTGCCCTCCTTGGCCATGGTGATGAACAATTCGCCAGGCTGAGCGTCCTCATATAGCCCCACCGTCAGATAGCCTTCATGTCCTGTAACCGAAAATTTATGTGTAATACTATGCCTGGTATCCGGGAGCCTGCGCCTGAACGGCCGGGCCGGCGCGGATACTTCGGCCTTGGCCTGCGCCTTGCCGTCCTTGTGTTTCTTTGTCGAGACCGGCTGAAGCTTCTTGGAGCCGTCTCGATAGATTGCGACCGCTTTTAAGCCGAGCTTCCAGCCTTCCATGTATGCGGAGGTAATGTCTTCGGTGGCGCTTTCCTTGGGCATATTTATGGTTTTGCTTATAGCTCCGGATACGAAAGGCTGGACCGCAGCCATCATTTTCAAATGTGCCAGGTAGTGTATGCACCTTTGGCCGTTACGAGGCTTAAAAGCACAATCGAATATAGCAAGGTGGTCCTGGTTTAATTTTGCTGCGTCTTCTATCGTTTCATGTTCGTCTATGTGATCGCGGATTGATTTTACGTCGTCGGCGCTGTAGCCGAGCTTTTCGAGGGCCATCGGCACGGTTTTATTGACGATTTTGAGCATTCCACCGCCGGCAAGCAGCTTATACTTGACCAGGGCGATGTCCGGCTCGATGCCTGTAGTATCGCAATCCATCATAAAGCCGATAGTACCGGTCGGGGCGATAACTGTTGTCTGGGCGTTCCGGAAGCCCGTTTTCGAGCCAGCGTCGAATGCCTGGTCCCATACGTCCTTGGCTGCATTGCGTAAATAATCCGGGCAGTGAGCTTCCGGGATATCACAGGCGTGCTGTCGGTGCATATTTATAATCTTGAGCATTGCGTCGCGGTTTTTCTCGAATTCATCGAAAGGACCTTTGAGCGAGGCTATTTCGGAGCTTGTCAGATAGGCCGAACCGGTCATAATAGCACTGATAGAGCTGGAAATCGCCCTTGCCTGGTCGGAATCGTACGGCAGCGCCAGAGACATCATCAGCGAGCCGAGATTGGCAAAACCCAGTCCGAGCGGACGATATAAATGACTGTTAACAGCGATTGCCTCGTCGGGATAGCTTCCGTTATCAACTAAAATCTCCTGTGCGATAATGAACAGGCGAACGGCCTTTTTGAATCTCTCGATGTCGAATGAGCCATCCTCTTTGCGGAACTTCATTAGGTTCAGTGAGGCCAGGTTACAGGCCGAATCGTCAACGAACATGTATTCGCTGCACGGATTGGAGGCGTTAATAGGCCCGGAATTCGGGCATGTATGCCAGCGGTTAATCGTGCTGTGATATTGCAGGCCCGGATCGCCGCAGATTCTCGTGCCTTCGGAAATCAGCTCCATAAGCTTGCGCGCCGAATATTCGTCCACTTTCTCGCCTGTAGTTACGGCATAAGTTGACCAAGAGTCATCTTTTTCCACGGCCTGCATGAATTCATCGGTTATACGCACGGAAAGATTCGAGTTCTGGAACATAACGCTGCTGTAAGCCTCGTTGTTGTAGTCTCCGTCGTAGCCGGCCTCAATGAGCGCACAAGCCTTTTTTTCCTCCTCGGTCTTGGCGGTAATAAATTCCTTGATGTCCGGGTGGTTGATTTTCAGCGATTGCATTTTCGCCGCCCTGCGGGTTTTACCTCCAGATTTTATGACTGCCGCTATCTGGTCATAAACCCTCATAAAACTCAATGGTCCCGATGGTTTTCCTCCGCCGGACAGTTTCTCCTTGCTGCTTCGCAGTGTTGATAAGTCGGTTCCGGTGCCTGAGCCGTGCTTGAAGAGCATCGCCTCGCTCGTTGCAAGACGCATTATGTCTTCCATCGAGTCCTTCACCGACTGGATGAAACAGGCCGAGGCCTGTGGATATTCGTAGCTGTTCTCGCAGGGGAGAGCTTCTTTTCGCTGATGGTCCCAGTGAAAGTTGTGCTTGCTGCCTTTGATACCATATATATCCGAAAGACCCACGTTGAACCATACGGGCGAATTGAACGAGCCGTATTGATTCACACATAGCCAGGTCAGTTCGTTGTAGAAAACTTCTTCGTCCTGTTCGGTAGAAAAGTAACCATCTCTTCTGCCTCTTTCCGCGATAGCTTTACAAACGCGATGGACAAGCTGCTTGACCGAGTTTTCCCGCTGGCCGGAATCGTTATCGCCGTAGAAGTATTTGCTCGCTACGACTTTTGTAGCCAACTGGCTCCAGCAGGTCGGCACTTCGATATTGTCCTGCTCGAAGACGGTTTGCCCGTTATCTCCGGAAATTTTGGCCGAACGCTTTTCCCAATCGAGCTGCTCGAAAGGGTGTATGCCCGGCGTTGAAAAGAAATGTTCTATTTTCAAACCCTTCGTTTCGGTGGTGGTCGTCGCTGCTTTTAATTTCGTTTTCTCGGTCTTGAAAGGGTTCTCAGGATCAAATTTGTAAGACATCTATACGCCTCCATGCGAAAAAAAGTCCACTACAACATATAGAATATTTCTCGGGAATTTAACCAGATGTTGTGGTCAATGCCATACATTCTGTATCGGCAAGTTTATGTAAAATCGATAAAGTGTAAAGAGCTAAATCTGATTTTTTTCAATGAATTTTTTCTTCTTGTTCTTAACCCTTGTTGTTACTCAATCTATGATGAAAAATTTTTTTCATCAAATTAATATTAAAGCTTTGTTGCTTCAATCCAGCGCTGCGCGATCCAGAAATGCGCCCACAAAAAAGGATGAACCATGTCGTCGGAGAACTTCTCCGGTGGAACTTTTGTTATTATTTCGTCAATCGATTCCTGCAAAGGAATCAATACGGTGTCAAACTGCTTTGCAAGGTTGCGAACGACGGCAATGAATGCCTTGAGAGAATTGTACATTGGATTATCAGCATCGCTGCAGAACATAAACGGTTCCATTAGAACCAGTCGGCAGTTGAAATTGTCCTTTGCCTGTGAAAGTAACCGTTCGTATGTGGATTCGTATTCGTCGAGATATGCCGCTTTGTCCGGCCTGTCGGTATGCTGCCAAACATCGTTGATTCCAATCAGGACGCTGAGGATGTTCGGCTTATAGGCCAGGCAATCTTTTTTCCAACGGTTGTTCAGGTCTCGAACGGTATTACCGCTGATACCAGTATTGATAATGCGGAGATTGTATTCGGGATACTTTGCCAACAGGTGGTTTGCAGCAAAGTGAACGTAGCCGTTTCCGAAAGGTCTATGTGCTGCTTCGAGCCTGTCGGCGTCGGTTATGCTGTCTCCGATAAAAACGATTGTATCATTCGGTTGAAGCTCGATCTTAGTTTGCATTCCTTTTCCCCGGTTAGTACATGGTTTCATACCTGCTACGACTTGCTTCCGGCAAGTCGGGTAAAAATGTAGATTTTATCGCTCATGGTAAAACAGGCAAGATGTTTTTGCACATTCATCGATAAAAAAGAGAACTCTTGGATTATGCAGGAAGAATCGTAGCAAGGCCAACCGTGGCACGGGCTTCCAGCCCGTGCATTCATGGGCTGCACCGTAAGGCGGCCCTCAGAGAGAAATCTATGAATATGCGTCCAAGGCCTGCAATGAGCGTACCTGAAGCGTAAATCGGATTCTTATGGCATAAATTTGCATGGTTCTTATTATCTGAGTCGGAAAGCAGAATGTTTACTTGATTATCCCTTAAGAAATATGCTCATCGTATAGATATTCGATCATGTAAGAAAGGCTTTCAAAATTCTCATGAAGCTGATTCAACTGTTCGTACAGGTTTTTCACATTTATATGATGTATGTCAGAATGGGGCTTTTTCATGTTCTTGTCAAAAGGATACCGAAAAGAATCTGATCCAGGGTCATATTTCTCGAAATTGCCAAGGATTGTCTCAACGCATCGAACTTCCTTCTTGTCCATGGGAAAGTCCGATTTCAATAAGGAGCGTGAATTGGATTTCAGGCTTTTCCACAGTTCCGTTAAACTGTGATGTTTGGGGACTGTTTTACCTCTGCCCAGCAGGTAATTGCTCGTCCAGATTAAATCCTTGAGCAACAATTCAACAGAATGGCGATACAAAAATACTGCTGAGTAGATATATACATCTAACTTGGAACTGTTTTCAACCGATCTTTCAATTAGTGCATTTGCGGATTCGAGGTAACACCTACCAAGCTGGCTAAAATTGAGGTAATTATCAAGGCAGGCGTTCCATCTGTTTTTGCCTTGCCCAAAGATTATTTCGTTTTCGTTATTCATAGATACACTCTGTGACTCACTCCAAGCTTCTTACTTCAAGAACCTTGTCCTCTTGCCTTTTCAGCCATTGCCTTAAAGAAACGGTAATCAGAAATTCTGTATTGCTTGAGTTTTTCAGCGGTTTTATCAAGTTCATTAGATAAGGCATTATTAGGAAAAATAGTTTTATATATCTTGGCTCTTACTATTGGGACATTTGAAATAATCTTGGCATCTGCTTCGTTTTCACATTTAATCCAATTGCCCGGAACATTTTCTACTTCCCACTTGTCGTTGTCTGACTTCCTGAGTGGAAGAGGTTTTACTGATTTTGGCATCTTGCCCTCCTTACTAATCATCTAAACTATATTTATTAGATTCCAACATAACGAATGGTTCACTGGGTAGCTGACGGATTATCCCCAATTCGTTACGCAAATCAACAAAAGCTTCGCAATTCATAAATGAATTTGTATTCTTTTTTAACAATGTTGGTGCGCCTTGTAACTTGTACTTACGTTTAGTCTTTTTGATTTCTTTATCTATAGCTCTCTTTTTGGATTTAACAGCGGAGAGAATATGTTCTGGCGGAATGTGGGTATCAACATGAAATATCATTGCTTCGAGTTGTATAATGAAATACAGGATGCGTGTTGTATCATGTATCCAGAACTCTCGCGTGAGATTGTCGCTCATATCGACCTTCATAAAATCCAAATAGCATGAACCGAATTCTGAGGTTTGCGTGCCTGTTACAATATGCTGAACTGGCAAGGAGCCCTCCATCACATACTTCATGGCATCAATCACTCCCGAGGTTGCCAGCAAAATATCTTCATCAGGAAATCTGTCTTTGAAATCCGTTGATAATATTTCGTAGATATATGTTGTATTTCTTGCTATCAATACGTAAGTATTAAAACGTTTACCAACATAAAAGCCGACGATTAATACAAAACAAATCACAATTCCAATATAAACCAACATATTTACATCCTCGTTATAAATAAAAGATATTTGTTGTCCATTTGGCTAATTGGAGTTTGTCAGGTGCTGGTATATCTTTTTCGCCCAAAATATTTGCTTTCCGCAAGGATTATATCGGCTTAAAGCGAGAGCTGATTGAGGAGGAATTCCTGGATTACCGCTTTCGCGGTAATGACAAAAGCATTAAAATAACTCAGTGTATGGTCGAAAAAGATGAAAAACTACAACAGATTCGGGAAAAGATAAAGGCTTTTCCTACAGGGCCGGGTTTGTATTTTATGAAAGGCCCCGGCGATAAGGTCCTTTATATCGGCAAGGCCAAAAATCTGCGTTCGAGGGCGGCCAGCTATTTTCAGCCGGGAAGCGATTTGATTTCATCTCGCGGGCCGAAAATCGCCGAGATGATAGCAAAGGTCGAAAATATCGATTTTTTGGAAAGCCCGAACGAAGTTGACGCCGTTTTGCAGGAAGCCCGGTTAATCAAGGACATCCGCCCACCATATAATACAGACCTTGTCGATGACAAGACTTTTCCCTATCTGGAAATTACGACCGGCGAAGATTTCCCGGGAGTGTATATCACACGAAAGCCGAAGCCTCGCGGCAGCAGATTGTTCGGACCTTTCACCGCAGTCAAAGACCTGCGCAGTGTCCTTGTCGTGCTGCAGAAAATCTTCCGGTTTCGAACATGCAAGCTGGAGATAAAAGAGGACGATGCCAAGCGCAGGTTCTTTCGCCCATGTCTTTTGTTCAGCATCAGGCAATGCACCGCGCCATGTGCGGATAGGATTGACAAACAGGAATACAAAAAAATTATCAAAGACCTTATAAAATTCCTTCATTCGAAGCGTTCGACTATCCTGCGGCAGTTGAGAAAGCAGATGGCCGAGGCATCCGAGTCGTTCGAATATGAAAAAGCGGCAATGTTTCGGGACCGGATTCGCCTGATTGAACGACTGGACCAGCGGGGCACGCCGGATGAGCATGTCCAGCCGGAAGTTTTTGCCGCCGACCCGGCCGAAGCCCTTGCACAACTGCGCGAGATTCTGCAGGCACCGGAGCCGATACGGATTATCGAGGGAATCGATATCGCCAACATCGCCGGAGCAGAAGCGGTCGGCTCGTTAGTCAAATTCATAGACGGCAAACCATTTAAGAACGGCTATCGAAGGTTCAAAATCAAGACCGTCAGGGGAATCGATGATTATGCAATGATAGCCGAAGTGGTCAGGCGTAGATATAAGTATGCCCAGAAAGGGGAAGAGCTTTGGCCGGACCTTATTTTAATTGACGGGGGACTGGGTCATTTGAGGGCCGCCGAAAAGGCCCTCGAAGGATTGAATGCACCGCAGGTAAAAATCGCCTCAATCGCAAAAAAGCAGGAGGATATTTATATACAAAGGGGCAGCCAACCTCTGAAGTTAGCTGCCCATTCGCCTGCCCGTAAGCTTCTGCAATACGTGCGTGATGAGGCCCACCGTTTCGCACAGCACTATTATCACATTCTGCGCGGCAAAAAGGTGTTGGGTGGAAGAAACTGATTTATTATTTTTATGCCCATACTATAAAATGAAAATGGTTTTTTTCTGTTCCTGATTTTTCTACGATAATTTTTTTTCGGATAGACGGTCCAACAATTCGCTCTGGCTTTTTTCAAGCTCTTTTATCCGCTCGAGTAACTGGCTCATTTGCTCGGTAATTTTATCTAACGTCCTGCTGTCCTGCTGAAACAAAGGTTCCGAAGGATTGATTTTGATATTCGGCTGCCGGAAGATAAATTTTTCGAAATCCGCCGGTGGTTCCAGTGGATTCATAAAGGAATCTTCAGACTTCCTTTCCTGCGCGTTTTTAAGCGCCTTCTTGGCGGCATCGCGATATTTTTCAAGCAGCTTGTCAATCTCTTTTACCGTAGTTTCAAACTTGTCATCGCCGTCCTGAATGATAATTTTCGAATCTTCGTTGTTCGGATTGCCCTCGATTGTAATTGAATTGCCTTCTGTATCTTGGATAGGATAGAGTTCTTTGAATAATTTGTCGATATCCAATCCTTGGGGCAGATCGTCCGTCAGGATCTCTTCCCATCCCTTTCCTTCCGGGCTCATTCGGAATAGTTTCCCCGGTCGCCAAATCTGCTCGATTTCCGGCTCGGGAGGATACTTCCAGTCTGGCTCGCCTTCCGCGGCGGCGAGTTTTACTTTGACGTTTTTATGCTGGCCTAAATGTATAACCTCCAGTGTAATTTCTTCTCCTACTTGTGCTTCCTGCACCGTCAAGACAATACTTTCGAACTTGTAGATGTCTTTGCCTCCTATGCGGATGATAATGTCGTCTCTTTCGAGACCGGCTTCCTCGGCGGGGCTGTTGTTTTGTATATTTCTTATCCTGACACCCTGTCCCGGTGACAGTCCGAGATGTTTTGTGAGAAGCTCCGGCAGGGGAGACATATCCAGGAGCACTCCGAGATAGGGTTGGGAATTATCTGACTCTGCACCGAAGGCCATCCCTGCCAGGAGCAGAGCCGTAGAAATGAATAAGGTAATATTCCTGGTTTTCATTTTTTTATCCTTTCAAACAATCTTTTATCATCATGTTATATTTGTCCGTTAAATACCGCCGGTCGCACAATGTTTTCCCTGAGTCCCTCAACGAGCCATTGGTTTCCGTTTTCGTCGGTGAAATTGTACCAGTCCACATTGCGGACTACATTTCTTGTAGAATCCGTTGGGAACTGAGGCAATCTTCGTGCTCCAAAGTTCGATTGGTTGTTTAAATTTTGCGATGAAGCAACTTGTGTATTCGTTTCGTTTGAGATTGTCGAAGCGGCGGGTAAAACGAAATGCAGGGCAAGACCTATTATCAATCCCGCAGCTACTCCCGTGACAAAGCGAATATAACCGCGATAAGCGGCGATTTTTGAAAATGGGTTTTTGGACCGACGCTGATATGCCAGATCAACAATTTCTTCCGGAGTTTTTCCCTGCCCGAGAAGCTCTGAGGCAACGACCTCAGAGCTGCGCTCGTGCAGGTCCTGGAATTGCCGAAGAAGCATTTCCGAGTGGGGATCTTTATTAAGCTGGGCTTCCAGTATCTGTTGTTCGCTGGGTGTTATCTCGCTGTCGAGATATTTACCGATCAAAATTTCGAGCATTTCCTGATTCATATTCATTTTCCCCAAACCTTCTTACTATCCTTATTTGTGACTGTGTTGTATATCATTCGTCTTGCCCGGACGAGCCGGATTTGTACCGTCGTGACAGGCACATCGAGAATCTCTGCGATTTGCCCGTATGTTAAATCGCCTGAATGCTGTAGCATAAAAACCTGGCGATATTTTTCAGGCAGCAACCGTATCGCTCCAATTATCTGCCCATACAATTCCTTTTGTTCCATACTTTCGTACGACTGCCGGGCCTTTTGGTCGCCGGCCAGTTCGGCGAATTCTTCCTGAAGCTGCATCGGCTGTTTTGCCCTGCGCTGGCGGAATTTTAGGGCTTCCCGCCGGGCCAGGACCGCCAGCCACGGACGGAAACGTTCGGGTTCTCGAAGCGTGTCGATTTTTTTTATTACCCGGACACAAATGTCCTGCAAAACATCGTCGATCTGATCGGCCCGGCTAACTATGCTGTAAACCAGTCCTTTGAGCCACGTCCAGTTGTGGGTCAGTAATAATTGCATAGCCTCTTTATCACCTCTTTGTGCCGAATATACCAAAGCCGATTCGTTTTGTCTTTTTTTCACCTTCATGCCTTTATAATATAGATACCAGACAATCCCGGTTCATACATATTTTGTGAATTTTTCTGTAAGAATTTTAAAAAGTTTGTCGGATGATGGGGAAAAATGTCTTAATTGCCGGGATAAACCCGGAGGGAACCTGCATTACGTGCGATGATATAGGACGTTAGTGTTATTTAACGTTTTTTATAAGAAGAATTAATCCACCAACGAATAGTACGGCAATTGTTGACGGTTCCGGGATGACAATGACGGGTGAAGGTGTTGTTGTTATTATTCCATTAGTGCCGAAGATTGCGGGATTATTGAATGTCGTTCTAATTGAGGGGCCGACGGAGTTGGGTACATTGCTTTGAGGTATTTGCACGTTATCGAGGCCGAGCCATCCGGCGGACGGATTGTCAAGCTCTATGCCAAGTTCATGCCCGATAGATTCCGGGGCATTATCGGCTGCAAATCTCAGGAAGTATGTATTGAAAGTGTCGGTAAGCTCTACGGTTTTGGTGGCGACCGTAATTCTTCCGCCGTTGTTATCCTGATAGTAGAAACTTATCTTTAAGATGGCGGCGTTGTGGTTGTTCCTCGCATCGACAGTAAGCACGAACTCATCGCCGCCTTTAATAACATAAGGTAAAAGATTCCATATCGATGGGTCTCCTTTGTCTTGTTCGGTGCCCATTAAAAAAGCGATCCAGCTCCCATCGGTGGATCCGGGGCCTATTTCCACGCCGGAGTTGATTGCAACAATATCACTACTCCAGCCGGGGATGTCTGTCGAGCCGGGTTTTTCTCCGTCCCAGCACTGTTGTTTAATCGTGCCGGGAAGTTCGAAACTGTAATTCGGAATCGGTATTTTTACGTACGCTGCCTGAGAATTTGTCGCAATGAGTAGCGCGACTGTGAGACTTACTGATAATCCGAATTTAGGCATAATACTCTTCCTGTGGATGACAACCCGCTGCGATAGTGCGCGTGCACGGCGAGCAAAAAAAAGTATAGGTTTTAGTCGCAAGTCAACATTGATGTTGTAAGGTTTTTGCGACTTATTCCCTTATGCCCATCTTAAGCAAATTTGTATAAAACAAACCGGGATAATCCGAAGATACACCGGATATGTTTTTTTACACTTTCGAAGATTTTCATTGAAAGATGGTTTTATGTTGTCAAATGTATCTTTTCTTATTCCTGCTCCGAAGCGGGGTTTGTGGCGTTTATTAAAGCTGCCGTTGTCGCCGCCGTACCGATTGGTATAATTCTATGTATGGTGTGATATACTCAGCATCGGTACAGGAGGTGGTATAAATATCAAATCAAAATATTATTTTTCAAGTTCTTCCGAGAAACAATAACAACAATCTGCATATTTGATTGATGCTTACAATAAACATTGTATTTAACAATTTCCATTATTGGAGAAGAGTTCAGGCACGTAGTATTAAAAACGGCAATTTACAAGGCTTCGGTATTAAATATTCAAATATCCAGTACGTTGGGAATTCTGTACACCGGGATTAAATTTAAGCGGATCAATAGGGATACTACTTCCCGATTTTGCGATGTTTTCGCAAGAATGGGATTATTCTCTCGCCGCTTATTCTTTTATAATATGTTTATGCTTCAAAATAAAATTAACGAAGGTATTTTTACCTTATTTCGTGCCTGTTAAGTTACTTGTCATACCAACCGAAAAATTGGTTCGAGTGTCAGAACCGTGTTTTTCTCCTTTGTAACAATATAAATCCACCAAGGCCCAGTAGGATTATCGTGGCCGGCTCCGGAATCATATATTCCACTGTACTAAGAAATATCACTTCACCCTGCGGGGTAAGATTATATGCTCCCTGTGGTGTGCCGTCGCTTGCATGTGTGCCGGCGACGAAGAACATCCGGGGGCCTCCTGCATATTGGCCTGCTCCGTCGTAATATTCTGCTCCCTGCTGCCATTCAGCAATCCATGCAGCATCAATTTCTGCCGCAGTAGCAATCAATTCGCCGTTGCCGACGTCGATAGTATCCAGAAAGGTAGTGTTTCCCGAGCCTACGGATTCGTCCAGGACGTCTATCAGGAGGTTGGCAAAAATGGGATGACTGCCGTCAACAATATCCATCAGAGGAGCACCCATATCTTCTATAAGGGTAGTGGAATCGATCCATCTCCAACTGTTGCTCTCGACAAGGTAAGTGCTCGAAAGTATCATCGGTGCTGTGATTGAGTTCCACCGAGTCGTTTCATCGGCATTTATATAATTTTCGCTCGTACAGGAGCTGCTTACGATTACCAGATCCGCACTGTTCAAAGTATTTATCTTTTCTTCGTCAAGAGTCTGCCAGTAGTTTCGTTGAACATCAACGGAATATCCCTGGATAGCAAGTAGGTCCACCCAGCCCTGATCGTCCATGACACCATCACCATCGTTGTCGATATCTTCTGAGACCCAGATGATATTGTATGTAGCATTAACCGGTAAAGTCAGGCTAAATGCTAACACCAGAACCATCGGTATGAATCTCTTCAACATCATCATACCCTTCTCCTAATTTATATGGATATACTCTCTCTCCTTTGGCTATAAGCCAAAAACATAGGCCGTTTTCAACAAGAGCGCAGAGGTGATACATCCGGCAGTTCTTGTCTTAAACAACCTTCGAAAATCTACAAAGAATCCTACCATACCCTGTTCTTTGGGTCTGGTTTTTCTTTACCTCCTTGTGGGAATCCATATTTTGGGCTTTTTTCGGGAATATGTTATTCTCTTTCCAGCCCTTTCCTTCACCTAACGTTAGGTGCTTGCCCAGGAACTATGGATATCTCAATATATCGGAAAGCAAAATAACATGAAAAGCTTTCCTTTTTTTACTTATATATTTTTACCATATTACCCATACTCACGTCAAGAATAATATGGTAAGATAAGATTGGTTTGTTGTAACGAGCAAAAAAGGCACATAACTTCTTTTATAAAAAGATGTTATGTGCCTTTGTATATGGTTTTTTATCAGAAAACAAGGTTTTTGACAGATTTTTTTTACTCTATGCTAAGCTGCCCTGATTATTTCCTTAATCGTTACAGTTATTCTGTTTATTGCTTGTTTTCTTCTTCGCCGGCTTCCGGATCTTCCTGTGAGCTTTCAGGATTTACATTTTCACTTTCAACCTGTGAACTGGGAATTTCTTCATTCTTTGCCTCGGGTGTTTCTTCGACCTGTTCGGAAGATTCTTGGTTTTGCTGATCGTCCTGCTCTTGTTGTTCATCTGTATTTTTTTGCTGTCGAGCTTTTGTTAATTGCTCAACATCTGCATCGGAGAGAACTTTTTCGGGACCGGAGGGTGTTCTTGGTTGAGGAGGTTCCTTTTCCTGGTCTTCAGCTGCCCACTGGACCCTGCGAAGGCTTAAGCCGATTTTACGTGCATCGGTATCGACTTTCAGAATTTTTACTTCAATTTCGTCACCGACTTTCACAACATCCTGAGGTTTATCTACTTTATGGTCCGCCAGCTCGGAGATATGTAAAAGCCCTTCCAAATCCTTTTCAAGTTCCACAAAAGCACCGAAGTTAGTTATTTTTGCCACCTTGCCCTTGATGATATGACCCGGGATATATTTTTCCGGGATAGCCCGAATCCAGGGATCCTCGGTCATTTGTTTGATTCCGAGCGATATTCTGCGTTTTTCTTCGTTAACTTCGAGAACAATACATTTTATATCCTGACCTTTTTGGAGCGCCTCGGCGGGATGGCTGTGTTTTCTTGTCCAGCTTAAGTCGGAGATGTGAATCATGCCGTCGATTCCAGGCTCGATCTCTACGAAGGCTCCGAAGTTGGTCATACTGCGGACCTGTGCGGTGACTATTGCGCCAACCGGATATTTTTGAGAGGCTATCGCCCATGGATTTGTTTGAGTTTGTTTGAGTCCCAGGGAGATTTCCTGTCTTTCTTTGTCGACATTCAGGACGATTACCTCGATTTCATCTCCGAGAGTTACCATTTCTCCCGGATGGTTGAGACGCCTGGTCCAGCTCATTTCACTAATATGTACGAGTCCTTCGATTCCATCTTCCAGCCGCACGAAAACGCCGTAATTCATAACATTGACGACTGTGCCTTTTACTTTGGCTCCGACCGGATAGCGGTGTTCGACATCTTCCCACGGACTCGATGTTTTCTGCTTGAGGCCCAGTGAAATTTTTTCGTGCTCTTTATCGACACCGACAACAATACACTCTATTTCCTGGTCAAGATCGACAACTTCCGAAGGATGCGATATTCTTCCCCAGCTTAAGTCGGAAATATGTAAAAGGCCGTCGAGACCGCCCAAATCCACGAATACTCCGAAATCCGCGATGTTTTTCACGATACCTTTTCGTAGCTGGCCGACTTCGATCTCCGAAAGTATTTTTTCCTTGCTGCTGTGTCTTTCTTCCTCGATGAGTTTACGCCTGGATATGACAATGTTCCTGCCTTCCACATCTATTTTAAGGATTTTGCAGTCCACTTCCTTGCCGATGAACCTGCTTATATCACCCGGTTTTCGAATATCGACCTGTGAAGCCGGTAAAAACACGGGCACTCCTATATCGACGAGTAAACCTCCTTTAATTCGCCTTATCACCTTACCTGTAACAACATCACCTTCAGTTTTTGTTTCGAGTATTGTCTCCCAGCCTTTGATGATGTCGGCTTTGCGCTTGTTTAATACGACAAGGCCGCTTTCGGAATCCGTATCTTCAAGAAGAACTTCTATTTCTTTGCCCTGTACTATCTCATCAGGGCTGTCGAATTCACTCGAATCGACGATTCCTTCGCTTTTTAAGCCTACTTCGACAATGACATCATTGCCTATCAGCGATACAATCGTCCCTTTGAGAATTGTTCCCGGCAAACGGGAATCCACTTTCTTTTGCAGTGCCTGTTCCAGAAATTCGTTTTCCTGTTCGCCGAACAGCTCATTGATTTGCTCTTCGAGCTTTTCATTCGATAAACCTAATTTGTTGACAATATTTCTATCTACCATAAATCCGAATCCAAATGTGGAGTCTGTTTTCGACTTGGCGGCGCCCCACATTTACGCCGACGAGTCTCTGTACAACGCTGTACAAATGTTAACTTTGGTTAACAATTTTTTATATTCATTTGCCCACGCAGCAAATGCAATTTAAGTCAAATCGACAAGTTTTGAAGATAATATATTTAACAGAAAAAAGCCACAGTTTCAAGAAACTCTTTACTTTTTTATGGAATAGCTTAATCCGGACCAATACCATCATCGAGGACTTCCAGATTTTGTGCGAACTCTCTTATGATCCAGTCAGGCGTAGATGCCCCCGCCGTCACGCCTGCCGTTTTTTTGCCCTTAAGCAGGCTTTTATCCAATTCATCCCAGTTTTGCAAATGGTAGGTTTGTTTGTTTACCTTTCTGCACATTTCAGCTAATCTCCGGGTGTTTGCGCTTTCCAGCCCCCCGAGAACGAACATAATATCCACTTGTTTACATAGCCGCACTGCCGATTCCTGCCTCTTGATGGCCTCTTTGCATAGTGTATTGATCACTTTTAGCTCGTTAAAATTGCATCGTCCGATGGCACCGAGCATTTTCCCAAAATGCTCGGGACTCTGGGTTGTTTGGCAAACAATCCCCAATTTGGCGTTGTCCGGCAGTTTTTCCAGGTCCGAATCATCGGCTATAACGATGACATTTCGGGCGCTGCCCACGACAGCCTGGACTTCGGGATGATTCTCCTCGCCGATTATTACGACTTCAAAGCCCTGGCTCTCGAACTCAGTGGCAATATGCTGAACTCTTTTTACCAGAATGCAGGTAGCATCGACAATATCAAGACCTTTTTCCCTCAATTTCACTATCTGTTCCGGGGCGGCCCCGTGAGAACGGATAAGGACCGTTCCCGAGTGTATATCTTCTATTCGAGCTACGGTCTTAAGCCCGCTTTTTGCTAATTGCTCCACCATGTCCCGGTTATGAATGATGGGACCGAGGCTGAAAACCATTTTTTTCTCGGCCAGAGTTTTTTCAGCTACGCGAATGGCGTTCCTTACTCCGTGGCAAAATCCACACTTTTGGGCAACAAGAACTTTCATCAGATAAAATACCCTTGATCCAAGATATTAATTAATCTCTGTAAATTTAGTTGTCTTATGTATTCCGGCCGATAGTTAATACTATTTTTCTAAATCCGATATTAAAGATAAATTTAATCGGCAAGGGATTTTACATAAAAATGTCAATGCAATCTACTAAAACTTTTCCGCCTGAAGATAAACTTTTGTAAAGCTGTTAATATTTTGCAAAGTTTGTTCTTGACGGATACACAGAAATCAGTTTTATTTAGCTGCGAGAGTGAAGAATACAGGAATTTACAGGCTTTGAAACCTGCAAATAAGAAAGCTTGTTTTTCTTAAGGATGATTAGAAGAAAATACCTCAATTTTCTTGGAAAGGATTGAACGATGCGAACCGCAAAACTTTCAGCTATTATTCTCTTATGTGCCTCCTTCTTGCTGGTTAACGGTTGTGACTCTCAGATGGATCAATTGAGAATCCAGAACGATGCATTGAACCAACGTATAAGTGGTCTCCAGTCTGAACTTGATGCGGCAAACCTACAGCTTGATCAGTATAAGCGGCAGCTTGCAACCGCTCAGGGAGAGGGCAACGTCGAGATGGAGACGTTACAGGCGAAAATCGCCGCATTGGAGGAAGACATAAAGAAAAAGAACGAACTGATTGAATCGATGCGGCAGAGGCTGCTTTCCGGCGGGGCGGCGCTGCCGGTGGAATTAAGCACTTTACTGGAAGATTTTGCCAAAAGTAATAACATGGTGGAATATGATTCCGAGCGAGGTATTGTGAAGTTCAGGAGCGACTTGCTTTTTGATAAGGGCAGTGACCAGGTAGCTTCCACGGCGGTTGCGGCCGTTAAATCGCTTTGCGGAATTCTAAATACCGAAGAAGGCAAAGAATTTGATGTTCTCATTGCCGGACACACGGATGATATTCCTATACAAAGGCCTGCGACACGAGATAAGCATCCGACTAACTGGCATCTGTCTGTTCACAGGGCAATTTCGGTTCTGAATGTAATGCGAAGTAACGATATAGCTCCCGAACGGATGAGTGTACGAGGTTTCGGCGAGTATCGCCCGATCGCTCCGAACGGACCGAATAAAACAGGAAATGAACAGAACAGACGGGTTGAAATTTATATTATAGCCAAAGGAACTTAATTGTCATATCCCCCGGACATTTGTGCCGGATTAATATCGGGGATTGGAAAATAGAAAAATCTTAATGGCACAACGCACCTTAATTATTATTAAGCCGGATGGCATTCAGAGGCTTTTGGCTGGACAGATTATATCACGGCTCGAAAAAAGAGGATTTAAGCTTGTTGCCGCGAAATTTATGTATATATCCGAAGATTTGGCGAACAAGCTTTATATTGCTCATTGCGGCAAACTCTTTTTGAAAGGCCTGGTTAAATTCATTACTTCCTCACCGTCGCTGATTATGGTCTGGGAAGCCGATGACATTATCGAAATTGTCCGCAGGATGATAGGGGCAACTTTCGGACGGGATGCCGAAGCGGGCACGATTCGCGGGGATTTTAGCAGCGTTCGAAGATTTAACCTTATTCATGGCTCGGACGGCCCCGAATCGGCCCGGTATGAAATCAACCTGTTTTTCAAACCGGACGAACTTGTCGATTACGAGTTGACAAATGCACACTGGATCTATGGAGTGAACGATTAGTCCGGTAACGTATTTATTTTGCCCGTTTTACGGCATTCTCTTGCCCGACGTGGGATTGACGGATATTCTCGATTCTAAACATATCTTATAGACAATACTCTGTTGAGACCTTTTGAGCTTGAATTATTGTCTTGTTTTTAGTAGAATTAGATAGTCGGCTCTTAAAGGCCTGGATGAATTGTTTTATTTGAGTTTAGCCTTCAAGGGGGAAGGATGTAGGGATGAAAGCCTTAGTTTTTGCTCTAATATGTTTTCTGCCGGTGGTCTCATCTGATGCCGGGATTATTACCGTCGATGATGACGGGCCGGCGGATTTTAATAATATTCAGGATGCGATAAATTTCTCTCAGAACAAAGATTCTATTGTTGTTGAACCGGGCACGTATTACGAAAATGTTGTATTCAACAGCAAAGCAGTTACGTTAACAAGCACGAATCCGGATGATCCGGACATTGTCGGTTCGACAATTATCACAGCGATTTCAGGTTATAGCGTCAATTTCGATGCCAATGAGGCTGGAGATTCGGTCCTTAGAGGTTTTACCGTTACCGGAAGGGGGGTTTATTGTTATGGTGGGACTTCACCGACAATAACGAAGAATATAATTCGGGATTGCGGAACGTGGGGTATTTACGGACAGGAATTTACTTACGGGGTGGTTCATGCTGCGCCGGTTGTTTCGGGAAATACCATATTAAGAAACAAAGGTGGCATAACATATTGTAACGGACCGATTGTCGGCAATATTATATCAGAGAATATATTTAATCTTTCGGACAGATATGGTAGTGGCGGGTTGTCTTTCTGCGGCGGTAAAATTTCCGATAATATAATTACATATAATTATTCGGTCATCAAAGGCGGGGCCTGTTACGAATGCAACGGTGAAATATCGAACAATATTATAATTGGAAATGCCAGCGTCATTGCCGGAGGCGGGCTGTGTACCTGCCACGGTGAGATTTATAATAATATTATTGCAGGCAATAGATGTGATATCAGCGGCGGTGGTTTGTTCAGTTGTAGTAACATATATAACAATACTATTGTAGGTAATTTTGCCGGCAACAGGGGGGGGGCTTTGGGCCAGTGCCAGGGAATCTTAGAAAATAATATTATTGCATACAACAGGGCGGGTGAAATAGGTGGGATTAGCGGATACGCCGAAAATGCCTATAATTGCTTTTGGGTAAACCGAAACGGTAACTTCGGTGACGGGGCGGTGATTGGCTCGACCGATATTATTGACAACCCTCAATTTGCAGTCAACGGGTACTGGGATACTAATGGAACCGATACCGATGAGACCGATGATTTCTGGGTCGATGGTGACTATCATCTCAAATCCGAAGCGGGAAGATGGGATCCTGACCGGCAGAGCTGGGTTCAGGATGAATTAACCAGCCCGTGCATAGACGCCGGAGATCCTAATTCGGCATTGATTGGGGAATTGTGGCCGCACGGTAATCGCGTCAATATCGGTGCATACGGCAATACCGCCCAGGCAAGCTGGTCATTGTCGGATGTTGGAAATATTGCCGACTTGAATTACGACGGCTGGGTGGATTACGAAGATATGGCCTTGCTCACAGGCAAGTGGCTTTGGCAAAAGGTCCTTTTGTCGGAAGACATCGACAGGGACGGACAGGTCGATCTGGCGGACCTTGCTGTTCTTCTGGCCAACTGGCGAAAACGCCCGCTGGCACCGAGACCCGATCCTATGGCCTGGGAGATGGAACCAACTGCAGCCTCATCCACGGCAATCGTTATGGTAGCTGTTGTTGCCGCATCGACCGACAATAGCGGCGTGGAATATTATTTCAAATGTGATACTCCCGGCGGACACGACAGCGGCTGGCAGGACGGACCGGGCTATACGGATGCACCTCTGGCCCCCAATACTTCATATTTCTACAGAGTTAAGGCGCGCAATAAGACCGACCTTGTAGAAACCGAATACTCTCAGGCTCGCTCTGCGACTACGCTTCCTGTGGATACTACGCCTCCGACTCCGAATCCCGCTCAATGGCAGACCGAACCTTATCTTGTTCCGCCGTCGTCGATACGTATGGTAGCTGCGACGGCATCTGATCCCGGCGGAGTGGAATATTATTTCCGTTGCGTGACAAATCCGCTGTATAGCAGCGGCTGGCAGGATAGTTCCGAATATATTGCGACTTCTCTGCCAAAGGGGACATATAGCTTTGTAGTAAAAGCCCGGGATAAATCGATTAATCATAATACGACTTCAGAAGCTTCTGAAGTTGTCGTTGACCTGCAGCCACCGTCTCCGGATCCCATGCAGTGGGCACAGGGCGGAGAGCCTGATGAAGTGTATCGCGGCGGCGGCGCCTTGGTTGGTTACTGGGCTGTTATGACGGCGGCTCAGGCGACAGATGCAAGCGGGACTGTGCAATACTTCTTCGAATGTACATCCAGATCTGCGTTTAGCGGCGGCTGGCAAACCTCTCCTGTCTATGAAGTCCAGATTGGCAGAAGCGGGCAGTACCTCCAATTCCGCGTAAAAGCTCGTGACATCTTCGGCAACGAGACGGCTTTCTCGCCTGAACTGCCGGCCCTCTGATTGGGTTCCCATTTTGCAAAATTTCGCAAAATGGGGTCCCTTAATTTGTGACCTTTGTATCTTTTCCGCTGAACTTCTGAAAATATTCAAGACAGGTATCTCTCCATATACCGGCGTCCTGCTCCTGCGTTTTTAACTTGTCCCGAACGTGCAGAAATATTTCCGGATCGATACTCTTTTCGACCGATTCCCAATCCGAACTCATTTGTCGAACATAATTCACACCGAGATAATATCTGTGACACAGCTCGTCCCACAGGATTCGGCCCGATTTTGTTTTATAATCCCAGGGAACATGGTGAAACCAGAGCAGATATTTTTCAGGGCATGTTTCGATACTGTTAAATTGTTCGGCTAACGGCGAAAAGTATTGGCTTGTTGCATTGCTTCCTGTCGAGCTTCTATCAAAACCCAGGCCGATCTTGTCCGCGCGATGATAATAGACACTCGTCCAGTCCTGCCGGGATGCTCTGGAATAACTCGGCTGAGGACCGTAATGAAAACCCGCCTGCATAATATGATGCAGGCCCAGTGGCGTCATGTAATTTATGCAGGCTTGCCAGGAGCCGATCATCATGGGTTTAATTTTCTGAATGGTATTTTCGTCCCGGCTCAATGTCATCTTGATCCATTCTTCTGCAATCTGTTCGGCGGTCAGAGAATGGTCCCATGCAAGACGGCCGAAAGCGTACCAGTTGGCCTGGGCGAAGATATGGCCGCACCAGTTTTTATCGTCGCCGATATTTGTTACACCGGCGATACCGGTCATGCGATAATTGTGTAAAGTGCCGTCTATGACCTTTGCAACTTGCGATCCCTTTCCTTTGGCGAAAGTATCGAATTGAAGATATTCTTTCCACATCGGGGCCAGATAAACAAGATGCGTCGAATGTCCCAGGTACTCCTGTGTTATCTGTAGCTCCATCATCAAAGGCGTTTTGGGCATCGCACCGAATAAAGGCTGGACGGGTTCGCGTGGCTGGAAATCGACAGGGCCGTTTTTTGACTGGACAAAGACATTGGGAGAAAATAGTCCGTCAAGAGGAACAAATTCCATATAAGCACGCTTTGCTCGGTCCGGGTCTGTGTCCGCGTTATAGACAAATGCCCGCCACATGACTATGCCTTTGTAAGGTTCGAGTGCCTCTGCCAGCATGTTGGCGCCCTGGGCGTGTGTGCGATTGTAGTCCTGCGGGCCCGGCATTCCCTCGGAATTGGCCTTGACTAAAAATCCCCCGAAGTCGGGGATGTGCTGGTAAATTTCTTTGGCTTTGTCTTTCCACCACTGTCTGACTTCGGGATCCATAGGATCGGAGGTTTTTAGCTCACCGATACCGCCTCTTCTTCTGTTCGAACTGAACTTGGCCGAGATGGGTGATGAGAAATTAATGGAGAGAAATACCCGAATGCCGTAGGGCCTGAAAACATCCGCCAGCTTCGCAACCTTAATTAAATACTCCTCTTTCAGTATCTGCGGATTGGCGTTGACATTATTAAGCACGGTGCCGTTGATTCCGAGCGAGGCATTCGCTCTGGCATAGTCGATATATCTGGGGTCGATTGTTTCAGGTAGCTGATCCCACTTCCATAAAGACCTTCCGGCATAACCACGTTCGACGGTGCCGTTGAGATTGTCCCAGTGATTTAGCAGGCGATATTGAATTTTGGATTTGGATGTTATATCGATATTTTCCAGGCTTGATTGAGTTTGAATCAATCGCAATAAGTGAAAAGTCCCGTATAACAATCCGATGTCACTATTTGCCGTGACAATAAGTGTACCGTGACCGTTAAAAGTTACAGATTTTATAATAAAACCTTCTTTACCCACAGGCTCAAGCTCATCCTCATCGATAAGTTTTTTGATGTCACTTGAAGTGTTTGGAGTGCCGACAATAATTGAGCCGTTTTGATCAGTGGAATCGTTGGTGGGGATTTCTTTTCCTAAAAGCCCTCTTAAACCTCTGGTTAGTTCATCCTGTATGATCCGGCATGTTTCAGATTCGCCTTCGATAGTAATGGTTGAAATCTTTTTTTGATAATCGGCTAAAAGTCCGGGATTCTCGATTTTGTTGTATTTCATCCAGAGATCATAACCGTCATCGGCGAGTGTTAGATTATGACCGCAGCAGAGAAGGGCACATACAACTAAAGTCGTGTAATAAATTGAATATTTGGTTTGCATTTTCGAATCCTTAAAACATTCACACAAATTCTTTTTTTAGTGCCTGATACATTGCATCTACCGGTGCTTCGAGTCCCGTCCACATAGTAAAACCTATCGCTCCCTGATAGACCAGCATTCCCAGTCCGTCGAGTGTTTTCGCCCCGCGTGACTTGGCTTCTTTCAGAAAAGCCGTACCGGGGGGATTTGGAATGACATCGCAGACAATCATATCACTTCTAATGTCGCTATACGCGATGTCGGGTTTGGCCTCGATATCGGGAAAAAGGCCGATGGATGTCGCATTCACTAAAATATCCGTTTCGGGCGGAATTTCTAACCTACTGTCCCATTCCACAAAATTCGCTTTTGCCTTTGTCTTTTCGTTGAGCAGCTTAACCAGTTCCCGTCCTCGTGCAGTGGTGCGATTGACAATGGTTATTTGTTTGGTTCCGGCAAGAGCCAGTTCCACGCTTATTGCCCGGGCGGCGCCTCCTGCCCCTAAAATGACAGCCTGTTTGCCGGCGGGTTCTATTCGCGCATCGTCCTTGAGAGAACGCAGGAATCCCTTGCCGTCGGTATTTTCACCGATGAGCTTTTTGCCTTGACGTCGAACTGTATTTACAGCTCCTATCAAGGCGGCATCGGCGGCAATTTCGTCTAAATATTTCAACACTTCCACTTTGTGGGGAATAGTCAGGTTGATCCCCCTCATATTCATTGCACGCAGACCCTTTATGGCATCTTCCAGGTCCTCAGGAAGGACTTCGATAGTCAGATATCTCCAGTTTAAACCTTTCGCTTCAAAGGCCGCTTCCTGCATGATAATCGTCGGATTTTCCACCACGGGATGTCCGAACACGCCGACTAATTCCGCCTTATAATTTTTCACTTCAGTCATCGTTGCCCTTATGTCGGTGAGAGTCACTTATTGGATTTTTAAGAGTACTCATCGTATTTTACGTCTGATTTTAAATCATTTTGTTATTGCAACACGTCCGGTAAGGGTGTGACAGATTGCCTCGGCCATTATTTTGGCCCCTTCGGCGTTCGGATGAATCTGGTCGGGAAACATCTCGGCTTTGTCGATTAATGCGCTGTAGAGGTTGATAATTGGAACGCCCATCTTATCGGCGATTTCATCGATTAGGGACATAATTTCTTCTGTTATGACCTCGTCGGAAATGCCCCATCGCTCGGAGTAGGCCGGAACCGGATAGCAAACCCAGATTTTGGGCCTGGCTTCAAGAGCCCGGAATTGTTCGATTAAATCGATATAGTCACCGACGAATTCGTCTTTATATTTCCAGTTTGTGGGTTTGGAATCGTTCGTCCCGAGCTTGATAACGACCACGTTAGGATTAAATTCAAGGGCTTTTTTGAACGCATCCTGATTCCAGTACGGCCGATCTCCATTTTTCAGTAAGGTGGCGCCGCTGACACCGAAATTTCTAACGTCCCAGCGGCTGCCGAGCATAACGCCGAGTTGTGCCGGATAGCTGTTCGTTTTACGGTCTCGTATGCCGTGTCCGAAGGTTATGCTGTCACCTATACAGGCAAGGCGTATAGGCTCGGTATAATCCGATTCCCTGATAAAGTTGCTCTGCGTATTCGGCAGACATGAACACAGGATAAGTGATGTCGCTAACAGCCAGACGAACGATTTGATTAGCTTCTTTGGCATTGTTGTCGCTCCTTAATCCGTTTCTAACCTTAATAATCCGGCATTAATCGAAATCAGGCAGTGATTAACATAACAAATACAAATCTTTTCTTCAAGCCTGATAAAAAGTATTAAGCGGTTGTAACAAAATACTCAGGAAGTGAAAGATCTCTTAAGATAGGTGATTGTCTCGTTTATTTCAGGGATGTTCGTGTTCTACGAGAATCAGGTTGTCGGTTTTGAAGCCGAAGTTTTTCGCGGTTGTTATTAATTCACCCATTATCGAACGTCTGAGTTTTTTTTGCCGGGCTAATATCCACAAATAAGAGCGGTTCGGGCCGCAGACCATGGCATAAGCATAATTCTCGTTATCAAGGCTGATGACATTATAGCCACCGTAGAACGGCCAAAAGAAAGTCACTTTCAAGCGCCCGACGGTTTTGTCTTTTACGAAGTAAGCTCTTCCCTTGATTTGTTTCCACCGGCCGGTGTTTTTGTTCAAGCCTTTGTTCAGTACATCGATTCCGCCGTCATCCCTTAACGTATAGGTGGCTGAGACATTGCTCAATCCGCGTTCGAAACTGTGGTCCAGCCGGGCGATTTCGTACCACGTGCCCTGATATCTGTTGACGTCGAAATTTCCAACCGCCTGCACGCCGGACGGGATACTCGAACATCCTGCAAATACGAACGAAAGTAACAAAATAATTGTTGTCTTTTTAATAGCTCTTTGCATGTTCATTTCATGTGTCCCTGCGGCAGAATCCCTGAGACTGCCACACTATTTAATTCCCAAATTTTATTACTTATTATCTTAATTTAACGCTTTGCCAGCCAGCCGTAAAGGGTTAAGTCTTTTGTGTCTTTGTCTGCTCGGAAAAGGAAGCTTGCCAGGTAACCGATGACAAAGAGCACGATATGGCTATAAACGCCGAGCATATATTTATGGTGAGTGAAGTTCAATCTGCCGAGATCGAGAATCTGTTGTTTTTCGGGTCCTCCCAGGTCGAATTTTGCCGAATCGCGGCGGCATGGTTTACATGCAGTGGAGATTCGGTTGAAGCTGCGGCAGGACAAAATTAGCCGAAACACTTTTGATTCATCGGGTTAATTTGTCCAACAGCGAGGATTGCGGCAATCGTTGCACTTTCTCAGACTAAATCACAGGCCTCGACCGGCATCCAGTGTGGGTCCTTACCTTCCCATTTGACGTTGCAGCCTATCGGATTAGTCAGCGACACACTTACGGGTTTACCGGCTAAATGTTCCGTCAATGCCCTTTCCAGGTCGTTGACCTTTATTTTGCTTGTTTCCCGGGGATTGTCAACGCCGCGGCCTGTATATATGAGCTTACGTTCTTTGTCGAATACGAAAAAATGTGGGGTCCTCAAGGCGCCGTAAGTCTTCGCAATGTCCTGTGATTGGTCATATAGATAGAGCCAGGGAAATTTATGCACCTTCATTCGTTCGACCATGTGTTCGAAATCGTCTTCGGCATACGTGTTTTTGCTGTTCGAGTTTATTCCGACGAATTTTACTCCTTCGGATGCGAATTTGTCGGCTGTCTGCCGGGTGACTTCATCCGAGCCGATGACGTATGGACAATGGTTACAGGTGAAAAAGACTACCAGTACCGGGGCATCATTAAAATCGGATAGTTGGTATGTATTTCCGTCTGTGGCAGGTAATTTGAAATCTGGTGCCTGCTGCCCTATTTGTAATGTAAAAGTCATAATTTAAACTCCCTGTTATTATGATCTGTTTCGAATCGATTATATGTTTTTATCCAATACTTTATGTAGAGTAGCTTATAGTATGGAATATTGGAATTGCAAGAGGAAAATTAATATGAATATCCAGACGCAAAGGCCCTGTGTCATAAATCAAAGGAAGATAAAATGGACTGGGGCCTTTTGATTTTGAACCGATTATCGTCGTCCGTCCATCATCATCATTTCCTGATACATCATCATGTCGTCATATTCTCCCCCTCTCATTCCATCTGTTCCCATTCCTCGTTGAGTTGTTCTGCTCGAACCGAACGTCTTGAAAGGCTCCGGTTTGTCCGTGGATAAACGGTTAACTCTGTAAATCTCCATCATCATACGTTCGGGCAGGTTGCTCAGACGGACCGGCATGTGTTTGATATCAGTATCGCCGTAACTATAAAGCATATCGTAATAAGGCTTAATGCTCAGATTTCTGTCATCAGATGCAATCCAGTCGTTCGTAGCAACTACATCTATCATCACCGCTCTTGTGTCGAAATTGATTATTTCAGCTTCTTCTTTCGGCTGCTGAGGTATGGGTATCCCGGCAACTCCGAGACGTCCCTCGCCGCCTGCAATGAAAGACTGTTCTTCAGGTTCTTCGGGTTCGTACTCTTTGATCCCTCCGATCGCTTCTCCGGGACCTATTCCTCTGAAATCTTCCACACGCCAATAGCCTAAAACATACTTGCAGACCGTAATTGTGACTGTTTTTGCAGCCTCCTGTATATCCTTCGCATAGAAATACAGCCTTGCCGGAATATTGATAGTCTCGGTTGGCGGGGAAAATTCGCTCCATATGACGACATCGTCTTTTTCTTCTTCTGTCACCGGATTAAAAACACCTAATCGAACTTTGTATTGATAAGTTTTTTCCGGCTCGACCGTATCATCAAGCGCCCAGAACACCAAAGGCTCGCGCATCTTTGACAAGTCTGAGTTCCAGTTGAGTCTGATTTTATAGAATTCCCGATAGATATCGTTAATAGGGGAAGTTTGTGTAGCAGTTAATCCATCCATCATTAAACGATCCATCTCCATATTGGCATTGTCCCTGCCTCTTCCCCTTGTACCACCACGTCCTGTGGCTCTTCCATCGTAAAAACCTGTGTCCCCTCCTCTGGCTGTGCCGCCGCGACGGCCTCCACCTGCTCCTCTGCCTCGCGGAACGCGACCGCCTGTATCTGCGCCCGCACCACCATCGTATTGACCGCCGCCGCCTCTTCCGCCGGTTGCTCTTGTACCGCGACGGTCAGTTGTGTCTCTTGTGCGCTCCTGCCTTTCCGCCACCCTTTCTTCTCTTCTTTCCCGGCTTATTTCTTTGTTTATAGCGGTCATGTAGTCGCCGTGCAGTGAAGGAGGAAACCATTCCTCTCTGGCCGAGGCGATTTGATAGACCTGTGGCTGTAATAAATCTATTTGTACCAGCTTATTGTCGAACTGGAGCTTCTGCACTTCTAAACCGCCAGGGGGTAAACTCATGCCCTCTTGTATGTTTTCAAATAAGCTTTTATACTGTTCGATCCGACTTCGTGGAACATTCTGCCAGTCGCTCCATGTTCCGTCGCTCGTAAGCTCCCGCCTTTGCAGGTTTACCGAGGCGAATATCGGTTTGGCCAGGCACGGGTCGGCATATTGTTCCTCTACCTGATCCACAAAAGTTATATGGAATTGATTATATAAACCTGCTATATCAAATTTACCTTCGATTGTTACAAAGTCGATATCATTTGGTTCGTGTCCGACCCGGTCATAAGATTTCTGCTCGGTGACGGGTTCGGTGGGTAAATAAGCTGCGGCTCTTATATGCTCGGCTTCGATCGCAGTGACTTGACCGATGCTGTCAGGAACGTTGTATTTCCCGCGGGCCACCTTCTTAGGTGCGGCAATTTCGGGATTCGGAATCATCAATCGAGGATCGATGTCTCTTATCGGAGACTCGAGAACGGCAAGGAAATCATTAAGTTTAGGTTCGTATGAATTGAAATCTGCGACCGTACTGGCCTTTGTCTGGCTCAATAACTTAGCACTCTGTAAAATACGCTCGTCAATAACACTGGGGCTTATTTCTTCCGTCTTACCCTCGTTGTTCGTAATCTCGACCGTATTGGGGCTGAGCAGGACACGCCAAAAAAAGAGCAGTACGCATAATATTCCCACGATAATTAAAATTATCTTCTCGATATGTTCTTCGAAAAAACTTCCAATTTTTTTTAACATTTCTTGTTTCCCGTTTTTACATCTTAATTTTGCCGGTCTGTTTAACCCGCTGATTATTTCTCTTCTTCTTCGAGCAGTGTTGTTTTAACCAATTCCGGTTTTAAGTCCTCATAGCCTTCCTTTTTGAAGGTATATTCACAGACTAAATCCAGTTCGACGACACCACCGTCACCGTAAACATAATATGAATTGTCTGTGTCTTCTCTATCGACCGAGTAAAATTTACTCTCGATAATTGTGATTTGATTGTGTTTGTAGGTGTTTGTTTGCCCCGATTCGTCGATATACTGATGTTCCTTGAGGCTGCACAATTCCTTCATGAACGACATAATGTCTTTAGTGCTCACTATACATACAACATTAAAGTGTATTACGTCAATATCATCGTTACTGTATCTGCCGGTGCAGGTTTCCGAGAGCATTGTTTTTTTATCGGAAGAAAGGACATATACAGGTCTGTCGTCATTCTCGTTAGTTTTATTCCCGGTTGTGTTCCTGCTTGAGCCGCCTCTTAAGCCGCCTCTTCTCATAAAGGACATGCCAGAATCCATAGAAAAACCAAGGCGCACAAGCCGTTTTACCGGCGCGCTCAGAGTATTTTCGTAACCGGAATTCATGGAAACGATGGAGTCAAAAACATCTTCAATCACCCAGTAAGCCAGTTGATAATACCAGCAGTCTTCGACTGCCTCCGCTTTTTGGACGTTGATATCATATTCCTTCCAGAATGTGTATCCGCTCAATTGGATCGGTGTAACGTAGAAAGAAATTTCTTCGGCTCTTTTTTTACAAAGCTGGTTAATGACGACCATTTCCAGCTCGCTCATTAACCTCATTCCTCGCTGGAGATTTCTGCCTCCGCGTGAGGAGCTTCTCGTCGAACCACCGGGTCTGGTAGTCATTATGTTTCTGGAATCGTACATTCCGGTCATTCCCGTCCCTCGGTTTTTTACTCCTGATTTATCAATCTCTCTGTTCAATTCGGCTTCTGTGGGGCAATCGCCGGCTTTGGCATCGGCAATCATTTTATCGATACCGTCATAATATTGCTTACCGAATTGCAGGAAGATCAGGCCGGGTAAGTCGTTGGGATCATTTACATCGAATATGTTATTACTTAGCAGTTGTCTTTGAGTGGTCTGTATGGCTAAAAGCTCTATTTCATTGGCGTCTTTTGCGCGAATTTCCAATTGGTCTTTTTCCTTTTTCAACAGCTCGTCCGAAACAGAGTTTATAAGTAAGTGTTTTACTTTATTGTAACCGTCGGTAATACTCTCTTTTTGAACCCGCTCTTTAAGCCCGCTGCTCATAAGCTGTGTAGGTATTAAAAGCAGTAAGCTAATCAGAGCTATGATGATAGGTATTAATAGTGATTTATTCCTGAAAACATTTAATTTCCGTAGTATGTCTTTGAAATTCGGTAGATCCATTTTAGCTCACAAATCAGTAATATTTTTTAATTATATTTTTTGTCCGGTCAATTACAACTTTACAACAGCAGCCGATACACTCTCAAAACTTCATTATAATCGTTTATCTCATATATCCCGATCCCATCATAGTTCCCTGGGTGGCGTTTTCCGGTGGCTTGGGGGCATTCCTCCAGACTAATTTTAAATTAAGGACGAACCAGTGATCGTTAACCTGGTAGGCAATCTGGCCAGTGGTGTGATCCAGCATTTCTCTGCCGTCTTTCTCAAGCAGTGAAATTTTGCTAATGGTTTCCTTTGTTAAGGGATCGATTAAAATCCATTCAACAGTTTCCTGCGGTCTGTTTTGCGAGATTTTATTCCTGTATAAGGAATCAAATACTCCTACTCCCTGAGGATATTCACTCGCAAGGTCAACTTCCTTTATATCTAATTTGAACTGCTCGGGATTGCTCTTTTTATACAGTTCGAACGGGCTGTTGCCGTCGGCGACCATATCATCGAGCCGCTCCAGTCTCGTAATAAATCCCCAGGTATTCGGATCGTAGGTAACTTTGGCCGGATCCATCAATTGAGCCAGATCGGGAATACTTTTGCCGTATGGACTGTAACCGACAATAGTCACGGCGAAACCGGATTTCTTTTCCACCTGGGCCTTAGTTTCCCATTCGAACGGGGTCGGGGCATATTCATCTATAAAACCGCGGCCCATTTCCTCCATCATCATCATCTCACGTGAGTATGCATCCGCCTCGTCTTCGTCCTCGGTACCGATTCTGGCTCGCGCTCGCCGCCACGCATCTGCATCGAATTGAGTTTTTTCGAGGTCATTGGAAAAACTTATTGTCATATTTGTAATAAATATCTGCTTTCGCTCGTTTCGGCTAATCCTTCGGCCGTTTATGGCAAAGTTCTTGACGCCCTCGGCGTCACCCCTGACAAAAGCGTCGTAAAGCCGGGCCTGTTCCGGAGAGTTTTCCTTGTTGGGTAAGGCAGAAATTATGGTTTCATAGAGTTTCGGAACAATGTCTCGATATTGTTCGAACAGATTGAATTCCTCATTTATTTTTTCAGCGTATTCGTCACTTTTCCTTTTAATCTCATCCAGCTCGTTCGTTGCTCCCTGGGCGTCACTGATTAAACTGCCGATGCGCGCTCGAGTCGAGCTGTTTTTATCGTAGTTTAATTTCATCCAGCCGGTGTGTCCAAAGCACAAAAGCGCTGTGGCAAATAACATGCACGCAGCGGCGATAAAATATTTGCCCTTGCTTGCCCAGGCTCTTGAGCGTGCAATAGTACGAGGCAGCAGGTTACTTTCTATTTTCGCAAGCCCCAGTCCCTGCAGGGCAAGACCGTAAACGATGCCGAAATCGCTGACGTTCTCGTGAAATTTTGCCTGCGAGACGCCGGCGCCGAGGGCCAGTTTTTTAAACGAGTCCGGCCTTTCAACGGGTATTTGCAGCGTCTGCTGCAGATATTTAAGCAGCCCCCGCAGCTTTGTTCCGCCGCCCATCGCAATAATCTTTACCACTTTTGTATTCGGATTTGAGCTGCTGTAAAAACCTAACGACCTCTGAATTTCCGAAGCCAGATCCGTAAATACAGGTCTCATCGCCTGGAATATCTGCCGGGCATATTTGCTTACCGGCGCCGTACGTTTTAGCTTTTCGGCCTTTTCGAAGTCGAGCCTGAAAGTATCTGCTATCGCCTTCGTAAACGTATTGCCGCCAATCAGGATACATCTTTGCCAGACCGCCGACGGTGTGCAGACGACTAAGTCGGTATTGCCGGCGCCTACGTTAATAACTACAGTCGCCTGGCTTTTGGGAGTAACCAAGTCGGGACGGTCGTGCAGCAGATAATTATACAAAGCCATCGGCGCCATTTGCACATAGCTGATATCGATATCTTCTCTGGTGAAAGGTTGCAGGGCGGTATTTACTACGTCGTTTTTAATTGCGAAAATTCCGACTTTTATTTCGGGACTATCCGCCCCCGTCATTAGCTGCCAGTCCCACTGAACATCGTTAATGCCGAACGGAATCTGCTGGACCGCCTCGAACTGCACCATCTCCGGAATACGTTTCGCCTCGACGGGCGGCAGATTCACAAACCTTGCGAAACTGTTCTGGCTCGGAACGGCAATCGCAATCTCTTCCATGCTCATATCGTATTTGGTTACCAGCTTTCGCAGACTTATTGCTATAAGCTCTTCTCTCTCGGCATCTGTAATGTTATCTCCGCTGAGGATTTTGCCGTGTTGTATGTTGTCGTAACCGACCACTTCGACTACGCCTCGCTCCGTACTCAAGTACAATGCTTTCAGAGAATTGTTGCCTATGTCAATTGCCCATACCGAACCTGTTTCAGCAGCCATTGCGTGTACCTCGCGTTTAGTTAATTAATCCAAATTGCCTTGTAAATCCGTTCAAACAAATATAAATTGTATAATAATTTAAGACGCCAAAAGTGCTAATTCGTTACAGTAATTATAATATTATGAAGACTTTTTCCATAAAAACCCTTGGTTGTAAAGTTAACCAGTACGAAAGCCAGCAGGTCCGGGAGCTGCTCGAACGTTTCGGCTTGCGCAGGCTCGATCCACCTGTAAGAGCCGACCTTGCCGTCATCAATACCTGTTGTGTCACTCACACCGCCTCGGCCAAAAGCAGACAATGCATCCGAAAAATCCGGAAAACAAATCCCGAGTCTGTAATAGTTGTCTGCGGCTGTTTACCAGCGGCACAAACCGGCGAATCAACAAGGCTTAAAACTCTCCATACAACCGAAAATATCCATTTTGTCAAAAAGCGCGGCGATCTAGCCCGGATACTTGGGCAAATCGTACCCCCGGGGCCAGGCCCGAATAATCCAATTAAATCAAAAAACAGACCTAAAATCAAGCATAAAAAAGAATTGTGTAATTATCAAAGATTATCCCCGTTGCATTCCTATGACGGCCAAACCAGAGCCTTTCTCAAGGTTCAGGATGGCTGTGATGGTGCTTGTACCTATTGTATAATACCCAAGACACGCCCGATTGTTCGCAGTCGGCCGGTTGATATGATTCTCGAAGAGGCACAAGCTCTTGTAAAAGCTGGACATAAGGAAATCGTGATAATGGGAATAAATCTCGGGGCCTATGGCCAAAAGACCGTCAGGCGGAAAAACTGGCCGAACCGGCAGAATAATAAGCTGTCCGAGTTATTGGACAAAATTGCCCAAATCCCCAATATTGTCAGGATAAGATTAAGCTCGCTTGAGCCTGCCGATGTGACGCCGCAATTGCTCGATGTGTTATGCAAACACTGCAACATTATGCCACATCTGCATTTATCGTTGCAATCAGGTTCGGATGCAGTACTAAGAAAAATGTGTCGTCAATATAACACCGACTACGTTAGAGAAAAGGTCGATCTGATTGAATCCCGGCTTAACAGGCCCGCCATAACGACCGATATTATCGTTGGTTTTCCTGGTGAAACGGACGAGGATTTCGAGAAAACGGTCAATCTTGCTGAAGAAATAGGTTTTGCCAAAATGCATGTTTTCAGGTTCTCACCGAGAAAGGGTACTGTCGCTGCGAAAATGCCGGATCGAGTGGATAATCAGGTTATAAAGAGACGCTCGGAGATTCTACGCGAGCTGGATATCGAATTAAGGCGAAAATTCCGGGAGCTATTTATCGGTGAGTCTGCAAATATTCTTATTGAAAGCTATAACAGTAGTCCGAGCGGACGTTGTGAAAGATATTTCATGGTCGATATCAGACAAAAAGATATTTCAGATTTGAAATTTCAGATTAGAAATAATGACCTTGTAAAAGTTAGACTTATTAGAAACAGTAATTCCTCGATGGCAGTCCTTGGGATTCCTGTCGGAGGACGAATTGAAGGAAGTTGATAAAAATGATGACAAGAAGAAAATTTATGGTAAATCTTGTCGCAGCGCCGATTGTTGGCTCGTCTCTTTTGGTCCCGATTAAGACAGTCCTGGCGGCGGGAGCTGCAGATAATGAATCACAACCGACCTGGACCGAAGAGCAGATTTCCGATTTTTGCAGAAGCTTGAAACCCATCGGCCGTATTCTCGAAATGGAGGACTGGTACGTCTGGGGGACAAGTCCCATCGACGGGCCCGACGGTAAGGTGCATGTTTTTTTCTCACGCTGGCCCGCACGCAAGAGGATGGGGGGTTGGATAAACAGCTCCGAGGTCGCTCACGCCGTGGCCGAAAAACCTGAAGGACCGTTCGAATATATCGAGACGGTCCTTTCGCCTCGCGGCGAAGGTTTCTGGGATGCCACGACATGTCACAATCCTCACATTAAAAAAGTGGACGGCAAATACTGCCTGTTTTATATGGGCAACTCCAACGGTAAAACGAATACCAAACGTGTTGGTCTTGCAATCGCCGAATCTCTTTCCGGGCCGTGGAAAAGACCGGATAAGCCGCTGCTCGAGCCGGGCGGCGAGGATGTCTGGGACAATCACTGCACAACGAATCCTTCATTTGTCAAACCTCCAAACAGCCAATACTGGCTGTATTATAAGTCGTGGAATTCGAGTGACTATTACAATTCCACCCATCCGACAGTTCGCGGCAACCGTAAGTACGGCCTGGCAATCGCCGATTCGCTCGAAGGGCCTTATATAAAATACAAAGGTAATCCAGTCATCGATTACTCCGGCCTGGGTGACAACAGGCAGCTCGAAGATGCCTATGTTTTTATCGAAGATGGAAAGTTCAAGATGATAGCCCGTGACATGGGAATCTTCGGTCACAATGTGGGCCTGTACCTTGAATCCGAAGACGGCATAAAATGGTCGGATCCGAAAATCGCCTACTACTCGGTCGATAAGTACGTCAAACAGCCGCCGCCCCCGCGTCACCTGACTAAGTACGGCAGGTTCGAGCGGCCGCAAATATTAATGAGAGACGGCAAGCCGGCATATCTTTTCACCACTTCGCAGGGGGGGAAATACATGAACGCCTCGGCCTTCGTTTTCAAAATCAATTCTCTGTAGCGGTCAATTCTTGACATTTTATGATTTAGACTGCATACTCTTTCGATTTGCCGGTAGATACTTCAGTAGAGATTATTTTACCCACGTAATCACCGGCGACGATCGGTCTTGCACCGGCAATTTTCAGTCCGTGGATGAACATATTCGGCTCGATTCTCGCCAATTACTGGCGAAAACACAAATTATGGTTTTTCTTCCATATGAATATGATGTTAAGTAAAATGTGACCCGTTATTATTCTATTTGTACGGATTTTCAATCCGAATATGTGAGGACGGCAGTATTAATATCCTGCGATTTTAAACAACGTGGAATTCATGCTGTTTCGAAGATTGACTACATATTAAGAAGGTTGTATGTTAATACGCAAAATCGATGTCCATTTCGTAAAATGGATTTCCGGATTTATATATCAGAAAGGAGCAAAATATGGATTTCCTCAAGACATTTCTTAAAATTTTACCTTTTTGTGTGCTTATTATGATTATTTTTATAATCGGACCAGTTACGGCACAGAATGAATCCCCGAAAGACTGGGAAAATCCCGGGTTAGTCAGTATAAGTCGTCTTGCACCTCATGCAACAATGATGATTTATCCCGACGTCGAAGCCGCCAGGAAAGCTGAAGCAATTGCCACAGACGAAGATCGGTCGAGGTCTGGCTGGTTTCGTTCACTCAATGGCGACTGGAAGTTTCTATGGTCACCGAGTCCCGATGAAAGACCGACGGATTTTTTCAGGACGGATTTCGATGATTCCGCCTGGGATACAATTCCGGTTCCTTCGAATATCGAGATGCAGGGCTATGGTGTTGCGATATACACCAATATGCGATATCCGTGGGTGATGGACCGTCAAAGGCCGAATCCCCCGGTGATACCGAATATCAACAACCATGTCGGTTCTTATCGCTACAATTTCGATGTCCCGAAAACCTGGGATGGGCGACGAATTTACATTGTCTTCGACGGTGTAAATTCTTTCTTCAATCTCTGGATCAACGGCAAAAAAATCGGCATGAGTAAAGACAGCCGCACGGTCGCCGAATTTGACATTACCAACGTCGTCAAACCGGGTAAAAATCAGATTTCGGTGCAGGTCTTTCGCTGGAACGACGGCTCATGGTTGGAAGATCAGGATTTCTGGCGCTTAAGCGGCATATTCCGTGACGTTTATATCTGGTCAACCGACACGCTTCATGTCCGTGACTTCCAGGTAACAACGTCTCTGGAGCGGCAGTCCGGCCGGCGTCGTTTCCGGTCGCGTCGGGCAGAGGAACCCCCCCCATCGGAGCGAGGATATGACAGTGCCGCATTGTTGCTTGATCTATCTATTCAGAATATGAAGCCGGAGGCCGAGATCGTGACAGTTACGGCTCAATTGCTGGACGCTCTGGGTGAAAGTGCCATGCCGGAGATTTCGGCTTCCTGCCTTGCTCCTGCCGCGCAGGAAACGAAATGTACACTTGCTGGCAGAGTTCGTGACGTCCGCTTGTGGTCCGCCGAGAATCCTTATCTCTATCGCCTGTTGCTGTCGCTCGAAGATAAGGATGGGAAAGTTGTCGAGGTAATTCCGGTAAACGTGGGTTTCCGTAAAGTGGAGTTGAAAGAGGGCGATCTGCTTGTCAACGGCCAGCGAATCTTTATCAAGGGGACGAACCGACATGAACATCATCCTGACCGAGGGCACTACGTTAAGCCCGAAGATATGATTCAGGATATTATGCTCATGAAACAGAATAATATTAATGCTGTGCGTACGAGTCACTATCCTAATACTCCCGCGTGGTACGATATGTGCGACCGTTACGGTATTTATCTTGTGGACGAGGCAAATAACGAATGTCACGGTGCCCAGCAGGTTACACGGAATCCGGCGTTTCAGGCCGCATTTATGGACCGGACCGTTCGTATGGTCGAGCGCGACAAAAACCATCCGTCAATCATTATGTGGTCCGTCGGTAATGAAAACGGCTGGGGCGATAATGTACACGCCACCTCTTCATGGATGCGGGAACGTGACGCCGGACGGCTGGTTATTTCGTGTGAGGCCGGCGAAAGGGAAAACACCGATATTGTCTGTCCGATGTACAGCCGTCCCGATACATTGACGAGGTATTCGTCGAGGACGCCGGCTCCGTATCGGCCGTTCATATTGATTGAATATACTCATGCCATGGGCAACAGCAATGGCGACGTCTGGAGCTACTGGAACCAGATCTATAATATGCCCTATCTGCAGGGCGGCTGGGTCTGGGACTGGGTCGATCAGGCACTGCGTCAGCCGATTGTCCCTGACCGTAACGGCAGATTTTTAAAAGTTAAGCCCGGTGACAAGACTTTCTGGGCTTTCGGCGGTGACTTCGGTCCCGAAGGTACACCCAGCGATCAGAATTTCTGCTGTAACGGGCTTGTCTCGGCCGACCGTACACCTCATCCGGGCCTGGCGGAAATTAAAAAGATCTATCAAAACATTCAAGTTTCGGCTGTTGATTTGGCCAAGGGACAAATTAAAATTAAGAACGGTTATTTTTTCACAACTTTAAGTGACCTGGTGAAAGGGACGTGGACGGTCAGTGCGGACGACAAGGTTATCGATTCCGGAACTCTTGATAGTCTGGATATCGGGCCGGGTGATTCCAACGAAGCGACCATACCTTTCAAATCGATTGAACCCGAGCCGGGCGTGGAGTATTTTCTTGACTTGAGCTTTGTGCTCAAGGACAAACAATCCTGGGCGCCGGCAGGACATGAAATAGCCTGGGAACAGTTTAAGCTGCCGGTCGAAAAGCCGGCTGGCGTTATCAATTCCGGCCAGATGACGTCGTTAAAATTCAGTAACCGGGACAATACGATCGGCGTTGATGGTAGTAATTTCTCCGTTACCATTGACAAAACCACCGGTTTTATCAGCTTGATGCGTTACAAAGGCACCGAACTGGTGGCAGAGCCTCTGGCTCCTGATTTCTGGCGTGCACCGACAGACAATGACCGCGGGAATAATATGTCACGGCGCTGCGGCATCTGGAAAACCGCCATGCAGAGCTGGAAGCCTCAAAATGTCACTGTAACGCGGCTTTCGCCGCAGGTTGTGCAGGTTTCCGTGGTCTCCCGCATCGAGGATGTTCAGGGCGACTACAAATTAAACTATAAGATATATGGTGACGGCACTATTAGGATCGATGCCGAAGGTCAGGCCGGCGCCGACCGACTGCCGGAAATACCTCGATTTGGGATGCGGATGGCAATGCCGAAAGGCTTTGAGACAATCCGCTGGTTCGGGCGCGGGCCGCAGGAAACTTACTGGGATCGATGTGATGCACGCGTTGATTTGTATGAGGGGACCGTGGACGAGCAATATTTCGATTATTCCGAGCCGACAGAAAGCGGCAATAAGGCCGATGTACGCTGGGTGGCTCTGACCAACGACAAGGGAGTCGGATTACTGGCTATCGGTATGCCGCATCTTAGCGTTAATGCGCTTCACTATACGGCCGAGGATCTTGAAGGTCCTGAACATATTTACCAGGTCCAGCGTCGTGACAATATTTATCTGAACCTGGACTATCGGCAGATGGGTGTCGGCGGAGACGATAGCTGGGGAGCCAGAACGCACCCCGAGTTTACATTACCCGGTAATGAAAAATATTCGTACAGCTTTGTTCTTCGTCCGTATGACTTATCTATGGGCCAGGTTCAACAAATCGCACGAATGCCGGTGCCGAACTAAAATATAAATCAAAAAGTCAACAAAATTGTTCGAGTTTCAACTTCCTTTGGGAGGATTTAGTCCCACGTGGAAAATCCCAATTCTTATTGATTCTTTTTATGTTAAAGAGTACGTATAACGATGCGAAGAATATTTCTTTCAATCATTTTCCTGTGTATTTTTTTGTCGCTCGAGGCGTTTTCACAGACGCAGCAGGCATCGACAGGCACACCGACAGTCACCGGCGGCGGGGGAGGTGGACTTAGTTACCAAACGGACAATAAAGGCAACCGTATCCCGGATTTTTCACACTGCGGATACATGGGGCAAAATAGACCTATCCCGGATGTTCCAGTCCGGGTGGTTGTTTCTCCGGTGGCAGGTGATAATACGCAGCGAATTCAGGCCGCCCTCGATTATGTCACCTCTCTTGGAACCGATGAAAATGGTTTTCGTGGGACTGTCCTTTTGCTTAAAGGCCGATATGAAATTTACGGCGGCCTGAAAATGTCCGCCTCCGGTATCGTATTGCGAGGTCAGGGAGCCGGTGAAGGCGGAACGGTATTGATCGCGACAGGTACGGATCGTCGAACGCTAATCCGAATCGCCGGTAATAACGACCTGACGTCTATATCTGGTAAATCCTATCAAATCAAAGACGATTATGTCCCTGTTGGTGCGAACAGCTTTCGACTGAATTCCATTGAAGGACTTAAAGTCGGTGACATGATTAACATTACTCGTCCCAGCACCAAGGAGTGGATTGAGCTGCTGGGAATGGACAGGTTCGGCGGCGATTTTAGCGGTGCTCCGACGTGGAGGCCCGGTTCCCGTGATTTAGTCTGGGACCGTGTGATTAAATCGATAAACGGCGATACAGTTGAAATCGATGCCCCGATTACGACCGCCATAGACGTTCAGTTCGGCTCAGGCTCGGTTCAGCCTTACTCATGGCCCGGCAGAATCAGCCATGTGGGAGTAGAGAACTTCTGTTGCGAGTCCGCCTACGATAAGGATAATCCGAGGGATGAGGCGCATTCCTGGATGGCTGTCACAATGGAGAACGTCGAGAATGCCTGGGTTCGGCAGGTGACAATGAAGCACTTTGCCGGTTCGGTGGTAGCTATCTATGAAAGCTGTAAAAAGATAACGGTACAGGATTGCATGTCACTTGAACCGATCTCTGAAAACGGCGGTTATCGGCGGCATACGTTCTTCACCATGGGACAATTGACGTTGTTTCTGCATTGCTGGTCCGAACACGGCCGGCATGATTTCTCCGTTGGATTCTGTGCCGCAGGGCCAAACGCATTCGTTCAATGTGAATCTATATTGCCTTTTGAGGATAGTGGACCTATTGAAAGCTGGGCTTCAGGGACACTTTACGACAATGTCAATATCGACGGCAACGCGCTGAGATTGTGCAACCGCGGAAGCCAGGGCTGGGGGCTTGGCTGGGCGGCGGCTAACAGCGTGCTCTGGCAATGCAATGCGGCAATTATCGATTGCGTTAATCCCCCGACGGCACAAAACTGGGCATTCGGCTGCTGGGGCGAATTCGAGGGTGACGGCATCTGGAACGGCTCGAACAATTTTGTCAGGCCAACAAGCCTGTTTGGAGCACAAGTCGCCGAACGTTTAGGCGAGGATTCCGAGCAAAGGCTTCAACTACGGCCTTTATCGACTGCAAGTGCTACCAATCCCGGCATTCAGGGCGCCGAAGAATTCACAAAAGAAGCTCGCAAGCCACGAGAGCGGCTCAGGCAGTTTATTGCCCAAGCACCGCAGCGACATAAAACTCCTACCGATCCAGGAAATGCAAAAGTTCTGGAAGATATTCTTGCCGAGCTTCCGACTGAATCCTCGCAGGGGGCTGAATCGGCGACGGGCAAAAGAATGTCTTTGGTTAATGGATGGTTGGCTTCTGACAATCGGTTGCTTACCGGGGGCAGCGGAACGGTTACCTGGTGGCGCGGCAAAATTCCTCCCCGCGAAGCGCCGTCACTGGGCCTGTGCCTGACGAGATTTATGCCGGGTCGTATCGGCCCCGGTTATACGGATGATTTGAATGGGCTTGCCGAAGCGATGGCGTCGAGGGGACAAACTGTTCTCAATCATAATTACGGTCTCTGGTATGATCGCCGCCGCGACGATCACGAGCGCATACGCCGAATGAATGGAGACACAAGGCCGCCTTACTATGAGTTACCGTTTGCCCGCAGCGGCCAGGGTACGGCGTGGGATGGGCTGAGCAAATACGACCTGACGAAATATAATCCGTGGTACTGGAGCAGGCTCAGGGAGTTTGCCGATTTATGCGACCAAAAGGGGCTGGTATTGCTTCATCATAATTACTTTCAACATAATATTCTGGAAGCGGGAGCTCACTGGTCGGATTTCCCGTGGCGTTCCGCTAACAATATAAATGACACCGGTTTTCCGGAACCTCCGCCTTATGCGGGTAATAAACGAATCTTCATGGACGAATTTTTCTATGATGTTAATCATCCGGTCCGCAGGCCGTTGCATCGCCTCTTTATTCGTCAGTGCCTTGAGAACTTTAAGGAAAACTCAAATGTCATTCAATTGACCAGTGCTGAATTCACAGGCCCCCTCGAATTCGTTCAATTCTGGCTCGATACTATCATCGAATGGCGGAATGAGACAGGGCATAAACCTTTGATCGGGCTTAGCTGCACAAAGGACGTACAGGATGCTATTCTTGCCGATCCTGTTCGCAGTAAGGCGGTATCTGTAATAGATATTCGCTATTGGTGGTATCAGGCGAGCGGCGAATTATATGCACCCGAAGGCGGTTTGCATCTGGCTCCTCGACAACATGCTCGTATGCTTAAACCTAAACCTTCGTCATTTAACCAGGTATTTCGTGCCGTCCATGAATACAAGACCAAATATCCAGATAAGGCGGTTATATATTCGGCCCCCGTGTCTTCTGTCGAAGACAGAAACGGGGGCTGGGCCGTTTTAATGGGCGGTGGTTCTATACCCAATCTTCCTCGTTCTACCGACCAGACACTTCTTGCCGTGATTTCTCGCATGAAACCGATGGAATTACCGACAGACGTGAAAGGTCAGTATGCGTTGGCCGAGCCGGGAAATAGCTATCTGGTTTATGCCGCATCCGGGCAAATGATTCAACTGGACCTTACAGAGACCGGCGGTTCTTTTTCGTCGAGCTGGCTGAACACAAGAAACGGCAGAATTATCTCGAAAGGTGAACCGATTGAGGGTGGAACAAAGGTTAATTTTAATCCTCCATTTAGTCCCAGTGTGCTTTGGCTTAGCAGGCAATAGTTATTGGTATAGAATAAGGGATTATAGGCAACCGAACCTGTGCAGTTACAGGGGAATTATTATTGATATATTTTGAACAGTTATAAAGTGATAAAAAAATATTTCATTACTGTCATCCTGGTTTGTGGAGTAAGTTTGTCCGGGTTCTCGGTTTTAGAGAATGAAGCTTCATCCGAAAAACTGATACCGACAGAGCTTCGTTGCGAATATGCCCGGGACCCGCTCGGTGTAGATGTAGCTAATCCGCGTTTGTTCTGGAAGCTTGAAAGTCACGTACGTTCGCAGAGACAGAGTGCTTATCAAATCCTCATTGCATCTTCATTAAAAAAACTGGCTCAGGACAATGGAGATTTATGGGACAGCGGCACGGTAGAGCCGGACCGGATGTCGAAGTAACCGAGAATGGCATCCAAACTGAAAAATGTACCGGTGTGAAGTTCTTACGGCATGAAAATGGTTACGCTGTATATGAAATCGGTTCCGGCAAATATGAATTTCAATCTGGTTCTGAGGACGATCGAGTAGAATAATAATTAGAAAAGTTATAACCATTTGGGAGGTCAAGGCTCTGTTTTCACTGCGTCATCGGCAATTCCGGAAGGAATAAAAAAGTACCATTGAAATTAATTGGTATCCATAAGGGCATAAAATATAATGGGCCTTCTTATTGTAAGGGTTTTTTTACAAGATTCAAAAAGAGAAAGGAGCAGAAAATGAAAACCGGATTATTTAATGAAAGATTGTTTAAGGGATTATTTTTATTTTCTATTGTATTGTTGGTTTGCAGTAACCGAACATATTCGATAGGTGAGGCTGCACCGGAAGAATCGGCTGTAAATCGAATGATAGTTTACACCGATAAAGGAACGGAACAAATCAGCAGGCATATATACGGCCATTTTTCCGAGCATCTTGGACGTTGTATTTATGAAGGCTTCTGGGTAGGCGAGGATTCGCCGATTCCGAACACTCGCGGCATACGCAATGACGTAGTAGAGGCGTTGAAAAGGATTAAGGTTCCGGTGCTGCGCTGGCCCGGCGGATGTTTCGCCGACGAGTATCACTGGAAGGATGGAATCGGTCCGCGAGAACAGAGGCCTACAATGATTAATACGCATTGGGGCGGCGTGACTGAGAACAATCACTTCGGAACTCACGAATTTCTGGACCTGTGCGAACAACTGGGCTGCGAGCCTTATATATGCGGCAATGTGGGAAGCGGGACCGTACAGGAGATGCAGCAGTGGGTCGAATATATCACATTCGACGGTAAAAGCCCGATGGCGGATTTACGCCGGTCCAACGGGCGTGAAGAACCCTGGAAAGTCACGTACTGGGCCGTCGGTAACGAAAACTGGGGCTGCGGTGGAAATATGAATCCGGAGCATTATGCGAATCTTTACCGGCAATTTGGGACTTACCTGCGTAATTTCGGCGACAACAGGATCTATAAGGTCGCGTGTGGACCGAGCGGCGGGAATTACCGCTGGACCGAAGTATTGATGGAACAAGCCGGGGGCGGTCGAAGAAGGAGAGGCATGAATGGTCTTGCTCTGCACTATTATTGCGGCTCCGGCAGTCGAAGTCGTTCTGCGACACAGTTCGAAGAAATAGACTGGTTCGAGCAGCTCAGAAGGGCGCTTCACATCGAAGAATTAATAGCAGAACATTCTAAAATTATGGATCAGTACGACCCGGACAAGCGAGTGGCGCTGATAGTTGATGAATGGGGTGCCTGGCATAATGTCGAACCGGGAACGAATCGAGGATTCCTCTATCAGCAGAATTCCCTGCGGGACGCCCTTGTGGCCGGTGTGAGTCTAAATATCTTCAATAATCACTGCGACCGTGTGAAGATGGCCAATATCGCGCAGATCGTCAATGTCCTTCAGGCGATGATTCTGACCAAGGGCGAAAAGATGATTGTTACACCGACGTATCACGTTTTTGAGATGTACAAAGTCCATCATGATGCCACGCTGCTTCCGGTTAAGTTGCAAAGCAGCGATTATAGCTTTGGTGACAACGGTATTCCGGTGGTGAATGTATCGGCATCGAAAGATGATTCCGGCAAAATCCATATATCGCTGTGTAATTTAGATCCGAACAAAAAGGCCGAAGTTAGTTGTGCACTCGAGGGAGCCGAACCAAAGGAAATATCCGGGCGGGTTTTAACTGCCGAAGCTATGACTGCTCATAACACCTTTGAAAATCCCGATGTTGTAAAACCTGCGTCTTTCAGCGATTTTACCCTCAAAGGTAATATTCTGACTGTAGCACTTCCGTCAAAATCCGTAGTTGTTCTGGAAATTAAATAGATACGTATTCCGGTATCGCTGAAGTATAAAACAGTATTGATGGATTATATAAATAAAGCTGCCCTTGCAACAACTCCAGGGGAATCCACAAACGCAATATTTCGCGCTTGGTCGGGTTCCCATTTTGTGTTCTTTTGCAAAATGGGAATCCGATCAGCCAAATGCCACATCGAGTAGCATCATCACAGAAAATCCCACCATCGTTGCCATAGTGACCAAGTCAATATTCGCCTCATCTCGTTGAGACTCCGGGATCAATTCCTCAACTACAACAAAGATCATGGCGCCGGCGGCGAAACAGAGTGCGTAAGGCAGAACGCCCTGCATGTTCAGGACAAAAGCCGCTCCAATTACTCCTGCAATCGGCTCGACCACACCGGAAGCTTGTCCCATGAAGAAACTTTTTCCTTTACCCATCCCCTCTCGTCTCAATGGCATTGATACCGCAGTGCCCTCCGGGAAATTCTGAATCCCGATACCGATGGCCAAAGCGATTGCGCCGCCAATTGTGGCAGAGGGAAGATCCGCCGCTACAGCTCCGAAAGCAACTCCGACAGCCAGCCCCTCCGGTATGTTGTGAAGGGTTATGGCCAGTACCAGAAGCGTGCTTCGTTGCCACGATGTTTTTATCCCCTCGCGTTTGTCCCAGGCCAGGCCGGGATGAAGGTGGGGCAGAATCTTGTCGGTCAGCCTCATGAATACTCCTCCGCCCATAAACCCGATCACTGCTGTCAACCACGGGATATGCCCCAACTGCTCTGCCATCTCTATGCCGGGTGCGAGAAGCGACCAGTAGCTTGCTGCTATCATTACACCTGCAGCAAAGCCAAGCATTGAATCCATCACTTTTCTGTTTATCGTGCTGGTAAAAAAGACAAGCGCCGCACCTGCAGCCGTGACGCCCCATGTAAAGAGGGTAGCGATAAGAGCTTGTGTGACAGGATTGTATTGTTGAATGAAATCGGTCATATCCGTTCTCCGTAGTGCCGTAAGACATCCCTTCGGGGTACCGTGAGGCATCCCTTCGGGGGACCGGAGAAGGCAAACAAAGTTATCCCGAATGCTGTTAATACGATCTGTAATCCCATTAGAAGATTACTTTATCTAACTATCCTTCTTAATAATTTTCCAGTAAATTACATAATGCTGGTTAAATAGCTTGTGATAAGGTATCAGAGTAATATCCTTAGACTGACCGACAGTCTTAAAGGTAAGCGGTTCGCCGGCAACCGGTTTAATCCAGTCATTTACATTGTCCGAGACGACAGTCAACGGCGGCGCCGATGCAATCTTATCGGGCGGAAATTTGTACCAGTTGCTTGTCGTGTGGACGTTTTTCTCGGTCAATCCATCCGAGCCTAACTTACCGGCCAGCACCAACGGGCCGTACATAAACGCTACAAGCGTATCGTCGTCCGGCATGGGATGCGTGTGCAGACTCATCGGCATGGTGATCTCCAGCTTATCTCCGTCGTGCCATTCTCTGTCTATTCCAAGATAGCAGCCTGGTTCTTTGGTTGACATGGTTGTGCCGTTGGTTTTTGCAATTGCACCCTGCTTTGCCCAATATGGGACCCGAATATTTATATTGAGTTTTGTGGGCTTATCGGTTTTCACGATCAGTGTCGTGCTGTCGCGTTCGGGAAAATCTGTTTCCTGAATTATATGAACGTTTTGTTGTGACCAGTTGAGTTCGGAGGAAATGAATAAATTCACGAAGAGTGTATTGCCGTTGTGGAAATAGATACTATCACCGTATTTGGCGTGATTTTCCATCCCGGTTCCTGTACAACACCAGAAGGAGCCGTAGGGCAGGTTAAATGTTTTCCAGCGTCCGGTGGCCAAAGGCACGAAGTACATCATCATACCCGAATCCGGATTTTGTGTGCTTAAGATACTATTGTACAGTGCCCGCTCATAGTAGTCCGCATAATTTAGGTAAGCAGTCCAGCTGAAAAGATGTCGTGTCAGCTTTAGCATGTTGTAAGTGCAACAGGATTCCTGTGTATGGTCGCCGAGCTGGTCGGCGAGCTTGTCCGGATCGGTTCGCCAATGCTCTTCATTGCTCGTACCGCCGGTGCAGTAGCTTCGATGGTTAACGACCTGGCTCCAGAAGTATTCCGCTATTTTTCGATTGCCTTCATTACCGGTCAGCTCATACTGTCGGGCGGTCCCGATGATATTCGGGATAAAGGAATTCGCGTGCTCACCTTTCAGACGGTCTTCTCCATGTGATAAAGGCTCAATGTAGCGGGCCTGGTTAAATCGGTTGGATATCTGGAGGTAATCGTTATTGCCGGTGACGGAATAGAGGTTTGCAAAAGCATCGTTCATTCCACCCTGTTCGTTCCCGGTCAACATGCGCTGCATGTGGGCTTCGTCGAGCTTGTCGAGGCGGGTTTTGTTCCATGCAGCCATCTTCTCGGCAATTTCGAGGGCCTGCTTGTTGCCGCAGTGTATATACATATCCAATAGGCCTGCGTATATCTTGTGCAATGTATAGTAGGGTGCCCATACTCGTTTTACTGCCTCGACCCTGTCGAACCACGTCTCTGGATATGCGCTGAGATAGCCGGTGTCGCCGAGTTTTTCTTGGCACTTGGCCAATTCCGCGACAATAGCATCTGCTTTTGCCTTGAGCTTTTCATCGCCGGTACTGACGTACATAAGGGCGCAGGCGGAAAGGTAATGGCCCATAGTGTGACCTCGAAGTTCGCAGTCGGGTTTTTCCCAGCCCCCCAATGGCTCAGCGGATGATGGAAGGCCTGCATTGACTCGAAACATGTGCAGCAGTCTGTTGGAATCCAGTTCATGCAGGTACTTCCTGTCACGTTCCATTGCATCCTTAAACGGCCCATCCAGAAGACGGACTTGCTTTAGATTGAAAGGTCGCGCCTTAAAATCGATAGCTTCTTTCGCCTGGTTAGGTTTGTTTTCGGCTGCAATTATCTTGCAGCTAAATGTTAATGTCAAAATGACAAGAAAAAATATTCCCTTTTTCATTTTTCGAACCTTTCATTTACAGTCAAATATTATAACAGCATAACATTTTATCTATGTAAGGATACCAGATTTTGCTGTTGTATTGAACTATCTATGTACTTTTTTTGATAATTTGTATTCCGACAACAATTCTGTCAACAGAGAATGAAGCCAATTTTACTGGATATTCAATCCCGGCCGGGATTGAGGATACTGGTTTTGAACGACTCATTTGCAAAGAGTTGTTGTGCCAGCAGGGCATATCCTTCGCTTGTCGGATGACTGGCATCGACATATAATTCGGCGGGCAAAGCCGGAGGTGCATAATAGTCGATATTGTTCGTCGCCAGCCGGAGTTCTATATCATCTTTTAGATTTTGGTAAGCTTCGAGACTTGCGCCGTTAAGGATATGCTCATTGAAGGGGCCGACAAGAACAAACACCCGGTTCCCTCTTTTCTGAAGCAGTTGAATTGTACGCTGGAAGCAGCTCCATTGGAATGATGTTTTTGGTATAACCCATTGATAACTGTCATCCCTTCGTCCCTCGTCCCTCGTCTGTCGTCGCTCGTCTCTCGTTCCTTGTATCTCGTCTTTTGCAACCTCGGGAAGATTAAATGTTACGGCCTTTAAGGGGTTTTCATATGGGTGTTCAATGGTCCATGTGGGGATGTCCATACTCTGGAAATATGTGATTTTTATGTGGGTAATCAAATTCGGCAAAACGATATAGCGTCTTAAAACCGTTGAAATTCGCGCCGAGAAAGGAGCTTTATAACAGGGGATTTTCGGCGTAAATTGAGAAACGAGCTTCGGATGATTAAAAATAAATTCTTTATCGCCCTGTAAATCCTGTTTGGGTGAGCTCATCCAGAGCGGATTGAAATGCAGAATCACGTTTTTGTTCGAGATGTTTTTGCCGTAGTAGTGCAGCAGACCCTCCATGGCCGCCGGATGAATCCCATCCAGACCGAGATTAGCAAACATGTCGTGCTCGGTGATTTTATTAAGCTGTCCGGATAAAGTATTATTTCTGGAAACGAAATGACCCCAAATGACAGAATCTCCAGTCACAAATATTTCGTGCTGTGAATCGGCCCATCGGCAATAGCGTCTGTATAACCAGTAGTCGTTGCTAAGCTCGTATGGCATACGAAAATCCGGACCGGGTGAAAATTGCTCTGACTGTTCCCACAAAGCAGGGATCAAATATAGAAAGGCTAAGCAAACAATTCCAGCAATTATCCACTGGCCGACGGACAATCGGATGCTGTTAGAACTAAAAGGTACTGTTGCATTGTTTTCCGACATAATATTACAACCTTATATATTCAAATTCAGAACCGCATATAAATAAACGCCTGCTCGCTCGATGGAGCGAAAACCGCCAAATAAAAAATCATAAGGACAACGATTGTTATACGCACCAGCTTAAGTTCAAGCAGCCTCTTTATCCTGGATTCGTACATAAACTGATAGAACCACACGGCGAATATTAAAACAAGAGCTAGCACAGGGCAGTATGGATTGGAAAATCCGGAGGTAAATATTCTTTTTATAATCAACCATGCATCGTTAATGCTATCGGCCCGGAAGAAAATCCAGGCAAAGCCGACGAAGCAAAATACGAAAAGCTGTTTTACCAATTTGGGAACTTTCTTTTTATAAAATTCGGTTCGTTCCATCTCTCGCGTCAAAAATAGGCCGAACGTATGTACCACACCCCAGATGACAAACGTTAATGTCGCCCCGGAGAACAATCCCGCATGCCACAGGCCGGAAATTATCATGGTCAGAAAGATATTTCGGTAGGTGTTGAACGTTCCTCGACGATTTCCTCCTAATGGAATATATACATAATCTCTGAACCAGGAAGAGAGGCTGATATGCCATCTATGCCAAAAATCACTAAGGCCGGTTGCAAGGTAAGGGTTGTTAAAGTTCAGCCTCAGGCGAAAGCCCATCATTCGAGCCACACCCCGCGCCATATCGGTGTAGCCGCTGAAGTCGAAATAAATCTGCCAGGCAAATAAAAAGGTCGCCAGTATCAGCGAGGGCGATTGAAATTGTTCCGGATTATCATATACCCTGACAACATAAAGCTTCAGGAAATCGGCCAGGGCAATCTTTTTAAAAAGGCCCACGATAAAAAGGGAAAGTCCGTCGGCAATGTCCGACCACGAAACATCGGGTACTTTATGAAGTTGAGGCAGAAAATTTTTGGCCCTTTCTATCGGGCCCATTAGTAATCGGGGGAAAAACGAGACAAAGGCGGCGTATTTTATGAAGCTCTTTTCCCTTGTAATATTACCGCGATAAAAATCGATTGTATAGCTCATCGACTGGAAGATGTAAAACGATATGCCGACAGGAAGGAGAAATCCCGGCGGGGCGATTTCGTATGGAATTTTGAGTGACATCAGCAGGGCGTTCAGGTTGTCGATAATGAAACCGGCGTATTTGAAAAAGCCGAGCAATCCGACATTGTTAACCACGCTTACTATAAGCCACATCTTTCGGTGAGAGCTTTTTTCCATTCTCGCGACGGTGAAGTAGTCAATCGTCGTGACATATATAATCAGAATCGGATAGAGCGGATTTATCCATCCGTAGAAAAAATAGGAAGCAGCCAGAAGCCAGAAAATCCCGAATCTCGTTCTTTTGAGAACCAGATAAATCGGATATACAATCAGAAGGAATATTACAAATGGCCAGCTCTGAAATAGCATTTCGCGACCTTTTATTCCATTAAAACCCGGATATGTGCTTCGACCGACTCTGCCAGTGCCTGCAGATTATAACCTCCTTCGAGGATGGAAACCAGGCGGGACTCGCAACATTTTTGAGCTATTTCCTTGACAATCCGCGTCATCCGGATATAGCCCTGTTCGGTAACTTTCATACCGCCGAGAGGGTCGTCCTCGTGGGCATCGAAGCCGGCGGATATGAGCACAAAGTCCGGCGAAAAGGAAACCGCGGCGGGTTTGAGTTTTTCTTCAAAGGCCGTAAGGAAATCTTCATCCGTCGAGCCGGCAGGCAACGGGACATTGATAATGGAATTAGAACCTTTTCCTGCCCCGGTTTCAGCAGTACTTCCCGTGCCGGGATAAAATGGATACCGGTGGACACTGAAGTACAGCACATTTGGATCATCGTAAAATGCCGCCTGAGTTCCATTGCCGTGATGGACGTCCCAATCGACAATTAGTATTTTGGAAAGACCGTATTTTTCCTGAATGTATCGAGTACCGATTGCAATGTTATTGAATATGCAAAATCCCAGTGCTCCGTTTTCTACTGCATGGTGACCCGGCGGGCGGACGGCACAAAAAGCGTTCCTGATTTTTCCTTCCATCACTGCATCGATTGCCGATAACACACCTCCGGCGGCCACCAGAGCCGCTTCGTATGAGCCTGGCGATATGGGGACATCCAATGTGTCTAAATAACCTGCATCTTCTTCGCTGCTTTGTTTTGCTCGCTCTATATATTCAGTTGTATGAATTTTTGTGAGCCATTTCAGTTCGACCGGCGAAGGAGTAATCTGAAATAATTCGGAGTAAAGTCCCTTTGATTTGAGGTTCTCTAATATCGCAACCAATCTCGCAGGGCTTTCGGGATGACCGGCGGTTGTCTTGTGCTCAAGATAAATGTCGTGATAGACTAAGCCGGTTTTGGCTGGTCTTCCTGATTGATCTTCTTTTGCCATATTAGCCTCCGCAGAATTAAAATTCGATGTATTTAAATTCGGGTTGGCAGGGATATTTCTTACGCACCTAAAACCGATGGAATCTTTCGACAAACATGTATCATTTAAAGATGGATCGCTTGTACGATATGCGGACCGGCAGCTTCGGGCGCTGGAATTCCATGCTCCGCCACGCAGCACTCTTTCCTTGCCGGTCGGTGGTCCCTTTGGATTTCGTTGGGGGCTTTGTTCGTAATAATCCGCGGAGTACCAGTCATTGCACCATTCGGAAACGTTCCCGTGCATATCATAAAGTCCCCATGGATTAGGTTTTTTTCGTCCGATTGGGTGAGTCTTTTTTAATGAGTTACCAGCGTGCCACGCGTACGTCCCCAGTTTACCGGAATTATTGCCGAAGCTGTATTCCGTATTCGTTCCGGCACGACATGCATATTCCCATTCCGCTTCCGTGGGGAGCCTGTAACCGTTCGCCTGGAAGTTGCACTGCCAGGTCTGTTCGTCGTAACATTCTTCAAGGCCCTCTGCATAAGAGCGGTCGTTGCAATACATCGCCGCATCCGTCCAGTTTATCTGCTCTAAAGGATTCTTTGGATTCTTGAAATGTGAAGGATCGGAAATCTTGTGTTTCCTGAATTCCTCCTGCGGTACTTCATATCTGTCCATCAAAAAGGAGCTGATCCACACTTTGTGAACAGGTAGTTCGTCAGGCTCTCCTTTCGTACTTCCCATCTCAAACCAGCCTTCGGGGATTACAACCATTTCAATGCCTGTTTTTGTCTTTATTATCTCCGGCATATCATCAGTGTCTTTAACGCGTCGGCAGCCGGAGATTGTCGGTAATAATAGTACAAGACAAAAAACAATCCCTCTTATTTGAGTAAAGCGTGTGCGCATAGGTTTATTACTTTTTTGCTGGGAGATTTTCTTGATTCCGGGATTCTCCAGAAGAAGTCTCCAAAACTATTACCGGAGTCGAAAGCAGTACCCAATCTGGCTCCTTATTGTGATTGCCGTCGGTGGTTATTTTAAACCATTTTCCCGAAAGGTCGCTTACACAAATATTCCAGCCTTCCGCCTTGCCGCCTACCTGCTGTCCGCCGGAAGAAGGACCGAAACTGAATGCAATGTATTTACCGTCCGGGGAGAAATCAACATGGTAGATTTTTTCCGAATGCAAACATTTCACTACTTTATGTACATTATCGACCCGCGGTGATGAAGCAGTTAAGTCGATATCACCGACACATAAATCCCAGTCGGTCTCGCCCCAGGACAGTTTCTTACCGTCAAAACGAAAGTCCGGCCTGCAACCTTTGACGCCCCATTCGGCCAAATCGTAAACACCTTTCCCGCTGGCTTCCAGGACGAGTATGGTATCGCTGTATTCCGTATTTCCAGCCACAACGCCTAAAAACCAGTTGCCGTCGGGTGACCAGCATATAGCGTATAGGTGATGTATAGTTGTGTTGGGATGTGGTTTATGCCGCCTGGTCTCAATATTGTAAATCATAAGTTCCGATGTTGCATATTCTCGTGTGCTATAGCTTTCGTATTCTGCTCTAAGGTAAGCGATATTTTTGCCGTCGGGGCTCCAGCACGGCTGCCGGGCGTTCCGGGCGACTAATTTCCGGTTGCTCCCGTCGATATTCATATAATAGACACTTCTGGTTTTATTTCTTCTGTTTGTCCCTTCATCCACTACGAAACAAAGCTTGGTGCCGTCGGATGATGCGTGGGGATACATTTCATCCAGGTCCGGCGTTTTGGTCAGGTTTATCTGGTTTGAGCCGTCCGCATTCATTATATACAGCTCCCAGTTTTCTTTGCCGTCCGTTTCGCGGAATGTTTCATATACGATTTTATACGGGATATTTTTAAGATCAATTTGCGGCGATGAAGAGGGTAATTTCGGCAGGAATTCTTCTGCCAGTGGCTTTAATTTGCATAAAGCTTCGTTGGCAAATAAAAGACTTAATAAAACGGCTAAGATAATACCCGGGTATTTTCTTAACGTTCTGATTCTCATTGTTTTACATCCTTTTACCATATTTCCTCCTCTGACAATCTATGCAGGCCTGAATCGAGGATGTCGGTAACTTCTTCTATATTTTATCTGAGATATGATAATCTAATCCCCACAGGGCTTTCTGACTATATTATTTTTTGCAATTTAAGTCGATGATTATTTATCCTTTCCTGTCGGAAGAGGAAATGGTACCCAGTCGGATTCCTTGTTGTGTTTTCCATCCGTCGTGACTTTTACCCATTTTCCTGAAAGGTCCGTAACGCAGATGTCCCAGCCTTTTGCTTTACCGCCGACCTGCTGGCCGCCCCTGAATGGTCCGTAGCTAAATGCGATATATCGGCCGTCAGGCGAGAAATCTACATGATAGACTTTGGCTGCTGGCCGGCATTGGACAACCTTACGAATGTTACCGACCCATGGCTCACGCTGGTTCAGGTCAATATCGCCGATACATAAAACCCAATCGGTTTCGCCCCAGGTCATTTTTTTGCCGTCAGGACTGAAATCCGGCCGACATCCTTTGACCGACCATCGGGCCAGGTCGAATACTCCCATACCGTCGGCTTCGAATGCCAGTATGGCATCGCTGTGAATCGTATTTCCCTTGACTACACCGAGAAACCAGTTACCGTCAGGTGACCAGCAGATGGCGTAAAGGTGTTGTAAGGATGGATTTGGATGTGGTTTGTGTCGGCCTGTTTGCAAATCGTAAATCACAAGCCCTGAAGTCGCATACTCGCTGGTGTTGTATCGCTCATATTCACCTTTAAGATAGGCAATACTTTTGCCGTCGGGACTCCAGCATGGCTGTCGGGCGTTTCGTGCAACTTCGACACGGCCTGTCCCATCGATGTTCATATAATAAACACTTCGGATTTTATTTCTTCTGTTTGTCCCTTCGTCAACGACAAAGCATATTTTGCTGCCGTCCGGCGAGGCGTGGGGATACATTTCGTCCAGGTTGGGTGTCCGGGTCAGGTTTGTCTGATTGGAGCCGTCTGCGTTCATCAGAAACAGCTCCCAGTTTTCTCTGCCCTCGGTTTCACGAAAAGTTTCGTGCACAATTTTATAGGGGATATCGCTTAAATTAATCTCAGAAGAAGCCGAAGGGACTTTTAAGACTTCGTTTCCGGATACAAATCGCCCATATAGTGTGTTATCGACCGAATTTGGTTTCAGCAGAACAAATGAAATGAATATTATCTTCGGCCAGGATGTTTTTGTCATGCAGCGTTTCTTATTCATATTGCCTCTTATTAATAACAGTAAGCGCTTTATAACAGTATAACTTTTAGTATATATACGACAAGATAGGAGTTCCGTTCATCCGGCAAAATGCTCGTAAACAAACGATATAATATGAAGAAAGTCATTGAACGCCCGGGGAATTCGTAAAAGAATTACTTTTCCATAAAAAAACCTGTCCGGTAATTGCTCTTCTGTGACGGAGACCGTTGTTTTATGTGATTAAAAGAAATAGGATTTCCGTGCGACTGGCATGTGCACAGACTAAAGATAAGTATCAATAGGGGATCCCATAAACATGTTGTAGGGATTTTTTTGACATGCTAAGCCAAGGGAGCGTAGCAGGCAATGAATGTTGTTTCTTGTTTTGAAGACCGAGGCCTCGTTGATTGCCTGTGCTACGCTCACCTGTATGGATATATTATCAAAGACATATTTTGTAAGGGCCTGGAATTTAAACAGTCATAGAGCTTAAATTTCATTCGTAGCAAAGTATCACACCAGGCCGTGACATATCTATCTTTGATTATTGATTGGGAGCAACAATTTTTTTCCTGTTGAACAGGTAAAAAATAATACCCAAGGCGATCAGACCGGCAAGGCCGTTTTCGCCTAACTGGCTCAGCAAATTAGTTAGGTTCTGAGTAATTCCTCCAAAGAAAAGAACACTGCCTCCCTCGTTAGCGAATAAAATTTGAAAGGCGATCCCAAGGGCGATGAGCAACAGAGCTATTTCGGTAATTTCGCCCAACCATCTTTTTACTTCTTCCAGATAACGCATAATATACTCTCCTAAAAAAATATTAATAAAAAGACAATATAGTTTACATCCAGAAGCATTGTTCGACCGACATTTTTCAATTTCTTTAATATTTATCTGCATAATGCAGTCAACTCTAATGTGTAAAAATTGCCCTTTGTTTAATAGTGTAAGGTGTGGACGGGAAAAAAAGGAATTTTCAGTATTGATATGATGGTCTGTCAATATCATGTCTTAAAGAAAGAGATATGTAAGTATGGTTGTATTCAGTTATAAAATATTTTTAAATTCTTGTATCACTCCCCCAGAATCTTGGTTGTTTTTTCTACATCGGCAGGAAGAATAGATTGCACTTGATTATTGAATTGTACGTTATCAGGCCCGATTTTTCCCAGTTTCAGGGTTACCTTAGATGGTAACATAGGGGGTTTATACTTGACATAACATGTTAATATGGGATATAATCGGTTTATGTTAACCAATACAATATCTTTTATATTGCGTATTTGTCTTATAGGCTCTTTCTTGTTTTGCGTTTGGCGCTATGTTGAACCCAGAACGCAACTCATGAGAATTTTAAGAGCAGCCCTGATCGTGCTTGGAATGCTGGTTATTCTGGCAATAGTAAGAATCATTGGTTAGTGGTTGTCATTGAATCGTGGTTAGTAATTAGCGGTATAAGCAGGCAAATAATTAATAAATAAGACTAAATTACAAGACATACCTGATTATCTACATATAAAACTCTTGTTAAAAAATTAATTAGTATTGAAACTTCCCTAAGCGGCTCTGGGGAATTCATGTTTAGGCCGGGGCGAAAACAAAAAAGCTGTAAGTTTAAGGAAAATGTAAAATATTCTTCATTTCTTCATTTTCAGGCTAAAAACAAGGTTCTTATTTTGGAAAAATACGTAGTTACCACAATAGACAGATGTGAATAAAATGTTTATAATATAGTTTCGAGTTTTTTTTAATTGGTAGTTGTGTAAAACGCATTGGAGGAGTAGTGAGGAAAAATCGCTCATAGCAACATCTCACAATTTAGTCTGTAGCGCGCCGCTTCTGATATAGGTCTCTAAGAAGCATGGCCTGTAACAAGTGGATTCGTGTTTTTTGAAAATGGATTTGATAATTTATCCTGTATCAGGCGAGCATGAGTGGGTGTGATTGTGGTTATCTGAAATATCCTTAGGTACGGAATAAAAGGTATAAGTTTTCCTCACTTACTATCGTTTCCTGTTAACGTCTCCTCTTATATCGTAAAAAAGGTTTATAAACCGATTAGTTTAAGAAATCGAGCAAAAAAACTTTGTTTTGTTGAGGTCTGTCATCGAGTTTATGTGGAGGAGTGTATTATGAAATGAGATTGGTTGCAGAACAATAATGAGATTGATCTGTATGATTATGAAGAATGGATTTACGAGGTAACAGTTTATTTATAAATAACGTGAAAGAGAGAGGAGGACAGAATGATAAGAGTAATTAAAATTTTTGGTTTTGCCTGTCTGATCATGGCGTTCGGCAGCAGCGCGTATGCGCTGACTACTGTTGATGTCCAGGATTCGACGAACCACGGCGACTGGTTCCTGCCGCCTTCGGCTTCACCCCAGCCGGGACAATCAGGCTACAGTCTGTCCCCATACTATCGTGACAAAGACGAAGACTGGGGATGGACACACACGGTCACCTTCAGCATTGCCAACCCGACCATTATCTCTGCCACACTTGAGATAGATGCATGGGATGTGGATGCAGGTGGTGGTGGAAGACCGGACGAGCTCGACGCAATCACTGCCGATTTAATCGGCTTAGGTAATCTGGATATCGGTTACACTAAAGCATGGCACACGACCACGTTCGTTCTCGGACCGACGGCGTTAGCGGCACTGGCGGACGGCACACTGAATATATTGATGGACATCGACTCACTGGGTTCGGATCTTTGGAGTGTGACATTGAGAAGCTCCAAGCTCACGGTCGATTATGTTCCTGCTCCCGGCGCTATCCTGCTGGGCAGTCTCGGTGCGGGTCTTGTCGGCTGGCTTCGCAGGCGTAAGACGCTATAGGGGAATGATATGTAGTTTCAAAATGGGTCGTAGATATTGGTTTACGGCCCATTTTTTTTTAGACAGTTCAAGCAGTTCAATTCGTGGATAATTTAAAGGTACCTCTAATAATGTCATTGCGCGGAGCGCAGCGACAAAGCAATCTTCAATATTATTAGAAAAACGAGATTGCTTCGCTACGCTCGCAATGACCGGACATATTTTTAGAGATTGCCTTAAGTTTTACAAAGCCATATCAAGATAAAGTTCTTTTCATTGGAATTAAGAAAAGGTACGCGAGCTTACACAGTATGATTGTATAAATAACTTTATAATTGCCGGATTTATTGTTACATATGATATCATTAGTGCCTTATCTTTATGGAAGGACTATGAATAATAATATTTGTTTTTTGGAAGTGGATTCTTAAAAAAACTTTTTTAATGCAGGAGATCATCTTATGAAAAAATCAGCAATTCTTCTGATTTTCACGGTCCTTATCGGTACGGCATGGGCGGTAAGAAATGAATATTCCGGTAGAATCAATGATCTGTCGGAGCAGATTCTCGTAGCGGCGGAAGATTTGAAGGATGCAACGGAATCCCCTTCTTTTCATTCGCATGAAGTGGAAAGAATCCTTTCTGAATTGAAAGATTGCATCAAGGAATATGAAAATCTTATGGTTTTTGCCGAATGTCCCTATCCCGGAGAAATTCTTCTTGGAAACACTCCCGGCGGTGACGGCACCTGGCTCGAAACTCTTTGTGACAGCCGATACGATGGACTAATAAAAGAGATACGAATTAGACGAACAGGAAACAGGGCAAGATATCTCAGAATCAATGATATTGAAATAACGAATATTACTCCGCGTGGACCGGCAGTGGAAACCTTTAATAAAAACGGCAGGTTCAGGCTCTATCGAAACGAGGTTTTTAAGCTTGCTCTGCCAAAGCCGATGAAGGTCACTCGAATTCGGATTCGCGTCGAGCATGAATCGACCGGCCTGGAAGTTTATGGGATTCCATATAATCTTCCGGTTATAAAACCGAAAGTTGTTATGAAACCTAAAGTTCAGAGGGACAGCCTTACCGGAGAGGTTCTTCTCGGTACTACACCTGCCGGTGACGGCGCCTGGCTCGAAACATTGTGCAGCAATACACGCAGAAGACCTGTAAGAGAGATACATTTGAAAAGGACGGGCAGAGAATCCGAGTACCTTAGAATCAATGATATTGAATTAACTTATATGACGCCGCAAGGACCAAGAAAGGAGATATTTAACGCAGGGGCAAGGCATCGGCTTTACTATGACGGCGTTTTCAAACTGGTTTTGCCGAGACCTATGAGAGTTACCCGCATTCGAGTTCTGGTTGAGCACAAATCTACAGGACTGAATGTATATGGGATATATTAGGACAATTAATGCGATTCATCGCAACCTTCGGTGCTTGAAGTCAATGCGAGCGAAGCGCGGCATTCTAAAACACTATCCCTAAACCCTATACGCTATATCCTGTCTTCTCTCCGTTCCCCGCAGCCCCGCTGTCCCTAATTTCTTAATTTCTCTGTTGCCGCTTTTTCAACGAATCATGACATCGACTTCCCGAGGTTGCCGGCGACGCCACTGATCAATCCCGAATCTTCTGGCCAGCGTGTGCTTGTGTCTCCTGATGTACTTTCTATATGTATGATTATCGCTGATATTAACGAGAAAAGCAATGAATGAGGCTCTCATGCTTTGAGTTGACCGGTAAGATCTCATAAAATAACCCGTTGAGTTCAGGGGATTATATATATCAAGAAAATCTAAAGTAGCCTCTGTTAATTCCTGAAAAGAGAGTTTTTTGGGTTTGAATGTGAAAAGAGGATATGGGTCCTCGAGCCAGTAATGATCATTAAGAAGTCTGCCTTCTTGCTTGAGTCTTTCATATAGTCTTGTCCCGGGAAACGGCGTGAGAGGTTTTACGGAGGTTGCGTCTATTTTCGACTCATAGATAAACTCGGCCAGCCTGAGCAGGCTGTCCCTGGTGTCAAAATCGGTCCCGTAAATAAAGGACGCCAAAACTGCAACGCCATGGTCATGTATCCTTTTTATTATGTCTTTGTACGACCCTGCTCCCTTTTTCAGATTTTGTCTTTTGTTTGCTGCTCTCAGAAAATCTTCGTTTAGTGATTCAAAACCGATATAGAAAGCTTTAGCTCCGCTCTCTTGAGCAAATCTTAATAATTCGGAGTTGTCTGCAATGTTTATCGAAGTCTGACCAATCCAATGTAAACCATATTCTCCGAGCAATTCAAATAATCTTAGGGCCCTCTGTTCTGCATTCTTTCCTACACCCAGGATGTTGTCATCAACAAGAAGAACATTTTTTGTTCTAAGCGATTCCAACTCTTTTCTTATTCTGTCAAGGGGCTTATATTTGTATTCGCCCCCGTAAAACCTCGTAACCGAGCAAAATTCGCAGTCAAAAGGACAGCCTCGGGAGGTCTGCAAAGAATCAAAAAAGTACCTGCCTTTCAACAAATCTCTCCTTGGTACCACTGATTGTGCCAAATCGAAGACCTTCGGCCTGTACACTTTCTTTAGTTTGCCCCTCTCGAAATCTTCAAGCAATTCTTCCCAGACGTTTTCACTATTGCCTGCGACGACGGCATCCGCATATTTACCTGCTTCTTCGGGCATAGCCGAAGGATGAATTCCTCCAAGAACAGTCGGAACTCCTTTTGCTCTGAACTCCGCACACAACTGGTAAGCCCTTCGGGCGGTTATCGTGTTTGCAGTGACAGCCGCAAGGTCCGTATCACTGTAAATCGCATGCTTAACATTTTCATCTATTATCGTTACATCATATCTGTCGGGAATATAAGATGCATTGGTAGCTAGGCCAAGAGGAGGAACTATACTTCCTCCTCCCATAGGATTCCTCGGACTAATCAATAAAACTTTCTTATTTCCCATGTTCTCTTACATCAAAAAATTTACTCCCTATAGGGCAGGCCGAAAACTTTAATTACCCTCAATGAGAGGGAGAAATAAGTAAGATGTCCCCAGATTTCCCAGATATTCAGGTGCAAAGGCCAACAATTTGGCCATTTCGAAATCTCACCAAAATCTTAGGTTCGATTACCCACCATTGTTCTATCGGTGTCCCGCCTCCAGGTGGAAGGAATAGCCAATAATCATTCGCTTGATGGATAGCTAATCCGAGTTCATTGTCATTAATATCTTTGACGATTGCCAGATCATCTTGGGCAAAAACAGCATATGCTTCCAATTTTTTCAGTTTATCAAAAATGTAGAAACCATCCAATTCTCCGAACCCAGACAAACTTGCTCCGGGATTGTTAAGTGGACTTAATCGTGGGTTAGAGATCGGAGAAAGCGCAGGGTTCGAGATTGGGCTCAGTGCTGGATTAGAAATTGCACTCAAAGAAGGATTGCTGATCGGGCTCAAAGCTGGATTCGAGATTGGGCTCAACGCGGGATTATTTATAGGGCTTAAAGCGGGATTACTCATCGGACTTAATGCTGGATTGCCTAGAGCATTGAGGTTTGATGCCGTAGAAGGATTCCTGTGTGCTGGTATTCGCATTATTTCATTCCTCCAGAGATAACAAGTTATTATATTGTTTTACTATCAATACACATCTTATAAATTCAAAACTTCTTATTGAAAATTAAAAATGGCTAAATTATTTTGCTAACATGCTAACACGCATGTTTCCTAATTTCCTATTCTAATCGCTCGCTCAAGGTTGCTGATTGAAATTATACCAATCTTTTGAGAACCCGCAACTATTCCGTTCGACTGCGCTCAGAGCTTGCCCTGAGTTTGTCGATGGGACAGGTTTGCGGGCTAACAGCTAACGACTAAAAACTCAGTGGGGCGGAGCCGCCACCCTACCTAATATACGCAAAACGCTAAACGTTGAACCCTACATGTAATAAGGCGTTTGCGGAAGGGGAAATATTGATTCATTTCGTGAGAAAAATGAAAAAACTTTCTCATGAAGTAAAACGACCACGGATACCTATGGCATAAATTTCACGGATTGAATGGATTTTGATATTTTGGATACGCAATACGGAAGAAAAGGGGGTCAGGAGCATTTTTGATAAATATTAATAAAAGTTCACTTGACAGCTAATCCGATTGGTTGTTTAATATATAACTAACAATTGAATATAGAATACAGTATTCAGCATAAAAAATGGGGCAGAGAATAGCGGAGATAATACCAACGGCCACAAAAAAATGCGCGCTCTAAAAATTTAACTTGCGCGATTT
>CAYSKI010000017.1:0-70770 GCA_964431695.1 uncultured Pirellulales bacterium | reverse complement strand
ACTAGATGAAATACAAGGTCCAGGAATTGATGCCTGGTTGATTAGGCAAATCAGATCTTGGGGTATTAAGTCTCTAACTGAGATTCAACAGTTTGCTTTATCTGCTGGTGTCGCTGATGGGCATAGTATGATTGTCTGCGCCCCAACATCAACAGGCAAAACGATGGTTGGTGAAGTAGCCGTGTTGTGTGGCCTACATACAGAACACAGAGGAATCTATCTTGTTTCGCATAAAGCTTTGGCGGATCAAAAATTTGATGATTTTCGGAGACGGTTTGGTGAGGATGCGATGTCGCCTATTGGTTCAGTCGGTTTAAGTACTGGGGATAGAGAAGAGGGTGACGCCGACGCTATGTTAATGGTTGCCACGTATGAAAAGGCACTAGGCCTAATTCTTTCAGGCCAACTAGATCCGTCTCATTCAGTTTTAGTTGCAGATGAACTTCAAATTCTCGGCGATCCAAACCGTGGGCCAGATATCGAAGCTCTGTGCGCCATTCTGAAACAGCGAGGTTGGTTTCAATTTGTCGCACTGACCGCAACTGTTCAAAATCCAAAAGATCTGGCTAATTGGCTTAATAGCGAATTGATCATAAGCAACAAGCGTGATATCCCTCTGCATCAAGAGATATGGCACAAAGCCAGACGCTATAGGGTTACGTTTGGCCAGAATGAAGGCATAGAGATTGATGAAACGTCTTGCTTTGCTACCAGTAATTTGGAAATCGTTGATTGGCTTGTAAAATCAGGATTTGCGCCGGTCTTAGTGTTTACTGAGACTCGACGTGAAGCAACAGAATTAGCAGATAAGTATAGCCAGAGATGTACTCGTGTAGCGTCAGGTATTGCTCTTGCTGAGCAACTCGAACTTTTTTCTGAGCCAACAGAGGCTTCTGAGAGACTTAAAGCGAATGCTGAGAGACAAGTAACTTTTCACACAGCAGATCTGTCACCACAGGAACGTCAGGTAATCGAACACGGTTTCGGCGATTCAGCTTTTCAAGTTTGTTTTGCGACTTCAACATTGGCAGCAGGTGTTAATTTTCCCTTCAAGACGGTTGTATTTCAGAAGCTTACATATAATTATGGCGATAGAGCGGGCAATATGATTCCACGAGGAGAATATCGCAATATGTCTGGACGTGCAGGCCGACTTGGCTTACACCAAGAAGGTTTTGCAATCCTTCTGCCTAGAAATCGCGTTGAATTATCTCATGCAAATGAACTTGTTCTTCCAGAGAATGACATAATCGAATCACAACTTGTTAGATTAAGTATGCGGAAGTCTGTGTTGATGCTTGTAACATCAGGATTAGTTACCGAACGAGATTCGATACGTGATTTTTTCGAAAACACTTTGTTTTGGTATCAGATTAGCGAGAGAGATCCAAATGGATTAGACCGAATTGTATCAATGGCAGACGAAGCTGTTGACTGGTTGATTGACGCCCAAATGCTTGAACAACATGATAACACACTATTACCAACACCTGTAGGACGGTCAACTTCGTTGTCGGGATTATTACCAAGCACAGCAGCGGATTTTGTGGAGACAACAAAGACTCATCACTCAGCTTTTGAGCAGCATTTTGACAATCTTATTGCCGGAATTCTACACTGGGTATGTAACAGTGATGAATTTTTAGGTAGGAATCCAACAAGATTTCTTCCTTATCCAACTAAACCTTCTCCAGAGTCATCTGCTTTCTTAGCCGGAAAGAAACTGCTTCAACCGCTTGACCGGACGAACAACAAGCTAAACCAGTCTGTTCATGCTCTAATTCTCTATGTTGATGGCTTTGCTGAGCGCAAGATAGCCCATTTAACGAAAATATCTGCTGGAAGTTTACATCGGTTATCTATTGACGTTGGATGGGTTTTAGATGGTATTCATCGAATTAGTTGTATCCCTGATTTAGGATTGTCACAGCAAGTCGCTAATCGTTTTGCAATGCTCTCTAGGAGGATTCGTTGGGGCTCGCCGGCAGAAGCGCTTGATCTTATCAGAGTAGCAGAGCGTCATGGCGTCCCTGGATTCGGGCGACAACGGGCCATGGCAATTATACAAAATGGCATGGAAACATTCGAAGATGTCCTTCGCGCAGGAAAAGAGAAATTGCTTGGAATCCTGCGTAATGAGCGTAGAGTCACAGCACTCATGGATGCTGTTGCATCTGTTATTGGATATAGAACTGACAGACTTGTAGGAACCCACTTACGTGTAGCAAAACAGCTTGGTCTCGAAAACCTCGTCAATGATTGTAATACTAAACTAGGTGTTGATTACGAAATTGCAGTTAAGAAGTTTTTGGAAGAGGAATCAAGTTGGAGTGTCAAGGTAATTGATGATGGTAAGCGACAAAATGTTCCGGATATATTGGTTGAGTATGGTGATTTAAATGTACTCATTGAATGTAAGACTTGCACCAAAAAATCATTAATCAGTAAAGAAGAAGCATTCGCAATTTTACAAAAGGCGGCAGACTTCGATGAGAAGATGCGTCGAGTGACTCTAGGCAAGCCGGCATTTAACGAGCATTCAAAAATTAAGGCACAAGCCTCACCAAATATTACCCTGGTGGAGCATTCTGTATTTATGGAAGCAATACTCCGGGTTCATGCAGGATTGCTAACACCAAAAGACTTCTTGTCTTGGTTAGGGACGCCTGGGGTTGCAGAAATCGCGAGATTTTCAGGAAAAGGGACCTATTCTTTCATTAGTAGGAAATAATACGAGTATATAAAAGTAGAAAACTACGGACAGGTACATATTAATGGTTGATATGACAATAAGAAAAGAAGATGAGGTGAAAAATGGAAGATTGGGGAAAGAAGTTAGATGATGCTTTGCAGCAGAAACAGAAAGAAAAAGAGGAGAACGAAAAAAAAGAAAGAGAACACATAGCTGCTAAAGAAGCCAATCGCATAAAGGCAATTTCTTTCGTTTCTGAAAAACTTGTACCAGCATTTGTAAGAGCAGAAGAACTATTGCAAAAACGTGATATGTTTGCACATTATAAACGGTCAGATAACGAGACCTCCATATATATAGAGGCTCATAAACAAGGAGAAATTGTAAAAGAAAATCAGAAATTCGAATACAATATTGATATGATCTATGATCAATTCAGAGTTACTTTTATTAAGGATGGCCATTATATAGATATTTCTACAATTAGCGAAGACGATATTTTTAATGACATAATGGAACACTTATTAATCTTCGTAAAACAGAAACTATGACATATATTCTTCATGAAAAAACTCGTGACAAACTTTGTTATTTTCATGTTTATGTCGAAAGGCGTCTCCGAGGGCGGACATCTATTGCACAAAAGGATGATGAACGATAAAAGGTTTATAAAAGACAGTGACAATTAAAGCTGTCAGGTTCTGTTCCGGGAGAATCCAAAAGAAACTACCAGTGGTTATTGTGATTCCGGGGCTTTTTGGAAGAGGATTCGTGTCGAATTCTCTCTGAGAGATTTTTTCGCGACATGCCTTGCAGGTTAGAGGTTTCCGTTAAAAAATAGTGCGGCCCCGGAGGCGGGTTCGACGTCGATCTGCACCCGGCTGTCCTTACTGACAAGATTCTCTTCGTGCGAAGGCTGCCATGTTTCCCCGGGCTTGATCTCCGTGCCCGCAAGAGTCACTCCCGAAATGGCAGTCAACGCGGGAGCCTGCAAGCGCCAGACCTGTGCATCATGAGCAGAGGGAATGGAAATCTCTAACTTTTGCTTTGCATCCTTATTGATCAGGACCATGCGAGTGCTCCCATCCGGCATGTCCGCCGCAAAGGCCGATGCATTTGCCGGAGATTTATCGAAGTGTGCCGGACGCATCCGGCCTCCGGCCAGAACACCCGCTAACTTCATGCCGTAAAAGATGGGCCGGGCTTTGAAGCCCATTTCGCGACTGCCGGCGATGGGAGTGTAAAAGCTGCCTTCGGCTGCGATAGCCGCTGCATCGGGGGTAAGATGTTCTCCCGGCAGATGCCCGCCGAGTGCGCTGCGAATAACTTTAGCACCGCCGCCGTGGAGGTTCACACCGGCACAGCCAAAACTCGCCAATTTTAGGAGGTAATCCGCCCCCCAGAGGGCCGAGCAGAAGGCGTCGCTAACGCCCGGCTTGCCGCCACGGTAACAGGAGTTACCCTCGGTCATTCGGTAAACGAGGTTGTTCTCTCTGGCTATATTGATTACACGCGGCACATCCCGGTCCACCCTGGGATCCGGAGCGAGCAACCGTTCGACGGTAGAGCGAGGGTCGTCCGGCGGCCCCATAACGTAATAATGCCCGCTACAGGCCACAATCCTGCCGGGCAGTTGTTGTGGAGCTTGACGCGCGAAACGGATAACCCACTGCCCACTCGAACCGACGTCCGGCCCGCCGAAAACCGCTTCCGGCACGCGAGCAATTACCGCTAGGGCAATGGCCATCCATTGGTCGAGGTATTTATCGAAGTTCCAGTCCCGGGAACGCAACCGGTTGTTGTCGTTGCGGTAATACTCCGGTTCGTTTCCGATCTGAAAATAGAGCAGCCGCTTGCCCAGCTTCTTTGCGACATAGGCCGCCTCCTCGGCGTCCCGCTCGGGCGTGCCCGTCCCGAGATTTAAGTTATATATCACCTTCCAGCCCGTCGCCTCCAAAAAGCCCGCCAGGTTATCAACGGCAATCGGCTCGATCGCTGTAAACGAACGCGGCATCCAGTTATCCTCTCGGTGAGCGGACTCGGGCAGCTCCGGCGGACGATCGTTAGCTGCTGTCTTCCACCAGCAAAATTCACTGGAATTGCCGCCAAGGCGCAAAATGCCCTCGGGAGTGAGCGTCTTAAAAAGCGAGACCAGCTCACTGTTTTCCGGGTCAAAGAAGGTTGGGTCGGCCAATTGAGCTGTTTCACAACTGAAACCGAGATAATCGCGCGGTACGGGGATTGACGCCGCTTTTTCAAGGGTCAGGGAAATTTTTGCTACATTTTCCTGCGTCCCGGCCGCCGCATCGACACCGGCCGAGGCATTAGCCGCCAATGACAATGCACAAATCACAAAATACGCAGGAATGGAACCGGCTATAAGTTTGACTGCATCGCGCCTTGAGATTTTCATGGAGCTGCCTTTCCTTTCTTCGTTAAGGAACTGATATACATTTGGCATTAAATCTTTAACAAATTTATTGTAATCGCTGCCGTATATTTAGCAAATGCAAATTCCTGCCTGTGACAAGGATATTAACTTTTTCCGGAAAAGACACCTTAGAGTCAAAGGATTGAAAAATCTTGTATTAATTTCCTATTGGCCAAAATGCCCTGATGCAGTTATGATTCGAGTTTTGAGAAGTTAATATCATTGGGGAAAATGTAATAAAAGCATGAAATTATTGGAAAGGGAATCGACGTGAATAAACAAGTCATATTAATCAGTTTCCTGACATTATTGTTTTCGATCTCGTTGGCATCGGGTTCGGACATTCGACTGAATTCCCTTGGATATCTGCCGGATATGCCGAAGAAAGCTTCCATCGTAAAAGAATGCTCCGAATATACAGTTAAAAAAGTATCGGATGATTCCGTTGTTTATTCCGGCAAAACAACAGGGCCTGTGCATCAGGAAGATGTGGATCAGGATGTATGGACTGCTGATTTTTCCAGGATCGGCGAAAAAGGCAAATTCTATCTTGATATTCCGGGAGTTGGAAAATCTGTTGAATTTGAAATTGGTGATAATGTTTTTGATTTTGCTTATTATACCGCAATGCGGGGCTTTTATCTCTGGCGCTGCGGCACTGCAGTCGAAGGCGAACATAACGGCAATAAATATTCTCAAAAAGCATGTCACCTTAACGATGCCTACCAGGATTATATGGGTATAGACGACACTTCCGAAAGGGACGGCACGGGAGGCTGGCATGACGCCGGCGATTACGGCAAATACACCGTCAATGCAGGTATCACGATGGGGTGCCTGTTTCTGGCATGGGACCATTTTCAGGACAGGCTGGAAAAAATATCGCTCGATATTCCCGATACCGCGCCGGGCTTTCCGGATTTCCTGAAAGAACTCAAATGGGAGACGGACTGGCTTTTGAAGATGCAATACCCGGACGGTTCGGGAAGAGTTTCTCATAAATTAACACGCCTGAATTTCTCCGGATTTGTTATGCCGGACACAGATACGGAGAAAAGATATTTTACAGACTGGAGCACAGCCGCTACTGCGGATTTTGTTGCCGTGATGGCTATGGCGGCAAGGTATTTCAAGCCATACGATACCGAATATGCACAAAAATGTCTTGGTGCGGCGAAACTCAGTTACGAGTTCCTGCGAAAAAATCCGGAGCCTAAAAGGTTCCGACTGGGAGATTTCAATACCGGTGGTTACCAGACTAATGACACTGACGACCGGCTCTGGGCCGCTGCCGAGATGTGGGAAACGACCGGGGATATGGAATGTCTCAAAGATTTGGAGACCGGAATCGCTGCGTCCACCGCCGGCGGCAGAAGAAGAGGGGGCGGAGATTCCGACAGAAAGGTGGATGAAGATTGGGACTGGGGAAACGTCAGAAATCTCGGGATGTTTACATATGTCCTTTCCAGGCGGGCGGGGAGAAATACAGAATTACTCGAGACTGTCCGCCGGGATATTATTACCGTTGCCGATGGCGTTGTGGACAATACGAAACAGGACGTATATGGCAGACCGTTTCGCCGGTACTATTGGGGCTGCAACGGGACAATCGGCCGGCAGGTATTGAATCTGCAGGTGGCGAATAAATTATCTCCCAAGCGGGAATATATAGATGCTGCTCTGGATGCGATAGGGCATTTGTTCGGCAGAAATTATTACGGCCGTTCTTATGTCACCGGTCTCGGAATCAATCCGCCGATGTTCCCGCACGACAGGCGTTCGGGTGCGGATAATATCAAAGATCCCTGGCCCGGTTATCTGGTCGGTGGCGGTCATCCCGGCGCAACAAACTGGCAGGATATTCAGGACGATTACAGAACAAATGAAATCGCCATAAACTGGCAGGCTGGACTTGTTTACGCCCTTGCCGGATTTACCGGCGGTCAATCAAAATAGAATGGTAGATTCATTCGAAAAAGAAGAAGATGAATTGTAAATACAACTGTTTTTCAATCGTATTAATCTTATTGTCACTGTTCGGATCGGCAACTGCCGAAGACCTCACATTGCGTTATGACAAACCGGCCCGGAATTGGGAAACCGAAGCATTGCCCATCGGTAACGGCCGCATGGGAGCGATGCTCTTCGGTGGCCTGGAGACGGATAGGATTCAGTTCAATGAAATAAGTCTCTGGACCGGCAACGAAGATGTTATGGGCGCCTATCAGGCTTTCGGCAATTTGAATATTTATCTTCCCGGCCACGACAGTAATGTCACTGATTATCTTCGAGAGCTTGATTTGAGCCGGGGCGAGGCAAGGGTAAGTTATAAAACCGATGGCGTCACATATAAACGCGTTTATTTTGCCAGCCATCCGGCCCAGGTTATTGTGATTCATCTCAGTGCCGATAAGCCGGGGTCCTATACCGGTGAAATTGAGCTGGCGGACATGCACGATGCTCCGACTGTTGTTGAAGGTAACCAAATGAAATCCTCCGGAGCTTTAACTCTGCGAATGGCCGGGCGCAAACGCCGTGACCGACGCAGTGAGACCGAAAGATCCCAATCTCAGGCAAGCAGAGACTCGGAAATAACGATGTATTATGAAAGTCAGGTTATTGTGCTCAATGATGGCGGTGCCATTAGTGCTAACGGCAGTAAAATCGCCTTCAAGGGATGTGATGCCCTTACGATAATTCTGGGAACCGGCACAAGTTATATTTTGGATTATGAAAAGAAATTCATGGGTGACCATCCACACGATAAATTGACGGCACAGATGAAATCCGCCTCAACAAAGTCATTCAAGCAGTTGTGTGATGAGCATATTAAAGATTATCTCTCGCTATTCGACAGAGTGGATTTGAACCTCGGAGAAAGTTCCGCCGAACGCAGGAACCTGACCACGGATAAGCGTATCGAAGCTTATACCGCCGAGGGAAACGATCCCGGCCTGGAAGCGATGCTGTTTCAGTACGGCAGATATTTATTAATGTCCTGTTCGCGGGATTCTTTGCCGGCAAATCTTCAGGGACTCTGGAACGACCGGAATAATCCACCGTGGAACGCCGATTATCATACCAACATAAATATCCAGATGAATTACTGGCCCGCCGAGCCGGCAAACTTAAGTGAGTGTCACCTGCGTTTATTCGAGATGGTCATGGCGTTGCGCGTTCCATATCGGAAGGCCACCGCCGAACAATTCCCGCAGCCCGAGGGAAAGCTTATTCACGGATGGACCGTGCGCACGGAATCGAATCCTTTCGGCAACATGAGCTACGTCTGGAATATGGGCGGCAGCGCATGGTACGCCCAGCACTTCTGGGAGCATTATGCGTTTACACTTGATAAGGAATTTTTAGAAACCGCCTATCCTATGATGAAGGAAATCTGTGAATTCTGGGCGGATCACCTTAAAGAATTGCCGGACGACAGGCTTGTTGTGCCGAACGGCTGGTCACCGGAGCACGGACCACGCGGCGTCGATGGAGTGACCTACGACCAGATGATCGTTTGGGATTTGTTTAATAATACAATCGAGGCTATAGATAGTCTGGGAATTGATACGCGTTTCCGCGATAAACTCGTGACGATGCGGGATAAACTTCTCGGGCCGAAAATCGGGAAATGGGGCCAGCTCCAGGAGTGGATAGAGGACATTGATGATCCCAACGACCAGCATCGGCACACTTCTCACCTGTGGGGTGTTTACCCCGGCCAACAGATTAGCACGACCGTAACGCCGGATTTGGCTAAGGCGGCGGCAGTCTCGCTTGCCGCTCGCGGCGAAACAGGCGACAGCCGGCGGAGCTGGACCTGGCCCTGGCGTTGCGCCTTATGGGCCCGATTAGACAGACCTGAAGATGCGTATCGTATGGTCCGGGGGCTTTTCACCTACAATCTTCTGCCTAACATGTTTGCGAATCATCCGCCGATGCAGATGGATGGCAACTTCGGCGCCACGGCTGCTATTTGCGAAATGTTGCTTCAAAGTCATACTGGTGAAATTGAATTACTTCCGGCACTTCCGTCGGCCTGGCCGAACGGTTCGGTTAAAGGATTATGTGCTCGCGGCGGTTTTGAAATAGATATCCGGTGGGAGAAAGGCAAGTTAACCGGTGCCGTTGTTCGTAGCAAGGGCGTGCAGAGTTGTAAAGTCCGATATGGAGACAAAGTCGTAGATGTCAATCTGGCCGACGGTCAATCAATTTCCCTTGACGGAGATTTGAATAAAATCCTGTAAATATAAGACGAATTGAGATGAACTCTGAATTGTCGGGGAACTTTACAATGAACAGAAAGAACGGGATTAGCTTTTTGGTGGTGTTAATTGTCTTAGTTATAGCTGCAGTAACTTCAGCTCGGACGTGCATGGATTTCGATTTCGACTGGCGTTTCAGCAAGGGAAATTTTGCTACGGCAATGATGCCCGAGTTTGACGATTCTGCTTGGAGAATTGTAAATCTGCCGCATGACTGGAGTATCGAGGGGCCGTTCGGCGCCGAATACGGAAGCGGTAACGGATATGCCTCCGGTGGTATAGGGTGGTATCGTAAACATTTCAGGCTGGACGCTGCTGATAAAGATAAACTGGTAGCGATAGAATTCGACGGAGTTTACAACAATTCGGAAGTCTGGATAAACGGGCATTTTCTTGGCAAACGCCCGTACGGATATATCAGCTTCCAATATGATATGACGCCGCATCTGAAATTCGGCTCCGAGGAAAATATAATCGCCGTTCGTGTGGATCATACGAAATTTTCCGATTCCCGCTGGTACACCGGCTCCGGCATTTATCGCCATGTGCGGTTGCGAATTACCGATAAGGTCAGAATCGCGCATTGGGGGACGTATGTCACCACGCCGGAGATTAAGGAAAATTCGGCATTAGTACGCATCGAGACTACGATAAAGAACAATTCGAATCAGGCAAAAGAATTCTTTCTTCAATCGGATATTGTCGGGGCCGATGGAAAGATTATTGCCGGAAAGACTGTCCGGGGAAAGCTTAATGCAAATTCACAGCAGGTCCTCGTTCAGCAGATTGAAGTAGAAAAGCCTCAACTTTGGTCGATTGAGAATCCTGTTTTGTATGCGCTTCAAAGCAGCATAAAACAGGATGATACTGTGATTGATGAAGTTTCCACGCCTTTTGGAATTCGTAAGATCGAATTTGATCCGAAAATAGGTTTTTTTCTCAACGGCGAACCGGTCAAACTTAAAGGTGTTTGCCTTCACCATGATGCCGGATGTCTTGGGGCTGCCGTTCCGGATAAAGTATTGGAGCGGCGTTTGCGTCTGATGAAAGAGTTGGGGGCCAATGCTATCCGGACTTCTCACAATCCTCCGGCGCCGGAATTACTGGATATTTGCGACCGGCTCGGTTTGCTTGTCAAGGACGAGGCTTTCGACGAATTTACGCCGCCAAAAAACAAATGGATCACCGGCTGGAATAACGGCGTACCCAGCCGATTCGGGTATGGTGAAGATTTTATTCAATGGTCCCTTGTCGATATACGGGACATGATTCGCAGAGACCGCAACCATCCATGCATCATTATGTGGAGTATCGGCAACGAGGTTGATTATCGCAATGATCCGTTTTCCCATCCGGTGCTTGGCGGCCAATATCGTCCCGAACAACCGCCTGCCGAAAATATGGTCAAATATGCCGAACCACTGATTGCGGCGGTGAAACAATTGGACCAAACGCGTCCTGTAACGGCGGCACTGGCGACTATCGAAATGTCAAATGCGATCGGACTGGCGCAGATGCTGGATGTGGTAGGATATAACTATCAGGAAAAATTCTATGAGGCCGACCACAAGAAATATCCGGAGCGGTTTATCTTCGGCAGTGAAAACGGTGACCAATATAGTGCCTGGGCCATAGTCAGGGACAATGATTATGTCGCCGGTCAGTTCCTGTGGACCGGAATAGATTATCTCGGTGAAGCAAGTCAATGGCCGAATACGGCAAACGGGACGGGGCTGCTCGATTTGTGTGGTTTCAAAAAGCCACTTGCATGGTTCCGACAAAGCCTGTGGAGCGATGAGCCTATGGTCTATATTTTTGTCTCCGTAAGAGGCCGCGGGAGAGGGCGGGGATTCAGGGGTGCCGGACACTGGAACTGGCCGGAAAATACATCGGTTAATGTGCTTTGTTATACGAATTGTTCCGAAGTGTCACTAATACTTAATGACAAACAAATCGGAACCAGACCGTATTCACAGGCCAGGAACGGAGTGTTAAACTGGAGAGTCCCTTATGAGCCGGGAGTATTAAAAGCAGTGGGACTCAACGACGGCCAAAACGTTTGCCAGTATGTCCTGCAGACGGCAGGGTCGGCGAGCCGGATTGAGTTACTGCCGGATTTAAATCAAATTCGCGCCGACGGCAAAGATATTTCACACATCGAGTTTCGGATTGTGGATGATAAAGGAGTGATTATTCCCGACGCGGAGCATGAGGTGGCGTTCGAGATCGACGGGCCGGGCAATATCATCGGCATAGGTAACGGAAACCTCAATAATCTTGACGGTTACAAAGACAACAAACACAAAGCTTTTAACGGCCGGGGTCTGGCCATCCTGCAAGCGAGACGAAATCCCGGCAAAATTAAGGTAACAGCTCTCGCCGATGGACTAAAGCAGACTTCTGTTGAAATTGAAGCTGCGCCATAAACATGTGATAGAGCGTCTGTAGGAGTCTTTATTTGGATTTACACAATCGACCCGGCATTTTTACTTGTAATTTTTGGCTGTTTTAGTACAATCTTAAACCAAAAATGTTGGTTGCAGGTCGTACCAGCAATCTCTGTGGAGTTGTTGAACATTGGTTGACAATAGTGCTGTAATTGTGTTATTTAATTTTTTGACATATCCGGCGGTTGGGCGGGGTTCTAACCAAAAGCCTCATCCCTCGTCGATATATATACCTCAACATGATAATTCCAAAGTAATATACTGGGCAGAAATATACTTTGTGAATGATTCCATTGCGGATGGGAGTTCTAACTGCACAGTCTGAAAAATATTACATGAAGGAATATAATCGTGAATCATATCCGATATCAGAAGCGATAACTAAAAACCGATCGGCATGTGTAAATTTTATATTGTGCCTGTTTGTGCCGGATATTTTAGTTCAAAATAAGAGAAAGGGGAAAAATGAAAACTTATTTACATATAGTTCCTGCGATTTTTCTTTTGTATATACCCGCCGTGAGTTTGTCGAATAGATCAATTGCCTCCGAAAGACCCTGGCAGGAGCTTTCCAATCCGAGTATTGCCGAAGTGGCTTCCAATTTTAAGACACCATCTTCCGTATATAGCATGACATTTTACTGGGGCTGGGATGGTCCGGTGGATGAAAAAGTAATCGCCCGCGATTTGAAAGAATACAGCTCCAAAAACGTCAGGGCGGTTACCCTGGAAGCAGGATATCATATGAAGGCGAAATATCTCTCGCCCGAATGGTTTGCCTTAGTCAAATATACGGTGGAGCAGGCCCGCGAGAATGGTATGCGCGTATGGTTGGTAGATGAAGGCAAGTATCCAAGCGGTTTTGCCGGAGGAAAGTTCAGCGAGCTTTGCCCGGACCTGACTATGCAGACGTTCAGGGTAACAGACCGGTTTACTGCAAAAGGCGGTGAGATTGTGGATCGTCAGGTTAAGGATAATACAATCTGTGCCGTTGCAGTAAATGAAACGGACGGCAATTCCAAGGTTCTCGAATCTGTGAACGGCCGTTTGAATTGGACTGCTCCCGATGGTCAATGGCGGATACACGTGATTGAGCAGCAGTTTCGCACTTCGGCCACACGCTCGGTGAATAATCCGAAAATCGGAGCCAAGGACGGGACTCATGCTTTATGTGATTATCTCAAGCCCGAGGCAGTGGAGAAATTTATCGAATGGACGCATGAGGAATACAAAAAAGTTGTGGGCGATGAATTCGGCAAAACCGTTCTGGGTTTCAGGGGCGATGAGCCTGATTACGGCATCATTCCCTGGACGGATATGATTATTGATCGATTCCAGAAGCGAAAGGGCTATGATATTCGGCCATACCTTGCTTCTTTCACCCAACGTCGCGGTCTGACAGAACAGCAGCAGCGGGCAAAGGCCGATTACTGGGACGTGTGGTCGGAGATATTTAGCGAGAATTTCTTCGGTAAGCAGTCTAAGTGGTGTGCTCAAAATAATGTAGAGTACTTAGTCCATCTCAATCATGAAGATCAGATGACGGGCCTGACTCGCTCAGAAGGGGATTTTTTCAGATGTATGCGAGATGTTCAGATGCCGGGTGTCGATGCTATCTGGAGCCAGATTTGGATGGACAAAGTTGCGGATTACCCAAAGTATGCTTCATCGGCGGCACATCTTTTCGGTCGGCCGCGGGCGTTTACCGAAAGTTTTGCTGCATATAAACCGAGCCCGAATCTCGATCAGGCTATGTGGATTCTCAACCATCAGATTGTTCGCGGAATTAATATGGTTGAGGTCATGTGGATTCCGGCCTCGACTGAAGGTAGAAGCGGAATGGGGGGCTGGCTTGCCGACGAGCGGTTCTTTATAGCTGCCATGTATTTGAATAGAGTTTGTTATGTCCTTTCACAGGGACGTCCCGCGGCTCAGATAGGGCTGTATTATCCGACAATGAGTTTGTGGCTCGGCAATGAAGATGCGGATAAAAATGTATTGGACGTCACTCAACAGCTTCTGGAAAATCAGAGAGATTTCGATTTCGTCGATGAGCAGGCGATATCATCCGTGATGAAACTTGAGGGAAATAACTTTACAAATCTTAGCGGTCAGAGTTATCAGGCGATTATCATCCCTTCTATAACTGCAATTTCGAGAGCGTCTCTGGATCGGCTGAAAAGTTTTGCTCAAAACGGCGGCAAGGTGATTTTTCTCGGAGATGCACCTTCGTTAGTGGTTGAAAGGACGTTTCTCGAAGCAAAAGGGTCGGCCGATATTAGCTGGGCAACTCTGGAATCTTCCGGACAGCTTACCGAAAGTGTCCTGAAAGCCTTGCCGGAACCCGACGTTACTCTCGACCGGAACTATCCGGCAATTAAGTATCTTCATCGTCGCCTGAGTGACGCGGATGTTTATTTCTTCTTTAATGAAAGCGATCAAAAACAGTCACTCACTGCGAAACTTCGGGCTGCGAAAGGGCAGGCACAAAACTGGGAACCGACCACGGGAAGTATTAAAGCTATGGCCGGAGTTTCTGCCGAAAATGGTGTCGTTAATCTACCTTTGGAAATGGAAGCTTACGGAACGAGACTGGTCGTTATCGGCGATATTCCGAGTGCCTCGATAACGGCTATGGCTGTTCCTTAACTTAAGGCGTATGACGGATTGATTAAAACATCGCATTTTGAATGGAGGTCGAAATGGGTAAATTACGGATAACAATTATTATCATCTTGACAGTGTCGGCATGTTCTCCTTTGACGGCGCTGGACCGCAAGGACGTGACATTCAAAATATTCCAGTTTCCGGCGAATATGATACCGCGTATTGATGGTGACACCGATGACTGGTCTATGGTGCCGGATGAATACATCATCGGGACCGACCAGCTTTGGGAGGATTCCGGTAAACATACCAAAGCCGACCCGAACAATCTGGACGTCCGCGTCAGGGTAGGATGGGTCAAAGGATTGAATAAGCTTTATTTCCTGTACGAGGCTTATGACGATTACTGGGATTTTTCCCAGACCGGATTGCATAACGATACGTTCGAGATAGTCGTGGATGCCGATGCATCAGGGGGGCCGTTAATCGATAAGGGACATCGTGAAATGTGGGTTCCCGAACAGGTTGGACCAGCAGGTGTAAACGCGGCCGCCGATGACAGGATAAGCGACGAGGAGGCTAACTGGGCTATTCACGGCGTCCACGCTCAAAATTATCATATCTTTACACCCGCCGAGGGTAAGGACTGGACATTAGCTTGGGGTGTTCAGCCCTGGATAAAAAAGCTTCCCTATGCGAATGCCGCATATAATTATGATTTCAAACCGGGTGAATCCGGTAAACTCGTGCTTGAATTCTGGATTACGCCTTTTGATTATGCCGGCCCGGAAGGACCGCAACGAGCCGTGGAGTCTGTCTTATGGGATAATAAAATCATCGGTTTGTCCTGGGCTATAATCGATTACGATGACGTCAACAGCAGGAGCAATAACGGTTTCTGGAATCTTTCCAGGCAGCATCGGATGTACGGCAACGCCTGGCATTTGTGCGCTTTTAAATTAATGACGCTCGATGAAAAATTCCGCAAGCCTATCGAGGCCCAGTGGTCATTCAAAGTGATAGATATGGAACGCAGATTGGTGGCTTTTAAGGATTTATCTTACGGGAAGATAACATCGTGGAAATGGGATTTCGGTGACGAAACGACCTCGACCGAGCAGCATCCGATCCACCAGTACAAAAGATCCGGTGATTATGTTGTCACGTTATATATTGAAGGTCCGGAAGGTAAATCCCGAAGATCCAAAGTTTGGGATGTCGAGCTAAAATAATCCCCTGGAATAGAAAGGAGCTTTTTTTATGTTGAAACGTTTATTAACATTGTCTTTTTGTATAGTTTTCGTAGCAGTCCAGGTTAATGCCGACGTATTCGATGTAAAACAATATGGTGCAACCGGTGACGGCAACACAATTGATACGCCTGCTGTTAATAAAGCCATAGAAGCGGCCGCCGCTGTCGGTGGTGGGACGGTTTATTTCCCTGCCGGTACGTATGCATGTTATTCGATTCGATTAAAAAGCAATATTGCATTATATATCGATCATGGTGCGACGATTCTGGCCGCCGCACATACTGCCGAAGCCGGCTATGACCCTGCCGAACCGAATCCGTGGGGTGATGAGCACAGGTATCAGGACTTCGGTCACAGCCACTGGCATGACAGTCTTATCTGGGGTGAGAATCTTGAGAATATCTCCATCCTCGGTCCGGGCATGATTTACGGCAAGGGCCTGGGTAAATGGGATAGACCCAAGGATAAAGGAGCGGGGAATAAGGCAATCGCGTTGAAACTTTGCCGGAATGTTGTAATTAAAGATGTGACCTTTTTGATGGGCGGGCATTTCTGCATCCTGCCGACTGCTGTGGATAATTTTACCATCGATAACGTCAGGATCGATACCAATCGCGACGGCATAAATGTCGATTGCTGCAAAAATGTTCGCATCTCGAATTGCACGATCAATTCCCCTAACGACGATGCGATTGTTCTTAAAAGCTCCTTTGCACTGGGCTATGCACGGGTGACCGAGAATGTGACGATAACCAATTGCCAGGTGAGCGGCTACGACGAGGGCACGTTGCTGGATGGAACATTCAAACGAACTCAGAAACAGGCTCCCGATAAGGGCGGTGTCACCGGGCGCATCAAGTTCGGGACGGAATCCAACGGAGGATTCAAGAATATAACGATATCCAACTGCGTCTTCGACCGCTGCCGTGGAATTGCACTGGAGACTGTGGACGGCGGATTGCTCGAAGATGTCACTATCTCCAATATCGCCATGCGGGATATTACGAATTCGCCGTTCTTTCTGCGTCTCGGCAGGCGCATGAGAAGCCCGGAAGGAGTTCCCGTGGGGAAACTTCGCCGAATCAATATCAATAATGTGGTGGTTTATAATGCCGACCCGCGTTATGGCTCGCTGATTATAGGTATTCCCGGGCACGATATCGAAGAGGTGAAACTTAGCAATATCCGGATATTAGTTAAAGGCGGTGCTTCGAAAGAGCAGGCTGCTGTCGAAGTTCCCGAACTCGAAGACGGTTATCCCGATCCGAGAAATTTTGCTCCCATTCCCGCGTACGGCTTTTTTATCCGCCATGTCAAAGGTATCGAGTTGAATAACGTCGATGTTGCTTTTGAAAATGAGGATTTCCGGCCGCCTTTTATTCTTGAGGATGTCAAAAAGGCGGAATTTCGCAACGTTGAGGCGCAGATTACTGAGAAAGTGCCGACTTTTATCCTTAAGAACGTTAAGGATTTCAGCACATCTCAGTGTAATCCTGTCCCCGACATGCAGTTTGATAGCGTTGAGTACAAGCAGCTTTAGGCGGCAATCTCAATATGTAAACTTTGAAATTGGACTCGAAATATATCGGTAGAAAATAATGATTCGTACTGTTTTACTGTGTCTTTTGTTGATTTGTATCTTCGGTTGTTTTGTTTTGGCACAGGATCAAACCGAACAATCCGGCCGGCGAGGGATGCATGTCGGGCTGAAGCAGGATCCGCTGTATCGCAATGATGTATGTCACCGCACAATGGGTTACACAAACCGGCATTACGCTATGACAAGTTACTATCTCGGTACCCAATAAGTTCATAAGCAAAAGGAACAACGGCATGACGAAATCAAAGCCCATGATGAAAATAGCTTTTACACTCGGAATATTGTTTGTATTAACAAATACCCTACAGGCACAGCGGCAGATGGAATATCTCAACCGGGGAGGTGTTGCTGTGAAGTTAGATGATAATAAGGTCTATATCGGCTGGCGTATGTTTGGGACGGATCCCGAGGAAATATCCTTTAACGTTTACAGAGACAAGACCAAAATTAATTCCCAGCCTGTGACCAATTCCACCAATTTTGTTGATAATAACGGCAGTGTCGATTCCGTTTATACAGTCCGTGCAATTATCAATGGTCGAGAGGGAAAACCCACCGCCCCGGTAAAGGTTTGGAATCAGAATTACATTACAATCCCGCTCCAAACTCCCGAAGGCTGCACACCGGGTGACGCCTCCGTGAGCGACCTGGATGGTGACGGTGAATACGAGATCGTTCTCAAACAGGAGATGCGGCCCCGTGATAATTCTCAAAGAGGGGCAACGGGACAAACGAGGCTCGAAGCCTATAAAATTAACGGCACTTTCATGTGGCGGATTAATTTAGGTGTCAATATTCGTGAGGGCGCTCACTATACCCAGTTTATGGTCTATGACTTAGATGGCGATGGCAGGGCGGAGGTCGCCTGTAAGACGGCGGACGGAACGGTTGACGGAAAAAGTAGGGTAATCGGCGATCCTAACGCCAATTACGTAAATAACAGAGGAATGATTTTAGATGGGCCGGAATTTCTGACAATTTTTGACGGCAAAACGGGTGCGGAAATAGTTACAACCGATTATATACCGCCCCGAGGAGGTGACGGCTCCGGCTGGGGGGACAGCAACGGCAACAGAGTTGACCGATTCTTGGCCTGCGTTGCCTATCTGGACGGCGAAAGACCGAGCCTGATTATGTGCCGGGGATATTATACACGTGCGGTCCTGGCGGCATGGAACTACAGAGACGGAAAGCTGACCAATGTATGGACTTTTGACAGCGACGACGGCACCGAAGGCAACCAGGCATACAGGGGCCAGGGCAATCATAATCTCAGTGTCGGTGACGTCGATAACGACGGAAAGGATGAAATCATCTTTGGGGCCTGTGCGATTGACGATGACGGCACGGGACTTTATTCGACCGGCATGGGGCACGGTGACGCCATGCACCTGTCCGATATCGACCCGAACAGAGATGGATTGGAAGTCTGGGCGATCCATGAAAATCCGCGACACCCGGACGGTGCGAATCTTCGAGACGCTCGAACCGGTGAAGTTATTTTCGGGCTGGAATTGAGAAACCCGGGCAGGGGATTGGCGATGGATATTGATCCGCGCTATAAGGGTTATGAATGCTGGGCGAATAATTCCGACGGCCTATACAACTGCAAAGGCGAAAAAATTTCTGATGTAAAACCCAACTCATACAATATGGGGATATGGTGGGACGGTGATTTACTTCGTGAAATCCTGGATGGTAGAGGTGGCGGCAGAAGATTCGGACGTGGAGGTGCTTATATTGATAAGTGGGATTATGTCAATGGCGGAGTGAGACGATTATTAAACGGCGGAGATTACAATTGTGTTACGAATAACGGCTCAAAAGCGAATCCCTGTCTTTGTGCCGACATTCTGGGCGACTGGAGGGAGGAAGTTATCTGGAGAACTTCGGATGGGAAAGAGTTGCGAATCTTCACAACAACTATACCCACCGAGCACCGTATATACACCCTGATGCACGACCCCGTTTACAGACTGGGCGTAGCATGGCAGAATGTAGCATATAATCAGCCCGCGCATACCGGCTTTTATCTGGGCGAAGGCATGAAGTCACCGCCAAGACCTAATATTCGGCTGATTAATAAAAGTGATTGATTATTCCGAAAGGGAGTTTTATGAAAGTTCTAAGAAGAAAAAGCCGGCCTGTAGGGTGGGCTTATAGCCCACCGGTTTCATCGTGGTGGGGCAAGCCCCACCCTACAATCTTGATATTATCGATGTCGATTTTATTTATTACAGTTGGCTGTTCGGAGATGTCCGGCGTTGTTAGTAGAAAGGCCGCCAATCACGCTGTACGAAAAGTTGTGGACTTCAATGGCAACTGGAAATTTGCCAAGGGAAATCAACAGGCCGTCGAGAAGCCGGACTTCGATGACACATCATGGCAGGAGGTACGTCTGCCGCACGATTGGGCTATTTCAGGACCCTTTAATCCGAACGAAAACGGTTATGCCGGGAAGCTACCCTGGAGAGGCGAGGGCTGGTATAGGAAAACATTCGAGATCGAAAAGGCTGATAGTGGTCGGCGAGTTTATCTGGATTTTGACGGCGTGATGGCATTTCCGAAGGTCTATATAAACGGCAAATTAGCCGGACAATGGGATTACGGCTATGTATCATTTCGCGTGGATGTCACGCCGTTTGTGAAATATGATGAGACTAATGTTATTGCCGTACATGTCGATACACGGCAGCAGGGAACGAGATGGTATCCCGGGGCGGGGATTTATCGCAAAGTGACGATGACTGTCTGTAATCCGGTGCATATTGCACATTGGGGAACATATATCACAACGCCTGAGGTTGGTGACACATCTGCAACGGTTCGTGTCCGTACGGAGATAGAAAATCACCTCGATACCGAATCGAAAGTTACCGTTGAAGTGGCCTTGTTCGATCCTGATGGCCGCCGGGTGGCCGAAGGTACAAAAGAGGGGGTTGTTTCCGCCGGTGGTTCCAGCGATATGGAACAGTCTTTTATGATATCGAATCCACAGCGATGGGATATAACCACTCCGAAGTTATATACGGCGAAAACTATTGTACGATTAAGCAATAAGATTGTGGATACGGAAGAAACGACTTTTGGAATCAGGACCTTTAAATTGACTGCCGATGACGGTTTTCATCTTAACGGACGGCGGGTACAGCTTTACGGCGTTAATCTGCACCACGACCACGGTCCGCTCGGGGCTGCTTTTTATACCCGTGCCATGGAACGGCAACTGGAAATCATGCGTGATATGGGCTGTAATGCAATTCGGACCAGTCACAATCCATCGGCCCCGGAGCTTCTGGATTTGTGTGACCGGATGGGATTCGTGGTCTGGGACGAATGCTTCGATAAATGGGACGACAAAGCCGGGCGCGTCCAGGGCCAGCCTCCTTTGGAAGAATATGGCCAGAAACAGATTCGCAACTTCGTGATGCGTGACCGCAATCATCCGTGTGTGGTGGTATGGTCAATCGGCAATGAAATCGGAAATCAGCCGTCCGACAGGGAGGGAAAGTCACCTGAAAGAATAAAATTTATGAGTGACTTCGTACGCAAGTATGACCCGAGCCGTCTAGTAGGTATGGCCTGTCATATTCCCAATACGGTCGATGAGCCGATTCTGGATGCATTGGATTTTACAGGTTGGAATTATGCCAGAAGGTATGCACGATACAGGGAAAAATATCCGGATAAACCGATTATCTACAGCGAATCGGCCTCGACGTTGAGTACGCGCGGATTCTACGAATTACCGCTTCCGAATGTCAAAACCGATTATTCCAGTCGGAATCAGGTAGATTCCTACGATTTAAACGCCGCAAGCTGGTCGGATATTCTGGATGCGGAATTTAAATTGATGGAGGACGACGGTTTTGTCGCCGGTGAATTTGTTTGGACAGGATTTGATTATTTAGGAGAACCTACACCTTTCTCACGGGAAGCGAGGAGTTCCTACTTCGGCATTGTGGACCTTTGCGGAATTCCGAAAGACAGATTTTATCTTTATCGCAGCTATTGGAGGCCGGAGACAACAACGATTCATATCCTGCCGCACTGGAACTGGCCTGAGCGCATAGACAGGAATGTCCCGGTTTTCGTTTATACAAACGGCAATTCCGCCGAACTGTTCTTAAATGGAAAATCACTTGGGATACGTCACAAGGGAGTTTTGCCGGAAAAGGCGGTTAATTTCGCACAGGGCAAAACCGCCATGGCAAGTTCCGTTCAGGATGAGAAAGGTCTAATCGTATCTCATGCAAACGATAACAACAGACAAACACGCTGGGGTGCAAGTACTGCCGAGCCGAATCAATGGTGGCAGGTTGATTTGGGTGAAGTTCGGTCCGTTCGTTATTTAGCTATCGATTTCGAGAGCGAATCGAAAAACTACGGGTATGAAATTAAAATTTCTCCCGATGGTTCGACATGGCAGACCATTGTCACCAAGAATACGAGCAGAATCCCCAGGTGGGGTGGCCCGACCAGAATATTCCACGACGTCGATGCTCAAGGCAGATATGTTCGGATTGAATTTACCCGGCTTCAACAGGGAGTATGGGCCAGTATTAAGGAATTCGGTGTGTATCCGGAGAAAGTGGAGTCCGATTACTACGAGCCGACCTACAAATATCGCCTGCGCTGGAATGAAGTTATTTACGAGCCGGGTGAGCTGAAAGCCGTTGCTTACAAAGATGGCAAAAAAATCGGTGAAGCTGTTATGCGAACCGCCGGCGAACCGGAGAAAATCCGCCTGACACCGGATCGAAGGGAACTGGAAGCTACTGGACAGGACCTCTGCTATATCCTGGTCGAAGCTTTGGATCAAGAGGGTAATCCTTGTCCTTTGACCGACCGGCTTATTCGCTTCGGCATACAAGGACCGGCGGAAATTGCGGGTGTCGGTAACGGCAATCCACTTTCGCTCGAACCATTTCAGGCGGATTACCGGAAATTGTTTTACGGCAAGGCGATGCTGATTCTTCGAGCGAAAGAGGGGCAAAGCGGCGATATCGCCGTAACAGCCACGAGTGAAGGATTAAATCCTGCGAAAATTACAGTTCAGAGTAAAGAACTTGATTAAGCTGTGATATATGAAAATAACTATAGTAAATTACGTTTTATTGAAAGTGTTTATATGATTGAACAAAATCCGGATGAGCCGAATTTATTAACAAAATCTTTTCGGTTTCTGCCCTTGGTGTTGCTGCTGTTTATCGGCAGCGGTTGTTCGGCGTTGATTTACGAAATTATCTGGTTCCAGCTTTTACAGCTTGTTATCGGTTCGTCCGCCGTCTCACTCGGGGTATTATTGGGGACATACATGGGCGGGATGTGTCTTGGAAGTATTATTTTGCCCCGGGTTATTTCTCGTTACCGGCACCCTTTACGGGTATATGCTTTGTTGGAGCTTGGAATTGGAATTATCGGGGTAGCCGTATTGTTCGGCATCCCGTATATCAATCGGATTTACACTGCACATGCCGCATACGGTTTTTCCGGTATTTTACTTCGCGGGGCGGTTTGTGCGATGTGCCTGTTGCCTCCGACTTTATTGATGGGTGCGACGTTACCGGCGATATCCCGCTGGATTGAAATGACGCCTAAGGGTGTTTCATGGCTGGGTTTCTTCTACGGAGGCAATATTGCCGGGGCTGTGTTCGGGTGCCTTTTAGCAGGATTTTACTTGTTACGAGTTTATGACATTACGACGGCAACTTATGTAGCGGCATCTATAAATTTAACAGTGGCTTTATTGGGAATAGGTGTGTCAAGCCTGGCAAAGTATCGTTTGTTGGACGATCAGCAGGCGCAATGTGACGTTAAAAAAGTATCCGGCTCATGGCCGGTGTATGTGACAATCGGTTTATCGGGACTTTGTGCTTTGGGAGCCGAGGTAATCTGGACACGCCTTTTATCGTTGATGTTAGGCGCAACGGTTTATACTTTTTCAATCATTTTGGCGGTGTTTCTAATCGGGCTTGGAATCGGAAGCAGTATAGGCTCGGTTATCTCCCGATATACTCTTCGCCCGCGATTAGCATTGGGTTGTTGTCAGATGCTCCTTGTGGCGGCCATATCATGGACCGCATATATGTTGAGCAGATCTCTGCCATACTGGCCGATTGACCCGTCACTTTCCTATAATCCGTGGTATAACTTCCAGCTCGATTTATTGCGTTGTATTTGGGCGGTCCTTCCGGCGGCGTGCCTGTGGGGAGCGAGTTTTCCTCTTGCACTGGCGTCGGTTGCGGTGCAGGGACGTGACCCGGGACGATTGGTCGGAGGTATTTATGCCGCTAATACGGTCGGAGCCATCGTCGGGGCGATTGGTTTTAGTATGATAGCTATTCCTCTGGTGGGGACACAAAATTCCCAGCGGTTGATTATCGGATTATCAACGGTAGCAGGAATTTTGATGTTAATGCCTTTACTGTGGAAAAAACTCGAAATCGTCTCGACGCGAGGTATGGTTAAACTCTATGCTATGAGATTGACAGCAGTAATATCCCTTGCCGTTTATTTAGGATTTGCAATTATACTGGTATGGACGGTGTCTGGAGTGCCGTGGGGATTGGTTGCCTACGGCCGCAATTTACCTACTATGCTGGAAGATTCGGTAACCCTGTATATGGATGAGGGTATGAATGCCTCAATAGCCGTTACGGAAATGTACGATGGTGTCAGGTGTTTTCATGTCAGTGGTAAAGTGGTTGCTTCGACCGATCCGCTCGATATGCGTCTTCAATTAATGCTGGGTCATGTACCGGCGTTGTTTCACCCTAAGCCCCGCTCCGTACTGGTTGTGGGATGTGGGGCGGCGGTGACGGCAGGTTCGTTTGTGAATCATCCTGATATCGAAAGAATCGTCATTTGTGAAATCGAGCCGCTTATACCACAGGTAGTCAAAGAATACTTCGGCAAGGAAAATAATAATGTCCTGGATGACCCACGTGTGGAGATGGTTCTGGATGACGCCAGACATTTTATTCTGACAACGAGAGAAAAATTCGATATCATTACATCGGACCCGATTCATCCCTGGGTAAAAGGTGCCGCCTCACTTTATACGCAGGAATACTTCGAGCTTTGCAAACAAAGACTGAATCCGGGCGGCATAGTGACGCAATGGGTTCCTTTGTACGAGAGCAATTCGGATGCGGTCAAAAGTGAGATTGCGACCTTTTTTGAAGTTTTTCCCTCCGGGACGATTTGGAGCAACGATTCCGAAGGTGAAGGTTATGACATCGTCATCCTTGGGCAGGCTGAATCAAATAAAATAGATGTCGAAAAACTTCGAGAACGTCTGGATAGCAGGGATTATTCGCAGGTCAGGCAATCTCTAAGAGAAATTGAATTTAGCTCGGCGATATCTTTACTTACGACTTATGCCGGACGGGAAAGAGATTTAACAGAATGGCTCAAGGACGCTCAAATTAATCGTGATCGCAATATGAGGTTACAATACTTAGCGGGAATGGGATTAAATTCCTTTCAAAGCGAACAGATTTTTGATGAGATTGTATCGTATCGAATATTTCCTGAAGATCTTTTCATAGCTTCCGAGCAGGACAAAAAAGCTCTCAGGCAGGCGATGGAATCAGGTAATGGGAAGGATGATGTCCTTCTATAATTCAATGGCTAATTAAATAGTGGATCATTTATCGATAAGAATCTAATCTGATTAATCGGGTTGTAAGTTTGATATCCGTAAGTGGAGATGCAAATGGTGGGCTGTTTTTATCCGCCCCAGGTTGGTGGAAATGATGTTATTGAAGGACCTTAAGTGAAGGAGGCAAACATCTATGGCTAAAAGAAATTTGTTCAATATATTATTAGTACTCACTTTCATTGTGGGAGCACTTACACAGGTCCAACTGGAGGCTGCCGAGGAAATACAGAGAACGACAGTTAAATCCGTGTCCGGAGACGGATTGCCGGATTTATTTATCGTGGGAGATTCCACGGCCAGTAACGGTCCCGATCTCGGATGGGGCAGCCATCTTGCCTATTATTTCGATTCATCCAATATCAATGTTCTTAACCGCGCTGTTGCAGGCAAAAGCAGCCGGACGTTTCAAACCGAGGGATACTGGGATAAAGTATTGGAAGAACTTACCCCCGGTGACTTTGTGCTAATCCAGTTTGGACATAATGATGGCGGCATGATTAATGATAGATACCGGGCGCGAGGCTCGCTAAAAGGGCTTGGCGAAGAGACTAAGGAAATCGACAACCTGCAAACCGGCACAAACGAAGTCGTTCATACCTTTGGCTGGTATATGCGGAAATTCATCGCTGATACAAAGGCCAAAGGTGCGACACCAATTATCCTATCATTAACTGTCAGAAATGAATGGAAGAACGGCCGGGTCAAACGTGGTTCCGGCAATTACAGCCAATGGTCCGCTGAAATAGCCGAGTCACAGGATGTTGATTTTGTCGATTTAATGAAAATTATTGCCGATCAGTATGAGTTGTTGGGGCAGGTCAGAGTAGCGACGTTTTTTCCGAAAGATCATACGCATACGAACGCCGAAGCGGCAAATTTCAATGCTGCACTTGTGGTCTCCGGTCTTAAAACTCTTAAGGATTGTTCCTTAACGAACTATCTTTCTGCCAAAGGGAGTGATGTCACTATTTATGAGCCGGATATTTTCCTGAAGCAAACCGAGGAGATAATGACAGATACATGGCATCCGAGTGCTCAGCCTGTTTCAAAGCCTGATTTGCCGACCCTGTTTTTGATAGGTGATTCGACGGTCAGAACCGGGCGGCTCGGTGACGGCGAGAACGGTCAATGGGGCTGGGGTGCTCCGATTGCGGACTTTTTCGACAGGACTCGAATCAATGTTGAAAACCGCGCAATGGGGGGAACCAGCAGTCGAACATATCAGACTCTGGGATTGTGGGAAAAAGTTTTGGCCGATATGAAGTCCGGCGATTTTGTCATTATGCAGTTCGGACATAATGACGGCGGTCCGTTGAATGACGATAGGAGGGCTCGCGGCACACTTAAAGGCAACGGAGAGGAAACGGAGGAAATCGACAATCTTTTAACCGGCGAGCACGAAGTTGTTCATACTTACGGCTGGTATATACGAAAATATATTAACGATGCTGAAGCCAAAGGTGCCACGCCTATTGTCTGCTCACTTATTCCAAGGAACAATTGGGTCAATAATAGGGTTTACAGGTCAACAAACGACTACGCCAGATGGGCGGCCGAAGCGGCGAAAGCTAAAAGTACAGCTTTCGTCGATCTCAATGAAATAATTGCAGAGCACTATGAAAAGGAGGGGCTGAAAAAAGTGACGGCGATGTATTTCGGACCTAATGAATATACTCATACGAATGGCGCCGGCGCTACCTTGAATGCGTATTGTGTTATTGAGGGACTTCGTGGGCTGAATGATTGTAGCTTATGTGATTATTTTTTGCCTATTGTTGAGAAGATAGGAAAATGACCTGTACATGAAAAATCGGGAGCATAAATACAATGAGAAAAAGATTTTTGTTTTTTTATGTTAATGTATTTGTTATTTGCTCGATTACTTCGAATCTGGTTTTTGGTGCTCAGATGGAATCTGTCCCTGTCGGCTGGCTGGGTGACGAAACGCCTCTTGTCCGCAGTGGGATTAGCTGGGGTGTACCATGGCCGAAGAATACGGTTCATAAAGAGCAGACTTTCACGTTAATTACATCGGATGGTAAAAGTGTGCCTGTTCAGAGCTGGCCATTGGCTTATTGGCCCGACGGCTCATTGAAATGGAGCGGTTTTGCAACTGTCGCAGATTCTAATATGGCCGGGCCGTTTAGTCTGAAAGCAGACGTTCCGGTAGTTTCAGAAAGTGTTTCCGAAGTAAAAGTCACACAAAATAATGAAACTATAGAAATCGATACGGGGAAATTTCAGTGCCGTCTTTCACGTCAGGGGGAATTTTTCATAGATTCGATTACCGTTGACGGGCGGATTGTTGCCGCCAAGGGACATTTAGTATGTGTTCTGCAGCATGGTCCAGGCAGCGATGTATATGAATCACCTCAGCTTGAAAAGTTCGTCAGTGAAATAAACAAAGTTACCGTCGAGCAAACCGGGCCGGTTCGTGCCGTTGTTAAATTCGAAGGTATGCATAAATCCGAAAGCTCGGACCGTCGGTGGCTGCCTTTCTACGTCCGTTTGTATTTTTATGTCGGTCAAGTGCCAATCAGAATGGTACATTCGATAGTTTTTGACGGTGACGAGCATCGGGATTTTATCCGCGGGCTTGGAGTGGTGTTTTCTGTTCCGATGCGTGAGGAAATTCAGAATCGTCACGTGCGTTTCTCCGGCGAAGGAAACGGCTTATGGGCCGAACCTATCCAGCCTTTGGTAGGTCGGGGGGGACGTTATATCGCACAACCTGATAATAGTACTACAAATGAACCTCAATCAAACCGAATGAGAGGTATGCAATTCCGCTGGAGACCGGATGTTTATCCGGATCAGATTGCAGGTAAACGTGTGCCGAATAAAGAACAGCTTGATCGTCGCGGACAGAACTTGTTGGAGAAGTGGGCCGTATGGGATGATTTCAGATTGCTCCAGCCGAACGCCGCCGGTTTTACAATTGAAAAACGCACCAATCCGGAAAGGTGCTGGCTGCCTGCCGGGGCCGGAAAACGGGCTTCGGGCCTGGTTTTTACCGGAGATGTTTCAGGCGGATTGGCTGTTGGATTGAAAGATTTCTGGCAATCCTATCCGTCCGCTCTTGAAGTGCGACGGGCGAGCAGTGAAGCGGCCGAACTGCGAGTATGGATGTGGTCGCCCGATGCTCCTGCGATGGATCTTCGTCATTATGACACCGTGGCCCATGGACTGGAAGAAGTTTATGAAGACGTCCAGGAAGGTTTCAGTACACCCAATGGTATCGCGCGCACGAGCGAATTGACGCTTTTCCCGACAGCAGGTGTACCAACCAAGGAAGAAACTGTTGCTTATGCGAAAACCACCGCGGTACCTCCGCTGTTGGTTTGTACGCCGCAGTATTTGAATTCTGTCCGTGCCTTCGGATATTGGGGCCTGGAGGATCGCTCGACTCCGGCCAAGCGAGAGATTGAAGAGAAGCTCGATGCGACTTTGACTACTTATTTGAAGGCGGTAGATCAATACAACTGGTACGGTTTCTGGGATTACGGCGATGTGATGCATTCTTACGACGACCTCAGGCACCTCTGGCGTTATGACCTCGGTGGCATGGCCTGGGATAATTCCGAATTAGGGACTGACATGTGGCTTTGGTATAGTTTCCTGAGGACCGGCCGAGCCGATATATTCCGCATGGCCGAAGCGATGACCCGGCATACCGGCGAGGTGGATTGTTATCACCAGGGACGTTTTGCCGGGCTTGGTTCACGTCATAATGTCCGCCACTGGGGTTGCGGTGCTAAAGAGGTCCGCGTCAGCCAGGCGCCGTATCGACGATTCTATTATTACCTGACAACCGACGAGCGTACCGGTGATATTATGCGCGAAATGCTGCAGGCCGATGAAAGAATAGCCGAGTACGATCCGATGCGTCTGGCACAACCGATTACCGAGGCGGAGAAAAAATATCCGGCACGGTTAAGACTTGGCCCGGATTGGTTTGCCTTAGCGGGGAACTGGATGACCGAGTGGGAGCGAACGGGTGACACTGTGTGGCGTGATAAAATTTATGCCGGCATGGATTGCCTGTGCAAAATGCCTCTCGGATTGCGCACCGGCATAAATCTTGTCATGGGATTTGACCCAAAGACCGGGGAGCTTTTTCAATTATCCGATGATGCCGGTGTTTATAATCTGGCGACGATAATGGGCGGGGCCGAGGTAATTTTCGAGCTTAATATGATGGTTGATCACGACCGGTGGCAAAAGGCATGGCTGCAATACTGCCAGTTGTATAATGCCCCCAAGGACGTATTAATAACGGACATGACTACCGGCAGCGAAGGAACCGATGCATCTTATGTCCGAGACGGACGATTAGCGGCTTATATCTATATTAAAACCGGAAATGTTGCATTTCTCAACCGGGCAATAAATTCGCTGGTGCCGCGCCGTGGACGAGGACAAAGAGATTTGGATACCCGACGTGTAGAAGGGCCGGATGTCCTGAATCCCCTCGAAGAAGGACCGTCAATGAATACCAACACTGCCGCACAAGATGGTCTTACCACGATTGCGGTGCTTGGTATGGTCGGTGACAATCTTCCGGAAGACATGCCTCAACAGGACCAAAGAGGCCGTGACTTTAGAGGTGGTCCCGGGGATTTCTCACGGAGACCTCCCCTGGAAGGAGCCCGCAGAGGGCAACGGAACTCGACCGAGTAAAAATCCCACTTTCAAAATTCACTGATAGATAGTAAGATGAATCTGCTTTTTTGAAAGGATATCGTCAAATATGAAAAGAATCGCCAAGTTTATTTGTATGCCGACAATACTGTTGCTGCTGTCATCATCTGAATTTTTATATGCTTCCTCTAACTCTACGAACGGCAAGATTGACCGCTACGCATTGGTAAATCGTCACAATGTTGTACTCGATAAACCTGATCCGCTGACGCCTCTGAGTGTCGGTAACGGCGAATTTGCTTTCACGGCAGATATCACCGGCCTGCAGAGCTTTCCTGGATTTCACGAAGAGGGAATGCCTCTCGGAACACAATCTCAATGGGGCTGGCATTCCATGCCGAATACGAACGGCTACAAATTATCTGATGCTTTTGAAGGATATGAAGTTGACGGACGCAAAATTCCGTATGCATCGGGTGAAAATTCGTCGAGGGGATATTCACCCGCTGCTACCTGGCTGCGTTCCAATCCTCATCGTTTGCATCTCGGGCAAATCGGTTTGCGTATGACAAAGTCCGATGGCTCTCCGGCGAAAATTGAGGATTTGACAAATACATCTCAGACACTGGATTTATGGAACAGCTCTTTAAGCAGCCGGTTTGAAATAGAAGGTGAGCATGTTAAAGTGCTAACGTTTTGCCATCCTCATCGTGATATTCTGGCGGTGCGAATCGACTCTCAGTTGTGGCGGCAGAATAAGTTGCTCGTTTCTCTTGCATTCCCTTATGGAAGTGATGTATGGAGAAATGCGGCGGACTGGAATCATCCGGATAGTCACACAACAATACAGGAAATTAGCGGCAATGAGGCTGCATTCAACCGGATACTCGACGATGAACGATATTATGTCCGGATTGCTTGTTCACAAGGGGGCCAAATCAATGTTAAATCACAGCATGAATATGAAATCTCCCGGTGTGACAGTGACTTTTTGGAAATTGTATTTGCATTTTCTCCGAAGCGAATATCCGAGTCCTTACCTGATTTTCAAACCGTGCGCAATGAAGCATCTGCTTATTGGCAGAAGTTCTGGTCGAGCGGTGGGGCGATTGATTTCTCACAATGTACCGATCCGCGTGCCGCCGAACTCGAAAGAAGAGTCGTGCTCTCGCAATATCTGACTGCTATCCAGTGTTCTGGCTCTCGTCCCCCACAGGAGACGGGACTGGTTTGTAATAGCTGGTTCGGAAAATTTCATTTGGAGATGCACTGGTGGCATGCTGTGCATTTCGCTCTTTGGAACCGTTTGCCACTATTGGAGCGCAGCCTGCCGTGGTATAAGGCGATTATGCCTATGGCAAAGGCCACCGCCGATTTACAGGGCTATGAGGGTGTTCGATGGCCCAAGATGGTCTCACCCGACGGTCGGGACAGCCCGAGCACCGTCGGTGTATTTTTAATCTGGCAGCAGCCGCATCCAATTTATTATGCGGAGTTGTGCTACCGAGCGAATCCGGATAAAGAGACTCTGGAAAAATATAAAGATATTGTTTTCGAGACCGCCGAATTTATGGCTTCGTATCCACTCTGGGATGAATCGGGCGGGCGCTATGTTTTGGGGCCTGCATTGATTCCGGCCCAGGAAAGTTACGGTCGTTTCCGAAGGACCACGATAAATCCGACCTTCGAATTGGCCTATTGGTATTGGGCGCTCGATACTGCACAAAAGTGGCGGCAGCGGCTCGGCATGGAGCGCGAGCCGAAATGGGATCGCGTTATGAAGAATTTATCACGTCCGACTGTTCGCGAAGGCGTTTATACGGGGATCGAAACGTCACCATATACAATTACCGAAGATCATCCTTCGATGCTTTGTGCACTCGGATTTTTGCCGCAGACACCTCTTATTGAGCCGGAGGTTATGAAGCGAACCTTGGATTTTGTCTTGCAGAAATGGAACTGGCCGAGCACATGGGGCTGGGATTATCCGGTTATGGCAATGACGGCGGCACGTCTGGGTGAGCCGGAAAAAGCGATAGATGCTTTGTTTGTGGAGGCACAGAAGAACCGGTACTTAGCCAACGGCCATAATTATCAATCGTCCCGGCTGCCGCTATATCTACCGGGTAACGGCGGATTGCTTACTGCGGTCGCAATGATGGCGGCAGGCTGGGATGGATGTCCCAAGAGTCCTGCGCCGGGTTTTCCCGACAACGGTAAATGGAACATACGATGGGAAGGATTGAGGCCGATGCCTTAAAACGGAGAAAGACAGTCCATAAGAACTTATGGAAATAATGTTTTATCAGTGGAGAAAAAATGAAAAAAACGAAAACTGTATTTATATTGATTGGATGTTTATTGATTTGCCAGGCGATGGTCTCTTGTGCCGGTTTGAAGGGCAAAAGTATGAATAACGCCTTTCCTGTATGGAAGCCGGACAACGAAGACGGAACTTATAAAAATCCTATCATTTATGCAGACTATTCAGATCCGGACATTATTAAAGTCGGGGATGATTTTTATATGACCGCCTCCAGCTTCAACTGTGTCCCCGGTCTGCCGATTCTCCACTCGAAGGATTTGGTCAACTGGAAGATTATCGGCCATGCTATCCAACGTTTTGAAGACAAGCGTTTCGATGTACCGCAACACGGCAACGGAATCTGGGCACCGGCGATTCGCTATTATGACGGCTGGTTCTGGATTTTCGTCGGCGACCCCGATGCCGGTGTTTTAATGACTAAGTCGAAAAATCCCGCCGGGCCGTGGGAGCCGCTTCATTTAGTGCAGGAAGGCAAGGGGCTGATCGATACCTGCCCGCTCTGGGACGACGACGGTAACGCCTACCTCGTCCATGCGTGGGCGAACAGCCGTGCCGGTATAAACAGCATTTTAACAGTCAGACGGATGAGTCCGGACGGCACGAAATTCCTGGATGAAGGGACATTGGTTTTTGACGGCCGCAACAGAGTGGCCCCGACTATCGAAGGGCCGAAATTCTACAAGCGAAATGGCTGGTATTATATCCTGGCACCGGCCGGCGGAGTTAGAGAAGGCTGGCAGTTGGCTTTGCGGTCGAGGAATGTTTTCGGGCCTTACGAGGCAAAAAGAGTTCTTGAGCAGGGCAGTACAAAAATCAACGGGCCACATCAGGGCGGATGGGTGGAATTGGAAAACGGCGAAAACTGGTTCGTCCACTTCCAGGATAACGGCGCCTATGGCAGAATCGTCCACTTAAATCCGGTGCGTTGGGAGGATGATTGGCCGCTGATGGGTGTGGATTTGGACGGAAACGGCATCGGCGAGCCTGTCACGCAATATAAAAAGCCGGACGTCGGTAAAAAATATCCTGTGGAAGTGCCCCAGACATCGGATGAGTTCGATTCGGAAAAACTCGGTTTGCAGTGGCAATGGCATACGAATCCAAAAGATGATTGGATGTCACTAAAGAGTCGCCCCGGCTGGATGAGATTATATGCAGTTCCGAATCCAAAAGATTCTAAGAATTTATGGACGGTTCCCAATTTGATTCTCCAGAAATTCCCCGCCCCGGAATTTACAGTCACTACGAAACTCGACTTTAACAATCTTGCCGTCGGAGAAAAAACGGGATTGTTAATTATGGGTCAGTCATATTCGTATCTGGCTCTCGAAAAAACATCTTCAGGTTGTTATCTGGTCAATAAAACCTGTATCAATGCCATGAGAGACGGCGAAGAAATTGAGGAACAAAAAGCAGATTGTCAGGGTGATTCGGTAGTACTCTGTGTCAAAATAGGCAGTGGTGCCGTATGTAATTTCAGTTACAGCATCGACGGAGAACAATTCACATCAATCGGAAAACCTTTTACCACACAACCGGGAAGATGGATTGGTGCCAAGGTCGGATTGTTCTGTTTGGCAAATCAGAAAAGGGAATCCGCAGGTTATGCCGATTACGATTGGTTGAGAATTGAATAGTTTGGGAAACCAGCACGGAGAAAAAATGTCACATTATATAAGCAGGCGCGAATTTTTACATAGAATGGCTATTGGGGCCGCAACAGTATCAATGTCGCAGTATCTTAGAGCGGCTGAGATTTCCGGTAACAAACCCAACATTATTTTTATTTTAGTTGATGATATGGGTTACGCAGACCTGGGCTGTTACGGACAAAAGAAAATCCAAACGCCCAACATAGACAAAATTGCAGGCGAAGGGATTCGTTTTACGGATTGCTACTCCGGTTCGACAATCTGCGCGCCATCCCGCAGCGTTTTAATGACGGGACAACACACAGGCCATACCCGCGTTCGAGGTAATATGTGCACCGTCGGCGGCACAATCGGATACAAAGGCAATCGCCAGGTCCGACGAATGTGCCTGACCGATGATGATATCACCGTAGGTCGCGTGCTCCAAAAAGCCGGTTACAGGACCTGCCTTGTCGGAAAGTGGCACCTTGGTGCATACAATCCCGATGCAGGACCGCTGGACAGGGGCTTCGACGAGTTCTACGGCTGGACTATCAACGCAGCAGGCACCGGGGGTTACTACCCGGCTCAGCGGTATCGCAACCGGGAATTGTACGATATGACAGGCAATCAAAACGGCCGGCAGAATCAATACAGTACGGGTATTTGTACGAATGAGGCGATTGATTTTCTAAAGAACAACAAGCAGCGGAATTTCTTTTTGTACCTTTCCTATAACAATCCGCACAGTCCGTTTCAGGTCCCCGACCTCGGTCCGTATAAGGACAAGGATTGGCCCGAACATGTTAAAATTTATGCCGGTATGATTCACAGGCTGGATCAAAATATCGGCAAACTGATGCAAACACTCAAAGAGCTTCAAATTAATGAAAAGACGGTTGTCTTTTTCTGTTCCGACAACGGCCCTCGTTCGGAGCCTACACAACAGCAGACGGAAGTTTCGGATTTTTTCGATTCCAACGGGCCTCTTCGCGGTTACAAGAGGGATTTATATGAAGGTGGCATTCGCGTGCCGATGATAGTTCGCTGGCCCGGTAAAATTTCTGCAGGCACGACGAGTGACCTGCCCTGGTATTTTGCGGATGTCCTTCCGACCATAGCAAACCTGGCGGGAGCTAAACCACCGAAGAATATCGATGGCAGGAGTGTTGTGCCGGTTTTACTCGGTAAACAGAATGATTTAGGAGATAGGTTCCTCTATTGGGAGTATTTTGAGAGCGGATTCCAGCAGGCGGTTCGCTGGAAGCAATGGAAGGCAATCCGGCTAAAACGAGGCGAGCCGCTGGTTTTGTTTGACCTGTCGAAAGATTTGGCGGAAGAGCATGATATTGCGACCGAACATCCGGAGGTAATTGAGCAAATTGAGCAGTATCTCAAGACTGCCCGCAAAGAATCTGAAAATTGGCCTCTCGAACCTATATAATACGACCATATACCATGAAAGGGTCATGTTATGAAATATAGTAAGTGCATCATCCCGGCTGTGTTGTTTTTTATTTTTAGTGCCGCCGTTGGTTGCGCAGCACAAGGCGATGAAAAACCGGACAAGCGTTATGTGATTACAGATTATGGTGCTCTTGCCGATGGGAAAACTGTCAATACTGAAGCAATTCAGGCCGCTATCGATAAATGTGCCGCGGATGGCGGTGGCACGGTAGTCATACCGGCAGGAACTTTTCTTAGTGGGGCGGTCTTTTTAAAGCAGGGTGTTAAATTGTATCTGGAAAAGGAAAGTGTTCTCAAAGGCACGGTCGAACCGAACGATTATCCCCAGATAGATACAAGGTGGGAAGGGGAGGAAAAGGTCTGGACGGCCGCATTACTTAACTTTTTTGGCATGATTGGTGTGGACATTTTTGGTGAAGGAATGATTGACGGCTCAGGTGATAAATGGATGGAAAAGTATCCGAGAAACAGCAGGGAACTTCGTGTCGGACGGCCGCGTTTGATTGCAATTCAAAACTGTGGAAGTGTGAGAATTTCGGGATTTTCATTTAAGAATCATGCATGTTGGGGACTTTTTATACTTTACTCGGAAGGCGTCTTGGTGGAGGACCTTACAATTCGCGCCGAGCATAACATCATAAGTTCGGATGGTATAGATGTGGATTCCAGCCGTAAAGTTCACATCATAGGATGTGATATCGATGTGAATGACGATTGTATTGCAATCAAGTCCGGCAAAGACGAAGATGGACGTCGTGTGAATCGACCGGCCGAGGATATCCTGATTGAAAAATGTATATTTCGTTACGGGCACGGCGGTGTATCGATGGGCAGCGAAATGTCAGGCGGAATCCGCAACGTGATAATTCGAAACTGTGTGATGGAAGCGGATAACTGGGCACCGATTCGCTTCAAATCCCAGCCAAGCAGGGGCGGCGTTGTCGAGAACATCACATACAGGGACATTCAACTGAAAGATACACGCAAAGCGTTCGAATTTAATATGGCATGGAGAATGGTTGATCCAAAGCCGCCTTCGGACCCGCTGCCGGTCGTTCGAAATGTGAAGATTATAAATGTCTCCGGCACAACTCGTAATGTCGGTGACATGTACGGCCTGAAAGACAGCCCGATACGGAATGTTATTTTTGAGAATTGTAACATTAAGGCCCGGCAGGGTTTTATACTCGAAAATGTAGAAGATATCGACCTTTCCGGCCTTACAATCGAAGTCGAACAGGGCGAGGCGATTATTCGCCGCAATGTTCAATAAATTGTATAATAGTTGTTGAGACGTTTTGGAGTAAATATGACGCCGCGAGAAAGATTGAACGCAGCCTTAAATCATCAGCCGGTGGATCGTTTATGTGCTGATTTCGGGGCGGGGGGGCAAACCGGTATCGGTGTTTGTGCCGTACATCGGCTTCGTCAGACTTTGACTGGCGACAAACAATGGCGTGTCAAAGTAAACGAGCCTTACCAGATGTTGGGGGAAATAGACGAAACGATGCGCCGGATACTTGGTCTCGACGTTGTCGGCGTCCATCCCCCCAATAATATGTTCGGCTATGCGAACGAAGGCTGGAAAAGCTTTATCATGCCGGTTGACGGCACGGAAGTTCTTGTCCCGGGACAGTTCAATTATACCGTCTCGGACAATGGTGACATTCTGATGTATCCCGAAGGTGACACATCGGTAGCTCCCTGTGCCAAAATGCCGGCTTCGGGATATTTTTTCGATTCGATTCGACGTCAGGAACCTATTGTCGAAGAACAATTGAATCCGCGTGATAACTGTGAGGACTTCGGAGTATTGTCCGACGAGGATATTTGCCATTTTACGCATCAGGTGGATGATTATTACCATAACACCGATTACGGAATTTATTTGACGATTCCCGGCGTTGCTTTCGGTGATATCGCTCTTGTTCCGGCTCCCTGGATGAAACATCCGAAAGGAATTCGGGATGTCGAGGAATGGTACATCTCGTCCATTTTGCGGGTGGATTATGTGTGCAAGGTATTCGAGCATCAGTGCGAAATCGGATTAAAGAACATTGAAAAGCTCGCAAAAGCTTTAGGTGATAAGGTGCAGGTTGTCTTCGTAAGCGGAACGGATTTCGGCACGCAGCGGGGCCTGTTTATCTCGCCGAAGGCATATCGCGACCTCTATAAGCCGTTCCAGAAGGCGATTAACGATAAAATCCATGAGCTGACAAACTGGAAAGTATTTATTCATAGCTGCGGGTCGGTCTATCAGTTAATTCCGGATTTTATCGATGCCGGATTCGATGTGCTCAATCCCGTTCAGTGCTCGGCGGCGGAAATGGAGCCGAAACGGCTTAAAGACGAATTCGGCGAACAATTGGTTTTCTGGGGCGGTGGCGTCGATACGCAAAAAACACTGCCGTTTGGGACTCCGAAGGAAGTTTATAACGAAGTCAAAAGCAGGATCGAAGTTTTCAATCAGAACAGCGGTTTTGTTTTCAACAGTATTCATAACATTCAGAGCAACGTCCCCACGGAAAATATCCTGGCAATGTTCGAGGCTATTAATGATGCGAGGAAATAAAGGTTTGGTTACTAATTGAAGGGCCTTCGAAGGAATTGAAAAATGGAATTGAATGTTTTTGATATCATCGTATTTTTAACTTTTTTTGTGATTGTCGTCGGGACGAGTCTGCTTAAAAGCAGAAAGGAAAAAGACAGCACGGATTATTTTTTGGCCGGGCGGGATCTGCGCTGGTGGCTGATTGGGATTTCCATTGTCGCTGCGAATATTTCCACCGAGCAATTCGTGGGTATGGCCGGCCAGGGGGCCGGAAGTGTCGGCCTGGCGGTCAGCAACTGGCAGCTTGTCGGAAGTATCGGTATTGTTATAATCGCATTCACTTTATTGCCGCGGTTTCTTAAAGCCGGTATTTATACCATGCCGGAATATCTCGAATATCGCTACAATTCAACGGCACGTGCTATTATGGCGTTGATGACGGTCGTGATTTACGTGGCGGTCCTGCTGACTGCGGTCCTTTATTCCGGCGGGGTGACACTTCGCACCATCTTCGGACTTTCCATGCGTCAGGGGGTCTGGCTCATCGGGTTAATCGCCGCAGCATATACCGTCTGGGGCGGACTAAAAGCCGTCGCATGGGCCGATTTGTTCCAGGGTTGCGGCTTGCTTCTCGGCGGAATAATTATATTCTTTTTAGGCCTAAAAGCCTGCGGAGGGTGGGAACAATTCTCTTCGACCAATACAGACAAACTTCACATGATACTTCCCGCCGGCCACGAAGGTCTGCCCTGGACGGGAGTATTTTCCGGGATGTGGATTGTTATATTGTATTACTGCGGCTTAAACCAGTTTATTGTCCAGCGTAACCTTGCGGCAAAAACTCTTCGTGACGGTCAATTGGGTGTTATTTTAGCTGGTGCTCTTTGGCTGTTGGTTCCGTTTGCCATTGTAATACCGGGAATTATGTCACATCAGCTCTATGGCGAACAAATGGAATTAGCCGATGAGGCATTTCCCATGTTGATTCGAAATTTGATTCCACAGGGTCTGCGTGGATTTATGTTTGCTGCTATTGCCGGGGCCGTCATCAGCTCTTTGGCTTCGATGCTCAACTCAGCTTCCACGATATTTACGATAGATATTTACAACCGAATGTTTGATAGGAACGCATCCCAGAAACGGCTGCTGCTCCTGGGACGTATTATGACGATGGTCTTTTTGGTGATTGGTTGTCTGCTGGCGCCGATACTGGATAATCCGAAATTCGGCGGAGTCTTCCAGTACATCCAGCAGTTTCAGGGATATATCTGGCCGGGTGTCGTGGCCGCTTTCGCATTCGGAATGCTGGTTACCAGTGCTCCGGGTCTTGCCGGTGTTGTGGCACTTCTCGCCGGGCCGATTATATATGGTTTGTTCCAGAAGTTTGCACCGGACTTGCATTTTCTCATCCAGGTTGCTGCGACATTCCAGCTTGTTCTGATGCTCATGGGACTTATAACACTTTGGAAGCCTTTAGAGGAGCCGAGAAAACTGCCGGTGCGGGAGGATATCGAAGTAAAGACAATGCCCTCGGTCAAAATCACCGGCGGTTTGGTCCTGGTCGCGGTTGCCGTTTTTTATTTGATTTTCTGGTAGGTAAAAGAGAAATGAGAGTATTAAATAAAATGCCGCTGATTTTCGCCTTTATAATACTGTTTTTAACCGGCGTTTCCTTTGCACAGGAAGTAACCGCTTCGGAAGTTTCGGATTCGCATATTTTAAGAATAAAAGCAGCGGCAGGACCTTCCAAGATTCTTGAAGGCCATTTGAAAATGGGAACGTCGGCTGGCCCAGACGGCACAAGTTATGGTGTTAATTCTCTGTACTTCACTCGCAACGGCCGGCCCTGGCTGCCGGTAATGGGTGAAATCCATTACGCCCGTGTGCCTAATCAATATTGGGAAGATTCGATACTGGCCGTGAAGGCGGGCGGTATTGATATCATTTCCACGTATGTATTCTGGATTTTCCACGAGGAGATTCGGGACCAATACAATTGGGATGGGGATTGCAATTTACGTCGTTTTATAAAGCTTTGCCGCAAACACGATATGCCCGTCTGGTTGCGAATTGGACCGTGGTGTCACGGTGAGGCCCGCAACGGCGGTTTCCCGGACTGGCTCGGAAAAGTCTGCACACCGAGGAGTATGGACCCGGCGTATTTCGAGCAGGTCAGGCGCTGGTACACTGCTGTCGCTGGTCAGGTCGAAGGATTATATCATAAAGACGGCGGCCCCATCATCGGTATTCAGTTCGACAACGAGTACGGTCATGTCGGCGGCAGGGGTGATGAGCCGTATATTCTCAAGTGCAAGCAAATCGCCCTCGAACTGGGAATGGATGTCCCTTATTACTCGGTGACAGGCTGGGGCGATGCCTGGGTCCCGCAGGACGAGGTGCTTCCCGTCCAGGGTTCGTATGTCGATCCGTTCTGGGCAGCCGGGACGGAACAATTGCCTCCGTTTGAGGAATTGCTTTTTTCGGATTTGATCAGTTTGGTCATAAATACTAATTTGGCCAGTGACATGATGACCGACCGCATCAGGCGGCAGCGGTGGCGATATGATCCATCTCGATATCCTTATGCCACAGCGGAATTGGGTGGTGGTATGCACCATAAAATCCTCCGGCGGCCGACCCTGGATTCGATAGATACCGAGGCAATGACACTGTGTCGGTTGGGTGAAGGGGCCAATATGATAGGTTATTATATGTATCACGGCGGTTCGCAGCCGTTGGGCAAAACGGGGAGGCTCGTCGAAGGGGACATGCCGCTTGTTTCCTACGATTTCCAGGCTCCACTACAGGAATTCGGAAAAACCAACACTTCTTATTATGCACTCAAAAGATTGCATCAGTTCATCAAGGATTTTGGCGGGGACCTGGCTCCAATGACGCCGACCCTGCCCGAAGACAGACCCGAAGCCGCGGACCCGAGCAAGCTTCGATATGCCCTGCGCTCGAAAGGCAACCAGGGATTTTTATTTTTTAACAACCACCAGCGTTATCTGAATATGCCTGCTCGTGAGAATATACAATTCGCCGTGACACTTGAAGATAAAGAGCTGATTTTCCCCGAAAAGCCCGTAACAATTCCATCAAATAGCATAGGCATTTTTCCTGTCAATATACCCATAGCAGATGTGACGTTGGCTTATGCAACCGCCCAGCCGCTGATGCGATGGCAGGATGGTGACATTACTCGATTAGTTTTGACAAATTTGCCCGGGATTGAGCAACAGCTTAATATTACGGGGATCAATGAACCTGCTGATGAAACTTCCCAGATATGCCGTATGACAACACAAAGCGGGGCAAAGATTGAAATTTTATTACTTACCGAACAAGAGAGCCTTGACGCATGGAAGATTAATATCGCAGGCAGGCGCTATTTGGCAATTTGCCCGATTGAGCTATGGCAAAGTGGCGATTCTCTTAAATTCAGGACTCGCCGATCGGATTCAATTCAACTTCGTTTGTATCCGGCGACGGAACATGTTTTGATATATGAAGGCAAAGACATCCATTCACAAAAAGACGGTGATTTTTCTCTTTATTCCTTACCTGAACAAAAATTGCCGCAGATTTCAGTGACTTCTCAGGAAAATGCAGAAGTGCCGCCGGTGGATAAAGATTATCCTTTTGTAAAAAAGGATGCTCCACCTAAGGCATGGCGTATTCGAATCGGCCAAATTGACTGGAATGCGGTAAGCGATGTTATGGTAAATTTCGAGTATATAGGTGACATGGCCCGGTTGTATCTCAACGGCCGGCTTGTGGCGGATAATTTCTGGTCCAAGACCGATTGGGAAGTGGGCTTGAAGCGTTGGCAAAAAGAGCTGTCCGAACCGGACTCGGAGCTGGTTCTGGTGATTTCGCCATGGAAGAAGGACCAGAAAGTTTTTGTGCAAAAGCGCCCGGATGTCACGGAAGATTTGACGTCAACATTATTGTCGGTAAAAACATCTGCAGAACGTTCTTTTACGCTTGAAATAAAGTGAGAGGTGGCCCATGAAAAAATATATCGCTTTATTAACTTTTCTCTTCTATTTTACTGTTTTCGCACATGCGCAGGAAATAGATTTATCCGGTCAATGGTCATTCGAGCAGGACCCGAATAATGAGGGCATTTCCGGGCGGTGGTTTAACAGACAGATGTCTCAATTGATAAAATTGCCCGGTTCGCTGCAGGAGCAGGGCTACGGTGAAAAACCTTCGGCAAAAACTCAATGGACCACCCGGATTGGAATGCAGCTTTTGAATGATCCGCGATTTACCGAATACATTCAATCGGAAGATTTCAAATGTCCGTTTTGGCTGACGCCGGATCGTTACTATGTGGGACAGGCATGGTATCAACGGCAGGTAAAAATTCCCGCCGATTGGGCAAATAAACGGATTGCACTTTTTCTCGAGCGCCCGCACTGGCAGACAACCGTCTGGATTGGCGATGAGCAGGTGGGCGTCCGGGAAACTCTCGGCTCGGCACACGAATACGACCTGACTAACTTTTGTAAGCCCGGACAAAACCATCGGCTGACGATTCGCGTTTATAACAGCGTGGTTGTTCCAGTCGGTATGGATGCCCACAGCATCTCCGACCAGACGCAATCCAACTGGAACGGTATCGCAGGCCGAATAAAACTTTATGCGACTCCGAAAGTCTGGTTCGATAATGTTCAGATATTTCCCGATGTTAATAAAAAGCAGATAAAGGTCGTTATCGATTTGGGAAACAGGACACAAAAAAACAGCTCCGGCGAAATAAACATCAGAGCGGTCAGTGACAACTCCAGAACAAAGCATATAACAGAGTTGCAAACAATTCCAGTAAGCTGGACCGGGCAGGGGGGACAGGTAAGTTTTGATCATCCGATGGGGCAGGACTGCCTGCTCTGGGATGAATATTCTCCTGCCTTGTATCAACTGGAGCTAAAACTGACGGGCGAGGATATCAATGTCGAACAGGTAGTGACATTCGGTATGCGCGAGCTGGGTATTCGTGACAAGCAGTTCACAATAAACGGCCGGAAGATTTTCCTTCGTGGCACACTGGAATGCTGCATCTTTCCGCTTCATGGTTATCCGCCGACGGATGTCACCGAGTGGAGGCGGATTATCGGCATCGCCAAAGCACACGGACTGAATCACTTCCGGTTTCACTCTTGGTGCCCCCCGGAGGAGGCATTTACAGCGGCGGATATGGAAGGTTTCTACCTGCAGGTCGAGGGGTCCTGTTGGGCGGCTTTTGGTGACGGCGGCGCCCTCGATGATTGGATATACAGGGAAATCGACGGCATGATAAAGGCCTACGGCAATCATCCGTCATTTTGCTTCTTCTCGCCGAGCAATGAGCCCAGCGGCCGCAACAGAGAGCAGTTTCTCGGCAGACTTTTGGAGAATCTTAAAACCAAAGATAACCGCAGATTTTACGTGGCCGGTGCCGGTTGGCCGCAGATAAAGGAGAATCAATATTCCATCGAGCACGCCGTTCGCCTTCAACGGTGGAAGACGCTGAAATTCGACCAGCCGCCGCAAACTTTCGATGACTATCGTGAGCATATCGAATCTCGTCCCGTTCCCGTTATCGGCCATGAAATCGGCCAGTGGTGTGCATATCCGGATATTTCCGAACAAAACCAGTACACCGGAGTTCTTAAAGCGAAGAATATGGCAATCTTCCGTGACAAGCTGAAAAAGGCCGGGATGGAGAATCTCGCGCACGACTTTCTGATGGCTTCGGGGAAATTCCAGAGCCTGTTGTATAAACAGGAAATTGAAGCAGCTCTGCGTACGCCGGGCTTTGCCGGTTTTCAATTGCTCGACTTGCATGATTTTCCCGGCCAGGGCACGGCTCCCGTCGGTGTGCTCAATGCCCTGTGGCAAAGCAAAGGCTATATTACGCCGGAACAATATCGAAGATTCTGTAATGATATTGTGCCGCTCGCGAGAATGAAAAAACGCATATTTACTTCCAACGAATCTTTCAATGCGATTGTTGATGTTGCTAATTACAGTTATCGGGATTTAAATGATGTCGCTATCCAGTGGATATTGCGAAAATCAAGCGGGCAAACTATTGCACATGGCGAACTGGCTGTCGGCACTATTGCAAACGAAGGATTGTCACGTGCCGGTGAAATTACAGTGCCGCTGAATACTTTTGAGAAAGCCGCGAAGCTCAACCTGGAAATAAAACTCCAGGGAATCGATTACGTCAATGACTGGGACATCTGGGTTTATCCGGCACAACTTCCACCACAGGAACCGGCGAATGTCTTCGTAACTCAGGATACGCAGCAGGCTTTGGAAAAACTCCGGGAGGCGGGTTGTGTGCTGCTGGTTCCGGATAAGTCGCAGATAAGCGGCAATACTTTGGGGACATTTCGGCCGATTTTCTGGAACCTTATCACCTTCCCGCGAAATAGAGTACACACAATGGGAATTCTATGCGATCCGGAGCATCCTGTGTTCAATCACTTCCCCACGGATTTTCACAGCAACTGGCAATGGCAGGATGTGCTCGATAAATGCAAGCCGATTATTATGACCGATTTGCCGGATGATTTAATTCCGATTGTTCGGCCGATTGACGACTGGAATAATGCCCGGAAGCTGGGACTGCTTTTCGAATCGCAGGTTGACAAGGGGAAACTCATGCTATGTGCCATCGATATTCAAAACGACCTCGAAACTCGCCCTGTGGCTCGACAGTTCCGATATAGCCTGCTGTCGTATATGTCATCGGAGAAATTCAATCCGCAGATTCGGCTTTCGTCGGATGAGCTTCTCGGTCTGGTACGCTAACCTTTGTAAATCCAGAAAAGTTGAAGAGAGAAACGAATGAAAAAATTGTTTGGATTTTTTCTGGGCAGTCTATTATTCGGCTCGATGGTTTCAGCGAATGATTTAGTGTTATGGTATCAACAGCCTGCATCGGAATGGACCGAAGCTCTGGCAATAGGCAACGGCCGATTGGGAGCAATGGTTTTCGGCAGCGTCTCCGAAGAGTACCTGCAGTTCAACGAGGACACAATATGGAACGGCGAACCGCATGAGTATCAACACGAAGGCGCCGTGAAATTTCTGCCGGAGATTCGTCAATTAATCGCCGACGGCAGACAGGATGAAGCTGAAAGCCTCGCTATGAGGGAATTTATGAGCGTGCCCCTGCGGCAAAAGGCCTATCAGCCGTTCGGGGACCTCCGCATATCATTCCCGAATTATGATAATGTATCCGAATACAGGCGCCAGCTCGATTTGGATACGGCAATAACTTCCGTGAAATACAAGGTTGGCGATGTGGTGTACGAGCGTAAGGTGTTCAGCAGCTATCCGAACCAGGTTGTTGTCTGGCGGATATCGGCCGACAAATCAGGGCAGGTAAGTTTTGCCGCACGATTGGACAGTCCGCACGATTCGATTCAAACTGCAGCTCACGGCGAAGATACTTTGATAATGACCGGCAAAGTTAAAGATGGTGTCATTACATTCGAAGCCCGGCTAAGAGTAGTCGCCCAGGGTGGAAATGTCACCGTTACCGACGAAGCAATCACCGTAGAAAATGCCGATTCGGCCATGCTGGTTTTAGCCGGTCACAGCAGCTTCAATAATTTCCAGGACGTCGGCGGCGACCCGTCGGCACGCTGTGAGGCTACAATGAAGGCGGTCTTGGGAAAATCTTACGAGACTCTCCTCGAAACTCACATTCGGGATTACCAGGAACTTTTTCATCGGGTAAAACTCGACATCGGAACAACAGATGCCGCTAATTTTCCCACAGACCAACGGCTAAAAAATGCGGCGGGAACTTCCGACCCGGCACTGGAAGTGCTATATTTCCAGTTCGGGCGGTATCTGCTTATCGCAAGCTCCCGTCAAGGCGCGCAGCCCGCCAACCTGCAGGGAATCTGGAACGATTCGCTAAAGCCGCCGTGGGAAAGTAAATACACCGTGAATATCAACGCCGAGATGAATTACTGGCAGGCGGAATTGTGCAACCTGTCCGAATGTCACGAGCCTCTTTTCGACCTTATTGAGGATTGCGTCATCTCCGGCCGTAAAACCGCCCAGGCCCATTACGGTGCTCGCGGATGGGTGCTGCATCATAACACCGACCTCTGGCGCGGCACTGCGCCGATTAACGCCTCGGACCACGGCATTTGGGTCACCGGCGGAGCGTGGCTATGCCATCATTTGTGGGAACATTACTTATTCACCGGCGATAAGGAATTTCTCTCCGAACGGGCCTATCCGGTCCTGAAAGAAGCCTCACTTTTTTTCCTGGATTTTTTGGTAAAAGACCCGAAGACCGGCCGGTTAATCAGTACGCCCTCCAATTCGCCGGAGCACGGCGGTCTGGTCGCAGGCCCGACGATGGATCACCAGATTATCCGGAGTCTCTTCGATTATACAGCCAGGGCCGCGGGAATTCTTGGAATTGACGAAGATTTCGCCGAACACCTTGCACAGATGAGAAATCTGATTGCGCTGAATCAAATCGGCCGGCTCGGCCAGCTTCAGGAATGGCTCGAGGACATAGACAATCCCAACGACCGGCACAGACACATCTCTCACCTGTGGGGCCTGTATCCGGGCTGGGAAATCACACCGGATACGCCGGAGCTTTTCGAGGCTGCAAAAAAATCCCTGATCCTAAGAGGCGACGGCGGCACCGGCTGGAGCAAGGCGTGGAAGATTAATTGCTGGGCGCGTTTTCTCGACGGCGACCATGCTCATGAATTGCTCGTTGAGGCTTTGTCCGGAAATACGTATCCGAATATGTTCGATGCGCATCCTCCTTTCCAGATTGACGGCAACTTTGGCGGAACGGCGGGTATTGCAGAGATGTTACTGCAAAGCCATACCGGTGAAATTGTCCTGCTTCCGGCGCTGCCGAGTGCATGGCCCGGCGGCTCGGTAACGGGCCTCCGCGCACGGGGCGGTTTCGAAGTGGATATCGAATGGAAAGACGGCAAGCTTGTTACCGCAACAGTGCGTTCGCTTATGGGGAATACCTGTCGTCTGCGTTATGGAGATAATACGCACGAGCAGGAAATGGATAAAGGCCAGGTTTTCAGGTGGGATGGAAACTGAAACAATAGAATAAAAAGCCTATTGCAAATAAGTAGTTTTTGTTTTATATTTCCGGCAGTAATTTATAGCCGGATAAAAGATTAGTAGAGAACAAAGGTGTTAATATGACAGTATTTGAAGTGATTCAAAAAAGATATTCCTGCCGGGCGTACAGGGAAAAAGAAATCGAACGGGAAAAGCTCGATAAGCTCACCGAGGCCGCTCGTCTGGCTCCGTCGGCGAAAAATACACAGGACTGGCGTTTTGTAATTGTTACCGACAAAGAAATAAAAGGGCGGGTTGCCGCGGCTACAAATCGTCCACAGGTTTTTGAAAAGGCCGGCGCTATCGTAGTCGGCTGCAGTAATAGCGATTATGTTATGACGTGCGGCCAGGCGATTGCGCCGATTGACGTCTCTATCGCACTCGAGCATATCTGCCTGCAGGCAACGGAGTTAGGATTGGCTTCTTGCTGGATTGGCTCGTTCGAAGCGGAATTAGTCCGGACAATTCTGGGCATCCCTGCCGATATAAATATAATCGAGCTGATGGCTCTCGGTTATCCGGTCGATAGTGCAAAACAGCCGAATCGACTGTCAAAAGAAGAGATTATCTGCTATAATAAGTGGCAGTTCTAAGTTATATCATCTGTCATTCCCGCGAAGGCGGGAATCCAGATATATAGAGTCGGTTATATTCTTGTTATGTTTTATTTGATATCGTAACTTGAAATAGCAAATAGGATTTTTCGGGGCCGTGGCTCAATTGGGAGAGCGCTGCGTTCGCAATGCAGAGGTTGAGGGTTCGATCCCCTTCGGCTCCATTCTTCGTTCACTCGGCTAATGCCGAGCTATGCAGAGATGACATTTTATTAGATTCCTCGACTTTGCCCTCGTGCTTTCTTGCGAAAGCAACAACGAGGGCTACACTCGGAATGACGAGCATCCTGAATCCGGTGTTGAGTTTGATAATATACTAACGTTTTTTTATGGTTTACGGGCAATGACTGCAAATTCATCGGCCTGTGAATTGAAAGTATCACCTGCAACATTTAAATAGAGCTTCTCAATAGTAAATCCGCATTCGGCAAATTCCCTCTCTAACATATCGGGACTGAAATACTGTAGCCAGTTATATACGGTACGTATGCGGGACGCCTCGACGATCGTATATTTATCAAGCACCACCTTTTCTTTTTCATACCTGAACGTATTGAGAAATCCGTAGTATTTGTTCGGCGACCAGAAACCATCGAGCAGGTTCTTTTCATAAATTGCTTTCTCTTCTCGCCGATCAAATGCCTTTAGTGAATATACGTCGAGCAGGACATAACCGCCGGGTTCCAGAATTTCATAAAAGATATTTAGCAGCTTTTTTCTTTGGGATGGGCTCAGGGCACAGAAATCACACATAATCATCAGGATAAGATTAAAACGTTCGTCGGTTTTATAATCCAGGTAGTTCCTGCATTCATAACGAATAGACAGTTCCTCTTTTTGTGTGGTCTGCCTTGCATATTGAATCGACCTTTTCGAAAAATCTATACCGGTAACATTCGCCTGTTTTCGGGCGAGTTTTGTCGTATATAGTCCCGGGCCGCACCCGAAGTCTGCGATCTTTGTGTCGCTCCCGATTTTGAATTGTGCGGCGATCCAGTCAACTGAATGACTGATAAATTTCTCATTTCTGGATGAAATGTCGATATCGGCATTGAGGTGGTATGAAAGCATCATCTTCGACGTATGTTCGTCTGTCCATAAGTCATCTGCCGTGTAGAACTCAAATGGCTTCGGACGTGTATTAATTTTTTCCATCTCTTCGAACATGTATTTTCCAATCTTTTTTAGGATATTTTATCGCCTTTTCGGTTACAGGTCACGAATCAAGGGCGATTTTCGCCGAAAAATGAGTTAAAAAGTTACGGTAATATATATGTATTGTGTATAATGCGGATTTTTGTATGGGTCTGGATAATATTTGAGTATGACTGAAATAAAGAAAATAACCGGCATTTGTGAAAATCATGTGAATTGTGCCGCTGTAGCTATTGAGGCGGTTGGCATTGTTCACTTTGCTAATTCTGCAAGGGCTAAACACCTTTCGATAACAGTCAGGCAAGATCAGAGTATCAGGATCGCTATCCCAAAAGGAGTTACTCAGGCAGCGGCGGAAAAATTCCTCCGGACAAAAATCCCCTGGGTAAAGAAAAGCCTTACAAAAATTCAAAGGTTGCAAAAACAAAAGCTAAAACAGCCGCAGTACGACATACGCAACATCGACCGGGGAAAAGCAAAGGCTTACCTGACTTTGCGAATAAATCACCTTGCGAATAAATACGGATTCGAGTTCAACAAATTATTTATCCGGAATCAGAAAACAAGATGGGGCTCGTGCAGCTCCAGGGACAATATCAGTCTGAATATGAAGCTGGTTTTTCTGCCGGTAGAGTTGCAGGATTATGTTATTTTGCATGAGCTGGTTCATACCAGGGAAAAAAACCACAGCAAAAAGTTCTGGAACGAGTTGGATAAGCTGGTGGGAGATGCGAAGGGGCTGAGAAAACAGATGCGGCAGCACAGGTTGAAATAGATAGTATGGCAATTGTAACATTACATGACATTCATGTTTCATTCGGGCCGGAAGTTGTCCTGGACAAGCTGAATCTCCAGCTTCATCCGAAAGAAAAGGTCGGCATGGTGGGAGTCAACGGCTCAGGCAAGAGCACAATTCTCAGGATCATCACCGGTCAAATCGAGCCGGATATCGGCAGGGTAATCACCCGGAAAGACCTGCGAATCGGATATCTGCCCCAGGAAGCGACATTCAGTGACGAGCGTACGGTTCTCGAAGAGATGCATGTGGGCGTGGAGGATTTGCTCAAACTTCAGCAGGCTATACACGATGTATCTCACCAGATGGAAAAACTGACCGGCCCGGCCTTAAAGGCAAAAATGAAACAGTACGACCGGCTCTGTCACGAATTCGAGATTTCCGGCGGTTATGCGTACGAAACCAAAATACAGATTACATTGGCCGGCCTGGGGTTCGAATCCGAATTATATCAGGTGAAAACTTCGGCGCTGAGCGGCGGGCAATTATCCCGGCTGGGTCTGGCACAGGTCCTGATGCCCGAAACGGACCTTCTTCTTTTGGATGAGCCGACCAATCATCTGGATATGCAGGCGACCGAATGGCTGGAGAAATTTCTTATCAATTATAACGGGGCCGCTGTCATCATAAGTCACGACCGTTGCCTGCTGGATAATGTTGCGTGCAAGATTATCGAAATCGAGAGCAGGCGGGCAAAGGTATGGAAGGGTAATTACAGCAACTACGTTCAAACAAAAGATAAATTGCAGTTGCAGCAGCAGCGGGAACATGTCAGGCGGGCGGAGATGGTCGAACGTACACTGGACTTTATCGCCCGCAACAAAGACCAGGAGGGGATGCGCAAAACGGCTCGCGGCAGAAAGACGCAGTTGAAACGCCTGCTCAAAGAGAATCCCGATTTTTTAGAAAAGCCCTTCCAACAGAAAACGATAAATTTTTCGTTCGGTAAAAACGAGCGGAGCAGTGATTTGATCCTGCGATGCGAGGGCCTTGGCAAATCGTTCGGCGAGCTGAAATTGTTCGATGGTTTAACTTTCGATGTTCTCAGCGGCGAACGACTTGGTATTAACGGTCCCAACGGTACGGGTAAGAGCACTTTTTTACGTCTGGCCCTTGGCGAGCTTGAGCCGTCGGCCGGAAGTATTCGCATGGGGAAAAACCTTCGGGTCGGCTATCTTGACCAGCATGGTGACGTTCTGGATTCGACAAGAACTGTTTTGGACGAGGCATCGGGCGTTAATCAGTCACTGACTTCGGAGCAGGTGCGAAGTCGTCTGGGTGCGTTTTTGTTTATCGGTGACGATGTTTTCAAGCTGTGCGGCCAGTTGAGCGGGGGCCAGCGCAACCGTCTGATGCTTTGCAAGCTGGTTTTGGCAGAGCCGGACGTATTGGTTATGGATGAGCCTACGAACCATCTGGATATCGCCGGTCGGGAAACATTAGAGGCTGCTTTGAGCGATTTCACCGGTACTATGATTGTAGTCAGCCATGACCGTTATTTTTTGGACCGGATTGTGGACAGATTGATAGTAATAGGTGTGGATGAGTTCGGGAATCGCTGTCTCGGTCGGACGGAATTCGTAAATATTAAACCTGTATATTCGTATTTTGTATCTTTGATTCGGGAACGCGAAAAGGTCCGACAGCAGGAGCTAAAATCGGACGCAACTAAGGGACGAAAACGGCGATCCTCCGGCGCCAAAGACAGGCGTCGTACACAAGCTCCAGATGAACTTAAGCGCTTCAATAAATATTCTGCAGAACAAATCGAGGAAATGATAACTTCTCTTGAACAGGAATTAGCAGAAATAAGAGAGCGTTTCGGTGATGCGACAATATACAAAAATCCCGAGCAGTTTGCAGAGCTTCAACAAACATACGATAAAAAAACCGCCGAGCTGGACCTATTATATCAGGCCTATGAACGCAGGGCAGGATGGAAATTATAACGAGGAATTACCTATGGAAATATCCGCTATTTGATATATTCAGACATACGGGCTTTATGTGAAACCATGTAAATTAATATGGTGACGGCGAGGGTGTAAAACCTAATTTGTCATCGAAACAACTCCTTGAGACTCTATGCATATCCAGGTTACCTCTGCTCCAGTACGGGTCCTGCAGGTCAGGATCGAGTGTTGTTGTTGCGGCGGTCAAATCAACACTGCCAATCTCTACGGTGCGAGGGTCGCTCCATTTCCAGTATTCACTGTGATTATCCGAAAAGGCGAATGTTGTCCCGTTACCGTGTCTGGAAGTAACCTGGTCCCACCATAGCTCCTGGTAGTGGTAAATAGTAAAGCTTGAAACGGTCAAACGGCCTTCGTCGAGGAAAACAATCTGTCGAGAGGGATGGCGAATTTTATTTCGGTTTGTCAAAGGATCCAGTGTAGCAGCTTCGATGGCCAGATGGCCGTTCATATAATCGGGAATTGAGTACGTACAAACTTCGCCTCTTATTCCGGCAGGACACTTGTAGAGTTTAATGTTCGGTACATAAGGAAAGAGAGCACCCTCTTTAACGTTTCTTGTCTTTTCTTCCATGTCCATAGCCGATTCCCAATGCACCCAGGCACCACTTATGCCTGCATGTGTGTCCCCGCTGACGATTTTGCCGTTATAATCATCAGCATATAAATTCCAGGCCAGGGACATCTGCTTTATATTATTCATGCATACTGTGCGTTTGCCGTGTTCTCTGACTCTGCTCAGAGCCGGCATGAGAATAGACATCAAAATCGCAATGATAGCAATTACGACTAACAATTCTATTAGGGTAAAAGCTTTTGATTTCATGGCCTCTATTCCAAAACAGTTTTACATCTGTCCGGTGTTATTATTCAATAAACACCATAATGTTTATTATGGATTTTATCAACTTTCTTTGTCTTAATACCGAGAATTTTGCCTTTTGGGCTCGGGATTCGTTCTTTTATTCTTTTTTCACATATTATTGTTGAAAAATAACTTGTGAAAAATAAGTTATCCGATTAATATTCCTGTTTTTTGCAGCAGCGACAGAGCATCCTAAGTAAGGGATGTTTTCATGCCCGGCTGCGTTTCTTTCAGTTATCCAGAAATAATATGATAATCGAATCATTGAAAGATATTTTGGCTCAGACGGAAGGGCTTAATCTTATCCTTCTGATAGGTATTGCCGTTTTAGCCGGGACGGTAGGGGCGAAAATCATCCAAAAACTACATATCCCGCAAATAATCGGTTATATCACAATAGGTGTAATATTAGGTCCTTTATTGGATATTATTTCGCCGGATGCTATTGCACACCTGGAATCTTTTAATTTCTTTGCGTTGGGAATTATTGGTTTCCTGATTGGAGGTGAGCTTAAGCGGGATATCTTTGTAAAATTCGGTAAGCAGGTTTTTACGATATTGCTTTTAGAAGGGGGCTTTGCATTTTTGTTGGTAGGAATAGCCGCCTTTCTGACTCTCAACTTTTTTTATAGCTGGCAAATAGCATTAGCGATCGGCGTCGTATTTGGAGCTATCTGTTCGGCAACTGACCCTGCCTCGACGGTAAACGTATTGTGGGAATATAAGGCGCGAGGGCCGCTGACAACGATGCTTACAGCTATTGTGGCCCTTGACGATGCTTTGGCGTTAATACTTTATATCACCAGTGTGTCTCTGGCAAGTTTCCTTACGGGCCATGGAGAATCACATTTCCTGGAGCTGATTTTCCATTCCATCATCGAACTGGCTGGTTCACTTGGATTAGGACTTGTAGCGGGATTAATATTGAGATGGATTATTCGGCGAATCGAAGATGATGAAAAGGTTTTAATTTTCACTATTGGTATTGTTGTACTGGTTATCGGTTTGGCCATAACATGGGGATTCGATGTAATTCTATCATCTATGGCCTGTGGAGCGGTTTTGATTAATATCGCACCGAGGCAAAGTCTGAAGAGCTTTGAGCTTATTCGCAGTTTTTCACCTCCGGTTTATGTTTTGTTCTTTGTCATAATCGGTGCCAGAATGAATATACAAATGTCCGCTCAGGTATGGTTGATTGCAGCGGTTTATGTTTTCGGCAGCATTCTGGGGAAAACTTCCGGGTCTTATTGTGGTGCCGTTTATTCCAAAGCCGTCCCGACAGTGCGAAAATATCTGGGTTTTTGTTTATACCAGCAGGGCACGATCGCAATAGCCCTGTTGATAATGGCAAGTCATCGTTTCGAAGGAGATATCCGGGATATGATGCTCTCTGTTATCATACTTGGAGTATTTATACTTCAGCTTGCCGGACCGCTTTTTACAAAGATTGGTATCAGAAAAGCGGGAGAAGAAGGGATGAATATTACCGAGGAAGACCTTATTAAAACTCACAGTGTCGGCGATGTAATGGATTCGAAAGTCCCTGTTATAAAAGCCGGTATGTCGTTAAGTGAAGTCATAAAAATAGTCAGCAATACAGTTAATTTCTATTATCCCGTTGTTGACAATGACGGCAAATTAATTGGAGCGGTGACACTCGATGGTATTCGTAATACGTTTTCGACTCAGGAGTTGAATGACTGGCTTGTGGCTCTTGATATAGCCGAACCGATTATCACTAAAGTTACGCCGGATATGCCACTATCCGAGGCTTTCGAGATAACAAAACGTCTCGACTTGGAACATCTTTCTGTTGTTAGTTCAAATGAAAGTGATAAATATGCTGGTATTTTGAATTGTCGGGCCGTCCACCGCTCACTCAGCGCTGAGGTGTTATCGCGACAACAAAAAGCCGACAGTATCCACAGCGTTCAACAAGTTTAGTATTAATAATGACAAATAATGACTAAATCACATGTTTAAGGAATATATGAAATGAAACTGGCGGATGTTTTGCGTAGAGAATGCATTACTGTCAATGCTGCTTTTAACAATAAAACCGAGGTGCTTCGTGAGATTGCCCGGCTTGCCGGAAAAAGTAAAGTGCTTGAGGGCATCGACGAACAGGATATATTTGCAGGACTCGAAGCACGTGAGTCACTGGGATCGACCGGTGTCGGCAAAGGTGTAGCCATTCCTCATTGTCGCCTCGAATCGGTTACGGATTTCGTGGTGGGTATTGTTACTATACCATCGGGTATCGATTATGAGTCCGTTGACGATGATAAGGTCAGAATTATTGTTTTCATCATAGCCCCTGAAGTTGTATCCGGCAAACATGTAAGACTTCTCTCGGTCATCTCTCAGAAACTTTTGGCCCCGAAAGCGGTGGAGACAATTCTTGCCGAGCAGACACCCGAGGGAGTATATAACAGTCTCCTAATCGGTAAAGATGAAGAAATAAACGGCGAACAGAAAGCAGTTAAAAGTCTTATACATGTGTTTATTCAAAACGAGGACCTTTTCAGGGACATATTACAGATTTTAGCCGGAGTAGAATCAAGTTCCCTTGTTGTTGCCGGAGTCGAAAACGCAGGAGTATATTTATCGAAGATGCCTCTTTTTGCAAGTTTTTGGTCCGATGAGCCCTCCGATTTCAGCAGAATCATAATCGCTGTTGTCGATAAAAATCTTACGAATGAAACTATCAGGCGTATCGAGAGTATTTCCGGCGACTTAAATAAAAGTGTCAATGTTATGGTAACCGTTCAGGAACTTTCTTATGCAGCCGGTTCGTTAAGTACGTAATTATGAGAGCACTGGTATGGAAGTATTGGCTATTATAACCGATTTGTCTTTTTTAAATATTTCCGGCCTGACTCTTTTAGGGATGGCAACAATAGTTGCATTTTATATAGGTCGAATTGCGCGGTTCGCTAAATTGCCGTCACTTATCGGCTATATGGTTGTTGGAGTCATTCTCGGTCCGTCGGTCCTTCATCTTTTTGACGAGACCTCTATGGAACGTCTTTCTTTCATCACGGAAATAGCTTTGGGATTTGTTGCATTTAGTATAGGTTCCGAGTTGAATTTGTCCTCTTTAAGGCGGCTTGGTGTGGGGATTATCTCTATTATTTTCGCGGAATCTTTCGGGGCTTTCATCGTAGTTACTGTTGGATTGTACCTGCTGACCCGGGATTTACCGCTGTCGCTGATTTTCGGCTCGATGGCGCCGGCCAGTGCGCCTGCCGGTACTGTCGCCGTTATACATGAGTATAAGGCTAAAGGCAGTCTGACCAAGGCGCTTTATGCGGTTGTCGGTTTTGACGACGGACTGGCAATCATTATTTTCGGTTTTGCGGCGGCATTGGCGAAAAATCTTTTAATTTCTGAGGCTTCCGGAGCATCTGAAAGTATTTTTATAGCTCTTTTAGATCCGGTGAGAGAAATAATCCTGAGTTTTATAGTCGGTGGAATCGCCGGATTGATTTTTTATCGATTGGTTCGCAAGTTGCAGAGTGCCAGAGATATTTTGATTATAGTGTTTGGCTTCGTTCTGCTTTGTACGGGTTTGTCAATCAGGTGGCATTTATCCCTGATTTTAACCAATATGGTAGTCGGTTTCGTTCTGGCTAATACTCGACATGAATCACTTCTGCATCGCGTGACAAGTCCGCTTTCGGATGTTATGCCGCTATTGTTCGTGCTGTTTTTCTGCATGGCCGGCGCTCACCTGGAACTATCGGCTTTACCGTCGCTTGGGATTATAGGTATTGTGTATATCCTTGGCAGGTCGGCCGGCCTGATAGGCGGTGCTCGTTTGGGGGCCGCATTCGGTAACGTGGAGGGTAAAGTTAAAAAATATGTCGGACTCGGTATTCTCTCACAGGCCGGCGTTGCGATCGGGCTGTCTCTTATCGTTAAACATGAGTTTACTCAGCTTGATGCTGAATATAGTTTGCCTCATGCTCTTTCAATCGGCTCTTCGGTTCTCGCGACTATTACCGCCACGTGTATCTTTTTCGAAATCATCGGGCCGATTCTGACCAAAGTCGCGTTGAAAAAGGCCGGCGAAATAACCGATGTATAACTAAATTAAACTTGTTTTCAACTTTTTGTATATCCTATACAATGGCTACGTGATTTTACGGAAGCTTGGAACGGTTTTTACAGGTGGTTATAACAAATGATTGATTCGGTTTTGATTGCAAGCGCTGAAGGTTCCGGGCAATTTGATTTGAATGTTGTTCTATTGTTCGGATTGATTGTTTTAGGAGGTGCCTTCGGCGCCAGGCTTTTTCAAAGGCTGCATATCCCCCAGGTCGTCGGATGTATTGTTGTGGGGATAATCCTCGGTGAAGTGCTCGGTGTTATAACGACAGATATAATCGACCAGCTCGAACCGTTTACTATGTTTGCTCTGGGGGTCATCGGTTTTATGATTGGAGCGGAGCTGCGAGGTGAGGTATTCAAAAAATATGGAAGGCAATTTTTCATCATTCTTTTTTCACAGGGAATGGGTGCGTTTTTCCTGGCAACAATCGGAGGCTCTGTAGCAGCTTGGTTTATAACCGGCAGTATAACAGAATCGATTGCGGTAGGATTGGTTCTTGGTGCGATTGCTTCGGCGACGGCGCCTGCGGCGACGGTTAATGTTTTATGGGAATATAAAACAAGGGGACCTCTGACGACTGCCGTGCTGGCAATAGTGGCTCTCGATGATGCTCTGGCGCTGTTGCTTTATCGCGGCGCTGCAACGGGCGCCAAAGCCTTAACCGGCGTGAGCCAGGGTTCCATTTTGGGAACGATGCTCATATTGTTGGGTGAGATTGCCGGCGCGGTGGTTTTAGGTATTTTGGCGGGAGTGCTGTTGTTTTTTCTTCTCAAGTTCGTAAAATCGGACGACAAGATTCTCGATTTTGCATTGGCATCGCTTTTACTTGTTGTCGGTCTGTCGATGATACCCGGCATCGATCCGATTTTACCCGCTATGACATTAGGAATTACGGTGGCGAATTTGATGCCTCGCCGAAGCAAAGCTACTTTTGCCCTTGTCGAGAAATTTGCACCGCCGATATATATATCGTTTTTCGTTCTTGCCGGTGCTCACATGGAATTTGGCAGAATAACATCCTGGATGTTATTGATGATATTTATTTATGTGTTATCTCGGGCCATAGGAAAAATGGCGGGCGCATGGATCGGGGGTAAATGGTCAAAGGCACCGGTGGTGGTTCAAAAATACCTCGGTCTTTGCCTGCTGCCCCAGGCCGGCGTGGCAATAGGATTGGCAATTTTGGCCAGCCAGCAGTTTGGAGGCGAGCTTGGTCATACTATTGTTATCGTGGTGATGACGGGTACGTTTCTGATGGAAATTTTCGGGCCTATGCTTGTAAAAGTGGGTGTAAAACGGGCGGGCGAAGTAGGGCTGAACATTACCGAAGAAGACCTTATCAGGACTTATAAGGTTGCCGACGTAATGGATGATAAGCCGATAAGCATCGAGCAAAACCTGCCGCTTCATAAGATTCTCGAGGTATTTAGCACCTCCGACAGTGTGTATTATCCGGTAATCGACGAGAAGTCAAATATTGTCGGAATAATAACTATTGCCGGTATCAAAGAGATGTTCGCGAATCAGGACGTGGCCGGCTGGCTTTTAGCCTGTGATGTGGCCGAGCCGGTACAGGATATTGCCAGGCCGAACCAGCCGCTTGAGGAGGTAGTGGAGTGGATGGAACGCTATCAACTGGAAAATATGCCGGTTGTTGCCGGAGATGACAGTAACAAACTTGTCGGTGTCCTGGATCATCGAAAAGTTCTGCGTAAAATAAGTGCCGAGGTGCTGCACAGACGCCAAAAGGCGGATGGTCTGGCGATAATGCCCGGCTAAAAAATATCAATATATATGGAACGCAGGATGGATTGGTAGTATTTTGAAAAAATATGCTCTATCAAAGAAAAAAAGACTCTCAAACAATAATCAGTTTAAAGCTGTTTTGGTCGATGGTTATAGCGCTCGCGATGGATTGCTTATTCTGTATATGAGCAGGAATGATTGCGGATATCCGAGACTGGGTGTCACTGTCGGCAAAATTCACGGTAATGCGGTTGTGCGTAATCGGTTGAAAAGACTGCTGCGGGAGGTTTTCAGGCAAAGCCAGGACCGGATACCGGCGGGTTTCGATTATCTGCTTCTTATTTCACATAAAAAAGAAACGAAAATTCAACCTACCTTTGAGCAGGTAAAAAAATCCTTTCTTTCTTTGGTTGAAAAGATAAATAAAGCAGTAAATAAGAAGGTTTAACTGTTTATCAGTTGATATGCTCTTATCAGTTCGGCAACGCTCCATGCCTGGGCAAAACATCCTTTAGGCTCGTGAGGAGGTTCTGCATCGAATATTTCCGAGACGCTTCCGAGACAACTATCCTCTTCAAGATGACAGAGTAACGGTTGAATGAAATCGGACGCCTGCTTTTTACTTTCCCTGCTGAATTGGTTGACTTTAAGATATGCTTCGATAAACGGCCCGATTAAGTACGGCCAAACCGTGCCCTGATGATATGCCTCGTCGCGGTCTCGCTGTGGACCGGTATATTTAGGTTTATATTGTTCCGATGACGGGTCAAGGGTTCGTAAGCCGTAAGGCGTCAGCAATTTATTTTGTACGGCATCCAAAACGGATTTTTGTTGCTCTGCCGACAGCGGTGAATAATCCAGGGAAACGGCAAATATCTGGTTCGGTCGAAGGGTATCGTCGAACGAGCCGTCGGAAAAAACGCAATCGTTTAAGTAAACTTTTATCCCGTTCCAGAAAAGTTCGCAAAAGCTTTTTTGAACAATATCGGCCAGTGATTTATATTTATTTTCCTTCTCGGAATCTTTGCCGGCATAAAATTTAGCCAAAAGCCGCAGGCAGTTATACCATAGAGCGTTCACTTCAACCGCCTTGCCGTATCTGGGAGTAAAAGCAATTCCGTCATATTTCGCATCCATCCAAGTTAGCTGTGTTTGCTCGTTTCCTCCCGTAATAAGTCCGTCGGCCTCGGCATGAATATCGAATCGTGTTCCCTTGTAATATGAATCAATTATGTTGTGGATTGCCGGCAGCAGCTCTTTCGTAAAGCCGCTGGAATTGTCGCTTGCCTGCAGATATTGAAAGGCTGCTACGATGAACCAGAGAGAGGCATCGATACTGTTAAAACATGCCGTGTTGCTGGTGTCGTCGAAACGTGATGGTATCATGCCCTCGTCCGCTTCTGCTGCGAAAGTTGTCAGTACCGAAAACGCTTCTTCGTATCTGCCGGTACAAAGCAATAAGCCGGGCAGGGAAATAAAGGCATCTCTGCCCCAGTCGGCAAACCATGGATAGCCGGCTAAAATTGTGGTACTGCAGTTTTTGTTGATTTTGCGTTTTACAATAAACTGGTCGGCTGCAAGGCTAAATTTTTCATGTAATGCCGGATTTTTTTCATGCCTGTCGGCGGGCGCGGATAGATATCTCGAATTATGCCCTTTATGTTTGATATCTTTCCTGTACTTTAGCAAATCTTCGCATACTGCATCTATATCGGTATTAATTTGTTTATCCGGCTTGAAGCCTGCTGTGGGAATATGCAGATTTGCCCAGAGCACAACTTTTTTCGGTGAATTTATCCGACATTTAAAAAAGCCGGGAGTCCACAGATCCTCGGCGTAATTTTGACCTCTTTCTTTGTTGTCCCGATAAACGAAATTGAACCACCATTGTTTGTCTTTAATGAACTTCGAGGACGGGCAGCTTAAAAGCAGCTGGCAACTGTTCGGTGAATTATGGCGGACCAGCAGGTAGTCTCCATGCAGCTTCGAACATAAGGGGGCATAAGATTTCTGGAGGGAGTGAAAATCTCTCAAACCTACGAACGGCCTTACGACGAAATCTATAGGTTTGTGAACATTCAGGAATTCATAAACCAGAGCGATTGTGTCCGCATCCCGAAGCAGATACACTGATTTTGTAAGCTCGAATTTATTTAGCTCGTAATAAAAATGTGCTCCGACGTCCTGACTGAATCCTTTTTGATAGCAAAAACCCGCCGGTGAAAACTTATCGGCGAATTCCATGGTTGAAAGATTATAAACCTTGCCTGCAGATATTATCATTTCGAGGCAGCTTGCCAGAGCCATTATTCTGTTAAGCGGCGGGGTAAGCGAGCCGATGAGCAATCCGTGATAACCGCTGGTGTTACAGCCTATAATTGTGGACGAAGAGTAACTTCCGCGACCATTTGTCAGCAGCCATTGTTTTTTAAGCAAACTCTCGATGGATTCCTCGGCGGTGGATACGGATATTATTGATGCATCGTCGGCTTTCTGCAATGTTAACACAATCTTACTCCAAAAACCTCTATTATCGGTACAGCTTAAGCCCCTGAGTTTTTCTCGTATATTATTATATGGTTATACGGCCTCTGAAAATGGTTATGTATCGGAAATCGCCGTAAGTTATAAAGATTAAACTACACGATCCGCCGGCTGTAAATCGGGCGGATTTTTATCCTGCGATTTCACGTCCCGAATACAATTTTTTGCGTCCTGTCTATTTGCAGAACGCAATTTGCCCCCATCTATTTGTTCGGAACAACGGCTGTGGAGACTATCGAGCACATTCATAAAGTTAATATAAGAATCATACGGTGAGTCATAGGGGTTAAAGTATTTATGAACATCACCGTCAGCGAAGTACTTGGTGCACATATAATAAAAATGGTCCGAGACCTGTAATCTTCGCCAATCGGTAATGATTTTTTCGTTGTTTGTCTGTTTAATTTTCTTTTCGAGACGATAAAGCTCATGGATAGCATTGGACTGCATAGCGTTTCCGAGCCAGGCCGAGAGGTCTCTTTCGGTATCCGCCCAGCTTATTATGTGCGGGACGTCAACGGTGTCGAAAACATCGTAACATTGAGCGACTTCCGTCGGAGTCTTAAAATTATTGTCGGGGTGTTTTAATATCTCTTCGGGAAGGTGCCGCATAAAATCGAAAATGCCGGTGTCTTCCCACTGGTGTTCTCCGAATGTCTCATAGTCCATGAACAGGTTAACTACATTGCCGTTGCCGTTAACGTTGTGTATCCAGTTTGCGAATTTTTCGGCGGTTAAAGGCCATTGAGGCCAGCCGCGATTGGAAAATCTGAATGCGATGTCGTCGCTGAGCGAGTAATTTTTAAGCAGCAGTTTTAGTTTCTTGCAGCCTTTCGGTCGATATAAAAAATTGGGACTTCTGAAGCCCAGGACATGATCGGCTCCTTCTGTTATAATGGCGTCGAATTTGTCCATCGATTCTATCAGACAGGCCAAATCATTGTTATATATCAGTTCCGTATTTCTAAAAATCCGCGGAGTTTGTCCGAAGTAATAATTTATCGTCTCGATGTGCTTGTTGATTTGTTCTATGAATTCGTTCCGGGAATATAAAAAACTCAGACTGTGATAATATGTCTCCGCTAAAAACTCGACACAACCGGTCCTGGCCAGGGCATCGAAAGTGCTCATTACTTCAGGTGAATACTCCAGCAACTGCTCCAGCAGAATACCGGTAATACTGTAAGCGATTCTGAATCTGCCCTCGGAACGGCGAATTATGTCCAGAAGCAGACGGTTCGCAGGCAGGTAGCATTTGTTTGCCACTTTCCTGCATATAGTACTGTTCTTGTGGTCGTCGAAATAATGCTGGTTGTTGTCGAATACCGTATAATGTCTCAGTCTCACAGGTTGGTGCACTTGAAAATAAAAGCATACAGAAGGCATAATCTTGTGTCTCACTTTTTTTAGCCGGAATGAAAGAAATCCGGCTCGGGTGTTTTATTGATTCTTTGGAAGGATACTCAAACCGGAAGCAACGTATCTTCATAGATTTTCGCACATTTTGCCGCCGAGTCTATCCAACGCAATTTCCTTACCTCAAAGTTTCCATGGCTTTTTAGAGTCATCTGCAATGGAGGATATTTCAGAACTGCAATGATCTTGTTGGCGATTTCATTGATATCCCAGAAATCGACTTTAAGCGCATGCATCAGCACTTCGGATACACCGCTTTGTTTGCTTATTATGACAGGAACATCGTTATCCAGCGCTTCCAGTGGTGCGATGCCGAAAGGTTCCGAAACGGAGGGCATTACATAAAGATCGGCCATTTTATAGATTTTTCGTACGTCCTCTCCTCGCAAAAAGCCCGTAAATAAAACCTTTTGGCCAATACCAAGCTCCGCCGCCAGCTCTATCGATCTGTGCATAAGGTCCCCGGAGCCGGCCATAACAAACTTAACGTTGCTCATTACCTCCAGGACTTTTTTGGCTGCGTGCAGGAAATACTCCGGTCCTTTCTGCATTGTGATCCGGCCCAGGAATAGAACGATTTTTTCATCTTTTGAAATCCCAGTTTCCATCAGGGACGACCAGTTCCCGTTTCGTTCGACTCCGTTATATACTACTTCGACTTTGTCGCCCGGTATGCCATACCTGCTTATGATGATATTACGAGTGAAATGGCTCACTGCAATGATCTTATTGGCTCGTTCCATACCCTGTCGTTCTATGTCGTAAATCATCTGATTGACATGTTCACCGCTGCGATCGAACTCTGTCGAGTGAACGTGAATAACCAGTGGTTTCCCACTTATCGAAGATACCGTGATTCCGGCCGGATAGGTCATCCAGTCGTGAGCGTGGACGATATCGAAGTCATAATTCTCGAATTCTGCCAATTCTGCGGCGATAGCAGCATAGCGATGGACTTCAGTGTACATATCACAGCTATAGTCTATAGATGAGACGAATTGACTCGCCGAAGTGATATTGGCCGAATGAATCTCGTGTTTTTTTCTTAACGTCTCTTCGATTTGTTTTTTATAGATATCGGATGTCGTATAAGGCTGCAGGGGAGAGTTTATTGTGTGGAATTTAACATTTTTAAGTTCACCGAAAATGGAAGAGTAAATGGTTTTTTGGGAACCCGGATATAACAACTTTACGTGAGTTGTATATTTGTCCTCGACCATCTTGGGCAGAACAAACGTAATTTTCATGCCAAGCTGATTCATGGCTCTTGTAAGGCCATAGCAGGCAGTTCCCAAACCACCACTAATGTATGGAGGAAACTCCCAGCCTAACATGAAAATTCTCATATTATTCACCTGTCAATTAAGTCCTATAAAGGCAAATATAATATAAATTCCTAACGATTCTCATATTTGAGAACCCGAAAAATGCTCATTTTAAGAAATAATATGTCAAAATAACGAAACTACGAATGATAAATAAAGTTCTCTATCGGCAAGAAATTCGCTAATCTTAACTTAAGTTACAGGAAAATAAAGTATTTGCTCCTTTGCCTGTAATATAAATCGGTTTTTAACGAGTATAAGTTCAAGAAATTTTTTAAAAAACCTAAATTTCGGTGTTGATACACGCTTTTTATGGGTCCGATTTAATCAAAACAAGCCATTCCACCTCTTAGACAGACAGAATGGCTTGTTCTAATCGACAATTTTGCAAACGTAAGTAGCTTAAACAAAAGATATTAGCACACATCTTGCATCCTTGCTTGGAAGTAAGAACCAAAAAGTCTTTATTGACTCCTACAAATCCTGTGCTTTAACCGTGCTGCGACGGTTGGCCTTTGTTCGCGCAATGGCAGCATCGAGCATGGAATAGACCTTATCACTAATTGCCTCAAGGGACTCAGACGAGGTCATCATCTTCTTACTTTTAATGTAAGCCTTGACTTTGCTCGCTACAATCAAAGACTCTTTTTTCTTTGCCATTCGAAAAACCTCCTTATTGAAAAGTAAAATTATTGTAATAGTCCGGCACCACATCCATAAGCCCGGAACACCTTCTTTAGTTCTTATTATATTGCTGTAACCAAGTTTGCAACAAAAAAATGGCGGTAATTATTAAATTTTTACAACAAATCAATATAGGTCCTATAGGGCTGTTTGTCGGGAGATTGATAACATGATATGAGATTTTACAGTTTTTCCTCAATATGCGTAGATTTTAATAATTTATCAGTTGGATTTTGTCGAAAGTACGTGAAAGTGAATTTAGCACTTAATCACAGGATATTGGGTAATTAAATATTATACTCATGCAGGGCAGATGTTATGAGGATTGCAGATTGTTGTGGAGGAAAAAATGACAAAGCGTTCCAAAAAAAATCATAAATCTCAAGCAAAATTAGAAGGGTATGTCGTCGTTGCATTTGCCGAGGATATTGAGCAGGCCAGAGAATACACGACTTTGCTGGAGTCTAACGATATCCCTGCGGTAATAAGCGAACATAAGGAACAGTCTATTGGTTCAAAGGAAATTGCAGTAATGGTTCCGGAAGAATTCCTTGACGAGGCACACGTTGTAATCGAGTCTCAGCAGGCTTACGATGATTTCTATGATTTCGCATTGGATGAGGAAGAAGACAGTGATTTCGACGGGGATCTTTTCGAGGAAGAATTTTAAAATGTCGGAAAAAAATAAAATAGAGCGTCGTGTCGAGCGGGATCGCAGAATGAGTGTTGTTGACAGGCGTCTTGGTCTGGACAGAAGGCGAGGTCCCGGCAGACGGCTTACGGATGAGCGAAAATCCGCTGAAGAAGGGCAAATGTCCGAAGAGCAGTTTGCCTTCCTTATGGCAATTGACGAGTACAAGAAAAAAAATTCGAGACCGTTTCCAACCTGGACGGAAGTGCTTGAAGTTATTAAAGCTCTGGGATATCGAAAAGTTGCCGAGCCGCAATCGTTCGAGCAATTAAAGAAAAATAAAAACCCGGACAAAGTGCTTTTTTAGACATAAGTAGTTTGTGGGATGATGTTATAGTCTCGGCCTGTTTTTTTTGTAGAAAGAATATCTTTAATCCATCTTCATAAAATCATATTTGCATCCCTAATAATTATTTTAAAATAATAATGCAAAGTCTTTTCTGAAATCACATATCCGGTAAACAATGAATCTTACGGATAAAACTGTTTTTCAAGCCAGCTTTCGGCAAATATAACGAAGTCTTTAAAGTCGATGTTATTATCCGGGAATAAATCGGCCGGTGTAATAAGCGGAAAATCGAGAGTCCCAGTGCCGTTTGTCACTATATAGGCGATTTCCGGCTGCGAGAGGGCATAATTGTATATTCGGAAATCATCTATCAGGCCGTCGTAACCTCCATACCAGCCTGAGCCGATTTGGAACGACGTGACTCCTGAAATAGATGAGTTCGCTCTGCTTCGGCTGTCGAAGAGGGTGCCGTTAAGATAAATCTGCATTTTTCCTGTTATCACATCTTTCGTGAAAGTCCAGTGGTTCCAGCGACCTTCCCATTCGGCTTTATATCTGTGTTCGTCGGTCAGCCGATTATCGAAGGACCAGGGATATCCGCAGTCCCAGTTATATCTGCCGGGTTGTTTCCAGCAGCCGAGATTTATCGCTATCGTGGGATTATACACATTATACTCATAGTTAGTGCAAAACAGAGTGTCAGTATGATGTGTGGAATTTGTCCCGTTTGCCCAGAAGGCGATAGTAATGCCGGTATTTATCGTTGAGAAAATGCCGGTTGCATCCGATACCGATACGCTATCTTCCTGGCCGTCGAATTGCAGCGCCTGACCGTCAACGCCCGGGACAAAGTTTGGATTGCCCCGTATTTGACCGTCGGCTCTGCCGGCACTGTCATTGGCGTTGCCGTCGAACTTATACCAGACCGCAGGTGTCCCGGGAGCGTAAACAGTGACATTTCCTTGTCCCGAAGCGAGCCATTCGTCCGTCATTTCTTCGAGGTCCTTAAAATCGACTATGCAGTCATTATTAAAATCCGCTTTTGGCCTGTTCTCTTCGAGACACCTTGAGCAATAGAGTCGAATATCATCGTAGTAAACAAACCCGAATCCCGATGCCGTCGGCTGGTCCGCGTTGTTGTCGAAACCGATTGTTATAGATTCGATGTTGCTGAGGTTAATGTCGTTAATATTTTGCAGGTCGATTCTCCAGAGTTGCCAGAACTCTTTCGTAATATCGTTCGCGTCACCTTCATAGGGAATAATTTTTTTCTCATCCCCGTCGTCCAGAACAAAATACATTTGACAGTCCGAATCGTTGTTGAGCAAACCATAAAAATATAATTCCAGCGACTTGGCGCCGATAGAGGCCCAGTTTTCAGGTGGATCGAAGTAATACGCAATTTCGGAGAAAGAACGCTCGTCATAATAATAACTGAAGGCAAGTGATTGTTGCGAATTATGAACCGGCTCCGGCGGCTTGGCGAGATATATATCAGCCCTCGGTATTTTTATCCAGTTATTGTATATATCATTCCTGTTATATGACTCGAAATCATCCACAACCGCGTGGTCGGTTACGGTAAATTTCCATATCTCTCCCGTCCATGTATGAGTGTCGTTGACCTCATCGATTCGCCAGTAATATGTTTCGCCTAATTCGAGTCCACCGGGATCATACGTATTGGAATCTTGCGGCTGTTTGGGACTATCGACGGGAGCCGCATTCGGACCGACATCATCGGGAGAAATTCCGAAGAAAACCTTATGTTCTTGTGCGGAATAACCCGGTGACCAGTTTAGTATTGCATCTACAGGGACATTCGTGGCGCCGTCGGGCGGACTCGGATTACAGGAGTTATTGCGGCAATCCGACCGGACTCGTGCTCGCACATAGGCCAGATCGAATCCCGGCGAACCTCCTCTGAGGTCGATTCCGAGAATACGTACGGCACGGGGGGTGAACGGCAGGGATATTCCCGCAATGTCGAAACCGATTGTTACAGGTCCGCCTAGACCAGTATTCGGAACTGCGCCGTAGCCAAGCAGATATTCTCTGCCGGCGCCGTCCGTAAGAAATACCAAAGCCTGCTCCCCGACCGAATCAAGCTCTACAATGAAAACATCGTCCCCGGGGCCGTCAACAATTTCGCCGCTAAAAAGAAATTCCAACCAATGGTCTATAGGTATAGTCACACCGGAGACGTTTATAGCGGGGGGTTCACCGACAAGCAATTCCCCCGGATTAACCGGAACGGGCCAGTCTCCATTCGGGTCTATGCCTTTCCAAGAGATTCCGTCTGGATTGTATGAATCAAGCAGATAATGAGGATATTTGAAATCACTTTCCTGGGCCGGGAGGGTTTCACATATCGTAAAGAACCAAATAATAAGAATGGCGATTAGGAGGCAATTCTTTTGCATTCTGACCCTCCGGCCGGTTTTATACCAGGCTCTGGAAAATAATATAGAATAGTCAACAATTATTAGAAATTTTAACATCTTTGCCCCAAATATGCAAGATTAAAGATATATCGGCCGCCCTGTATTTTAGCCGATTCAATGATATGGAGAAAAAGCTTGATATTTGAGAGATTATTGATAAACTTCCGGAGACAATTCACCAAAAATAAACAGTAGCTGTTATTACAATAGAAGAGGTGCAGATAATGACATATTATTCACTAAGCCCCGCAGGAGAAAAATTTGCCATTCCGGAAGAGGATCAGTACGTTGCAGAATTCAAACGCGTTGAGTCATTGGCCGAAGCTGCACGTAATGAAGGTAAGGAAATAGTTGTCGTAATGGGTGTCGGATTCGTCGGCGCGGTAATGGCGGCTATTATTGCCGATACCGTCGATAAGAAAAGCGGCAAGTCCGGCAAGTTCGTTATAGGCTGTCAGAGACCCAGCACTCGCAGCTATTGGAAAATTCCTTTGTTGAATCGGGGTATTTCACCGGTCAAAGCCGAGGACCCGGAAGTCGATCCCATGATTGCACGGTGCGTTCTTGAAAAGAAAACCCTGATAGCTACCTACAACAGCGATTGTCTTAAATTAGCGGATTGTGTGGTCGTGGATGTTCAGTGTGACTACACGAAAAACGACCTCGGTAATATGCGAACCGGCAGGGCCGAAATGGGAGCTTTGGAAGCGACTATAAAAACCATTGCCGAAAAAATACCGGCGGACTGTCTGACATTAATCGAAACGACGGTAGCGCCCGGAACGACGGAATTTGTGGCCTGGCCCATTATGAAAAAGGCATTTGCCGCCCGTAGTATGAAATCTGAGCCGCTCCTGGCACACAGCTTCGAGCGTGTCATGCCCGGCAGGCAATACGTATCGTCTATAAGGGATTTCTGGCGGGTCTGCTCAGGTTGTAATAAACAGGCAAAAGAACGTGTTGAAAAATTCCTGAAAGAAGTGTTGAACACCGAAGAATTTCCGCTGACAGTTATGGATCGTCCCATTGAATCCGAGACAACCAAGATTATCGAGAATTCATTTCGTGCCGCAACACTTGCATTTCTCGATGAGTGGAGCTTTTTCGCAGAGCGAAATGGCGTCGATTTAATAAAAGTAATCAGAGCGATTAAGGTCCGGCCCACACACAATAATATTATATTCCCCGGCCCCGGTATCGGAGGGTACTGCCTTCCGAAGGACGGCGGCCTCGGATACTGGGCGTATAAGCATATTCTCGGTTTTTCAGACGATATATTCAAAATCACGCCGATGGCAATCGATATTAACGATACCCGCGGTCTGCATGTCGCAACTCTGACAAGGGATGCGCTTCGAAATATGGGCCGGCAGTTGGCCGGTGCGGCGATACTTCTGTGCGGAGCCAGCTACCGGCAGGATGTCGGTGACACCCGATATAGCGGTTCGGAATTGATTGTCCGGAAATTGACGGAGATGGGGGCCGAGATGCGTGTGCACGACCCATATCTCGAACATTGGTACGAATTGGAAAAACAGGATGAATATCCGGCCCCGGGTCACTCTCTGGCGAGGTTTTTCCGAAACCAGGACGACCTTGTAAATATACGGGTCCAAAGTGAGCTTTCGAGCGCTCTTGCCGGTGCTAAAGCGATGATATTGGCTGTGCCGCACGAGCCTTATCTGGAGCTTGAGCCTGAACAAATCGTCGAATGGGCTAACGGGCCGTTGGCGGTTATCGATTGCTTCGGAATTTTGGATGACGATAATATCCGCCGATATTTCAAGCTTGGTTGCGAAGTAAAGGCCTTGGGGCGGGGACATATCCAGCGGATAAAAAAGGAAATCAGAGGACAGAAGGCAGAGAGCTAAAGTGACAGCTTGCCCTTTAGGGGTGAGCTGTCATTCTGAGCAAAGCGAAGAATCTCTCCTGCGTTGGCCAGATCCTTCGCCCCGATAAACAACATCGGGACTCAGGATGACACGTAGTGTAACTTTAGGCATTTTAGGCACTCTAAACTTTAAGTACTTATCATGGATGATATAAAAAATAAACGAATCGCCATTCTTGCGCCGGTGGCATGGCGAACGCCGCCGAGGGCGTATGGTGCCTGGGAGACCGTAGCCAGTAACATAACAGAGGGACTGGTCACCCGGGGATGGAAGAATGTCACGCTTTTTGCCACAAAGGATTCTATAACCAAAGCAAGGCTCGCAGGCTGGATAGAAAAGGGCTACGAAGAGGACAAATCACAAATCCCGCTTGTCTCCACATGCCTGCACATTTCGAAAGCCCTGCAGAGAGCGGATGAATTCGATTTGATCCACAATAATTTCGATTACCTGCCGCTGACGTATATACCGTTTATCGGGACGCCCATGCTGACTACAATACATGGTTTCTCTGAACCGGATATTCTTCGGGTTTACCATGACCATAAAGACAGCTACTTTGTCTCCATCAGCGATTCCGACAGAGATCCAGGCCTGCCGTATCTCGCGACCGTTTATAATGGGATTGATATTTCGAACCTGACATTCCGGGAAAAATCCGGTGACAAGCTCGTTCACTACGGCCGAATACACAACGACAAGGGGACACATCTTGCGATAGAAGCGGCTAAAAAATCAGGAATGGACCTGATTATTGCGGGGATAATCCAGGACCAGGAATATTTCGATAATCTTATCAAACCGCACATAAACGAATCCTCGATTCAGTTCATCGGCCCGATTAATCCCGTCCAGCGGGATGCACTTCTTAAAGAGGCTTACGCAGTCCTTCATCTTAATACCATACCCGAACGGTTCGGACTGGTAATGGCCGAATCAATGGCGGCCGGCGTGCCGGTTATTGCGATGGATTTAGGCTCCTGCCGTGAAGTTATTGCCGACAAGCAAACCGGCTATCTGGTTAATTCGGTCGATGAAGCCGTCGAGGCCGTTGGTAAAATCGAGAAAATAGACCGCAAAAAGTGCAGACAACACGTTGAAGAAAACTTTACGATAGATAAAATGGTCTCGGGATACGAAAAGGTATATGAGCAAGTTTTTCGACGGGAAGCAAATAAAAAAAAGACATAGTTCGAATGTAGTTTTGTAGATACGTGAACCGATGAAATATAAGGAGTAAAAAAATGAAACGAATAGTCATTTTGTTAGTGGCGGGTTTGATTTTCGTCGGTTGTTCTGCAGTTCCACTTCGAACCATGTGGCGGCTGAGAAACTTTTCAGCTCAGAACGTTGCCTCCATCGATCCGAACGAACTAAGGGCAAGAATTATTCTTCCCGTTGACATGCCCCTGAAATCCGGTGGCAACAACATTGTAATTGGGCTTACGGATGATAAAGGTCATAGCGACTCATATAAATTTCCCCTCGAAGTCATCGAGCGTGAAGAGATTACTCAGGGCCT